>NZ_JBOHHW010000011.1:0-131061 GCF_050725575.1 Sphingomonas sp. | reverse complement strand
TCCGAAAAGGCATCACGAGTCGATGCGCGCCAGATCATGATAGTGGTACGCAGCCACCACGCGGCAAAGCCGAGCATCAGGATGATCGCCGGCACACCGCCAGTCATGATCAGCTCCAGAATGTCGTTGTGCGCATGGTTGGCATAGACCCGCGTTGCCGTCTGAGCATCCTCGAACTGCGGGAAGACGGCGCGGAAACCGCCGACACCCGATCCGAAGGGCATGAACGTACCGATCGCCTTGATCGTCCGGGACCAGAGCTGCGGCCGTCCCATTTCGGAGCCGGTGGCGAACTGGCCGCTCGACACATGCCCCCAGACCAGAACGGTCGCGACCACGCCGATCGCCAGGACGAAAACCCCGATCGCGCCGATCACGCCCATGCGAACCTTGCTATTGCCGCGCCGCAGCCGTGCGATCAGGAAGATCGATGCCATAGCGATCAGCGACAATCCCATGCCGGCCAGCGAGTTGGCGATCCAGACCCCAAACAGCGCAACCAGCACGATTGCGATCAGGACCAGCCAGCTGGCATTGGGCTTGGTCGATCCGCGCTGCGCAACGAACAAAGCAGTCGCCGCCGGAATCGACAGCACGCACAATGTCGCAAGATGATTGCTGTTGGCGAACAGGCCCGTCGCCTCACCACGATTGGAAATCTCATACAGATAGAAGGGCGATTGAATGCCTGTCATCCGTTGTGCGAGCCCAACACTGACCGACAGGATCAACAGCAGGATCAGCATGATGAACAGTGAGATGAGCCCGACGCGCGGCGCGCGCATGCCGATCAGCGCCGCGGCGATGACCGGCAGCAAGCTCAACGCGGCACCAATCGTGCCTTCCGGCGTCAAGCTGATCTGCCGCCACCCATTTTCGACGCCTGCGAGCGTCATACCTTGCGCGACGATACCGCGCCCCGGCAAGGCCGACCATAAGGCGGGCGGCAGCGGAATCAGCTGGAAGATCGCCAGGCCAAGCGCGCCGCATAGCAGCAGCAGCAGCCCTTTTTGCGTTCCGCCTGGATAATTATGCCGCGAAACGATCGCCAGGGCGATGCCCAGCGCGGCCGCGAACTGAATCGCGGCATTGGCGTAGACGCCGCCACGGGACGACCCGCCAAGAACGATGGCGACGCACAGGAAAAGCGTCGCGGGAACGATGGGCGTAGTGCGGTTCATGGCGTGACCGATGGCTGGGGCGACGGGATCGCCGATGTCGGCGTGGCAGCCAGGTCCGGCGCGGAGACAGGCGCGGTTGCGCGCTCGAACTGCACGCCTGCGATGCGGGCATTGAGGCGCACCGGGAATTCCGATGCGGCGCCGGTGAGCGACAGCGAGACCGCCTGGCACGTCTCGGGGACATCGAACGGCACCGACATCTGCGGCTTGCCGGTCGCATTGGTGTCGAGCGCAAGAGTCCCGATGAGGCGATTGCCGGGCAGGCAATAGATTTGCCAGGTCAGGGTCGTGCCGCCACTCGACGGTCCCTCGCTATTGGCGTTGGCCACCGTGCTGCGCAGGCGATAGCCGCCGGGCTGCAGGACGACGACCTGAGTCGCCAGCGTCACGGGCTTGCGTCCGGAATAGGACAGGTCGAGCCCATTATTGGTTTCCGCGCGATCACCGTCGGCGGCAGTCAGCTGCCAGTTGAACGGCGGCGGCCCCGGCATACCCCTGAAGTGTGCATCATAAGGCGTGTCGACACTGGCCAGTGCGGATTCGGGCAGATAGGAAACCCAGGCGAGATACGCCCGTTCATAATCCGCCTTGCCAATCAGGTCGGCGACAAATGCGGCGCGCTCCTGCTCGATCGTATAGACGTTGCTGTTGCCGGCATCCATGATCGCGAAGCGGATCGCCGGGTCGAACCCACTGGATTGCAACGTGCTGAGGAACGGCCCGCGCCAGCCCGGATTGCCCCGCAACGCCACGGCAATCTGCGAAATGTTACGGCGATCCTTGGCCAGACGGGCAAGGATCGGAACATAATTCGGATATTGCGACGGATCGACCGCAAGCAGCCGCAGCGTGCTGTTGGCTGCTTCCACCGTCTGGCCGGTTCGCATTTGATGATCGAGCCGCCACAGCCATGCCAGTCGAGTGCGCGGTTCGAGCGCGAGCGCATGCGCGACCAGCTTGGCCGCACGCTCCCCCTCACCCTTGGCCGTCGCATCGAGCGCAGCCAGCGCAAACGCCGTGCCGTCCAGCGGCTTGCTGGTCAGCCGCTGGTACAATCTCACCCTTTCGGCGGGGTCGAGCCTGACCGCCAGTCCGCCATTGAGGTCGATCAGCCGTGTCCGCAGAACCTCTGGGTCATCGCCAAGGACGAGGGTGACCGCATCGATCCGGCGGTTCGCGGCACGATAGACATGGCTGAGCGACGCCCAGCCAGTGGCAACGACGAGGACCCCCGCGAGCGCCCAACGCGTGGCGCTCGAATATAACAAGTTACGCTGCGGCATCGACGGTCAGTCAGGATTGACCGAGAGCTGGCGCTGCGGATCGGACTTCTTGTCGCCCGGCTCGCGGCCATAACCATAGCCATAGCCGTACCCATAGCCGTACCCGTAACCATAGCCGGAGGTGCGCGCGTTGAACTTGGTCAGCACAACGCCGATCAGATGCGATCCGGCTTCCTGCAGGCGTGCCACAGAGCGCTTCAACACCGGCCGGCGAATCCGCCCCGCCTGCACGATCAGGATCGTCGCTTCGCACATCGACGACAGCAACGGCGCATCGGCCAGGCCAAGGATCGGCGGCGAATCGATGATCACGATATCGACGATGCCCTCGGCCTCAGTCAGCAGCTCGCGCATCCGCCGTCCGGCGAGCAATTCGGCGGGGTTAGGCGGGATCGGTCCCGACGGCACGACATAGAGCTCATCGATGCTGGTACGTGCGATATGGTTGCGGATGCTGTCATGGCTGGCGAGCAACGACGACAGACCGCATTTCTCCTCCAGCTTCACCTTGAAGGTCGGCTTGCGCATGTCCGCGTCGATCAGCAGCACGGTGCGGCCCGAGCGCGCGAACTTCTGCGCGAGAGCGAGCGAGCTGACCGACTTGCCCTCGCCCGGTGCGCAACTGGTGATCAGGATCGACTTGGCGACGCCCCCGGCGGTGGCAAAGTCGATCGAGTTGCGCGCCGACGAATAGGCCTCGGACTGTTCCGAGGTCGGGTCGTTGAGCAATTCGGCCACCGCGTCGCCCTTCGGTGCGGTCGGCACCACGCCGAGCAGCGACAGCTTGAGCTTGTCCTTGATGTCATCGGGGTTCTTGACCGTGTCATCGATGAACTCGATGGCAAAGGCCAAGCCGACACCGAGCATCAGTCCCAGGAACAAGGCAAAGGCAAGGTTGCTGGGAATCGACGGCGCAAAGGGTGCGCCCGGCACCTTGGCGCGATCGATGATCGAAACCAGGCTGTTGGCCACACCGCCGGCCACGCCGACTTCCTTGTAGCGCTGCAGCAGGCCGTCATAGAGCTGACGGTTGGTATCCACCTCGCGCTGCAGGATGGTATATTGGATGCTGCGGCCGCGCAGGTCCATGACTGACGTCTTCAGGCCGTTGACCTTGCTGCGCAGGTCATTTTCCCGGCCGATAGCGGTAAGATATTCCGCCCGCAGATCGCCCGCAGCGGCGCCCGAGATGCTGCCCGAGGTCGATGCGATCTGACGTTGCAGCGACTGGATGCGCGCACGCAGCTGCTGCATTTCGGGGAAATCGGGTTTGTAGACGTTCAGCTTGTCCTGATACTCCGCATCAAGGGTCGCCTTCTGTCCGATCAGCCCCTGGACCGCGGAGCTCTGCACCACTTGTGACTGCGGTGCGGAGCGCAGCGCGTTGCGATATTTTTGTTCAGCGGCAATTCGATCGCTCTGCGCCGCGGACAAGGCCTCGTTCAACGTGACCAGCGAGGCGCTGTCCAGCGAACTGCTCGTCGTATCGCCGCCATCGTCGCCCTTGTTCTGATTGACAACGATGATGCCGGCCTTCTGGGCATATTCGACCAGCTGGCGCTCCGATGACTCGAGTTGCGCCTTCACCTTCGCAATGCGGTTTTCCAGGAAAGTGCGCGCATAGGAGGTCGCACCATATTGCCGCTCAAGATTGGAGGCGATGAAGCCGTCGGCAACCGCGTTGGACACGTCGGCGGCAAGTTGCGGCGACGGGCTGGTGAACGTGATGTTGATCAGCCGGCTGGCGGGAACGGGCACCACCGCGAGGTTGCGCTGGATCGTGCCTGCGCCAACGCGCGGGCGGTCGGGCCGGCCACTCTTGCCGTCAAGACCAAGGTCGGCGATCACGCGCTCGGCAAGCGAACGGCTCTTCAACAAGCCGATCTGCGTCGCCAGATATTGCGGATCGCGCACTGCCGTCTGACGGTTGCCACGATCATTATTCGAAGTGATGTCTTCCTGGGCGAGCGCAATCTCGACCTGCGCAGCCGACTTGTACATCGGCGTCGCGAGCAGCGAAACGGCCAGCCCAAGCAGCAAGGCCAGGATCGTGCAACCGGCAATCAGCCAGCGCCATTTGGTCAGGACACGCCAGATCTCATGCGGATCGATCTCGGCGATCGCTCCTTCGGCCGGCGGCGCGGCGCGAAACGGGACCAGCCCCGCCGAGCGGGGGTCGACCAGCGCAGTCTGACCGGGGCCGCGCAACGCGCGATCTTCGGGACGCGGTTGATACTCGTTCATGAAACCCCCGAATCGTAAATCATGTCAGGCGTGGTGCAGGTCATCGTCAGAACGGCCTGAAAATAGCGAGCAACGGCACCGTGCTCAGCGCGTCGCGGAAATTCTGCCGCGCCTTGCTGCCATCGACGACGATGATATCGTTGCCGAAAATCTCCGGATCCGGCTGGATGCCGCGGCGAATGTCGGTCAGATCGAACGATGCGGCCTGACGCTGCCCCTTGATCGTGCGGAACACGACCACGCGGCGCGGATTGGCATCGGTATCAGTGCCACGCGCCAGCGCGATCGCCTGGATCAATGTGGTTGATCCCGCAATCGGATAAATGCCCGCTTGCTTGACCGAGCCGTCGATCGTGACGCGCTGGCTGGTCGCGCTCTTCACCGCCACGCGCACTTCGGGCGACTGCAGATATTTGGCGCCAAGCTTGGTCGCGAGTTCGCTGGACAATTGGTCGGTCGTCTTACCGGCGGCTTCGACCTGACCAATGAGCGGCATGGCAAAGTTGCCGGTCACATCGACCGTCACATCGCCCGACAGGTCAGGCACGCGGTAGACTGCGACGGATAAAGTGTCGCCGGGACCGATATGATAGCTGTCGTCGGTCTTGAGCGCGACGGGCGCGTCGGGCGAGCCGAAATCCTGGACACCATAGGGTACCGTGCCGCCGCGTTTGTCGGCGCAACCCGCCAACGCAAGCGACATCATGGCAACAAGCCACATCCTGCGGCGAAGCAGATGTAGGCCGCCAAGGAATTCCCTGCGGCCGCGTTCAGCGTGAGCGATCAATGCCAGCTCCATAAATTCAACGGCGAAGGGGCCCCCTCGCATGATCGTGGCGGTTTAGCACCCGGCCCGCTGGAATCAACCCGACAGGGAATCAAGGCGGCGTTACCGCCAACTCCCGAATCCCGTCGCTCCAACAACCTGGCTGCTATTCTTGCGATTTTATTTCGACCCGGAACCGGTGATCACCGTCCGGACCGTCCGGAACAGGATCAGCGCATCAAGCCAGGCCGATAAATATTTGATATAATAGAAATCATAGCAGAGTTTGTAATGCACGTCGTCAATCTCCGCGACATGTCCCTGATTGACCTGCGCCCATCCGGTGATGCCGGGCTTCACGACGTGGCGATAGCTGTAGAAAGGCAGCTCGCGCTGATACCAGCTCGACAGCGACAACGCCTCCGGGCGCGGCCCGATCCAGCTCATTTCACCGCGCAGGATATTGAGAATCTGCGGGATCTCGTCGATCCGCGTGCGCCGCAGGAACTTGCCGACGCGGGTGATGCGATAATCCTCATTCTGTGTCATCGCCCGGCGGCGTTCATCGTCGCCGCTCGTCGCGCCCGCCGGCAATGTCCGCATCGTGCGGAACTTGTAGACTTGGAACGGCTTGCCGCGAAATCCCATGCGCTGCTGACGAAACAACACCGGCCCGCTCGAATCGAGCTTGATCGCGATGGCGACCATCGTCAGCAGCGGCAACAACAACGGCAGGAGAATGATCGCCGCCGCCACATCGCCCAATTGCTTGAGCTTGCCATAGCCTTCGTTGGGCGCGAGCGAGCCTAGGCCGTTCTCCGAAATATGTTCGATCTCAAGTTGCCCGGTAATCGATTCGAGCAACTGCTTCAGATGATAGACCGGAATGCCCTCCAGCGCCGCGTCGGCCAGCAGCCGCTCCCACTCATCGTCGATATCGGCGCGCAAATCGACGACAATGCCCGAGCCCGGCGACGCCGGCAGTGTCGGCTCGTGCATGTGCACCCATTCGACATTGCCGATTCCCTCCAGCCGCGAAATATCGCCGGTCGGAACGACATGGAACACATAGGCGGTCGATCGCAGCCCGAAATAACACAGCATGAAGAAGGTGACGATCGACAGCCCGAGGCTCGCGAGCAGCACCGACACGACATAGTCGAAGCGGAATGCGAGCAACACCGCCGTGACCAGGCCATAGGAGGTGAAGAAGGACGGCAACACATATTCATAGGCGCGCACGCCCGGAAAATTGCGGAACCGGCGAAACAGCATGATGCCGAGCAGCACCGCGATCGTCACTGCGATCATCGAATTGAAATTGGTGCTGTATTTGAGAATGCCCCGAGGCATGAAATTCGCGCGCGCGATAACCGGCAGCGCGACCGCTACCAGCAAGCCTATAGCCAGCTGGACGCGCAGGCGCTCGGCCGGCGATTTCACAACCCCATGATGCCTCTGCAATCGCGACTGCAGCATTATTGAACGCCCCCTATTAGGCCCCGATCAACAGAATACGCGCGGATCGGGCAGTACAAATGTTGCCTAATTGGGTCCACATGCTTGCGGTTCCCCAAACAAGTCCTCTAGATCAACAACTTACACCGGACGACGCTTACGGTATTGTAAGAATCAGACCCGGAGGCAACACATTCGAGCGACGCCCGCGCCCATACGCCATCATCAATGACATATACAAACACTTCGCAGGTGCAGCGTTCTCTCCGCGGGACAGAACGAACTGAACGCGAAAAAGGATCCCGACAAACTGATCGGGACAATTGCCCCGTTGATCAGCACCGTAAACTCGTGCTTTGGCGCAGGCCATGAAGGACCGATCATGAACGGCAGAGAGCCACCGCCCGGCGGGGACACACCGGTCATATTCTTCAACCGCTTCTATGCGCCAGACCATAGTGCGACCGCGCAGATCCTGTCGGACCTGGCGGAATATCTCGCCGGTAATGGCCATGACGTCACCGTGGTGACCAGCAGAGCGATATACGGCCAGGATCAGGGATTGCTGCCGCCCCGCGAGGAACGCCGCGGCGTCACCGTCGTACGGACCGCCACGCCGGGACGACGGCGCGGCATGGCGGGCCGGATTGGGGCGTACCTGGCATATTACATAACGGCGTTCTTCGCAGCACTCCGTCTGGCACGCCGCGGCACCATCCTTGTCGTGAAGACCGATCCGCCTTTGTTATCCGTGCCGATCGCCCTCGCAGCCCGTCTGCGCCGCGCGACTCTGGTTCATTGGGTGCAGGATCTCTACCCCGAGATTGCCGGCGCTTATGGCATGCGCCTCGCCGACGGGCCGATCGGCAAGCTTTTCGCCGCGATCCGCAATTGGTCCTTTCGCCGGGCATCGGCGGTCGTGGCGATCGGCGACCTGATGGCCGAGCGAATCGAGCGCATGCGCGTGATGCGCGACAGGATCGCAGTGATCCCCAACTGGTCGAATGACGTCGATATCACGCCCTCTGCGGTCCGCTCGCCGGCACTCCGGCATGATTGGAATATCCCGGCGGATGCCTTCGTCCTCGAATATTCGGGCAATCTTGGCCGTGCGCATGAATATGAGACATTGCTTGATGCCGCGATTGCGCTGCGCGACCGGCGCGACATCATCTTCCTGTTCATCGGCGGCGGCCATATGTCGGACCAGCTTGCCGCGCGGGTCGACAAACTCGGCCTGACCAGCTTTCGGTTCGCCCCCTATCAGCCACGCGAACGCCTGTCCGAATCGCTGGGCGCCGGCGATGCGCATTGGGTCTCGCTCCGTCCGGCATTCGAAGGCCTGGTCGTACCGAGCAAGGTCTTCGGAATCTGCGCGGCCGCGCGGCCGGTCATCGCCGTATGCGCCATGGACGGTGAATTGGTCCGCCTGCTTGAGCCAGGCTATGCCTGCCTTGCTGCGGCCCCGGGCGACGCTGCGGCACTCGCAGCCGCCATCACGACGCTCGCCGACGATCGTCCGCGCGGCGACAGGATGGGAAGTGTTGCGCGCGATGTCCTCGATCGTCACTATACCAAGGCCCGAACGCTGGAGCGATGGCGCACGCTGCTGGATCGGATGGGACGGGGGCAGACGAGAATCGTTGGCACAGCGCAACAAAATCGCGTGTCGGACGTATAGCGATCCAACGACCAGAAAATGATGTAAGACGGCCAAAGTGGGAATTTTCGGAAAGTTCGGGCGTAAGCAGCCCAAGGCCCCCCGTATACCAAGCGGTCCGCCCGACGCCCGCGCCTATGCGATCGGCGACGTGCATGGCCGACTCGACCTGCTCCGCGCGCTGATCGACGAGATTGCCGCGGATCGCCGCGCCAATCCCTGCCAGCGCGAATATATTATCTTCCTCGGCGACCTGATCGACCGCGGACCCGATTCGCGCGGCGTTCTCGATTTTCTGCTGCAAGCGCGAAATTTCCTGCCCATGCCGGTCTTCGTGATGGGCAATCATGAGGAGATGTTGCTGCGGGTTCTGGAACGCGATACCGACCAGTTTCGTGACTGGCTACGCTATGGCGGTTACGAATGCGCGCAAAGCTATGGGGTGGAGGTCGGGCGACTCGCCCTGCTCGATTCGGCGGCCGCGGCATCTTTTGTGCGGCGCGCAATTCCCGACGATCATTTGGCCTTTATCGACAGTTTTGTAGATAGTTTTCAGTTCGGCGATTATCTGTTCGTGCACGCAGGCATCAGACCGGGTGTCCCAATACGAGAACAGACAATTCAAGACTTGCGCTGGATTCGTGAAGATTTTCTCGACAGTACAGTCGACCATGAGCTTATTGTTGTCCACGGGCACACAATTAGCGATGGCCCCGACGAACAACTCAATCGAATTGGTATCGACACTGGCGCCTATACATCGGGTATTTTGACCGCCTTGTGCATCGAGGGAACCGGAAGGCGCTATCTGACAGCTCGTTTTTGATTGGAACTTTGTCGGATGTGGGGCGTTGCGCCTTGGAATTTCGATCTTTGTCAGGCCGGAGGGTCGATTTTCGGGTAGACAAATCCACATGCCGTCGGTATCGGATTTTGTGAGCCTACAAGTTGATGCGGTTAAAGGGAGACTGAAATGAAATTTTCGCGGGTGACCGCCGCCATCCTCATGGCGAGCCTTTCGTCGCCGCTGATCGCGGCGTCGGAGCAGACTGTTGGCAAATTGACCACGGCCAGCCAGGGCACGTTCGTTGCTCGTGAGGGCAAGCTGATCGCAGCTTATCCTGGCCAGTCGCTTTACACCGGTGACCGCGTCCTGACGCGCGGCAAGGCCAACGCCAAGGTTTCGATGGCCGGCTGCAGCTACACGCTCGCACCGACCTCGATCTTGTCGGTCGGCAAGTCGGCCTGCCTCACGGCGCCGAAGTCCTTTGCGGTTGCGCAGGACAGCGGCGATACGGGTTCGGGCGAAGGTTCGGGTTCGGGCGGCACGATCGTCGCTGTGCTGGCGGCAATTGCCGTTGGCGCCGGCATCTATGTCGCAGTCGACAACAACGACAGCGAACCAGCCAGCCCGTAATCGTCTGGCGATACGAAATCGAACGGGGTCGAACGCAAGTTCGGCCCCGTTTTCGTATGGGCGCGGATTCCGATCGCCAGATTTCGATCGACTGCACCACACCCTGCGAGATGACGCCTCCGGCTCTCTCATATTGGCTTTACGAGGCTGAGGCCGATTTCGAATCGGTTGCCCGATTCGCCAGATACCAGTCGACGGTCGCTGCCAGACCTTCCCGAAAGCCGATTTCCGGACGCCAATCGAGCGACCGTTCGATTCGGGACGGATCGATTGCATAGCGACGGTCATGCCCGGCCCGGTCTTCGACGAAGCGAATCAGGCTCCGCCGCCTGCCGGTCGGCAATGGCATTCGTTCGTCGACGAGGTCGCAGATCATCGCGACGACCGCGACATTGTTATGCTCCTCGCGCCCGCCGACGACATAGGTCGCCCCAGGTTCACCGCGAGTCATGACCAGTTCCAGGGCACGCGCATGGTCCGCAACGTGCAGCCAGTCACGTACATTCGCCCCCGTCCCATACACCGGCAAGGTCAGGCCGGCGGCGGCACGAGTGATGGTCAGCGGAATCAGTTTTTCGGGATATTGGTGCGGCCCGTAATTGTTGCTGCAGTTCGACAGTACGACCGGCAGGCCATAAGTGTGATGCCATGCCCGTACGAGATGATCCGCCGCTGCTTTAGACGCCGAATAGGGTGATGACGGCCGATACGCCGACTCTTCGCTGAACAGACTGTCGTCGAATGGAAGATCGCCGAACACCTCGTCGGTGGAGACGTGATGGAAGCGGAAGGCCCCCTTCCCCCTGACATCCAGCGACCGCCAATGATCGAGTGCCGCCTCGAGCATATGGAAAGTGCCAGTGATATTGGTTTCGATGAACACGGCCGGCCCATCGATCGACCGGTCGACATGGCTTTCCGCCGCAAGATGCATGATCGCATCAACCCGCTCCCCACCGAGAATCTCGTCGATCAGGCGCCGGTCCGCGATGTCGCCCTGGACGAAGCGATAATTCGGCGATCCCTCGACTTCGGCAAGGGCAGTGTGCGATGCGGCATAGGTCATCTTGTCGAGGTTGATCACGCGCGTCCGGCCGCCGGCCACGAGATGCCGGCACACAGCGGAACCGATGAACCCCGCACCGCCGGTGACGAGCACGGTCCGTTCGCGAGCATTGGCGACGACCCGCATTATGCCGCTTGCGCCGCACAATGGCGCAGATAGCGCGCATAGTCGGTCTTGCCGAGCAGGTCGGCCCGCGTCATCAATGCGGCGGGCTCGAGATAACCGAGGTCGAGGGCAATTTCTTCCGGGCACGCGATCTTGATTCCCTGCCGCCGCTCGATCGTGCGCACGAACGACGACGCGTCATGCAGCGAATCATGGGTTCCCGTATCGAGCCACGCATAACCGCGTCCCAGCCGCCCGATGTCGAGCGTCCCCGCCGCGAGATAAGCGCGGAGCACATCGACGATCTCCAATTCATTTCGCGCCGACGGTTTCAGCTCTCGTGCAATCGCGCCGACATTGGCCGGACAGAAATAGAGCCCGGTCAGCGCCCAGTTCGACAGCGGAACATCGGGCTTTTCCTCGATCGTCGCGGCCTTGCCATCTGCGGCGAATGATACCACGCCGTACCGTTCCGGATCATCGACCTGATAGGCGAACACCGTCGCCAATCCTGTCTCCGCCGCCGCCGCCGCCGTACGGCACTTCGTTCCCAGCCCGTCACCGTGAAAGATATTGTCCCCCAGGATGAGCGCGCAGGGCTCTCCGCCAAGAAATTCCTCGGCGATCAGAAAGGCTTCAGGCAATCCGCGCGGCGCCTCCTGCTCGGCATAGCTGAGCGAGATTCCGAACACCGAACCATCGCCCAGCAACAGCCGGAACATCGGCATGTCGCGCGGGGTGGAGATGACCAGGATGTCGCGGATGCCGGCGAGCATCAGCACCGACAGCGGATAATAGATCATCGGCTTGTCGAACACTGGCAGCAGCTGTTTCGAAATCGCCAGCGTCGCCGGATACAATCGCGTACCGCTGCCGCCCGCCAAGATAATGCCCTTCATCGCCCCCGACCTGTCCTTTCCAGAACGATCGGGTTTAATGCGGATAGGTTAAAGCTCTCTGGTTAACGCAGCAGATCGATCGCAAAGGCGCGTACCGTCCCGCCAATATCCTCGCGACCCAACGCGACGGCCAGATTGGCCTGCACATAGCCGGCCTTATCACCGCAATCATAGCGCCGGCCGTCAAAGGTCACGCCGTGAAACGGCTGGTCGCCGATCATCCGCGCCATCGCATCGGTCAGCTGGATCTCGCCGCCCGCCCCTTTTTCCTGCGTCTCCAGCACGCGCATCACCTCGGGTTGAAGAATATAGCGGCCGATCACCGACAGGTTGGACGGCGCGGTGCCGGGTCGGGGCTTTTCGACCAGGCCGCGCACTTCGGTCAGCGCCCCGTCGCGAGCGCCCGGCGTGATGACGCCGTACATGTGTGTCTGATCCTCGGGCACTTCCTGCGCGCAGATCAGATTGCCGCCGACCTTGTTGTACGCCTCGACCATCTGTTTGAGGCAGCCCGGGTCACCAACCATGAAATCATCAGCAAGCAGCACCGCGAACGGCTCGTCACCGACGATATGCCGCGCGCACCATACGGCATGGCCCAAACCCATCGGCTCCTGCTGCCGGACATAGGCCACCTGGCCCGGGTTCAGACGCGTCTGGTGAAGCAGATCCATCGACTTGCCGCGATGCGCCATCGTCGTTTCCAGCTCATAGGCGATGTCGAAATGGTCCTCGATCGCCGACTTGCCGCGCCCGGTGACGAAGATCATCTGCTCGATCCCCGCCTCGATCGCTTCATCCACCGCATATTGGATTAGCGGCCGATCGACCACCGGTAGCATTTCCTTGGGCAAAGCCTTGGTCGCCGGCAAGAATCGCGTGCCCAGCCCACCGACAGGGAATACGGCCTTGCGAAGCGGCTTGAAACTCATCGCGTTCAATCCTGAAATACAGTGCGTGTGAGCCGTAAGAGCCTTGCAACGCTATTGGAAGGGGGAGTTGCTGTTGTTAAGCAGGCTGCGGCAATAGGGGGAGTATTGCCGCAGGAACCGTGGGGGGGACAAGATCGAATGAGCAGCGCGGCGCTGTCACGCGACCAGAATCTCGACCTGTTGCGCGCCGTCGCGGTGCTCTCGGTCGTGCTCTATCATTTGCTGCAATGGTCGCCGTTCGATCCGCCATGGCTCGATGGGATCGCGCATTATGGCGCTTATGGCGTCGATTTGTTCTTCATCCTGTCCGGTTTCCTGATTGGCTCGATCTATTGGCGCGAGGAGCGCGACGCCGGACAAGTCCAGCTGATGCGGTTTCTCAAGCGCCGCTGGCTGCGCACGATTCCGCCCTATCTCGGAGCGCTATTGCTCGCCTGGGGCGCGGTCTGGTATGCGCGCGGCGAAGTATTCGACTGGCGCTATCTGCTGTTCTTGCAAAATTACGGTCCCGAACTTCCCTATTTCCTGGTCAGCTGGTCGCTCTGTGTCGAAGAGCATTTCTATCTCGTCGTGCCATCGCTGATGGGCCTGACGCGGACCTTCAAGCCGATCCGGCCCGTGTTGCTGGCGATCGGCGTGATCGCGCCGATCCTGTTCCGTCTCCATGACGCGCCGGTCGGGGTGACCGCGCCATTCGGCTATTATCACACCGCCTCACATCTTCATTTCGAAGGCCTGACGCTCGGTTTCGCGCTCGCCTGGCTCAACGCGAGCCGGCCGATCTGGTGGGCGATGGCGAGTCATGCCGCGCGCTGGCTGGTGATTCCGCTTTTCGCGCTGTGCTGGGTTGGCGCGGGAGCCTCACCTGAGGTCGGTTATATCGTGATGACAAGCTGCGTCGCCCTGCTGTTCGGCGTGCTGTTGCTGGCCGTCGCCGGGCGCAGGCCGATCGCCGGCGGTGCGTTTGCCGCGCCGGTGCGGATGGTCGCGATCACCTCCTACAGCGTCTATCTCGTACACCCGCTGATGATTCATATCGGCAACATTATCAACCAGCGCGTCGATTTCATCGGCAACGGGCTGACGCTGTTGATAGTCTGGCCGGCACTCATCGCCGGGTTCGGTTATGCTTTCTATTATATCGTCGAGCGAGGTTCGCTGGCGCTGCGCGACCTGTGGGCGCCAAGCGACTTTGCCGGCGGCGGCCTCGAACATCCCTTGGCGCTCACCGTCACGGACCGTCCGATCGCCGAAGAGATTGGCCAGGTGCCGCTGGTCATCCCACTGGTCACCCCCTAAGCCACCAACGGATCAGCATCGCCACCACGCCGAGCGCGGCCACGCTGGCCGCCCAGATCGCCGCCATCCAGGCGAGGCGTTTCCATAACGGGTCGGCCTCGCTTTCCATCAATGATAACCGTCGGTGCCGACCTTGCCGCGGAACACCCAATAGGCCCAGCCGGTATAGCCAAGGATGATCGGGATCATGACCCCTGCCCCGATCAGCATGAAGACCTGGCTCGATTCGGGAGCGGCCGCATCCCAAATCGTGACCTGATCGGGCACAAAGAAGGGGTACATGCTGATGCCGAGGCCGACAAAGCAGAGGGCGAAGACCGCTAGCACCAGCAGGAACGGCAAGGATTGCGCCCCGCGGCCAAGCGCGTGCCAGAAGGCAAGGCTCAACGCAGCAATCAGCAACGGGACGAGCGCGGTCAGCAACAGGCCCGGCATCTGGAACCAGCGGCTATAATAATCATGGTCGAGAAAAGGCGTCGCCAGACTCACCGCGCCAATCGCGACGAGGGTGATGGGCCCCGACCATCGGGCCAGCCGATAGGCATGTTGCTGCGCTCCACCCTCGGTCTTGGCGATCAGCCAGGTCGCGCCGAGCAGCGCATAGCCCGACACCACGCTCACCCCGGTCAGTAGGGTGAAAGGCGTCAGCCAGTCGAGCCAGCCACCACCATAGGCCCGCCCATCGACCGCGATGCCCTGCAACAGCGCGCCCAACGCGATACCCTGCGCCAGCGCCGCCGTCACCGATCCCGCGGTGAAGGCGACATCCCAGAAAGCACGGTGCCGCGGATCGCGCCAGCGGAACTCGAACGCAACGCCGCGAAACACCAGCCCGAGCAGCATCGCGATGATCGGCGGATAGAGTGCGGGCAGAATGATCGCATAGGCCAGCGGGAATGCCGCCATCAGCCCGCCGCCACCAAGAACCAGCCAGGTCTCGTTGCCGTCCCATACCGGCGCGATCGTATTCATTGCCTGGTCGCGCTGCTCGCCGACGTCGAACGCCGGAAACAGAATACCAATGCCCAGGTCGAAACCATCGAGCACGACATAAGCGAACACGGCAAAGGCGATGATGAATGCCCAGATCGTTGCGAGATCCGCATTGGCGCTCATTGCTGAACCTCCGTCGGATGCTGCGCGGGCGATGGCATGATCCCGGCGGTACGGATCGGTGCATCCTGGATATAGGGTTCCCCGGCCTGGGGGCCCTTCTGGATCAGCTTCAATATGTACCAGGTGCCAATCCCGAACACCGCGAAATAGATGACCACGAACGCGACCAGCGATGCGCCAACCGCCGGTGCCGCGAGCGGCGATGCGCTATGGGTGGTGCGCAACAGATTATAGACGGTGAAGGGCTGGCGCCCGACCTCGGTCGTGATCCAGCCCGCGATCACCGCCACGAAGCCTGCCGGCCCCATGACCAATGCCGCACGGTGCAGCCAGGTCCAGTCGTACAGCCTGCCGCGTACCCGAGCGACGAGGCTCCACAGCCCAAGCCCCAGCATCGCCATGCCAAGCCCCACCATCACCCGGAACGACCAGAAGATAATCGCGACCGGCGGCTCCCGATCGTCGGGGATGGTGTCGAGGCCGGCGAGCGGCGCGTTCAGGTCATGCTTGAGGATCAGCGACGAGACCTTGGGAATCTCGATCGAATAATCGATACGCTTTTCCCTCGCATTGGGCACACCGAACAGGATCAGCGGCGCGCCGTCCGGATGGCTCTCATAATGTCCTTCCATCGCCATCACCTTGGCCGGCTGGTGCTCGAGCGTGTTCAGGCCCTGCCGATCCCCCGCGAATATCTGAACCGGTGCGACCAGCGCCGCCATCCACATCGCCATGGAGAACATGGTGCGGGCGGCCTCGTTCGACGCAGTCGGGTGAGGACTCGCCGCGGCGACCGACGGCTCGGTCGAACCGGTCGACGGCGCGGATTTGCCGCGACGCGCCTTCAGGAGATGCCAGGCGCCCGCCGCCCCGACCACCAGCGCGGTGGTCAGATAGGCGCCGATCACAGTGTGGGCGAGCCGATAGGGAAAGCTCGGGTTGAAGATGATCGCCGCCCAGCTCGGCCCCGGCACGAACTGCCCTGCGGTGTTGATCTCGAACCCGGTTGGGGTGTGCATCCAGCTGTTCGCCGAGAGAATCCAGAAGGCCGAGATGAAGGTGCCGGTCGCGACGCAGCATGTCGCCGCGAAATGCAGCCCCTTCCCAACCTTCTTCATGCCGAACAGCATCACACCCAGGAAACCGGCCTCAAGGAAGAAGGCGGTCAATACTTCGTACGCCATCAATGGTCCGAGAATCGGCCCGGTCTTGTCGGAAAAGACCGCCCAGTTGGTGCCAAACTGATAGGACATGACGATGCCCGAGACGACGCCCATCGCGAAAGCGATGGCGAAGATCTTTATCCAGAAACGGAACAGGTCGAGATAGACCTGTTTGCCGGTCCGAAGCCATAATCCTTCGAGCACCGCGAGATAGCTCGCCAGCCCGATCGAAAAGGCGGGAAAAATGAAATGAAAGCTGACGGTGAAGGCGAACTGGATTCGGGCCAGGACAATCGGATCGAACGCATCGAACATCGTAGCACCTCTGTCGGCCCTGTGCGCTTATGGCCGATCCGGTGCAAGGGCGTGCAATGCAAGCGCCAGTGCGCGCAACATCCCATCGTGCCGCAACACGCCCGCGACGAGCTTAACGCCGACTATATGCGAATGGCGCAAATCCATATGGCAATCTCATGCCGCTCAATCCGATATCGCACATCGGCACTTCCGCCACGGAAAAACCCCCTCCATGTCGGCCCGAACGATTCTGAAGCTGCGCGTCGCGCAAAGCACGCACGTCACCAATGACATCGCCCATGCCTATGACCGCGCCGGCGCGCGCTATCTCAATTATGCTGACGGTACAGCCGGGGATCTATTCGATTTCGGCAGCGGCTACCACTATGGCGATCGACGCATCTGGCAGGCGATCGAAGCCAAATTGGTCGGCTTTGCCGAGGCCGGACACCAAAGGCTGACCGTGCTCGACGCTGGGTGCGGCCCCGGCACATGGCTGCGCCGCGTCGTCACGCGCGCGCATCTTCTCGGCATCCCCGAGATTTGCGCAACCGGTTTTGACATTTCCGGCGAGCAGATCGCCATTGCGCGGCTCCAGACGAGCACCCTGCGACAGCTTCCCGGTGTCAGGCTGCGTCTCGAAGAGCGCGACCTGGCTACACCCTTGAGCGAGGAAGACGCGTCGATCGACCTGTGCCTGTGCCTCAATGGCGTACTCAACCATATGCCCGCCGCCCATCGCGCGTCCGTCGCCGCCGACCTCGCCCGCGTCACGGCGGGCAAATTGTTCGTCACCGTACGCACCTGCGGAAGCCAGCCATCGATCTTTATCGACCGGATCGATGCAGCGACCGATTTCCATCATGACGACCGCACCGATCGGCTCGAGATCAACCTGCGCGACGGCCATCGCGTCGAATTCGACCTGCATCTGTTTCATGCCAGCGAAGTGCGGGCGCTGTTCGCGCCACATATCGACATCATTCGCCTGTCCGGGATCGACATCTTCCACAGCCGCTTCACGCCCGATCCACGCTGGAACCCCGCCGAAGGAGCCGAGGACGCAGCATTCCACCGCGACCTCGAACTATTGGAACAGGCTTATGCGGCGGATCCCCATTTCATCGACCATGCCACGCATGTCCTGATGATCGCGGAGCCACAGCAGATGATGGAACGCTGAACCGGTCGCGGCCCGAAGCTATGGCTTCGGCACGGCTCCTGCCGGCGGCGCGCCGGCACCCGGGCCGCCAGCGCCTTGCTGCATCATCTGTTGTTGCATCTGCATCTGGCGAAGCTTCGCCTCGGGGATGAAGTCGAGCAGTTCGACGTCGAACACCAGGACCGAATTGGCCGGAATCGTACCGCTCGTCTTGTCGCCATAACCAAGACTTGGCTTGATCCAGAAACGATATTTGCCGCCCTTGGGCATCAGTTTCAACGCTTCGGAGAAGCCGGGAACGACGCCCGTTACCTGCAAGGGTATGGGTTGCGGCGACTTGTCGAAGGTCGTGCCGTCGGTCAGCTTGCCCTCATAATTGATCAACACAACATCGCTGTCGGTCGGCTTGCCCCCCTTGCCTGCCGTCAATATTTTGTACTGCAAGCCCGATGGTGTCTCGACGATGGTCTTGTCTGCGCTGCGGTTTTTGGCGAGGAAGGTTGCGCCCGAGGTGACCTGCGCGCGCGAATAATCCATGTACTTGATGACACCGAGCGTCGCGGCGACGCCGATGGCGATCCCGATCAGCCCGAAGATCAGCGCGCGACCGTTGCCTGGTTTAGATCCGGGCGCCACGACGGGCTTGGGAGGAATCGACGCCATCGGCTGCTCTTTCATTAGGTCGGCAACGCGCAGCGTGCGCGAAACGATCGGGATTATTGGCCCGGAGGCGGCGTGCCGGCACTCGGGGGTATAGCACCGGGGGGCATGGCGCCTGGAGCACCGCCCTGTTGTTGCATCATCTGTTGTTGCAGCTGTTGCTGCATCTGCATCTCTTGCAACTTTGCCTGGGAGATGAAATCAAGCAGTTCGACGTCGAAAATGAGCACCGAATTGGCCGGAATCGGGCCGGTCACCTTATCGCCATAGCCAAGGCTCGGCTTGACCCAGAAGCGGTACTTGGCGCCCTTCGGCATCAGCTTCAATGCTTCGCTAAACCCTGGCACGACGCCGGTGACTGGAAACGGAGTCGGCTGCTGCGACTTGTCGAAGGTTGTGCCGTTGGTCAGCTTGCCTTCGTAATTGACCAGCACGACATCGGTATCGGTTGGGCGTGCATCGCCGCTGCCGGGCGCGACGATCTTGTACTGCAGCCCCGACAGAGTCTGCACAACGCCCTTGTCGCGCTTGTTCTTCGCCAGATAACCGATCACCGGATCGACCGGCGCCATCTGCGCGAGCCCCACGGCACCGATCAGCGCCAGCGCGATCCCGAGCCACAGATACACCAGCACGCGCCGCTTGGTAGGCTGCAACGGAACCGCGGTGACTGAGGACATCGGCGCTTATCCTGACGCGGTGCCGCCAGGGACACCAAAGTGAAGGAACTTGAGAGCAGTCACGGGAGCCTCAATGGCTCCCGTTGGGCACTTACCGTGCGCCGTCACGCTCCAGGCGCTTACGCTCAAGCTTGCGGGCGCGGCGGACCGCTGCCGCACGCTCGCGAGCGCGCTTTTCCGACGGCTTTTCATAATGCCGGCGCAGCTTCATTTCGCGGTAGACGCCTTCGCGCTGCAGCTTCTTCTTCAGGGCACGCAGGGCCTGGTCGACGTTATTGTCGCGAACGATGATTTGCATAAACCGGTGCAGCTCCGAATCAATAGATACAGGGCGTCGCAGACATAGGTCCGCGCCGCGAAGGCGTGCGCCCTACCAGTGACCGACGTGCTTTTCAAGACGAAAGGGATTTCAGGATGAAACGGCATGTTTGCGGCCCACGCCATGCCCCGCTATGCCCCGCGCCATGACTGGCGCATCCCTGACCCTGTATAACAGCCTCACCCGCTCACTCGAAACATTCGAGCCGATCGATCCGTCACTGGTGCGCGTCTATACCTGTGGCCCGACGGTCTATAATTATCAGCATATCGGCAATATGCGCGCCTTCCTGTTCGCCGACACGCTTGGCCGCGTGTTGCGCTGGAAGGGCTGGCCGACCAAGCACATCATCAACATCACCGATGTCGGGCATCTGACCTCGGATGCCGATGCCGGCGACGACAAGATGGAAAAGGCCGCCGCCGCCCAGGCGAAATCGATCTGGGAGATCGCCGCGCATTACACCGATGCGTTCAAGCACGACGTCGCTCGCCTCAATATCGTGCCGCCAGCCGAATGGACCGTCGCGACCGACCATATCGCGCAGATGATCGACTTCGCCGAGAAGATCGCGCCCGCACATTGCTACGAGATCGATTCGGGTCTGTATTTCGATTCGAGTAGCGTGCCCGATTATGGTCGCCTCGCCCGTACCGTCTCTGATGAGGGCGAGAGCCGCATCGACCCGGTCTCGGGCAAGCGTCATCCGCAGGACTTCGCGATCTGGCGCAAATCACCGGAGGGCGAACAGCGCCAGATGGAATGGGATTCACCCTGGGGCAAGGGCGCGCCGGGCTGGCATCTCGAATGCTCAGTGATGAGCCATGAGCATCTCGGCCATCCCTTCGACATCCATACCGGCGGTATCGATCACCGCGAGATCCATCATCCGAACGAGATTGCTCAGAACCAGGCGTTCTGCTCGTGTGGCGACAGCGGTGCGCGGATCTGGATGCACAACAACTTCCTAGTAGATCGCGGCGGCAAGATGTCGAAATCGACCGGCGAGTTCCTCAAGCTGCAAGTGCTGGTCGATGCCGGCTATCACCCCCTCGCCTATCGCCTGCTGTGCCTGCAGGCGCACTATCGCAGCGAACTGGAGTTCACCTGGGGCAATCTCGCCGCCGCCGCGACGCGGTTGAAGCGGCTCGTCCAGTCGATCGAGCGCCTGCACAGCGATACAATTGGCACTACGGACAGCGCTACTGCGTATCTCGCACGGCTCGATGAAGCGGTATCCGATGACCTCGCCACTCCACGCGCCTTGCCGGTGCTGGAAGAAATGATTGCCGACAAGCGGCTTCCCGCCGCTGATCGCCTCGCGACGCTGACCGCGTTCGATGCCGTGCTCGGCCTTCAACTTTCCAGCCTCACCCGTGCCGATCTGCGCGTGCGGCCGGCCAATGCAACGCTCACCACCGAAGCCATCGACGCCCACCTGACCGACCGCAAACAGGCGCGCGCCGACAAGGATTTCGCCCGCTCCGATGCGATCCGCGACGAACTGGCCGCTTCGGGAGTCGAGGTTATGGACGGTGACCCGTTGGGCTGGGACTGGAAACTGAACGCCTGACCTGCCCCCTGACGGCGATAGGCGACTGACTAGGAGATTGCCAAGATCATGAAAGCCGTTCTCCCCGCCCTCGCCCGCCCTTTGCTCGAACCGCATCTTCCTGCCGATCTCGAGATCGCCTGGTTCACTTCGCGCGAAGAGGCCGAGCAGATGGTGCTCGATGCCGACATCGCCTGGGTCGACATGCAGCGCTCGGGCCATTCGGGTGAAGTCGCAGCGCTTGGCACGCGGCTCAAATGGCTCTCGACCATTTTCGCCGGCCTCGACGCCTTCCCGCTCGACCTGCTCAAGGAACGCGGCATCACCGTTACCAACGGCACCGGCATCAACGCTGTCGCGGTGGCCGAATATGCGGTGATGGGCGTACTCACCGCGGCCAAGCGCTTCGACGAAGTTGTCCGCCTCGCCGACCGCCATGAATGGACCATCGCCGCGCCGGGCCAGGTCGAGTTGCTCGATACGACCGCGCTGATCATCGGCTATGGCGCGATCGGCAAGCTGATCGGCGACCGGCTCACGGCATTTGGTGTGACAGTGACCGGCGTCACTCGCTCGGGCCGTAACGGCACGCTGACACCGGACGCATGGCGCGGCAAACTCGGCGACTTCGACTGGGTAATCCTCGCGGCCCCCTCAACCGGCGAGACCAAGGCGATGTTCGGCGCTGAAGAATTTGCCGCGATGAAGCGGAGTGCCTGGCTGATTAACATCGCGCGCGGCGACATGGTCGACCAGGACGCGCTGATCGAGGCGCTGACCGCACGCCGCATCGCCGGGGCATTCCTCGATACCGTCACGCCCGAACCGCTGCCGCCCGAGCACCCCCTTTGGGACGCGCCCAATGCGATCCACACCATGCATCTTTCCGGCCGCAGCCAGACCAAGATGTTCCAGCGTGCCGGCGTCCTGTTCCTGAAGAATCTCGACGCCTTTTTGGCTGGCCGCCCAATGGAGAATGTCGTCGATCTCGCCGCCGGCTATTGACCCGAATGCAGCAATTTACCCTAATGGGGAAATTCTCGCTTGCCCGCATTACCCCAACTGGGTAATGGCCAGTTTATGACGACGATGGCCGGCCTCAAGATCAAGCGCTTCCGCGAGGAACGCGCACTCACCCGGGCGGCGTTCGGTGCGTGGTACAGCGCGCCGGGCAGCACGGTTCAGGGCTGGGAAGAGGATGGCAAACGCGCCAGCGGCCCGGTCGTCAACCAGATCGCGGCGAACGGTATCGCCACCCATGCCGACTGGTACATTGCAATACGCACGGAGAATGACATGAGCACCTGGGCCCCCGACAGCTGGACCAAGGCCGAGGCGCGACAGCTTCCGACCTATGCTGACCCGGTCGCGCTGGACGCCGCGACCGACGCGCTGGAGAAATTCCCGCCTTTGGTTTTCGCCGGCGAGGCGCGCAACCTGACTGCCGATCTTGCCAAGGTCGCAGAAGGCAAGGCGTTCCTGCTGCAGGGTGGCGATTGCGCCGAAAGCTTTGCCGAGCATAGCGCGAACAACATTCGCGACACGTTCCGCGTGCTGCTGCAGATGGCCGTCGTGCTGACCTATGCATCGAAGCTGCCGGTGGTAAAGCTCGGCCGCATGGCAGGCCAGTTCGCCAAGCCGCGCTCCGCCGATACCGAGATCCAGGGCGATGTGGAGCTGCCCGCCTATCGCGGCGACATCGTCAACGATATCGACTTCACCGCGGCCGGGCGCCAGCCCGACCCGCAGCGCATGATCCGCGCCTATTCGCAATCGGCCGCGACGCTCAACCTGCTGCGCGCTTTCGCGACCGGCGGCTATGCGAACCTGCACCAGGTGCATCGTTGGACGCACGACTATATGGGCCGCAGCCCGTGGGCGAAGAAATATTCCGACGTTGCCGACCGCATCGGCGAGGCGCTCGATTTCATGGAAGCGTGCGGCATCAGCCCCGAGACCGTGCCGCAGCTGAGCCAGACGCAATTCTATACCAGCCATGAGGCGCTGTTGCTGCGCTACGAACAGGCACTGACGCGGCAAGATTCGCTCACCGGCGACTGGTACGACACCAGCGCGCATATGCTGTGGATCGGCGACCGCACTCGTTTCGAGGGGTCGGCGCATGTCGAATATTTGCGCGGCATCGGCAACCCGATCGGCATGAAGTGCGGGCCCAGCCTTGAGCCCGACGCTCTGTTGCGTCTGCTCGACACGCTCAACCCGGCACGCGTTCCCGGCCGCATGACGCTGATCACGCGCTATGGCCATGACAAGATCGAGGCTGGCCTGCCCAAGCTGGTCCGCGCGGTGCTGCGCGAAGGCCATCCAGTGGTGTGGAGTTGCGACCCGATGCACGGCAACGTGATCAAGGCCGCAAACGGCTATAAGACGCGGCCGTTCGAGCGCATTCTCGCCGAGGTGCGCGGCTTCTTCGCCGTGCATCGTGCGGAGGGGTCGATCGCGGGGGGCATCCATGCCGAAATGACCGGCCAGAACGTCACCGAGTGCACCGGCGGCGCGGTCGATGTGACCGAACAGTCGCTGGCCGACCGCTATCACACGCATTGCGACCCGCGGCTGAATGCCGGGCAGAGCCTTGAGCTTGCGTTCCTGCTTGCCGAAATGCTCAATGTGGAAATGGCGGAGCGGCGGCGGGCAGCCGCCTGACAAACGACGGAAGATCGGCCGGAACCGGGAGAAGCGTCACATGAAGGTTTTCATCGCCGCATTGTTGACCTTTGGCGCGGCGACGGCCGGCTTCGCGCAATCGGCGCCGGCCCAGCCCGACCCTCGCGTCGACATGCCCAGCACCATCTCGCCGGAAGCGGCGGCTGAGTTGAAGATGATTTACGGGCTCTCGCGAGGGAGCAAGGCGCCGGCCAAGCCCAATGGCCCGGCTGACTGGAAAGCGTCCTACGACCGGCTCGAGGCGATGATCGAACCGTTCGTCACCGCGACCGTCAAGCCGCTGAACATCACCGAGACGCCCGGCCGGCTCGGTGATGTCCCGGTCCTGCGGTTGCGACCGGCCAATCACAAGGCGGGCACGGCGCCGCTGATCTATGTTCATGGCGGCGGCTATGTCTCCTTCTCGGCCAAATCGTCGCGCCTCACCGGCGCACTCGTCGCTGCCGCGTCTGGCCGTGAAGTGATCTCGATCGATTACACCGTTGCACCACAGGGCAATTGGCGCACCGCCACCGATCAGGTGCTGGCGGTGTGGAAGGCGCTGATTGCCGCCGGTGCGAAGCCTGCGACGATCGGCATGTTCGGTGATTCGGCCGGCGGCGGGTTGGTCGCTGGCTCGGTGCTGAAGATGCGCGACCAGGGGCTGCCGCTGCCCGGCGCGCTGCTGCTGCTCTCGCCCTGGTCGGACATCACCGCCACCGGTGATACCTATACCACGCTGGCCGCGGCCGATCCGTCGCTTAAAACCGAGTCGCTTGCCTGGGGCGCGGATGTGTATGCGGCACCGGCCGACCAGAAGAACCCCTATGTGTCACCGGTCTATGGCGATTACTCGAAAGCCTTTCCGCCGACGCTGATCCAGGGCGGCACGCGCGAGATCTTCCTGAGCAATTTCGTGCGCCAGTATCAGGCGATCCGATCCGGCGGGCATGAGGCAGTGCTCGATATCTATGAAGGCATGCCACACGTCTTCCAGACGCTGGCGTCGCACTCGCCCGAATCTCGCCTCGCGGTGGCGCGCGCGGCAGCTTTCTTCGACGCACATCTCGCTCGCGCAAAATAGGCTCGGAGGCACGGCGTCACTGCCGACCATGCCTGTCACGAAAGCACTTTGATACCGCATTCGACGGGCCACGACCGGCGCGCCGAAGGCTGCAAACTCGCGGCAACATAACGACACTTCGCACGTCGGAAGATTCTGCCGTCGGTACGTGCGCGACCCGACCGCGAATGGGCGCCAGTTGTGTTATTTGTGTTACATAAGCGCCCAAAAATGGCTGAAATCAGCGCCAAACGCTATACAGCGCCTTTACAGACCGCGCGTACCACGTGCTACGGGCCGCCATCCGTGCTGCCCGGGAAGAGCATGGGTGTGTCAATTTCGACAACCGCCGTCAGGGTGCGTTGGGAAAAAGGGAAGCTTAAACACATGAAAATCTGTACTCGCGCTGCGCGCAGGTCGTTCCTGCTCGCCGGTATCGCGCCGTTCACCATGCTTGCAGCGACCGTGCCGGCCCATGCCCAGGATGCGCCCGCAACCGAAGTCGCACAGGACGACACGGCACAGGATACGGCCAAGGATATCGTCGTTACGGGTTCGCGCATTGCGCGGCCGGAACTCGACTCGCCGACCCCCGTCGCCATTGTCGGCAGCGCCGACATTCGCCGCGGTGGCTCGACCAACATCCAGGATGTACTGGCCAAATTGCCGCAGGTCGGCATCCCCGGCCTCAGCAACACCAACTCCAACTTCCTGACCAGCGGCAACGGCGTTTCCACGATCAACCTGCGTAACCTCGGCGACGCGCGGACCCTCGTGCTCGTCAATGGCCGCCGGTTTGTCGCGGGCCTTGCCGGCACCTCAGTTGTCGACGTCAACAATATTCCCGCCGACTTCATCGATCGCGTCGAGGTCGTTACCGGCGGCGCATCGTCAATTTACGGCTCGGACGCGATCGCCGGTGTCGTGAACTTCGTCCTCAAGGACAAGATCGAGGGCCTCACCGCCCGCGCCCAGGCCGGCATCACCGACAAGGGCGACAACCCGCGCTATAATATCAGCGTGACGGGCGGGACCAGCTTCGGCGCCGATGAAGCCGGTGGGATCATTGCCAACTTTACCTATGACAAGGACGGCGGGCTGCTGTCGCGCGATCGCGCGATCTCGGCGGAGGATTGCTCCTTCCTCGGATGCGGTCCGCAGTCGTACAGCAGCTATTCGGCGCAAGGCCGGTTTCAACTGTTCAACAATGGCAGACCCACAGGGAATAACGGCTTCACCACCGAACTATTCTCGTTCGACCCGAGCAATAACCTCGTGCTCGGAGCAGGGGATGGCTTCAACCGCAATGCTGTCCGTCGTATCTCGACGCCGGTCGAACGTTATATGGGCAACGTCGCTGCACATTATGACATCACCCCCGAGATCACCGCATTCGTCGAGGGTACCTATGTCAAGGTGAAGTCGAGCTCCGCCATCGAACCCGCTGCGCTGGATTCCGAGCTTGACGTCGGCGCCGGCTATTCGATCGACAACCCGTTCGTCCCCGCCGCCATCAAAGCCCAGATCGCGGCGCGTAACGGCGATGCCGATCCCACGAACGATGTCGATCATATTGCGTTCCGGCGCCGCCAGAATGAGGTTTTCAGCCGCAGCAACAATAACCGCCGGGAAACCTGGCGCGTTGCGGCCGGCTTCAAGGGGACGGTTGCCGAGAAATTCAATTACGAATTGTCGTACGTCCATGGCGAGCTGAAGGATCACACCTACACCGAAGATCTGGACATTTCGAAATACGCCAACGCGCTTGATGCGATCACGGTCGGCGGACAGGTTGTCTGCCGCGACGTGGCGGCCCGCGCGGCAGGCTGCGTTCCGATCAACCTGTTCGGTTATAATTCGGTGAGCCCCGCAGCCGCTGCCTATGTCACTGCGGCAATGCCTCGCGAAGAGCGCATCAAGAATACCGAAGATGTTTTCTCGGCCAACATTTCGGGCCCGTTGTTCCAGGTCCTGCCGGCCGGCGCCGTCCAGGCGTCGATTGGCGCCGAGTATCGTCGCGAAAAGAGCGTGGACGATTGGGATGCGCTCACCAACGCCGGCCTCAACTCCGGTAACAAGACCCCCGACACGGTCGGCAAGTTCAACGTCAAAGAGGTGTTCGGGGAGCTTAGTGTTCCGATCCTGAAGGATCAGCCCTTCTTCCACAGCCTCAGCCTGACGGGTGCGGCGCGCTATTCGAGCTATTCGACGATCGGCGATGTGTTCAGCTGGAATGCCGGGGCAGAATGGGCCCCGGTTTCCGGTCTGCGTTTCCGCGGCAATTACGCCGTGGCAAACCGGGCACCGAACATCAATGAGCTCTTCCAGCCACCTTCGGAAACCTTCCCGACGGGCATCAGCGATCCGTGCAACGGTATCACCGCCACGACAACCGGAACGCTTGCGAATACATGCCGCGCAATCCCCGGGGTCAATGCGACCATCGCGAACAGCGCCACCCATAGCTTCACATATACTCCGGCTGATCTCCAGTCGATCAATGGCTTCGATGGCGGCAATACCGCACTTCAGGAAGAAAAGGCGAAGACGCTGACCTTGGGCATGGTGCTGGCACCACGTGCTCTTCGGGGCTTCAACCTGACGATCGATTACTTCAACATCAAGGTCGATAACGCGATCGGCATCATTGATCGCCAGACCTCGATCGAGCAGTGCCTGACGGCAGCCCTGCCGCAGTTCTGCGCCAATGTGCTTCGCAACCCGAACACCGGCTTCATCAGGACGGTGAACGCACAGAACGTCAATATCGCCTCGCTGAAGACGAGCGGCATCGACACGGCTGTGCGCTACGGGCGCGAGCTCGGGCTGGTCAGCAACGACCGTCTCGATTTCAACGTGCTGTGGACGCACACGTTCAAGTTCGACACGCAGGCCGATGTTGCATCGCCGGTACGTCACGGCGTCGGCAACCTCGAATTCGGCGGCGCCTTCACCAATGGCGCCGTGTTCCGGGACAAGGTCACGGGGCGGTTGAATTACGAGTTGCCCAATGGTTTCGGCCTTTCCTGGTCGACCACCTTTGTCAGCTCGATGTATGATCAGGACCCCTATCGCTTCGAGAAAAACAGCGCCACTGGCGATCCAGTCATCGACGGCCACAACAAGATCAAGGCACGCCTGTATCATGACGTGCAGCTGAAGACCGCCGTTGGCGAGAAGTTCGAGCTGTTCTTCGGCGTGAACAACCTGTTCGACCGCAAGCCGCCGAAGCTTGAGGACACGGTCTTTACCGGCACGATCACCGGCACGACCACAGCAGCGGACGTCTATGATCCGTTCGGTCGCCGGTTCTATGCCGGCGCTCAGGTTCGCTTCTAGTTCTCACATAGATCCAAGAGGTTTTGGGGCGGCTCCTTCGGGAGCTGCCCCTTTTTTTATCCGAATTTGCGCCGGTATCAGTCCGGCAAGGGATGACATGCCCGATCCCGTGCGATGGTTGAATCGCGGCCGGCACAGGGTCGGCAGGAACCGGACTGCCGGGTCGAGCGCAGGAGATATGGGACACCGGTTGTGTCATATCCCAGGCCGCATCGCGGCGAGGCTGTTATATAGTTTATTATATATATCAGGTACTTAATCTGATCCTGAAGATGCCAGAGCTCCGGCACCGATCCGAAATCCCCAACCCTTCGGATCAGTGCGACCGGGTATCGCGACGCCGGGTCGGCGCCTCACCGAAATGCCGGCGATAGGCGGCGGTGAAGGCCGCGGGGTTGGTGAAGCCGACGCGAAACCCGCTGTCCGCCACGCCAAGCCCATGCTCCTCGATCAGCGCGCGGCCCATTTCCAGCCGGCGCTGCCGGACATAACCGAAGATCGTCGTCCCGAACGCGGCCTTGAAGCTCGCCTGAAGCGTGGTGACGTTGGTGCCGAGCTGACGCGCGAGGTCGAGCGTCTCGGGCGGGTCGACCATCGCGCTGTCCAGTATCTCGCGTGCGCCGTACACGCGGTCATAGGATCGCCGCCCGATCCGCCCGACCAGCCGCGTTTCGTCGCGCAGCTGCCCGGTGATCTCGAGCAGATAGCGCAGCGCCACGCTTTCGTGGAACAAGGTGCGGAGCGGGCCGGTGTAATCGCGATCGAACACGTCATTGGCCAGCGCGACGATCGGGCGCGGCGCGGCCAGCGACCGGACATGAAAGCCCGGATCGAGCAGCCCGCGCAGCGCCACCAGCCCCTCGTCCGCGACGGTGTCGCCGAAGCGATCGAAAAACGCCGGGGTGAGCAGGATCGCAAAGGCGCGGTTCGACTGGCCGGCACGGCATGAGCGCCGGCACGAGGACGGATCACCGAACCCGATCAAGGTCAGCCGCTCGGCCGAATGCAGGATCGCGGGGTGGCCGGGCACTTCGAGCGGTTCGGTATCGCCCGATAGCAACAGACCGCACATCAGCATCCGG
Organism: Sphingomonas sp.; assembly: GCF_050725575.1. Classification (GTDB taxonomy): domain Bacteria; phylum Pseudomonadota; class Alphaproteobacteria; order Sphingomonadales; family Sphingomonadaceae; genus Sphingomonas. Next base: position 101,651 of record NZ_JBOHHW010000011.1, on the reverse strand, counting down.
TCGACCCTGACGTCGAACAGGCCCTCATCGCGATAGGTGATCTCGCGCGCCGACAGGGTCAGGCCCGGCTGCACATCCTCGGCAATGACCATACCCGACATGATCGGACTGTCGACGATAACCGAAGCCTCGGGCGTCGCGGGAAGCGGGAGCGACTGCGCGGCCGCTTCGCGCACCAGGTCGGATACCGAGAAATCTCCCTGGACCCGTGCCATGACTCCCATCGCGTGCTCCCCGGCGATCGCAAAGCTTGCGTTTCGCGATAGTCTTCGACCGTCGCGCAATAGTCGTCGCCATAGCACGCCATAAGAGCAGTTGCTAATGCGAATGCCTCGCAGAACTCTGCCGTGATGGCGTCGAGGCGCTGCGCCGAAGCGTATATTAGGGGAATTTGTCGATGTCTTTCCGAACGCTGATGCTCGTGGGGGCGGCATCGGTCGCGTTGCTGTCCAGCGGCATTGCCCGGGCACAGGAAGCGGCACGCGCCGACGAGGACATCATCGTCATCGCCGACCGCGCCAATCGTTCGCTCAAGGAGACGTCGGCCAGTGTCAACGTTTCGACCGCCAGGGACATTGCCAGCGCATCGGGAGTCTATTCGGTCAACAACCTGCTCGACCGCATCCCCAATATCGTCACGACCGAGCCCGGCAACGACCTGCCGGCGATCCGCGGCATCGACGGCACGGGCGTCGGCAATGGCATCACCGCGTTCCTGGCCGGCGTCCGCCCCCGCCTGACCTATCAGGTCGATGGCCGGACATTGAGTTTCAACGAGGCGGTGTTCGGCGACACCAGCCTGTGGGACGCATCGCAGGTCGAAGTCTATCGCGGGCCGCAAAGCACATTGCAGGGCCGCAACTCGATCGCCGGGGTGATCGCGGTCAAGACTACCGACCCGAGCTTCGCCTGGCACGGCGCGGCGCGCGCAATCGTCGGTAATCGCGACGAGCTTCAGCTGTCGGGCGCGGTCGGCGGGCCGATCGTGGACGATATCGCCGCCTTTCGCGTCAGCGCCGATTGGCAGCGCAGCCGCAGCTTTCTCGATTTCACCCCTTATCCGGAAAATGACGATCCCGACCGCTTCGACGCCAAGACGTTTCGCGGCAAGCTGCTGCTGACCCCGGCACCCGGCGTGCGCTCGCAATTCACGCTGTCCTATCAGGACGCACGCCAGCCACAGTCCTTCTCCATCGCCCGTCCGTTCACGCAGCTCGTTCCTTCCTATCCGCGGATGTCGGCATTCAGGACACGGTCGACCGTTGGCGTCATGGACACCAGTGTGGCGCTCGATTCAGCGCTGTCGCTTGAGCTGCTGTTGTCGGCCGCCGACTTCCGAATCGACCGCACCGCACCGGCATTCGAGGGCAATCTGCGGATCGACGGGCGCGAATATGTCGCGCAGCCGCTGATCCGCTACGCGCCCGCCGACGGCGCGCTATCGGGCTTCCTTGCCGCCTATGTCTTCCGCACGCATCAGGACGAGACGATCGACCTGTTCGGCGGCGGCGCGTACCGTGATGAAACCGACACCACTGCCCTGTTCGGCGAAGTGACGATCCGGCCGGCCGAGCCGCTGTCGATCATCCTCGGCGCGCGCTACGAAGTGGAGAAGCGCTACCGCGTCGGTGCGACCGGCCCGCTGCTGGCCAATTTCCGCGAAACCTATCGTGAATTCCTGCCCAAGGCGACGATCTCGCTCGACGTGACCAAGGATGTGACCGCCGGCATCACCGCGAGCCGTGGCTATAGCGCTGGCGGCGCCGGCATCACCTTCTTCGCGCCGTTCGTGGAATATACCTACCGGCCCGAATATGTGTGGAATTATGAAGGGTTCGTGCGCGCAAAACTGTCCCGCGACCTCTCCCTGACCGGCAATATATTCTACAATCGCTACAAGGACATGCAGCTCCCCTTCTATCTCTCGCCGCTGTCGGTCGTGATCCGCAACGCGGAACGCACCACGACGTATGGCGCGGAGGCCGGGCTGAGCTGGCGTCCCTCGCGGGGCAATGAGGTCTTCGCCAATGTCGGCGTGCTGCGGACCAGGATCAACCGCTACAATGATCCGCTGACGGTCGGCAACGACTTGCCCCGCGCGCCGGGGTTCAACCTGGCAACCGGGTTCAATTTTTCGCCCGACGGCAAGTTCGAACTGGGCGCCGATGTCCGCTATACCGACGGCTATTTCTCCGACGTGCTCAACGACGCACGGACTCAGGTCGGCGCCTATACGGTGGTGAACGGACGGCTGGCCTATAAGATCGGCCCGGCGCGATTATTCTTCTCGGTGCGCAATCTGCTCGACAGCGGCAAGCCGGTGTGGATCGGACTTGGCCTGTCCGAGGCGACCGATCTCGCCACGATCCTCGAGCCGCGCAAGATCAGCGCCGGCGTCGAGCTGCGGTTCTAGCGGGCGGCGGGATCATGGCCTTGTCGCAAAAGAACATTCGCCGCTGGTACCTGGTCCATAAATGGACCAGCCTGGTCGTGACCGCCTTCCTGCTGATGTTCTGCCTGACCGGCCTGCCGCTGATCTTCCACCACGAGATCGACGACCTGACCCGCGCGCCGGTGATCGCCGCACAGGTCGAGGCGCGCCCGGTCAATCTCGACGCGATCGGCCGCCGCGCGGTGGCCGAACAGCCCGGCTGGCACATGATGTTCCTGACCTGGGATCCGGACAAGCCGATCGTCTCCGCGGTGATCGCACCGTCGATGGCAGCAGATGAGAGCCAGGTGAAGATCCTGCCATTCGATGCGCGCTCGGGCGAACGGCTCCATGCCCCGCCCGCCGACGAGGGCGTGATGGCCTTCCTGCTCGACCTGCATTCGCATCTGCTGCTCGGCATTCCCGGGCAATTGTTCCTCGGGCTGATCGGGCTGGTCTTCATGGTCGCAATCGTCTCGGGCGTGGTGGTCTACGCGCCGTTCATGCGCAAGCTTGCCTTCGGCACGGTGCGCAAGGACCGCAGCAAGCGAGTGAAATGGCTCGACACGCACAATATGATCGGCATCGTCACGTTGGGCTGGATCAGCGTGGTCGGGCTGACCGGCTTCATCATCACCATGACCCTGCCGATCACGATGATCTGGCAAATGGACGAACTGGCCGAGATGGCCGCACCGTACAAGGACGCAAAGCCGCCGGCACGGCTGGCGCCGGTCGATGCGGCGGTGGCGAGGGTGCGCGCGGCGGTGCCCGATGGACGCGTCAGCTTCGTCGCCTGGCCCGGCAGCCAGTTCAGCACGCAGCACCATTACATGATCGGCCTGAGTGGCAAGACGCCGCTGACCGAGCGGCTGATCCGTCCGGCACTGGTCGATGCCGCGACCGGCCGGCTTACCGACCTGCGCGAGATGCCCTGGTACGTGAAGACCCTGTTCCTGTCGGTGCCGCTGCATTTCGGCGATTATGGCGGCATGCCGCTGAAGATCATCTGGGCGCTGCTCGACATTGCGGCGATTATCGTGCTGATCAGCGGCCTGTATCTCTGGCTCGGCCGGCGGCGCGTGCCGCTCGACAAGCGTGTCGCCGAACTCAGCGCCGGCGGCGTGACGGAGGGATGATGAACGCTGGCCTGAAACCCGGCGCGCCGACCCGGCAATCGAGCTGGCGGATCTTCCGCTGGCCGCTGGCAATGGCGCTGGCCAATGCGATCGGCCTGGTCGCGGCGCTGGTCGGCGACGGCTGGTACGATCTCATCTCCTGGGCGACACTCGGCGGGACCATTGTCGTGATGATCGTCGCCTGGCGGGGGCGAGGGACGCGATGACCGACTGGGTCGACAGCATCGCCGCGCTGGAGGCCTGTATCGGCAAGACGCCCCCGCCGGTGCATCTGAAAGTGATCGACCATATCGACCCGCTGGCGATGCGCTGGATCGCCGCATCGCCCTGCCTGTTCACCGGGGTCGCCGGTGCGCGCGGCATGTCGATCACGCTGGGCGGCGGCACGCCCGGGTTCGTCCGCGCCGAACCGGGGCTGCTCACCATCCCCACCGATGCGCTCGATGACCCGGCGGTTGCGCGACCGGGTGACAGTTTTTGCTCATTGTTCCTGCTGCCCGGGATCGGCGAGACGCTGCGCGTCAATGGCCGGGTCGCGGCGTGCGATGCGGCCAGCATCACCGTCGCGGTCGAGGAATGCTATGCACATTGCGCCAAGGCGCTGATCCGGTCAGAGTTCTGGAAGGCCCAGCCGCGAGACATTGCGAGCGACGATCCCACCGCTTTCATCGCCGCCAGCCGCTTCATGGCGCTCGCCACGGTCGATGCCGCCGGCGCCGCCGATCTCAGTCCGAAGGGCGATCCGGAAGGCGATATGGTGCATCTCGCGGACGGGCGGCTGTGGTTCGCCGAACGGCCCGGCAATCGCCGCGCCGATAGTTTGCGCAACATCGTCGCACAGCCGCGCGTCGTGGCCATCCTGCTGGTGCCGGGCGCGACTCATATCGTCCGTCTGTGCGGTACCGCGCGCCCCTCCGCCGACGCCGGGATCCGCGCCGGCTTCGCGGTGCGCGACAAGGTCCCGGCGCTCGCGACCTGCATCGACGATCTCGACCTTGAGCTTCAGCCGAGCGCCGCGCTGGCGCGGGCCCAGTTATGGCCGCTCGGCGACATCCCCGATCTCGATGCCGCCAAGCTGTTCGTCGCGCATCTCAAGATCAACAAGGACAAGGGCCTGCAGGCAAAGTTGATCGGCGCCGCCGTCTCGATCCCCGGGCTGATGCGCAAGGGGCTCGACAAGGATTACGACACGAATCTGTATTGAGGCCTGTGCGGAGCGTTCGCCGGCCGCCCCGCGGCAGCCGGCGAACCATCACCTCAGATCTGCGCCGCGCCGCCATCGGCGAACAGCTCGCCGCCATTGACCAGCAGGCTGTCATCCGTCGCCAGAAACAAGGCCGCGCCCGCCACTTCGTCCGGCTCGCCCAGCCGGCCCCATGGCGTGGTCTGTTCGACCTGTTCGATCATCGCCCGGTGCATTTCCTCATTCGGCGCGATCGCGTGCCAGCCGGGGGTCGAGGTACCGCCCGGCGTCAGCGTGTTGACCCGGATCCGACGCGGCGCGAGCTCCATCATCCAGCTGCGCGCGAAGCTGCGGATCGCCGCCTTGGTCGCGGCATAGCTGCTGGCATGGGGAAAGCCGGTGGTCGCCGATGTCGATCCGGTCATGATGATGCTGCCGCCATCCTTGAGCAGCGGCAGCGCCTCCTGCACGGTGAAGACCGTGCCCTTCACATTGACGCCGAAGACATGGTCGAGATGCGCCGCGGTGATCGACCCCAACGCGCCAAGCTCGCCAAGCCCGGCATTGGCGACGACCACATCGATCGTGCCGGCCTCTGCCTTGACGACCGCATAGAGCCGCTGGACATCGGCAAGGACCGAGACATCGCCCTGCACGCCGCGCGCGCCCTGCCCGACTTCGGCGACCGCCGCGTCGAGCTCTGCCTGGCGGCGGCCGGTCATGAACACCTTCGCCCCTTCCGCTGCGAAGCGCTTCGCGATCGCCAGGCCGATACCGCTATTGGCGCCCGTCACCACCGCCACTTTTCCATCCAGTCTTGCCATCATCTTGTCCTTTCGTCCGGCCGGCCCAGCGCCGGCGTTCATCTGGTGGAAGCGCAGATGGACACTGGCTTTCTTCAATAACAGTACCTACCTTGAGGTAAGTATGGAGAAAGACGATGGCCGGACGGAAATCGGACTGCGGGCTGGACGTGGCGTTTGCGGTGGTGGGCGGCAAATGGAAGCCGATGATCCTGTTCCACCTCGCCCGCGAGCCGCGCCGCTTCGGCGCGCTGCGGCGGCTGGTCGAGGGGGTGAGCGAGAAAGTGCTGATCCAGCATCTGCGCGAGCTGCAGGCGGACGGCGTGGTCGAGCGGACCGATTACCGCGAATTGCCGCCGCGCGTCGATTATACCATCACGCCTTATGGCCGCAGCCTGGCCGAGGCACTGATGCCGCTATGCGAATGGGGCAGCACCAATCGCGCCAGGGTGGAGGAGATCAGGCGCGCCACCGCCGACCTGGCGGCATAGGCTGGCAGGTCGGCCCGCCTCCGGCATGGACGCCGCCGGCCATTGCGGTATGACGCCGGTCATGACCTCGCCCTCCCCGCGCATCGCCGGCCTCCACCGCTATCCGGTCAAGAGCCTGCGCGGCCATCCGCTTGAACACGCCCCGGTCGGTCCGCGCGGTTTCACCGGCGATAGGCGCTGGATGCTGATCGACGATAAGGACCGTTTCCAGACACGGCGCGAATTGCCGCATATGGCATTGTTCGATGTCGCGTTCGACGGCGATGCGCTGATCCTCACGCATCCCGATCTGGGCACGCACCGCGTCGATCGCCCGGGCGAAGATGCCGCGACGGTCGAGGCGAAGATCTGGCGTGACACGGTCTCCACGCACCTCGCGCCCGCTGCTACCGCTGCCTTCCTGTCCGAGGCTCTGGGCAAGCCGGTGCGGCTCGTCCATCAACCCGATACGGTCCGGCGCCCGGTCGATCCGCGCTATGCCGCCGAAGACGACCAGGTCAGCCTGGCTGATGGCTTCCCCTTCCTGATCACGACCGAAGCCTCGCTCCAGGCGCTCAACACCCAGCTCGCCGTGCCGGTCGGCATGGACCGATTCCGGCCCAATATCGTCGTCACCGGCGCCGAGGCATGGGCGGAGGATCGCTGGCGGCGGATCCGCATCGGCACCGTCACGCTGCGCATCGTCAAACCCTGCGCGCGCTGCGTCATCACCACTCAGCATCCCCTGACCGGCGCGCAGGAACAGGGAAACGACCCGCTCACCACGCTGCGCGCAATGGGGCGGATGGCGAAGGGCGGCATCATCTTCGGCCAGAACGCGATCGCCGATGGGCCGGGCGAGATCGCGCTGGGCGATGCGGTGGAGATACTGGAAGAGGGCGAGAGCAATCTGCGCCAATAGCAGATGCCTCTTGTCACCACCCATGCTTACCGGTTTCCCGGCGAAGGCCGGGTCCCAAGCGGGAAGGCCGAGGCGATGAAGCGTGGAGCACGATAAAGGCTCACCGACCGGCACTGACCGCCGCGGGGAAAACCAATCAAGCGTGAGGCGGAATCTTCGCCCCGGCCGCGGGCTGCTGCTGCGTCGCGCAATGAATGCCGCCGCCCGACTCTCCGATCGGATCGACATTGAGCATGACGATGTCACGGCCGGGATAGAGGTCCGCCAGCCTCTCACGGACCAAGTCGTCGGTACGCGGATCGCCGAACTCGGCCGCGATGACCGCGCCATTGCAGACATAATAATTGATGTAGCTGGAAACGAAATCGGGCGCGTTAGACCTGGTCTTCTCCGGCTCGGGAAGCTTGACGATCTGCAAGCGCCGCCCCTGAAGATCACGGGCCTGCTCCAGGACCCGCAGAGTTTGATGTGCCGCGCGCGACCAGGGGTCGGCGGGATCGATCTCATCGTCGATCTGGATCAATACCCGACCCGGCCCGACGAAGCGGGCCAGCGCGTCGATATGATAATCGGTAATGTCCGCGCCGATCACGCCCGGCGCCCAGATCATCTGCTGGGCGCCCAGCGCCTGGCATAGCCGTCCGGCAATATCGTCGCGGCCCAGCCGATTGCGATTGGGATTCACCCAGCAGCTTTCATGCGCAAGGAGCAATCCCGCGCCATCATGTTCGACGCCGCCCTGTTCACCCACCAGGCCGGTTTCGAGCAGCGGCACCCCGAGCCGCGCCGCGACCCGCTCCGCAATCAGGCCGTCATTGGCGAAGCCCTGCTTGTTGCCCCAGCCATTGAAGCGCAAATGCGCGACAGCGAGCGCGCCGGCACCGTCGACGACGAATGTCGGGCCGGAATCGCGGCACCAGAGATCGTCGGTCGGGATGTCCCAGATCTCGACCGCGGCACTCAGTCCCGTCTTATGGCCGGTTCTTGCCGTGTCCGCCGCCAGCAATACCACCGGCTCGAATTCGGCAATGGCGTTGGCGATGGTGACGATCGCCTGCTGCACCTCACTCAGGTCCCGGCGGCCATAGACCGACAGCGCGATCGGCCATTGCATGAAGGTTCGCGTATGCGGTGCGGATTCCAGCGGCATGTGGAACGAACGCAGCCGCGGATCGGGCGGCGCACCTCTCGCGCCGGCCGAGGTCAGGACCCTGGCACCCGCCAGGGCGCCCATGCTTCCCACCACACCCAGGGTCAAGGCAGCTCTTCTCGTAAACAATGCGATGCTCCCATGGCGCGGAGCATAGCAAAAATCGTTGCGACGAACGAGGCCGAAGCGGCGATACACACGCAGTCTCGCGACTGCGGCAAACGGCGCCCAGATGGATCAGGACTGAGAACGAATGATTTCACCATCCTCCTTGGTGAAGACCACCGGCGCCCGATCCAGAAGCTCAAGCACGATTTCAGAGGGTCGGCACAGCTTCACACCCTTCGGCGTCACGACGATCGGTCGGTTCACCAGGATGGGATGTTCGATCATCGCATCGATGATAGCCGCGTCTGCTATCGAGGAGTCCAGCAAGCCCAGTTCGGCAGCAGGCGTGCCCTTTTCGCGCATCACCTCGCGTGGAGCCGCACCCATTGTCGCGAACAGCCATTCAAGCTGAGGACGCGTCCAGCCGACGCCGAGATAGTCGATGACCCTGGGCGCGTATCCGGCGGCCAGGATCATCGCCAGCGCGTTGCGCGAGGTGCCGCAATCGGGGTTGTGGTAGATGGTGACGGGGAACTCGGTCATGGCCTGGCCTGTGTTGCGATGGCGGGCCGGGCGACGCTGCCGCCGCGCTCGTACCAGCCCCTGGAGCGGTTCACGATTGCGACGACCGACAGCATCACCGGCACTTCGATCAGGACGCCGACCACCGTCGCCAGCGCCGCGCCGGATTGCAGGCCGAACAAACCAATCGCGGCGGCGACCGCCAGTTCAAAAAAATTGCTGGCGCCGATCAGGGCCGATGGTCCCGCGACGCAATGCGCTTCGCCCGCTACGCGGTTCAGGACATAGGCCAGCCCGGCGTTGAAATAGACCTGGATCAGGATCGGCACAGCCAGCAGCGCGATGACCAGCGGCTGCGCGACAATCTGTTCGCCCTGGAATCCGAACAGCAGGACCAACGTCGCCAGCAATGCGATCAGCGACACCGGTCCCAGCCGCGCCAGAAGGCGATCGAGCGCACTCTGCCCGCCATCCGCCATGATGGCCCGTCGAATGACTTGTGCGATGATGACCGGCACAATGATATACAGCGCGACCGACAGCAGCAGCGTATCCCATGGCACGGTGATCGACGCGACGCCGAGCAGCAGCCCGACCAGCGGCGCGAACAGGAAGATCATCAGCACATCGTTCAACGCGACCTGGCTCAGCGTGTAGGTCGGGTCACCATCGCACAGGTTCGACCAGACGAAGACCATCGCCGTGCACGGTGCCGCCGCCAGCAGGATCAGCCCCGCAATATAGGACGAGGCCTGCCCCGCCGGCAGCAGCGGCGCGAACAGCCAGCCGATGAACACCGTCCCCAGCAACGCCATCGAAAAGGGTTTCACCGCCCAGTTGACGAACAGCGTGACGCCGACACCACGCCAATGCCGCCTCACGGTACCGAGCGCGCGGAAATCGATCTTCAGCAGCATGGGAATGATCATCAGCCAGACGAGTATCGCGACCGGCAGGTTGACGCTGGCAATCTCCGCCGCACCGATCGCCGCGAACAGAGCGGGTAATATGTGCCCCGCCGCGATACCGACGATGATGCACAGCAAGACCCAGAGCGTCAGATAGCGTTCGAACACCGCCATCTTCGGCCTGCCGGCATCGACCGTCATGCCGTTGCGCTCACATCGCAGCACGCTGCCGGATCGAACAGTGCACCGCAGATTTCGGGACGGCCGGCACAGCAATCGGCGACCAGGAAGCCCAGCAGGTCCCGCATCCCGTCATAATTTGCGGAATAGATCACGGAACGACCTTCACGGCGCGAATGGACCAGCCCGGCATGGCCGAGAATGGTCAGATGCGTGGACAGCGTGTTCGGCAGCACCCCGATGTCGCGCGCGATTTCACCCGCCGGCAAGCCGTCGGCACCGGCCCGAACCAGCAACCGGAACACCGCAAGCCTGTGACCATGGGCAAGCGCCGAAAGCGCTTCGACGGCGGAGGGCAGCAGCATCAGCAGCATCCCGCCTTGGGCGCCTTACCCGGGATCTCCTCGTCTTCGCCATAGGAGGTCGCCTCGCCCATGGTGAAGAACGTCTCCCAGCGAACACCGGCCGTATCGGTCACCCAGCTCTTGTCCGATTTCGCATAGCAGCAGGTGGTCGCCGCCTGATCGAAGGTGGCAGTGCCTGCTGCTTTCAGCCGCGTGGCCAGTGTCGCCAGTTCGTCGGCGCTATCGACCTGGATGCCGACATGATCGACGCCGGTGGCGCGCGCTCGTGACGATATCGCCAGATTCACCCGAGGATCCTCAAGCAACCATTTCGCATAATCATCCTTCACCACCGACGGCGGCGCATCGAACAAGGTGCTGTAAAATATGACTGCCTGGTCGATGTCGGGAACACTGACATGCAGATGCAAACGCTTCATGGCTCAAGCCTCCTGGTTTCGATATTTCGAATATTCTCGAATTATCGATTCGGCAAGCGCTATTTTCCAGATCCGCGGGCGGCTTCGTTTGCTCCGATATCTTTCGACCTAGCTCCCCGGAGCGCAACCAAGCTAGGCTAAGCGAAATGCCGCATCTCAGCCCCGCCCCCGCCGTCTCCATCCTGATGCCGACCTATAATGCGCCCGATCTCGCCCGCGCGGCGATCGACAGCGTGCTTGCCCAGAGCTTCACCGACTTCGAACTGATCGTCATCGACGACGCCTCGACCGACACCACTGCCGCCATGCTCGCCGGGATCGATGATCCCCGCCTCCGCATCCTGAGGCCGGACCGCAACGAAGGCCCCGTCGCCGCGCGCAACCGCGGGTTCGCGGCGGCGCGGGGGCGCTATATCGCCGCGCTCGACCATGACGATCTGTGCCGGCCCGGCCGGCTTGCCGCGCAGGTCGCCTATCTCGACGCGCACCCCGGCACGGTGCTGGTCGCGAGCCATGTTTCGGTTCTTCAGCATGGCGAGGAGCGGCCGCATTCCGGGCCGCGCCGCACCACGCCGGTGCTGCTCGACTGGCTGCTGCTGCTGCGCAATCCTCTGGTCTGGTCGTCAGTGATGGTCCGCGCGGATGCGGCGCGCGCGCTCGATCCGTTCAACCGGCCCGAGCGCTATGGCGCGGAGGATTTCGACTTCTACCACCGCATCCGCGCGCACGGCGCGATCGCGCGGATCGATGCCGATTTGCTGGTCTATCGCGACCATCCGGGCGGCGTATCAAAGCGCTTTGCCGATCGCACGGATGCAGCCGCCATTGCGGTGCTGTCCGAGGCCTATACCCCACTCTTCGGCGACGACGCGGCGGCGCGCGCCACAGCGATGATCCGCCACGCTGCGCGGGCCGCGCCGGTCGACGATGCGGCGACACTCGCCCTGCTCGGCGATACGCTCGATCGGCTTCATGCCTGGTTCCTGAGCGAGCACGCACCGCGTTGGTCCGATCGACGGCATATCGCATGGCACACCGCACGGCTCTGGTGGCGGTTTGCCGCGGAAGCACGGCGCGCCGGCGTGCCGTTGCGCAAGGCGGCGCAGAGTGCACCGCGCTGCGCGCGATTGTCCCGCCTGGGTGCGCCGGCGCTTGCCCGCATCTGGCTCGGCAAAATGCGCCGCCGGACCTAGTCTTCCTTATCGATTCAACCCGGTCACAACCCATGGCAGAGGTGGTGAACGGAGCGCCATCGCGTCTTCCGTCACGCTCTTTCTCATGATGAATCAGACGATGAATTCGTCCGCTGTTATGGCGATAACAGGGGTGGCGCGACCCCTGTTATGTTGGATTTGACCCCTGTTATCCATAACAGCGGTCATCGGCCGCAACACATTGGAAAAACACCGATAAACCGGACGCAAAATCCAACTTAACAGGGGTCGTTTCTTTTTTTCCCAAAAACAGCGGTGGATGACAGGTGCCGGCGGCATGCGGGTGGCGTTTCGAACCCGCAAGCCGACTCCCGATACAATCGACCGGCCCCACGCTTTCTTAATGACTTGGCGGCACGATCCGGCATGCAGCCCATTACTTGCGAGATCTGTGCATGACCATCGAAAGCATCGCCCGTTCGCTTGCCCGCAGCGTACCCGTCTCCGCCCCCGCGCTAAAGGCCGGCTATCGCGCGAGCGAGCGCATGCTCAGCACCATGGCCGGCACCTGGCCCTCATTGATCAAGGCGCGGACCGAGAAGATCACCATTGCGATCACCGCGCATTGCAATCTGCGCTGCAAGGGTTGCAAATATGGCCGCGACTTCATGCCGGGCGCGCAATTGCCGCTCGAAACGGTGCGTGGACTGCTTGAGGATGCGGCAGCTGCGAAAGTGCCTGCGGTACGCCTTTATGGCGGCGAGCCGCTGCTCCACCCGAATGTGGTCGAGATGGTGCAGATCGCCAATGATCTCGATGTCGGCTGCTATATGACGACCAATGCGCTGATCCTCGACAAGAAGATCGCCGCGCTGCACGCCGCCGGACTGCGCAAGGTGACGATCGGCTATTATGTCAGGAAGGCGCGTTCGACGATTATGTCCAGCGCCCCGGCCGGTTCGAGCGGCTGGTGGAAAGCCTGACCAACACCCGCGCCATGTTCGGCCCGGACCAGCTCGACATCCAGTTCAACTTCCTGCTCAGCCGCCGCTCCGCAACGATCGCCGCGGTCGATGAGATGGTCGCCTTTGCCGATCGCTTCCAGGGCAACGTCCATATCGATGTGGTGCATTACTCTTTGCCTTATTTCGATGAAGGCGAGGACCGCGAGCTGCAGTTCCGGCCCGAGGACAAGCCGGCGGTCGACGCGGTGATCGACCATCTGCTGCGCCTGAAAATGGCACGCCCGAAGCTGCTGACCGAATCCGCCACCGCGATTGCCGCCTTTGCCGACTGGGCGCTGAAGCAGGAGGGGATGCGCATCCCGTGCGACGCGCGCAAACTGCTCTGGGTCGGCGCCGATGGCTCGGTGATGCTGTGCTACGTCACCTTCCCGCTCGGCAACCTGCATGAGAAGCGGCTGAGCGAGATCCTTTACAAGGAACCGCATCACGAGGCGGCGCGCGACGCGTTTCAGCTCAACTGCCCCAATTGCCATTGCGAGGCGGCGTCGCGGGTCGAGAAGCACGCGCCGTCGTTCCGCAAATATTCGAAAGAGGCGGCGGAGCGCCTCATGGCGCGCTGACTCCGTGCTCCGCGTCGCGCATCTGCTGCCCAATCTCGTCATTGGCGGGCGCGAACGGATCGTCGCCGATCTGTGCCGCGATGCGCCGGATGATGGCATCGACCCGTTCGTCATCGCCTATGATCCCGCCGCCGATCCGGCCGGGCAGTTCGCGGTCGAGGCTCCGGTGATAGCGGTCGACCGGCGCGACCCCGGCTTTGCGCGCCAGCTCCGTGACTGGCTCACCGATGCGCGGATCGATGTGCTGCATGCTCAGGGGCATGTTTCGGCCGCTCTGGCACGGCGCGGCCTGGGTGATGTGCCGATGGTCGCGACCTTGCACATCGCGCTCGGCACGGGCTGGCGCTGGGCGCTGCCCGTCGCGCGTGGCTTGCGGGCGGCGCGGGAGGTGACGGCGGTGTCCGATGATCTCGCACGCCGCTATCGTCCGCTTGCCGGCCGGCCGATCCGCACCATCGCGACGGGTGTCGATCTCGGCCGCTTCGCCGCGCGGGAGCGGACCTGCCAGTCCGACCGTTCTTTCACGCTTGGTATTGCCGCCCGGCTTCATCCGGTCAAACGCCATCAGGATGCGCTGGCGGCGCTGCGTATCCTGCAGGAGCGCGGCCTGTCCTGTCGGCTGGAGATCGCGGGAGACGGTCCCCGCGCCGCTGAGCTGGCCCGCTTGGCGCAAGATCTGGACGTCCGGCTGCTCGGCACGGTGACCGATATGCCCGGCTGGCTAGCAACACTGGACGGCTTCATGCTGGTGTCGGACCATGAAGGCACGCCGGCTGCACTGATCGAGGCGATGGCGGCGAGCCTGCCCTGTATCGCCACCCGGGTCGGCGGCATGCCGGCGCTAGCCGGTGACGCTGCGCTGCTTGTTCCGCGCCGGTCGCCGCGCGCCATCGCCGACGCGATCGAGCGCCTGATCCGCGACCCCGGACTGAGGCGAGACCTGGCGAATGCCGCGAGAGATCGCGCCGCGCAGTTCGGCACCGACCGGCAATCCTCGGCCTATCGTGAAATCTATCGGCAATGTGTTGCCGGACCCCACCATTTGCATGACAAATTCGTCATCCAGCCGCCATCTCCCTGAAATCCGGTTCTGGTTACATCTGCGTAATGGCCAGATCCTCCTTCAGCACCCGGCGCCGCCGGCCGATCCTACGCCCGATCCTGATCGTGGCGGCGGCGATCCTTGTCATCGGCAGTGTCGTCGCCTGGGCGGCGGGCTTCTTCGACAGCGATCCCGACCATTTCTTCGGCAGTCCGGCAAAGGGCCCCGCGCCAGTCGCGGCGCTGTACATGTCGGGCGATATGGGCCTGCGCTTCGGCATGGGCAGCGGCGTCTCGCATGCGCTGGCCATGCGCCACATCCCGGTGCTCGGCATCAGCTCGCCGGCCCTGTTCGCCACTCACCGCACTCAGGCTGAGGTCGATGCGATCGTGGCGCGCGGGGTACGCGACGTGCTGGCGCGGACCGGTGCCGAGCGGGTCATCCTGATCGGCCAGTCGTTCGGTGCCGATGTGCTCGGCACCGGTGCGGCCGCATTGCCCGCCGACCTGCGGCAACGCATCGCTGCGATCGTGCTGGTGGTGCCGGGCCAGGGTGTCTTCTATCGCGCCGACCCGACCGGCTTCGCCTATCGCGGCACGCCCGATGCCGACCCGGTCAAGGCGGCGAAGAGCATCGGCTGGGCGCCCTATGTGTGCATTTACGGCGAGCAGGAAACCGACAGCCTCTGCCCCCGCCTGAAGGGCACATCGGCGCGTGTCATCGCTTTGCCCGGCGGCCATTTCCTCCACCGTGACGAACCGCGGCTGATCGCCACCATGGTCGCCTCGCTTCGCCCCCATGTCCCCCAGCTCAATCTCAAGGAAGTGACGCAATGACCCGTTTCGGTCGGCTGGCGATGATGCTTGCCCTGCTCCCGGCGATCGCCGCCGCCCCGGTGTCGATCGAGACGCCGCCCATATTGGGCCTGTGGCATAACCCGCAGAACACGCTGCAGGTGCGCACCCAGGCCTGTGGCGGCGAGCTGTGCGGCGTCATCGCCCATGCCACCCCAACCGCCGAGCAGGACGCGCGCGAGGCTGGCGTGAAGCAGCTGATCGGCGTGCAATTGCTCTCCGGCTACCGTGAGACCGGTCCTGGCAAATGGTCGGGCACGGTGTATGTTCCCGACATGGGCCGCAGCTTCTCGTCGCGGATCGTTCAGCTGTCGCCCGACACGCTCAAGATCTCGGGCTGCCTGATCGGAGGATGGTTTTGCAAGTCGCAGATCTGGACCCGCGTCTGATCCGCCGCGACCGGATCGGCGAGGCGATCACCTGGGGCCGCGCGCATCGGCGTGAGCTGGCGATCCTCGCCGTGCTGATCGTCGCGCTGCTTGGCTTCGCGGCGCTGCATGCGATCCTTGCCGAGGTCCGGCTGAAGGAAGTCCGCGCCGCGCTCCATGCGATCCCGCAGATACAGATCGTGGCGGCCCTGGCGCTGACCGCGCTCAGCTATCTCTCGCTGACGCTCAGCGAAGCGCTGTCGCTGCGTGCGATCGGCGTGCGCCTGCCCTGGCGCACCGCGGCGCTCGCGTCGTTCACCAGCTATGCAATCAGCCATAATTTCGGACTGACGCTGCTGACCGGCGGGTCGGCGCGCTACCGGGTATATGCCTCGGCCGGGCTCGATCTAGGTGCCGTCGCGCGGGTCGGGCTGCTCTCCTCCGCGGCCTTTTGGGGCGCCTTGCTCGGCATTGCTGCGCTGGCACTGCTCAGCGGCGGCGCGCCGATCGATATCGCCGGCGCCACGATCCCGGCATTCGCGGGCCAGGCCGTCGCCATCATCGTCCTGGCGCTGCTCGCCTTGCTGTTCATCGTCCGCTTGCGCGGGGTCGAGCAGGTCGGGATCGGGCGCTTCACTCTGCCCATCCCGCCGGCCGCGACCATGGCCGCTCAGCTGGGCGTCGCCGCCTTCGATCTTGCCGCTTCCTCAGCCGCGCTGTTCGTGCTGCTGCCCGAGGCGGCGCCGCAGACGATCGGGATGTTCTTTCTCGCCTATGCGGTGGCGGTCTCGGTCGCGGCCGTGTCGCACGTGCCCGGCGGCATCGGCGTGTTCGAGGCGATCATCCTCGCCATCACGCCGGCCAGCAATGGCGGCGTGTTCGCCGCGCTGCTGCTGTACCGGCTGATCTATTACGTCCTGCCGCTGATCGTTGCGGCGGCATTGCTCGCCTCGGTGGAGGGGCACCGGCTGCGCCGCCCGATCGCGATGGGCCTGTCGCTGGCCGAACGCAGCGCGCGCTACCTCGCCCCGCCGCTGATCGGGCTGCTGGTCTTTACCGGCGGGCTGATCCTGCTCGTCTCCGGCGCGTTGCCGGCGGTGCACTGGCGAATCCACTGGCTCGCCCATGTCGTGCCGCTGCCGTTCGTCGAGGCTTCGCACTTCGCCGCCAGCCTGGCCGGCACCGCGCTGCTGCTGGTCGCCCCGGCGATCAGCGCACGGATGCGCAGCGGCTTTCTCGCGGCGCGCCTGCTGCTTGCCGGTGGCATCGTCTTCTCGATCCTCAAAGGGTTCGATTATGAGGAAGCCATATTGCTCGGCGTGATCGCGATCATCCTGCAATATTGCCGCCCCGCATTCTATCGCCGCGCCGGCATCCTGGATGCGCCGCTGCAACGCACCTGGTTCGCCGCGGCTGCCGTTGCGATCGGGCTCAGCCTGTGGGCCGGGTTCTTCGCCTATAAGCACGTCGCCTATCATGACGATCTGTGGTGGGCGTTTGCCTGGAAAGGCAATGCGCCGCGCTTTCTGCGCGCCAGCATGGGGGCGGCGATCCTGCTCGGCGCGGTCGCGTGCTGGCGGCTGCTGAGCGCACCGATCCGGCCGGTCGGCGACATGATCCTGCCGCCCCGGGTGGCCGATGCCGCGCTTGCTCTCTCGTCGCGTGCCGACGCCGCGCTCGCGCTGACTGGCGACAAGCAGTTCCTCGTCTCGGCCTCGGGCGCCGCATTCCTGATGTACCGCGTGCGCGGGCGGACCTGGGTGGTGATGGGGGATCCGGTCGGTGCGTTCGCCGACTGGTCCGAACTCGTGTGGCAGATCCGCGGGCGCTGCGACGCCGCGCATGGGCGGCTGTGCTTCTATCAGGCGAGCAACGAGCTGCTGCCGCTGCTGATCGAAATGGGCCTGCAGGTGATGAAATATGGCGACGAGGCGCAAGTCGATCTCGCTACCTTCACGCTCGACGGGCCAGCCGCCAAGTCGCTGCGCCATTCGACCCGCAAGGCGGAAAGCGCCGGCCTGTCGTTCGAGATCGTCGCCGCTACGGCCGTGCCGGCGATCGTCCCGCAGCTCCGGGCTGTGTCGGAGGCCTGGCTCGGTGACAAGGGCGGGCATGAGAAATGCTTCAGCGTCGGCCGCTTCGACCCGGCCTATCTCGCCCGCTTCGATTGCGCGGTGCTGCGGCAAGAGGGGAAGATCATCGCCTTCGCCAATATCTGGACGACGCGTAACCGGGCCGAACTGTCGGTCGATCTGATGCGGCACTGGCCCGACACGCCCTATGGGACGATGGACCTGCTGTTCGTGCGGCTGATGCAATGGGGCGCGGCGAACGGCTATGCCCGGTTCAACCTCGGCATGGCGCCGCTCTCGGGCCTGAATGGCCGCCGCCTCGCCCCGCTCTGGTCGCGCATCGGCCATGCGATCTATGGCCATGGCGAGGCATTGTACGGCTTTTCCGGGCTGCGGTCGTTCAAGGCGAAGTTCCAGCCGATCTGGGTACCGCGCTATGTCGCGACCATGCCCGGGCTCGCCACACCCTGGGCGATGATCAACCTTGTCGGCCTGATCGGCGGTTGAGGACGCGCCAATGCGAAGGGCTGCTTGACGCCACCCCGCCCTCGCCCTATTTGCCGCGCCTCAGCTTGCACGGCCCCTTCGTCTAGCGGTTAGGACGTCGCCCTCTCACGGCGAAAACACGAGTTCGATTCTCGTAGGGGTCACCAGCGATTATCGCTGGCAGCCGCACGCCATCTCGCTATGAGCCGCTGG
Source organism: Sphingomonas sp. (assembly GCF_050725575.1). GTDB lineage: Bacteria > Pseudomonadota > Alphaproteobacteria > Sphingomonadales > Sphingomonadaceae > Sphingomonas. Next base: position 83,277 of record NZ_JBOHHW010000011.1, on the reverse strand, counting down.
CATGTGTGTCCTTGCCCTTGCCTGGAAAGCGCATCCCCGCTGGCATCTCGTGATGGCGGGCAATCGCGATGAACTCCACGCGCGCCCGACCGCGCCACTGGCCCATTGGGACGAACCCCAGCCCTTGATCGCAGGCCGCGACCTGCTGTCGGGCGGGACATGGCTCGGCGTTTCCAAGGCAGGCCGCTTCGCCGTCATCACCAATCTCCGCGGCCATGGCACGCCCCGGCCCGACCGGTCGTCGCGCGGCACATTGGTAACCGACCTCATTGCCGGCACGGGGCGATATGCCGACCCCGACCGCGCAGAACTCTCCGACTTCAATCCATTTAACCTGATCCTCGCCGATCATGACCGGGCGTTGTTCCTGTCGAATCGGCCCGAGTCGGTCCGCAGCCTCCTCGCCCCCGGGCTTTACGGCCTGTCCAACGGCACGCTCGACGAGCCCTGGCCCAAGACGCTCCGCCTCAAACAGATCCTGCTCGACTGGATCGTCCAGGGCGCGACCGAGCCGGCCCAATTGCTCGACGGCCTGGGCGAGGACACACTCCCCGCAGCCGGACTGAACCCGGCCACACCGTCCGACGTGCCACAGGAACCGCAGCTCTCGCCGATCTTCATCCGCAATCCAGTCTATGGAACGCGCTGCAGCACGGTCGTCGCGGTCGACAGTCACGGTCAGGGCCGGATCGTCGAACGGCGCTACACCTCGACGGGCGAAGTTTCCGGCGAGACCACAATCACCTTTTCTTGGCCGCGCGGTATCGACGGCTCGCAATGAAGTATCGGTCGCTGTCGAATCAGTCCCGCACCGGACATTCGGGCTCGCCGGCGTTCGACCATTCATCGGCTTGCGTGACGTCGCTGTTTGACCAGCGCTCGAACGCCTCGACATCGGCCGGGATCAGCGTCCAGGCACTGCGCGTGCATTGCTTGGTGAGCCTTGCGTCCGAACCGAACGGGCAATGTACGGTCACCGCGGCGAAAAAGCCGACATCGCTGGTCGTGCCACGGAAGATATAATCGATCGCGTCGCTCGTCTCATGACGCGATGGCTTGCGGTAATAGCAATGCTCGAACCGTCGCACGCCGGTCTCGACCTGCTCGCGCGAGCTGCCCACCGGTGCCGACAGGATATAGGCGTCGAGTCCGTCGAGCGAGACATCGCCCATGTAATTGGGCGCGACGAACATCAGGACGAACAGGAACGGCACGGCGATCTTGTCGAACGTGCGCGTCTTGCTCTCTGCCGCTTCCGCCATGCGCTCATCTTAGCCGCTTAGCCTCAATAAAGGGTTCAAGCAGACGCCGCCCGAGCGAAATTATCGCAGCGGCCGCTTCTCCAGCTTTCGTGCCAGCGTGCGGCGATGCATGCCCAGCCGGCGCGCGGTTTCCGAGACGTTGAAGTCGCTCTCCGCCAGCGTCTTGTGGATCCGCTCCCATTCGAGCGTCTTGATCGAGGTCTGCCGCGCGCCGATCGGCGTATCGACATCGCCGCCGATCTTGCCGAATGCGGCCTCCAGATCGTCGGTATCGGCCGGCTTGGCGAGATAGGATGTCGCGCCCAGCTTGACCGCCTGCACCGCCGTCGCGATGCTCGCATAGCCGGTCAGCACGACGATCACGGTCTCGGGATCATGACCATGCAATGTCTGCACACAGGCAAGACCCGATGCCTGGCCGAGCTTCAGGTCGACCACCGCATAGTCTGGCGTCTCCGCGGCCAGCAACTGGTCGAGCTCCGCCGGGTCGGCGGCAAGCGCGACGCGGTAACCGCGCCGTTCGAACGAGCGCTGCAGCGTACGGGCAAAAGCTGCATCATCCTCGACCAGGAAGAGCAAAGGCTGGTCCGCCATGATCCTACTCCGTCAACGCGAGTGCCGCGAGCGGCAGGTGCAGCACCACTTCCGCGCCGCCGCCCGGCCTGTTGCGCGCCTCCATCGTGCCGCCAAGCTTGCGCATCACATTGGCGACCAGAAACAGACCGAGCCCCGCGCCCGCCGTCCGCTTGGTCGAGTTGTACGGCCGCCCGATCGCGTCGAGCGTCGCCGCGGCAAAGCCGGAGCCGCGATCGGCGACCGTGACGAGAAGCGTGTCACCGTCGCGCGCCAGGCCGATGCGGATTTCCTCGGACGACGCCTCGGCGGCGTTGTCGAGCAGGTTGAAGACCATTTGCTGCAGCACGGTGTCGGAAACGATCGGCACATCGGTCCCGAAGGCGTCGTCATAACGCAGCCCGGTGAACCCGCGCGCCGTCTGCCAGTCGGCGACGACCCGGCCGAAAAAGGCACGCACGGTGGTGACGGTCGAGGCTTCGCCGCGTGCTTCGCCCGCCGCGAGCAGGATGCCGGTCACGATCGCCTTGCAGCGTTGCACCTCGGCCTGCATCTCGGCGAGTTCATGGGCGAGGTCGGGATCGCCGGCAATGCCGGGCGACCTGCGCCAGTCGCCGAGGATCACAGACAGCGATGAGAGCGGCGTGCCCAGTTCATGCGCCGCGCCCGAAGCGAGCAGGCCGATGCGGACGATATGGTCCTCCTCCGCCGCTTGGCGCTGCATTGCGGAGAGGTGCGCGTCGCGGGCGCGCAGATTGCGGTTGATGCGCGTGACGAACATCACCAGCAGCACCGCGACCAGCGCGAAACAGACCCACATGCCCTGCACATGCAACTGGAACAGCGAGGTGCGATAATCGTCGGGCAGCAGGATCGGCCGGTAGAATATGGTCAGCAGCGCGAAGGCGATGCTGGTCACCACCACCACCACCCAGGTCGACCCCTGTTTGAGCAGCACCGATCCCAACACGACCTGAAGCAGGAACAGCGACACGAACGGATTGGTCGCCCCGCCGCTGAAATAGAGCTGAACCGACAGGCACAGCACGTCGAGCAGCAGCGCGACGAGCAAGGCGCGGTTGTCGATCGACCGCCCGGAGCGGAGCCACACCATGCTGATCGCATTGAGCAGAGCGAGTCCGGCAAGCACAGCGAGCATCGGCACGATCGGCAGCACGATGCCGAAGGCGTAATGGGTGAGCAGGATCGTCACGCATTGCCCGGCGATCGCCAGCCAGCGCAGCTGCACCAGCTGCAGCATGTTCTGCGACGCGGTGGCATCGGCCGGGGCGAGCGCCCGGGGCGTGACGAGCGCGGTCATTGCGGTGCCGCGCGGCGGTCCGCGCGCAGAAAGATGACAAGGGCACCGGCGACCATCATCGCCAGCACATACCATGTGATCGCATAAACCAGATGGTTGTTCGGAAAGGCGATGACCGTCAGGCCGCCGATCGGCCCGCCCGGCGGCGCGGAAGCCGCATCCAGATCAATGAAATAGGGCGCAACGACGCCGAGCTTGCGCGCGGCGGCGATGGCGGCGACGTCGCGCGAATACCAGGCATCGCGCGCCGGGTCGTTCGAGCGCAGGAAGCCGCCGCCCGGCTCGGTGATGCGCAGCAGCCCGGTCAGGGTGACCGGCCCCGAGGGTGGAGCGGCGACTGCGCGTGTGGGCACGAAGCCGAGGTTGACCAGCACGACAAACCCCTGCTCCGTCCGCATTGGCGCGATCACCCACCAGCCGGGGCCCTGCACCGTGGCCGCCTGCACCAGCGCCGGCGGTACCGGCAGGAACTGACCGGTGAGCCGGAGGCGGCGATATTGCGCACGGGGGCCATCGACCTTCGGCCAGGCGGCGGGTCCGGGTGCGGCGACAGGCGCGGCATGGACGCGGGCATCGACCTGCGCGATCAGGTCGCGTTTCCAGGCCAGCCGCTTCACCTGCCAGGTGCCGAGCGCAATCAGCATGGCAATGAGCAGCAGCGCCACCACCACAGCGGTGACGCGCGCGCCGGTGGCGCGCCGCCTCATTACATCGGGTCCATGGCCTGCGGCATCGGCATCATATTGGCGTTCATGTGATACATGACCCACAGCGACCCGCTCAGCGCGATGCCGACGATCACTACGGTGAACAGCAGCGCCATCATCGACCAGCCGCCCTCCGCGCGCCGGTTCATGTGCAGGAAGAAGATCATGTGCACGACCATCTGCACCGCGGCAAAGGCCATGATGATCAGCGCGATCACCGGTTTCGAAAATGGTGTCGTCATCACCAGCCAGAACGGGATCGCGGTAAGGATCGCGGCGAGCACGAAGCCGATGATATAGCCCTTGCGGGTACCATGGCTTTCTTCATCGTCATGATGGCCGTGAGTGTCGGCGGAGGCGCTCATCGCAGCATTCCCATCAGATAGACAAAGGTGAAGACGCCGATCCAGATGACGTCGAGAAAGTGCCAGAACAGGCTGAGGCACATCAGCCGGCGGCGATTGGCCGGGATCAGCCCCTTCATCTTCACCTGGACCATCAGGGTCACCAGCCAGATCAGGCCGAAGGTGACGTGCAGGCCGTGAGTGCCGACCAGGGTGAAGAAGGAGGACAGGAAGGCGCTGCGCTGCGGCCCTGCCCCTTCATGGATGAGATGCGCGAACTCGTACATCTCGATGCCGAGAAAGGCGAGGCCGAACAGGCCGGTGACCGCCAGCCAGGCCTGTGTCCCGCGCACCTTGTCCTCAGTCATCGCCAGCATCGCAAAGCCATAGGTGATCGATGAGAAGAGCAGCATCGTCGTGTTGAGCGCGACCAGCGGCAGGTCGAACAATTCGCGCGGGCCGGGACCGCCGGCATAGCTCGCGCCGAGCACGCCGTACGTCGCGAACAGCATCGCGAAGATCAGGCAGTCGCTCATCAGATAGATCCAGAAGCCGAGCATGGTGCTCGAGCCCTCAGGATGATCATGCTCGTCGACCAGATAGAAGACGTCGCTACTGTGCGTGTCGGTCATCGTCGCGCTCATGCTGCCGCTCCCGCCGCGAGCAGTCGCGTGCGCTTGTCCTCGGTCGCGACCACCTCCTCCACCGGGATGTGGAAGTCGCGGCGATAGTTGAAGGTGTGGCCGATCGAAACGGCGAGGATCGCGACGAAGCTGAGCGCCGCCAGCCACCAGACATACCAGATCATGCCGACCGAGAAAGCCACGCTGAGCGCGGCGATGATCACGCCGGTACCGGTGTTGCTCGGCATATGGATCGCCTTGAACCCCTGGGTCGGGCGCACATAGCCCCGCTGCTTCATGTCCGCCCAGGCATCGCCATTATGCACCACCGGCGAGAAGGCGAAGTTGTAGTCGGGCGGCGGCGAGGAGGTTGCCCATTCGAGCGTGCGGCCGTTCCATGGATCGCCAGTCTCGTCGCGCAGTTTCTCGCGGTCGCGGATGCTGACATAGAATTGCATCAGCATCGCGCCGATGCCGATCGCGACCAGCACCGCACCGAACGCGGCGATGCCGAACCAGATCTGCAGGCTCGGATCCTCAAAGGTGCGCAGGCGGCGCGTCACGCCCATCAGGCCGAGGATGTAGAGCGGCATGAAGGCGAAATAGAAACCGAGCACCCAGAACCAGAAGGACACTTTCCCCCAGAATTCATTGAGCCGGAAGCCGAACGCCTTGGGAAACCAGTAATTGATCCCGGCGAACAGGCCGAACAGCACGCCGCCGATGATCACATTGTGGAAATGCGCGACGAGGAACAGTGAGTTGTGCAGCACGAAATCGGCCGGCGGCACGGCGAGCAGCACGCCGGTCATGCCGCCGATCACGAAGGTGATCATGAACGCGATGGTCCACATCATCGGCAGCTCGAAGCGGATCCGCCCACGGTACATGGTGAACAGCCAGTTGAAGATCTTCGCGCCGGTCGGGATCGAGATCACCATGGTGGTGATGCCGAAGAAGGAATTGACGCTGGCGCCCGATCCCATGGTGAAGAAATGGTGCAGCCACACGACATAGGCGAGCAGCGTGATCACCGCGGTCGCATAGACCATCGAGGTATAGCCGAAGAGCCGCTTGCCCGAGAAGGTCGAGGTCACTTCACTGAAGATGCCGAACGCGGGGAGGATCAGGATGTAGACCTCCGGATGGCCCCAGATCCAGATCAGGTTCACATACATCATCGGGTTGCCGCCGAGCGTGTTGGTGAAGAAGGCCGTGTCGGCATAGCGGTCGAGCGAGAGCAGGCCGAGCACTGCGGTCAGCACCGGGAAGGCCGCGACGATCAGGATGTTGGTGCACAAGGCGGTCCAGCAGAAGATCGGCATGCGCATCATGGTCATGCCCGGCGCGCGCATCTTCACGATCGTCGCGATCAGGTTGACGCCGGACAGCAAGGTACCGACGCCGGCGATCTGCAGCGACCAGATATAATAATCGACCCCGACCCCGGGACTGTAGCTGATCCCCGATAGCGGCGGCATGGCAAGCCAGCCGGTCTGCGCGAATTCGCCGACGAACAGGCTCATCATCACCGTGATTGCGCCGGCCGCGGTCATCCAGAAGCTGAAATTGTTGAGGAACGGGAAGGACACGTCGCGCGCGCCGATCTGCAGCGGCACGACATAGTTCATCAAACCGGTGACCAGCGGCATCGCCACGAAGAAGATCATGATCACGCCGTGCGCGGTGAAGATCTGATCATAGTGATGCGCGTTGAGATAGCCTTCGGACCCGTTGAACGCCATCACCTGCTGCAGCCGCATCATGATCGCGTCGGCAAAGCCGCGCAGCAGCATGACCAGCCCGAGGATCATGTACATGATGCCGATGCGCTTATGGTCGACGGTGGTGAACCATTCGCGCCACAGATAACCCCAGAGCTTGAAGTAGGTCAGCGCACCGAGCAGTGCGATGCCGCCCAGCGCGACACCGGCAAAGGTCGCGACGACGATCGGTTCGTGCAGCGGCAGGGATTCCAGCGTGAAACGGCCGAAGATCGGGCTGACGGAAGAAGGTGAGATCTGCATCGGAATGGCCATTTAGAGGGCAGGCTGTTTGGGCGGCACAGCGTCGGACGGCGCGCCGTGCGAGCGGTGATCGACATGCGCGGGATCGGCGGGCGGTGGGCTGCCGGGGGCGGCCGTGGTCAGAGGGGATTCGGGCTCCTTCGCTGGCGCGGACATATGGTTCATCCCCGCCATGCCGGCGTCCTTCATCATGATGTCGGCCATGCATGGCGTGCCCGGCTTGACACACTGCCCGACCGCCGCGTCGAACAGGCCCGGCGCGACCTTCGCGAAGCGCATCACCGGCACCTTTTCGGTCGGCTTTTCGAGCTGCAGGTAGCGCGCACGGCTGAGCTCGTTGCCGGCCGCCTTGTTGCGTGCGACCCAGGCCGCGAAGTCCGCATCGCTCAGCCCGTGAAAGCGGAAGCGCATGCCGGAAAAGCCCGCACCGCTATAATTGGAGGAGAAGCCCTCATAGTCGCCGGCCTTGTTGATCACGGCGTGGAGCTTCGTCTCCATCGACGGCATGGTGTAGATCATGCCGGCAAGCGTCGGCACATAGAAGGCGTTCATCACCGAGGAGGAGGTGAGCCGAAACATGATCGGCCGATCGACCGGCGCAGCGAGTTCATTGACCGTCGCGATGCCATATTCGGGATAGATGAAAAGCCATTTCCAGTCGAGCGAGACAACCTGCACCTCAAGCGGCTTGACGTTCGGCGCGACCTTCCGGCCCGTTGCGATGCGCTCGATCGGGCGATAGGGGTCGAGCAAATGGGTGCCGGTCCAGGTCACTGCGCCCAGGCAGATGATGATCAGCAGCGGCGCCGCCCAGATGACCAGTTCGAGTTCAGTCGAATGATCCCAGTCGGGCTCGTAACGTGCGTCCTTGTTCGACGCGCGGTAGCGCCAGGCGAACAGCCCGACTAGGGCAAGCACCGGAACGACGATCAGCAGCATCAGCACCGTGGCGATGATCACCAGGTTGCGCTGCTGCACCGCAACATCGCCCATCGGGTTCATCACAACCCAATTGCACCCGCCGAGCAGCAGGAGCGCGGCGGCCACGGCGGGCAGGCGAACGATGCGGAGAACCTTTACCATGGTCGCTCGCTACCCTTCTAGGGTGCACTGCAACATTGGACATTTTGTCCAATGCGCAAAGCCATCAAATGGGAGTATACCCTAGCTGACCGGCATTCTCCATCCGCCGCCACCCAGGAAGTTCGTCAATGACCGCGCCCATTGCCCCCACATCCCGGGCTCCGACATCCGGTACGGCCGAACGCGACGCCCGCGCGATCAATGCGCGGCACAGCGATGTCGCACCGGGCGAGATCGCCATTGGCGTAATCATCGGGCGGACGTCGGAGTTCTTCGACTTCTTCGTCTATGCCATCGCCTCGGTGCTGGTCTTCCCCAGCCTGGTCTTCCCCTATGTCGACCGGCTGACCGGCACGATCTATTCCTTCGCCATCTTCGCGCTCGCCTTCGTCGCGCGGCCGGTCGGGTCGCTGGCGTTCCTGTGGATCGACGAAGCGATGGGGCGCGGCACCAAGCTGACCATCGCGCTGTTCCTGCTCGGTGGGTCGACCGCGGCGGTCGCGTTCCTGCCCGGCTATGAGACGATTGGCATCTGGTCGGCGGTGCTGCTCGCACTGTTCCGCCTCGGCCAGGGCGTCGCGCTGGGCGGCGCCTGGGACGGACTTGCCTCACTGCTCGCACTCAACGCACCGGCCAAGCGGCGCGGCTGGTATGCGATGATTCCGCAGCTCGGCGCACCGCTCGGCCTGATGGTGGCAAGCGCCTTGTTCGCCTTTTTCGTGACCACCCTGTCCAATGCCGATTTCCTCGACTGGGGCTGGCGCTATCCTTTCTTCGTCGCCTTTGCGATCAACGTCGTGGCGCTGTTCGCGCGGCTGCGCATCGTCTCCACGCCGCATTACGCCAATCTGTTCGAGAGCCGCGAGTTGCAACCGTCACGCGTGATCGACACGGTGCGCGGCGACTGGCGCAACATCGTGATCGGCGCGTTCGCGCCGCTCGCCAGCTTCGCGCTGTTTCACATGGTCACGGTGTTTCCGCTGTCCTGGGTATTCCTGTTCACGCATCAGGATCCGGCGCGCTTCATGGTGATCGAGATCATCGCCGCCGCCTTCGGTGTGGTCGCAGTGATCGCTTCAGGCGTGATCGCCGACCGCTTCGGGCGCCGCACCGTGCTCGGCGCGTCAGCCGCCGGGATAGCGGCATTCAGCGGCTTTGCGCCACAGTTGCTCAATGGCGGCGACGCCGGCGAGCTGGCGTTCATGATCATTGGCTTCGTGCTGCTCGGCCTCGCTTTCGGTCAGTCCTCGGGCTCGGTGTCGGGCAATTTCTCCTCCGCGCACCGCTATACCGGCGCGGCATTGACCTCCGATCTTGCCTGGCTGGTCGGCGCGGGCTTCGCGCCGCTGGTCGCCTTGCTGCTCGCGGCCAATTTCGGACTGCTCGCGGCCGGCGGCTATCTGTTGTCGGGTGCGGTCGGCACGCTGGTGGCGCTCGGCATCAACAAGGAACTGGCCGGGCGCTGAGCCGGGTCAGGCAGCGACGGGCAGGAAACCGAGACGGTCGGAATCGGCCGGATCCAAAGCCATCGTCTCATAACCGGCAATGCGGGGATGAACCGTCTCGAGCGGATGGCGATGCGTCGCGGTCAGCACCATGACATCCGCGCCCGCCGCCTCGGCCGCGGCGATACCGGCCGGAGCGTCCTCGAACACGAGACATTCATCGATCGCGACACCAAGACGATCAGCGGCGAGCAGGAAGCAATCCGGCGCCGGTTTGCCGCGTGCCGCATCCTCGGCCGCAATCAGCAGCGGCGGCGTGGGCAAGCCGGCAGCGGCAAGGCGCCGCAAGGCAAGGCCGCGCGGCGCCGAGGTGACCACCGCCCAGCGATCCAGCGGCAATGATGCGAGGAAAGCGGCCGCGCCGGGGATCGGCGCGATATCGTCGACATCGTCCATTTCCAGCCGGGTGATCTCTGCCGCCTCGGCAACCGGATCAACCCCCGGCAACCCGAGCCGCCGGATCGTTTCGACCGACTGCACGCCGTGGATGGTCGGAATAAAGGTCGCAACGTCGAGACCTTGACGCAGCGCCCAGGCAGTCCAGACCCGCTCCGCCGATGCGATCGATGTCAGGATCGTCCCGTCCATATCGAACAGGAACGCGGCATAGCGCCGCTGCGGCGTCTCGGTAGCTGGCACGGATGATAACCTTTCCGGGCGCAAGGAATGCGCCTCCGCGCCGGAGATAGGTTTGCCGGTCGGCGAGAACCAGAGCCAATCTGCAAGGCGCTCACTTTGCCGCCACGGCGCGCCTCACCGGCTGACCGGTCCGGGTGCCGGTCGGCTTGCCGTCCTTCAGCACCAGCCCGCCATTGACCCAGACCCGTGAGATGCCGACCGATTGCGCCGACGGGGTCTCGCTCGTCGCGCGATCGGCAACGGTGGCGGGATCGAACAGCACCAGATCAGCGCGTGCGCCGGGGCGAATGACGCCGCGATCGGTGAGCCCCATATGGGCCGCCGCCGCGCCGGTCATCTTGTTGATCGCCTGTTCGAGCGTCAGCAGATGCTGTCCGCGGACATATTGGCGCAGCACGCGGGGGAAGGAGCCGGTGCCGCGCGGGTGACGATCGTTGAGCTGGCCATCGCTGCTGATGTTCGCGGACGGCCAGGCGATAAGCTTGCCGACATCGTCAGACCGCATGCTGGTGCCGATCACCATTTCCTCCGCACCGGGCGCCTGCGATTCAGCGATCAGCTGCATCAGTGCGGTGGCGGGATCGATACCGCGCTGCGCCGCGACCTGCGCCACGGTCTTGCCGACCAGCTTGCGGTCGGGGCTGAACTCCGAAAGCAGCAGGCCGTTGGCCGGCGCAAGATGGTCGAGCGCGAACTGCGCGCTCTCGCGATTGGTGAAATCGCGCTTGGGGAACATGACCGTCAGCGTCGATTGCCAATATTCATAGGGATAGACGTCGCCGGTGATGTTCACGCCCGCGGCGCGCGCGCGGTCCATCACGCCGAGATAGCGATCGGCCTGCCCCCACCAGTCGGTCATGGCGAGTTTCATGTGCGAGACCTGCACCGGCATGCCGGTGGCGCGCCCGATCTCGACAATCTCGTCGAGTGCGGCCCAGATATACTGATCCTCGCTGCGGATATGGCTGATATAACGCCCGCCGTCCCGCGCGGCTTCTTTCGCGAGCGTCAGCACCTCATCCTTGGTGGCATAGATGCCGGGATCATATTCGAGCCCGGTCGACAGGCCGAGCGCGCCCGCCTGCATCTCGGCGCGCACGATGGCGCGCATCCGGTCAATCTCGGCGGCGGTGGCGACGCGCTTGTAATCCTTGCCCAGCACCTGGGCACGGATCGAATTATGCCCGACATAGGAGGCGATATTCACCGCGACCGGCATCTTCGCCATCCGCGCGAACAGGCGCGGCAAGGGCAGTTCCGACCCGCCATCCTGTCCGACGACGATCGTGGTGATGCCCTGGCTGGTCACCGGCAGCGCATCGGGCTGTTCGAACAGCCCGCGATCGTGATGGCTGTGCGTGTCGATGAACCCCGGCGACAGGACCTGCCCGCCCGCGTCGACGACCTGCTCTTCCGCGAGCGGCTTCAATTCGCCGATCGCGACGATGCGGTCGCCCTGGATCCGCACCGATGCCGGGCGCGCCGGCGCGCCGGTGCCGTCGATCACGCTGGCGCCAGTGATCAGCGTTGATTTCGGCGTTTGCGCACCGGCGGCGCCAGTCGGCGCGACGATGATCGCCGCCATCATCAGACCGCGGCCACACGACCGGTACAAGGTTTCGAACCACCGGCGTCCAGCGCCGAACATGCCCATTTTCATCTCGTTGCTCCCCTCGCGGCTTATTCGTTGATCATGAACTGGGAGACTTTATCCCCGGGCGCGATCGCAAGCCGCGCTTTCATGGTTCGATCGCCAAAGGCCACGGCAAAGCTGTAGCGCGTGTCGTCGCCAAGCTCGCGGCGGTCAGTGAGTTCCACTCTCGTCACCGGACCCAGCGTCTTCAGCTTCGGCCCGAAATATTTGTTCGCGAGGTCCGCAAATCCTTCCCCCGCAAGTGGCACGTCCTGCTGACGCAAAGTGCCGCCGCGTACGGCCTCGATCAACGTAGTGAGGCGACGCGCCACCGCCGGTTCCGGCGCCGGGTGCGGCCCGGTTGCGACAAGCTTGTCGTCCCAGAGTTTGGCAATGCCGTCGACAAAGGTGTCGAGCTTGGTGTCGGCCGAATTGGTCAGCAGGATGATCGAGAGATCATCACCCAGATAACGCGAATAATAAGTCCGGAAGCCCTGCCAGGCGCCACCATGATGGTAACGCGGCGCCCCGCCCGCCTGATCGATCTGCCAGGCGAATCCATAAGGGTAGGTCTTGCCGCTATTGAGCTTGACCGGGGTATAGACCTGTTGCCAGCCGGCGGCACCGATCACCGCGCTCTGTTCGACGCCGCGCGCCCAGGCGATCATGTCGTTAAGCGAGAAATAGAGCGATCCGTCCGCCGTGGCGTTGAGCGACGGCGAGACAAAATCCTGATTCTTCAGCGCGCCTTCGACGAGTTGATAACCGGACGCGCGATGGGGCACGATATCGGCGTCGCTGATCCCGCGCGCGGTCTTCATCCCCACCGGCTTGAACACGCGCTGGTCGAGGATGTCGAGATAGGATTGGCCCGACGCTTTCTTCACCAGGATGCCGAGCAGCGCATAGCCTGTATTGCTGTAGTTCCAGCGCGCGCCGGGCGTGAAATCGAGCGGCAGCGCGTACGCCTGCTTCACCAGCTCATCATCGCTATAGTCGCGGCGATAGTCGAAATCGGGTTTGTAATTGGCGACGCCCGAGGTGTGAGTGAGCAAATGCCGGATAGTGATCGGGCGCCAGCTCGCGGGCTCATCGGGCAGATATTTGCTGATCGGATCGTCGAGCCCGATCTTGCCCTGCTGAACCAATGTCATGACCGCCACGGCAGTGAACATCTTGCCGACCGAGCCGGACTGGAAGATCGTGTCGGCGGTCACGGGTACATCATGCTCGACCGTCGCCTTGCCGAAGCCTTTGGCGACGATGATCTCACCCTTGCGCAACACCGCGACCGCGACGCCGGGCACTTTTTCCGCCTGCATCTCCGCCTCGACAAAGCTGTCGACTTGCTTGCGGAAAGTTTCAGGGTCGGGCGCCGCGATCGCCGGCGCGGCGATGCAGAGGGTTGCCAGTGCGCCCAGAATTGTGACCTGCTTCAACATACCCATCCCCTTTTGCTGTTTTCATGACTTATCGATCGGCTCAGGCATGAAAGGCGACCGGTGCGCCGGTGCGCGCACCGCCCCAGAGATCGTCGGGGCACCAGATCATGCCATTGCCATAATGGGCGCCCGGCACCCGGTCGCGCCGCAGCAGCACCGGCCCATCGAGATCGACGACGTCGCAGAACTGACCGACGATGAAGGCGGGTGCCATGGCCAGCGACGTGCCAAGCATATTGCCGACCATCACCCCCATGCCGCGCGCCCGCGCGGCATGGACCATGGCCAGCGCCTCGGTCAGGCCGCCGCATTTGTCGAGCTTGATGTTGATGACCGAAAAACCGTCCGACAGGGTGGCGAGCGACGCCAGCCCCTGCACGCTTTCATCCGCCGCAAGCGGGATCGGCGAAGCGAAGGTGCCGAGTTCGGCATCGCGGTCCACCGGCAGCGGCTGCTCCACCAGCGCCACGCCGGCCTCGACCAGTATCGGCATCAGCTGTTCGAGCCCGGCCAGCGTGAAGCCGCGATTGCCGTCGACGCCGAGCCAGACATCGGGCCGCGCCGCGCGTACCGCACGCACCCGCTCGGCATCGAGGCCGTCGCCAGTCAGTTTGAGCTTGATCGCGCGCGCATCGGCAAAGGCCAGCGCGCGCTCACCGACCAGGTCGGGCGCATCCGCACCGATCGTCCAGGTGGTGAGGCACGGCTTGGGCCGGGTCACGCCGGCATCGAGCCAGGCCGGCCGCCGCGACCGCGCGCCTTCCAGATCCCAGAGCGCGCAGTCGAGTGCATTGCGGGCACCGCCGATCGGCAGCAGCGATTGCAGACGTGTACGATCCATGCCGACGGCAAAGGCCGGCCGGACCGCCTCGATCTCGGCGGCGATACTGGTCGGCGTTTCGCCGAGATAATCGACGCCGGCGGCCTCGCCTTTGCCTTCATGCTCGCCGTCCCGGATCACCGCGACGACCAGCTCGATCTCGGTATAGGTACGCCCGGTGATGCGGAATGGATTGGCCAATGGCCATGTCTCGATGCGAACTTCGATATCCATCACTGCACTCCGGGAATGGGCGAGATCACCGGCCAGCGCCGGGCAGAAAAAGTCAGTCGAAGGTTTCGGCAATATGAGCGACAAGCGCCCCCGCGCCGGTTGCGACCGGATCGAAACAGGGCAACCCGAAGCGGTCGGTAATGGCTTGCAGATGCGCCGCGCGCGCCTCCGCCGACAGGGTCTGCGTATTGATGCTGACGCCCGCGCAGCGCACCGCCGGATTGGTCAGCCGCGCCATGCGCAAATTGGTCTCGATGCACTCGGCAAGATCGGGCAGCGGGAAATCGGGATAGCCGTCGATATGCGTCCGCCCGGCCGCATGGCACAGGATGATCGCATCCGGCTGCGATCCGTGCATCAGGCCCAGCGCGACCCCGGCATAGGCGGGATGGAACAGCGATCCCTGCCCTTCGACCACATCCCAGTGATCGGCGTCATTGTCGGGCGAAAGCGCCTCCGCCGCGCCGGCGACAAAGTCGGAGACCACGGCGTCGATCGGCACCCCCTGCCCCGCGATCAGGATGCCGGTCTGCCCCGTCGCGCGGAACGTCGCTTTGATCCCCGCCGCCGCCATGTCGCGCGCAATCGCCAGCGCGGTGTATTTCTTGCCGACGGCGCAATCGGTGCCGACCATCAGCATGCGCCGGCCGCTCCGCTTGCGCCCCGATCCAACGGCATAGCGCATACCCGGCGTGCGGACATTGAACAGCCTGGCCCCGGAGGCACTGGCCGCTTCCGCAATCTCGGGCACGCTCTCCAGCCTTGTGTGCATGCCGCTCGCCACATGGAGCCCCACCTCAAGCGCGGCGACGATCGGTGCGACCCATTCGGGCGCGATCGCGCCCCCAAAGGGCGTGATCCCGATCACCAGGGTCTCGGCGCCGGCGGCCCGCGCCTGTGCGAAGTCCAGGTCCGGAAGTCCCAGATCGATGCTGCAATCGGGCAGGCGCCACTGCCCCGCGCACCGATCGCGCGCCCAGTCGACCAGCCCATATGCGGTCTTGGCATCCAGCGGATCACGTGCCGCCCCCAGGAAGAGCAGATATTTTCCAGGGATGATCATTCGGTTCGGTCTTTCCTGCGGTATTGTCGATGCCGGCATTCCGGCTATGGCGTTATAGTTATAATTATTGCTAGAAGTGTCAACTGACATAAAAATAACATTTTGCCATGACCAATCGGGAGGCATGCATGACGACGATATTGATTCAGTCCCCATTTCAATCTCCGCCGGCCCCACCGCACGCAGATCAACGAGGGCAAGCATGAAGCCCTTCGAGCGCAAGACGATCGCAGCGCTGCAGGGCGATCGCGCCGGCCATGGCGAGGGGCTGTCACGCAATATCGGTCTGTTCGCACTGACCTGTTTTGGCGTGGGCAGCACGGTGGGCGCTGGCATCTTCGTGCTCACCGGCACCGTCGCCGCGCAGCATTCGGGACCGGCGGTGGCTTTGTCCTTCCTGATCGCCAGTGTGGTCTGCCTGCTTGCTGGCCTTTGCTATGCCGAACTCGCCGCGATGATGCCGGTCACCGGCAGCGCCTATTCGTACAGCCACGCATCGATGGGCGAAGCGGCGGCCTGGATGGTCGGATGGTGCCTGCTGCTCGAATATCTCTTCGCCGGCACGCTCGTCGCGATCGGCTGGTCGGCCTATTTCCAATCGGCGCTGCACGATCTGGGGGTTGGCCTCCCCACGCTCTTCACTCAGGCGCCGTTCGCGCTCTCGCCGCATCGCAATTTGGTTGCAACGGGGGCGATCGTCGACCTGCCCGCCGTATTGCTCACCCTGTTCTGCACGGCCTTGCTGCTGCGCGGCACCGAATTCTCGGCGCGGGTCAACAACATCATCGTCGTCGCCAAGATTGGCGCGATGCTGCTGGTCGTGGTGACCGGATTCGCCTTTGTCGACCGCGCCAACTGGACGCCCTTCATACCCGAGAACAGCGGCGTGTTCGGCCACTTCGGCTGGTCGGGCGTGATGCAGGGCGCGGGCGTGCTGTTCTTTGCCTATGTCGGCTTCGATGCGGTCTCGACGCTGGCGCAGGAAGTGCGCAATCCGCAGCGCACCGTTCCCCGCGCGCTGCTTGCATCAGTCGGGGTGACGACCTTGCTCTACATGCTGGTCGGCCTGGTGATCACCGGCCTGGTCAGCTACCGCCTGCTTGACGTCGCTGACCCGGTCTATGTCGCGCTCAACAGCGTTGGCGCAGGGCTTGTCTGGACCAAGGTGATCGTCGGCTTCGTCGCGATCGCCGGGCTGATCTCGGTGCTGCTCGTCACCCTGCTCGGACAGGTGCGCATCTTCTATGCAATGGGACGCGACGGCCTGCTGCCCGCGGCCTTCACGCGCGTCCGCGCTGAATCGCACACGCCGCAGATCGGCACGCTGGTGACCGGCACGGTTGCCGCACTTGCCGCCGGCTTGCTGCCGCTCAGCCTGTTGGGTGAGCTGATTTCGATCGGGACCTTGTTCGTGTTCGTGACCGTCGCGGTGAGCGTGATCATCCTGCGCGGGCGTGAACCGCAGGCGGCGCGGCCGTTTCGCGTGCCGCTCTATCCCTGGACGCCGCTGCTCAGCATCGCCGCCTGCCTGTATCTGATGTGGACCCTGCCGGGGGATACCTGGATCCGGCTGTTCTTCTGGCTGGTGATCGGCGGTGCAGTCTATCTGCTTTACGGCCTGCGGCGACAGCGGAGGGTGGGTTAGGACGGATTCGCCTGGATTGATCGACACCCTCCGTTCGCGCTGAGCCTGTCGAAGGGCACGCTCAAGGCTTGGGCTTCGACAAGCTCAGCCCGAACGGTGATTGACTATGACCGGCCGGGCCTGCGCCTGGCCGAGCTGCCGACATGGCCGGTATGCGCCTGATAGAGTTCCGACAGGCGTTCGAGGCGTTTTTCCACCTTGGTGCCGAGCATGCCGATCACGTCATTGACCAGCAGGTTGACCGCGCAGCCCAACGCCACCTGCGAGCTCCAGAATAGCTCCACCTCGGTCGGCACGGCGATGACGTCATTGGTGAATTTGCGGATCCAGTCGCAGAATTTGTCGGTGAGCATGACCACCGGAATGCCCTCTCGGTTCGCGCGCGCCGCCAGGTCATAGGCCTGTTCCGAATACCGCCGCATATCGACCAGCACGAGGCACTGATCGGCAGGATCGGCCGCGAAAATCTCGTGATAATTGCCCGCCGTGGTGTCGGCGATGCTCACGCCTTCGCGCGCATATTGCAACAAGTGCGCGAGCGTCGCGGCAACGCCGCGTTCGGTCTGGAAGCCTGCGATATGCACATGGCGGCTGGTCGCCAGCAATGCGACGACGCGTTTCCACGTCTCGCCTTCGGCCATCGCATAGACTTCGATGATCCCGGCCAGTTCGAGCTCAAGGCTGCGCTTATCGCGGCTGCTCCCATCGCGGGCGCCAACGAACTCGGTCACCTGATCGCCGACCAGCCAGGGTACGCCCGACATGGTCATGCGCAGCCCGGCCTTGAGTTCCTTGAAGTGGCGATAGCCCATCATGCGCGAGAAGCGGCCGACCGTGGTCGCGCTGACCTGCAGCTTCTCGGCAATCGAATTGGCCGACTCGAACGCGATCCCGCCGCGATTGGTCAGGATGAAATTGGCGATCGACCGCTCCGCGGGCGTGAAGCTGTCAAGACTGTCCTCAAGCCGCTTCAGCAGATCGTGCGACGTGTCGGCGTCACCAGGCACTGACCATCTCTCCCCCATTTCCAATCACATGCCCTTCCTAGTGCAGCCGGCGCGCCGCCGCCAGCACGGCAATTCCCGCGCCGGATCACACGCTTGCATATGTCAATGTTACTAATTTGACATTTATCGACTCAATGACATAAATCTACCATCGTCATTTGGAGCGAAGCGACCCTCACCAAGATCAGGGCGTGTCCGGGCGACGGGGACAAAGGGAAAGCCATGACCACACAGGACCGCGTGACGCGTAAGGTACGGTATCGGCTATTGGGTGCCGGATTGAGTTCACTGGTATCGTCGCTGGTGTTGGCCAGCCCGGCCGCTGCACAGCAGGCAGCCGCTCCGACCGAGACACAAACGGAAGAAAGCACGCAAGCCGCCGACGACATCGTCGTCACTGCGACGCGGCGATCCGAAACGGTCCGCGACGTGCCGTTCAACATCCAGGCGATCTCTGCGGATACGCTGGAGAAGACGGGCGCGACCGATATCGCCGACTTCGCCAGGACTGTCCCGGGACTATCCTTTACCGACAGCGGACCGCGCGACGGCGTCAAGCTGGTGCTACGCGGCCTGCGCACCGGCAGCGAGGCGGGGCTTGAGCCGACTACCACGGTCTATGTCGACGAAGTGCCGATGGACATGCCCTATCGCGGCACGCCGCTTGACCTGAAGCTGGTCGATATCGAGCGCGTCGAAGTGCTGCGCGGCCCGCAGGGAACCTTGTTCGGCGGCGGGGCGATCGGCGGGACGCTACGCTACATCTCGAAAAAGCCGGACATGACAGCGATCGAGGGCAGAGTCGGCGCGGAACTGTCGACCACCCGCCATGGCGGCATCAATTACAATGTCACCGGGATGATCAACATCCCTCTCGCCGACTGGGTCGCGGTGCGCGCCGATGCGGGGCGTTTCGATAATCAGGGCTTCATCGACAATGTCCGGCTGGGCACCAGCAACATCAATGACGACAGGACCACCTCGGCCCATCTCGCCGTGCTGATGAAGCCGGTCGATAAGCTCGACATCAGCCTTTCCTATTATCGCCAGCAGGCGCGCTATGGCGATTCATACGGCCAGCGAGAGTCTCAGCCCCGATATACCGCGGATTATTATTTCCCTGGCGATACGCGCTACACAGCCCAGCTGGCCAATGTGACGATCGGCTATGATTTCGGCTGGGCCAACCTGACGTCGAGTTCGTCCTATGTCGACGAACGCCAGCGCTCCAGCGGCGATTCAACGCTCGGTATTCGCGACATCATCTTCGGCAGCTTCCTCGACCCTGCCGATATTCCCGAATTCACCGTGATCACCAACCGCCGCGCCAAATCGCACAGCTTCGCCCAGGAGGTGCGGCTGGTGTCGAGCTCGGACGGCCCGTTCAACTGGATTCTGGGCGGTTATTACAACACCAAGCGCGTGCATGAGGATCAGGAAGAGCTGGTGCCGGTCCCCTTCCCCGGCCAGGCCGCGTTCGAGCAGAATATCATCGGCGCGGAACTCAACGACGACAAGGAATATACTTATCAGAGCGATACGAAGACCCGCCAGTTCGCGGTGTTCGGCGAGCTGAAATATCAAGTCACCAGCGCCTGGCAGATATCGGTCGGCGGTCGCTATTTCGACGTCCGGAGCACGGGCGATTTCTACTCGATCGACCAGTGGTTCGGCCCGAACGCGCGTGACGCCAATGGCCTGGGGCGGACCACGCCACTGCCCGGCGAAGTCTCCGGCGGCCGTTACCGCGAAAAGGGCAGCGTCTGGCGGTTCAACACATCCTACAAGTTCGGCAAGGACGGCCTGGTCTATGTCACGGTTGCGCAAGGCTTCAGGCCGGGCGGCTTCAACCTCACCACGCCCAATACCGGCATTCCCCCTGAAGGACGCCAATACGCCTCGGACGACCTGATCAGCTATGAGCTTGGCGGCAAATTCTCGCTGCTGCGGAATCGGCTCTATGTGAGTTCGGCACTGTTTCGCATCGACTGGTCGGATATCCAGACCACGGTGCGCACCCCGCTCGGGTTCGCCTATCTCGGCAATGCCGGCCAAGCGGTATCACAGGGCGTGGAAATAGAACTCAACGCACGCGATGTCGCGCTTCGCGGGCTGTCTTTCAGTCTCGGCTATGGCTTTACCGACGCCAAGCTAACCGAGACGATCGCCGGGATCGGCTTCAAGGACGAGCGGATGCCGCTGGTCCCGCGCCATGCCCTTTCGGGGATGGCGGATTATAGCACCGAACTTGCCGGCGACCTAAAGGCCGGCCTCGCGTGGCTCACCACTTATACGAGCGGCAGCTATGCCGATTTCGGACGCTATAAGCCGGTCAGAGATCCCGTCACCGGCAATCCCGTTGCGGCGACGGCGATCAATCGGCAATATCTGCCGCTCGATCCTTATTGGCTGACCAATGTGTCAGTGCGCCTCGAAAGCAAGAGCTGGAGCGCGCGGCTGTTCATCGACAATCTGTTCGACGCCCGCTTCAAGACGTCGCGCCAGTTCCAGAATACCAACAGCCCCTATAACGCTCCCGATGTGAGCTATAACGCCAACCGGCCGCGTACCATTGGCTTGGGCCTGACGAAACGCTTCTAGCATTGCCCCGGGGCCGGCGGCGTCGATCCGATCGGGTCGACGCCGCACGATGCTCAGCCGATCACCAGACCTTCACGCGCTTGTCGGGCGCGAGGTAGAGTTTCTCGCCCGCTTTCACGTTGAATGCCGCGTACCAGGCATCGAGATTACGTACCGTCTGTACCCGCCACGGCGCCGGGGCATGAACGTCGGTCGCAACACGTGCGCGCAAGGCCTTTTCGCGCATCTTGGTGCGCCAGCTCTGGCCGAAGGCGAGGAAGAAGCGCTGGTCGCCAGTCAGGCCGTCGATCACCGGCGCCTCCTTGCCCCCGAGCGACGCGCGATAGGCTTCATAGGACGCGGTCAGGCCAGCGGCGTCGGCGATATTCTCGCCCAATTCCTGCTTCCCGTTGAGGTGCAGCCCCGGCAGCGCTTCATAGGCATTATACTGTGCGACCAAGGCCGCGCCGGCCTCTTCGAAATGCTTGAGATCGGCCGGGGTCCACCAATTGTGCAGCCGCCCGGTCGAATCGAAATCGGACCCGAGATTGTCGAAGCTGTGGCTGATCTCATGCCCGATCACCGCGCCGATCGCACCATAATTGGCGGCCGCGTCGAACTTGGCGTCGAAATAGGGCGTTTCGAGAATCGCGGCGGGGAAATTGAGCGCATTCTGCACCGGCAGGTTGACCGCGTTGACCGTCTGCGGCGTCATCCACCATTCGTTACGGTCGACCGGCTTGCCGATCTTGCCGATCTGATGGCGATATTCGGCAAGCCGCGCGCGCTGCAGATTGCCGACCGGATCGTCCGCCTTGATCTCAAGCGTCGAATAGTCGCGCCATTTGTCCGGATAGCCCACGCCGACGATCAGCACCTTCAGCTTCTTGCGCCCTTCCTCCCTGGTCGCGGGCGCGAGCCAGTCGAGCTTGGCCAGGCGATTGTCGAACGCGGCGACGATGTTCTTCACCATTCCTTGGATCTCGGTCTTCGACGATGCGGGGAAATATTTGCCGACATAGATCTGGCCGACCGCATCGCCGAGCTGCGCATTGACTGACGCGATGGCGCGCTTGTCGCGCGGCTGTTGCTGCGGCGTGCCGTTCAGCGTCTTGCTGTTGAAATCGAACGAGGCCGCATCAATCGCCTGCGGCAGCACCGACGTCACCTGATTGATGGTGTGAAAGGTCAGCCAGTCCTGCCACGCCGCGATCGGCTCACTACCGACCAGCGCAGACAATTTGATGATCGCGCCCGGCTGCCACAGCATGAAATCCTGCTGCGACGGCAGGGACGCCGCGTTCCAATAGGCATTCCAGTCGATCCCCGGCGCCTTGGCAGCGAAGTCGGCACGCTTCCACGATGCGGCGCCGTGCGCATCCTGGCTGGTGACGATGTCGTAATGCGCGTTCGCGATCTTGGTCTCGAGCGCGATGATGCGGTCGGCGCGCGCGGCGGCATCGCTGATACCCGACAGTGTCAGCAGCTTGGCGACATAGGCTTTGTAGCCGGCGCGCAACTCGGCCATTTCGGGCTTGGCCGACACATAATAATCGCGATCGGGCAGACCGAGCCCGCCCTGCATCAGATAGGGAATGGTCACGTCCGGCCGGTTCAGGTCCTGGGTCACGAACAGGCCGAACAGATTCTCCGTCTCGAAATTGCTCGCGTTGAGCGGGTCGGTATCGGCGCGCATCGTCGCGCCGAGCATTGCCGACAAGGCACCCTTGTCCTTCAGCGCGGCGATCGCATCGAGCTGGCTCTTGAGCGGCGCCATTCCGCGCTTCTCAATGCCGGCGGTGTCGGTATAGGCGGCGTAATAATCCGCAATGCGCCGCTCATCGGTGCCTGCCGCGGCATTGGCCTTGACCGCGGCCTGGATCAGCTCCGCGTTGCGCGCCTCGGCCACCTTGAACACGTCATAGCCGACACCGGTCGACGAACGATCGGCCGGGATTTCGGCCGTCTTCGCCCAGGTGCCGCTGGCATAGGCGTTGAAATCGTCGCCCGGCTTCACGGTCTTGTCGATCAGCGCCTGATCGACGCCGGCAAGCGTGCCGCTGGCGGATTGGCTCGTGCCGGTCGTCGTTGACGAGGGCGAGCAGGCAGCGCTGGCGAGCAGCAGCGCAAGGACAATGGAACGCTTCATGGGCACTCTCTCCGGTATTGCTGTATGATCACAGGACTACACTCACTCGCGCCGCCCTGCCAAGCCATGGGCCAACCCAGCCGCCTGCCTGTCGGCACAGCGATCGATCCGGTCGATCCACTTCCCATCACCCGCACCCGCCGCTAGGCACGATCGAAACGATAGAGGAAAACCGCCCCATGAGTGCTCCGGTGCTTGACACGAAACTCGCCGCAGAGAGCGAAACCTTCCGTGCCAACGCCGCGCATAACCGTGCGCTGGCCGACAAGCTGCGTGCCGATGTCGCGACGGCGGCGCTGGGCGGGCCCGAGAAAAGTCGCGAACGGCATGTTTCGCGCAACAAACTGCTTCCTCGCGATCGGGTCGAACGGCTGCTTGATCCGGGTTCGCCGTTCCTCGAGATCGGCCAGCTCGCCGCCAACGACGTGTATGACGGCGAAGTCCCAGGTGCAGGCATGATCGCGGGCATTGGCCGCGTGTCGGGCCGCCAATGCATGATCGTGTGCAACGACGCGACGGTGAAGGGCGGGACCTATTTCCCGATGACCGTGAAGAAGCATCTCCGCGCGCAGGAGATCGCCGAGGCCAACCGCCTGCCCTGCATCTATCTGGTCGACAGTGGCGGTGCGAACCTGCCGCACCAGGCCGAGGTGTTTCCCGACCGCGACCATTTCGGGCGCATCTTCTTCAACCAGGCGAACATGTCGGCGCTCGGCATCCCGCAGATCGCCTGTGTGATGGGCAGCTGCACCGCGGGCGGCGCCTATGTCCCGGCCATGTCGGACGAGACCGTCATCGTGCGCAACCAGGGCACGATCTTCCTCGCCGGCCCGCCGCTGGTGAAGGCCGCGACCGGCGAAGTGATCTCGGCCGAAGAGCTGGGCGGCGCGGATACGCATGGCCGACGCTCGGGCGTGGTCGATCATGTCGCCGAGAATGACGAACATGCGCTGACCATCGTCCGCGACATCGTTTCCACGCTGCAACCGCAGGCGGCGGGCGATGTGAACCTGAAGGATCCACGCCCACCCAAGTTCGATGCCGAAGAGCTGTACGGCATCGTTCCGAGCGATGTGCGTGCGCCCTATGACGTGCACGAGATCATCGCCCGCCTTGTCGACGGCAGCGAGTTCCACGAATTCAAGTCGCTCTACGGCACCTCATTGGTGTGCGGCTTCGCGCATATCTGGGGCATCCCGGTCGCGATCCTCGCCAATAACGGCGTATTGTTCAGCGAGAGCGCGCAAAAGGGCGCGCATTTCATCGAGCTCGCCTGCCAGCGGCGTATCCCGCTGCTGTTCCTGCAGAACATCTCCGGCTTCATGGTCGGCGGGAAGTATGAAGCCGAGGGCATCGCCAAGCATGGCGCGAAGCTGGTCACCGCGGTCGCGACCGCAACCGTACCCAAGATTACCGTGCTGATCGGTGGCAGCTTCGGCGCCGGCAATTACGGCATGTGCGGCCGCGCCTATTCGCCGCGCTTCCTGTTCAGCTGGCCCAATAGTCGCATCTCGGTGATGGGCGGCGAGCAGGCGGCGAGCGTGCTGGCGACCGTCCACCGCGATGCGGAGAGCTGGACTGAGGAACAGGCCGAGGCGTTCAAGGTGCCGATCCGCCAGCGTTACGAGGATGAAGGCAACCCCTGGCACGCCACTGCGCGGCTGTGGGACGACGGCATCATCGACCCGGCGCAGACCCGCGACGTGCTTGGCCTCGCCTTTGCCGCAACGCTCAATGCTCCGATCCCCGAACGTCCGGCGTTCGGTGTGTTCCGGATGTAGCAATATGTCGCACGACTTTGGCGAGTTACTCGCCCTGGCCACGGAACTTCAGAACCCCGCACGCAACACCGGCGATAGCGAGGCGCGCTTCAATATCGCGCGCGACGAATTTGTTCGCGATCTGCTCAGCGATGGCGGCGACCCTGGCGAGATCGCTCCTTTTCTCGTCGCCGACCTCGACGCACTGACCAGGCACCCCGAGACCGACCCGCATGCGGCCGCTTATGTCCGTGAGGCATTGCTGACACAATTTGCGGAGCAATCTCGCCGAAACGCGGCCCGCCGCCGCGTCATCGCACTGATCCCCACCGTGCTGCTCATATTGGCCACGATTGCCTATTTCTCTTACTGGTATTCCAATCTGATATGGATCGACCAGCCGATCGAGAGTGGCGCCGGGCTTGTGCAACGCGCCGCCGCGGTGGAGAAAGTGATACGCTATGAGAGCTGGGCTGAGGCCAAAATCCAGCGCGGCCGGTTCATCCTGCTCATCATCATCTGGCCGATCAAGCCAACCGATAGCGAAGTCACGGGCGCTAGCGAATTCGCTCGCCTGACCCTTCAATATGTGCAGCAGATCAACAGCGAGCCCGGCTGCGAAGACGTTTCGTACGATAACGAATTCGTTCAGCGGTTCACGGTCGACGCCACCGCAAGAGCTGTCTTGCGAGATCAAGCCACCGGACACGCGCCATCATTAAACTCTCTCCGCAAAGGCATTCATGATCGGCATTGTCTTGATATCAGACCTGCCGATGAGCCTGAGTCGCCAAAGGAAGAGGAATGACGATGGCAAGGTCTTCCCACCGCCCCCTGCAAGTGGAACAGCAAGCATATGAGAGGAATGCCGGTGGGTAAGTGAGCCCCTGCTACCTAGCCGGCAGCATCGACATCGTCTGTCGGCTGCTTCGCCTAAGGACATCCCGCCCCCTAGTTCGGGGAGGTTTTAGAAAGACTGCCATGGCCCTGCTCCTTGCGCTCCTCCTTGCCGCCCAGACCACGCCGGTGCAGCCCTTGCCCAAGGGCACCGGCCTGCCCCCTCCCGCTACGGACGAAGGGTCAGTGATGGCGCCGATCCTCGCCGCCTTTGCCGGGATCACGGCGCGCGACAGCGCGGCGATCCACGCGCAACTGCGGTCGAGCGGCAATGCCACGGTGATCATGGAGAAGCCCGACGGCACCCGCACGGTCAAAAATCTCGAGCTCGCTGCTTATGCCGAGGCCTCACCCGGCACCGAGCGCTACGAAGAACGGATGATCGATCCGGCGATCGAGATTGACGGGGCGATGGCAATGGTCTGGGGACCGTACAGCTTCTCGATCGACGGCGTGGTCAGGCATTGCGGCTTCCAGCATTTCGACCTGGTGCGCGAGGGTGAAAGCTGGAAGATCCAGAACGTCACCTGGTCGGTCCGGACCACCGGCTGCGCCGGCTGAGTGTCCACCCAATCGAGCCCCGGGAGCATGACATGAAGCACGCGCCTCTTCTTGCAATCGCCCTTCTCTTCGCCGCACCGGCGGCCGCGCAGCAAGCCTCAGCGGCTGACCATGGATCGAAGGAAGATGCTGCTGCGGTGCTCGCGACGATCGACACCGTGTTCAAGGCGCTGGCGGCAAAGGATCCAGCCGGAATCATTGCCATCACCGTCCCCGAGGGCCGCGCGACCGGAACGACGGTGACCGACATCGGTGAGCACCGGGTCACGTCGAGCGACTGGGCCGGCTTTGCCGCGCGCCTCGCCAAGGTCCCGGGCAAGCCGGTCGAGCGCAACATCGACCCGCATGTCCATGTCGATGGCGACATCGCGATGGTATGGACACCCTATGAATTCACGCTGGACGGCGCGTTTTCACATTGCGGGATCAATCATTTCGACCTGATCCGCGTACAGGGCGCGTGGAAGGTCCAGAACGTCACCTGGACTCAGCGCAAAACGGGATGCCCGGGGCGTTGACCCAGGGGCCGCAACAAGGGGGAGTTGAATGCCGAGTTCGCTGATCAGGATGTTCGCCACTGCGGCAATCCTCATCATATTGGGGATCGGCCTTGGCTTGCTGCGCCGGGACCAGCTCTCGATCCGCTGGCTGCTGGTTGGCGCCAGCCTCGCCTTTTTGAACGACTGTGCGCTGACCAATGGCTATGGCGTCCTGCCGGACCTGTTTCGAGGCAGCAGCTGGAACTGGCAGGGCAAGCTGCTCGCGCTCGCCCTCACGCTGGCGGTCGCATCGCATCCCGCATTCGGATGGCGCCGTTCGGGCCTCACATTGGTGCAGAACATGGCGGGATGGAAGGTCACCTATGCGGTCGCGGCCCTTGTCTGCCTGGTATTCATCGGCTTCGCGATCTCCATGCCCAATGAGCCGCTCGATCATCAGACGCTGGCGTTTCAGCTGACCATGCCTGGGCTGGAGGAAGAGCCCTTCTATCGTGGCATCCTGCTGCTCGCCTTCAACGAAGCGCTGCGCGGACGGATCCGGATGCTCGGCATCGACCTGGGATGGGGGGCGCTGCTGTCCTGCGTGGGGTTCGGGCTCGGCCATGCCTTTGATTATTCGCATGGCGCCTGGTCGTTCGACCTGATGACCATGGCGCTGACCGCGCTGCCGGCGTTCATCCTGGTATGGCTGCGCGAACGAACCGGCAGCCTGGTGCTGCCTGTCCTGCTGCATAATTTCGGCAATTCCATTTTCCTGGTTCTTTAGGTGTATCGATGATCAAGTCTCTCCTCATCGCCAATCGTGGCGAGATCGCCTGCCGCATCATCCGCACTGCGCGCGCCATGGGCGTGCGCACCATCGCGGTCTATTCCGATGCCGACGCCAAGGCGCTGCATGTCCGCCAGGCGGATGAAGCGGTGCATATCGGCCCATCCCCGGCACGCGAAAGCTATCTAGTCGGTGAGAAGATCACTGCCGCCGCCAAGGCGACCGGCGCCGAGGCAATCCATCCCGGCTATGGGTTCCTGTCGGAGAATGCCGATTTCGCACAGGCCGTGAAGGACGCCGGCATCATCTGGGTCGGACCCAATCCCGACAGCATCCGCGCAATGGGCCTGAAGGACGCCGCCAAGGAGCGGATGATCGCCGCCGGCGTGCCGGTGACGCCCGGCTATCTCGGCGAGGATCAGTCGCCCGAGCGGCTCGCAGCCGAAGCGGCCAAGGTCGGCTATCCGGTGCTGATCAAGGCGGTCGCCGGCGGCGGCGGCAAGGGTATGCGCCGGGTCGACGACCCTGCTGACTTTGCCGACGCATTGCTGTCGTGCCAGCGCGAGGCGGCATCGAGCTTCGGCAATACCCAGGTGCTGATCGAGAAGTACATCCTCAGCCCGCGCCATATCGAGGTGCAGGTGTTCGGCGACAGCCACGGCAATGTCGTCCACCTGTTCGAACGCGACTGCTCGCTGCAGCGCCGCCACCAGAAAGTGATCGAGGAAGCCCCTGCCCCCGGCATGGACGAGGACACGCGCGAGGCGATCTGCGCCGCGGCGGTCAAGGCGGCCAAGGCGGTCGATTATGTCGGGGCGGGCACGATCGAGTTCATCGCCGATGCAAGCGAAGGCCTGCGCGCCGACCGCATCTGGTTCATGGAGATGAACACCCGGCTGCAGGTCGAGCATCCGGTGACCGAGGAAATCACCGGGCAGGACCTGGTCGAGTGGCAGCTGCGCGTCGCGTCGGGCGAGACGCTGCCGAAGCGGCAGGACGAACTGGCTATAAACGGCTGGGCGATGGAAGCGCGGCTCTATGCCGAAGATCCCGTGACGGGGTTTTTGCCCAGCACCGGGCCGCTCACGCATCTCATGCTGCCCGAACATCAGGTGCGGGTTGAAACCGGTGTCTATGAAGGAGGCAGCGTCACGCCTTTCTATGACCCCATGATCGCCAAGCTGGTCGCGTCGGCATCCAGCCGCACTGAGGTCATCGCCAAGCTCAAGACCGCCTGCGAAACAACAGCGGTATGGCCGGTAAAAACAAACGCAGCATTCCTCGCCCGCTGCCTCACCGACGACCTGTTCATCGCCGGGACGATGGACACCGGGCTGTTGGCGGCGCGCGCCGATAGCCTGATTCCACCAGCCACGGTTCCGGATGCAGTTCGTCAAGCCGGCGCCATGGCCGTGGCGGCGGCGTCCCCAGGATCACCGCTGCGTCAGTCTGGAGACAGCCTGATCGACCGGCGAGAGGCTCCCACGCCCTGGCAGAAAATGTTCGGTTTCCGCCTCAATGCAGGAAATCAGGGCGTCATCCATTTCGCAATCGATGGAAAGCCGGATTCGGCCACGATCGAAGACCCGTGGCAGCCTTTGCCGGCATGGGTCGAGACCGCCGGTGGCACCATTATCAGCGGCATCAATGACGGCCGGGTCTTTGCGATATCGCCCGCCCGCGCATCAGGCGTCGCCGCCGGCGCGGCCGGCGACGGCGCGATCCTGTCGCCGATGCCGGGGCGAATCATCGCGGTCGAGGTCGTAGCGGGCGATATAGTGACCAAGGGGCAAAAGCTCGTCACGCTCGAGGCGATGAAGATGGAGCACAGCCTGGTCGCGCCGTTCGATGGGACTGTCGCCGAACTCAATGCCGAAACCGGTGGGCAGGTCAGCGAGGGCGCCGTGCTGGCGCGGATCGAGAAGGCGGAGTGAGTTTTCCAATCCCGCTCGCCCCGAGCCTGTCGAAAGGCTGCTGATCGCGAACGTTGCACTTGGTGCTATGGGCTTCGACAGGCTCAGCCCGAACGGGAATTGGGGAGTGTTTTGGAACATGAGCATCGTCCTCCGCCTCGCCGCCCGGTCGGACCTTCCCGCCATCGTCGCGCTGCTGGCCGATGACGATCTCGGCAGCGGTCGCGAGGATGCGAGCCTGCCGCTCGACCCGCATTATGTCGCGGCATTCGAGGCGATCGATGCCGATCCGAACCAGGAGAGCATCGTCGCCGAACTGGGCGGCAAGATCGTGGGTACGATGCAGCTCAGCTACCTCCCCGGCATTGCGCATCGCGGCGCGTGGCGCGGGCTGATCGAAGCGGTTCGCGTCTCGTCCGAGCTCCGCGGCCAGGGCATCGGCGCGCAGATGATCGAGTGGGCCAATGCCCGCTTCGCCGCGCGCGGATGCCGCATGGCGCAGCTCACCTCGCACCGCAGCCGGACCGATGCGCACCGCTTCTATGAGCGGCTCGGCTGGGATAAGAGCCATTACGGGTTCAAGTACAAGCTCACCGACTGAGCGGTTCAGATCTGACCCGGGGAGAGAAACGCGATGGCATTCGATTTCAGCGGCAAGACGGTGATGGTGTTCGGCGGCACCAGCGGCATCAATCTCGGCATCGCCAAATCCTTTGCCCGCGCCGGGGCGAAACTGGCGGTGGCGAGCCGCAGCCAGGACAAGGTCGACGCCGCCGTCGAAGCGCTGTCGCACGACAACCCGGCGCTGGGCTATGCGCTCGACGTGCGCGATTTCGATGCGGTGCAGGCGGCGATCGCCGATTTCCATGACAAGCGCGGCTCGATCGACGTGCTGATCTCCGGCGCGGCGGGCAATTTCCCGATTCCCGCGGCGATGCTCAGCCCCAAGGGGTTCAAGACCGTCACCGATATCGATACGCTCGGCACCTTCCATGTGATGCGCGCAGCCTATGAGTATCTGACCAAGCCTGGCGCGAGCGTGATCAACGTGTCGGCACCCCAGGCCTGGATCCCGATGGCGATGCAGATCCATGTCTGCGCGGCGAAGGCCGGTGTCGACATGATCACCAAGACGCTGGCGATCGAATGGGGCCGCGAAGGCGTGCGGGTCAATTCGGTTTCGCCGGGCCCGATCGACGGCACCGAGGGGATGGAACGGCTGGCTCCGACGCCGGAGGCCAAGGCCGCCTCGGCACGCGCAGTGCCGCTGGGGCGGCTCGGCACGGTCGATGACGTGGCGGATGTGTGCCTGTTCCTCGCGTCGGACTATGCGCGCTATGTCAGCGGCGTGGTCATCCCGGCGGATGGCGGCTGGACCGCCGGGCGCGGATTTGGCGGGCTGGGCTGACCCGCCTGGCGTGCTGCTGCTGGCTGTTCCTGGCTGTTATTTCCCGATTATGTTTTTTGCTGGCTGTTATGTTGGATTTCAGTCCTGGATTTGCATTTGTTATCAGATGCTTGAGCCAGGCTGGCTGTTATCGGAATAACAGCCAGCGAACAGCCAGGTAACAGCCAATGAACAGCCAGCACATTGGCTGTTATGGCGCGGAACAGCCAGGGACGCGCGGTGCGATATTTTTCCGGTCATGAGAAAGAGCGCGGCGGGTGCAAACAGCATTCCGCCAGGCGCTACACTGTCATTAGCGGGGCCAGGGTTGAATCGGACTTCACTGGAACCTCACCCCGGACTTGTTCCGGGGTCGGGCCGATAGGTTTGAGCCAGGATGTTCAAATGCACTCCGCGCCGCGCCGTGGACCCCGGAACAAGTCCGGGGTGACGATCATGGTCGGTGATCGCAGCGCCTTTAGACCGTAAAGCTTTCCCCGCACCCGCATTCGCCCTTGGCGTTGGGGTTCTGGAACACGAAACCGGCGGCGAAATCATCCTCGACCCAGTTCATGGTCGAGCCGATCAGGTACAGGATCGACCCGCCATCGACGAACAGGGTGCCGCCGGGCGTGTCGATGCGTTCGTCGAACGGCTTTGCCTCAGTCACATAGTCGACCGAATAGGCGAGGCCGGAACAGCCGCGGCGCGGCGTCGACAGCTTTACACCGATCGCATCCGCCGGCGCCTTGGCCATCAATTCGGCAATTCGCGCCTCAGCCGACGGCGTCAAAAAAAGTGCGGTCGGGCGGTTACGGGTTTTCACATCTGACATCGTCTACTCCATGCCCCCGAAAGAGAAGTCGGAACGGACCGAGTCCCCCTTGACCCGTTCCGGCTTCTCAATTCCCTCACAACATGCCCAGTTCGAGCTTCGCATCGTCGCTCATCTTCTGCGGGTCCCAGGGTGGATCCCAGACGAGATTGACTTCGGCACTGCCGACACCGGGTACCGCGCCGACGCGCAATTCGACCTCCATCGGCATCGATTCCGCGACCGGGCAATGCGGCGTGGTCAGCGTCATCGTCACCACGGCATGACCATCATCGGTCACATCGACACCATAGATCAGGCCGAGATCATAGATATTGACCGGGATTTCGGGATCGAAGATTTCCTTCAGCGCATCGACCACCGCTTCATACAGTGCCCCGCCGGGCTCGCCCGCGGGAAGACCCTGCGGCTTTTGCGCGAGAAAGCCTTCGAGATAGTCGCGCTTGCGTTCGAACGTCTCTGCAGCCGCTTCGACGCGGACGCGCGGCGGTGCCTCGACCGCTTCGACCTCTTCGACCGCAATCTTGCGTTCTTCGTTCATCCGAAGATCCTCGTCACTCGTTCAATACCCTTGACCAGCGCGTCCACGTCCGCGGCACCATTATAAACCCCGAAGCTCGCCCGTGCCGTTGCCGGAACGCCTAGCGCCTCCATCAAGGGTTGAGCGCAATGATGCCCGGCGCGGATCGCGACCTTCGCTTCGTCCAAGATGGTGCCGATGTCGTGCGGATGCACCCCCTGGATCGAAAAACTGACGATCCCGGCCGAGTCTTCCGGTCCGTAGAGCGTCACCGAATTGATCTGCGACAGCGCCTCGCGGGTTTTCGCGACCAGCGCCGTTTCATGCGCATGGATCGCGTCGAGCCCGATGCTCTCGACATAGTCGATCGCCGCATGCAACCCGAGCGCACCGACGATGTGCGGCGTCCCCGCCTCGAACCGTGCCGGCGGCGGCGCATAGGTGGTGCGGGCGAAGGTGACCTTGTCGATCATCGCGCCGCCGCCCTGATAGGGCGGCATGGCGTCGAGCAGTTCCGCTTTGCCCCACAGGATGCCGATCCCGGTCGGGCCGTAGAGCTTGTGCCCGGAGAAGACATAGAAATCGCAATCGAGCGCCGCGACATCGACCGCCATACGCGGCACCGCCTGGCAGCCGTCGAGCAGGATCTTCGCACCGACCGAATGCGCAATCTCCGCCGCACGCTTCGCATCGAGAACCGAGCCCAGCACGTTGGAGACATGAGCGAGTGCAACCAGCTTGTGCGCGGGCGTGATCATCGCCGCCATCGCATCGAGATCGATGCGGTGATCGGCGGTCAGCGGCACGACATCGATCGCGGCGCCAACGCGCTCAGCGACGAACTGCCACGGCACGATATTGGAGTGATGCTCCAGCGTAGAGAGCAAGATGCGGTCACCGGCCTTGAGCTGAGTCCCGGCCCAGCATTGCGCGACGAGATTGATCCCCTCGGTCGCGCCGCGCACGAACACGATCTCGTCGGACGAGGTCGCACCGATAAAGCCGGCGGCGCGCTTGCGCGCCGCTTCATAGGCCAGCGTCATGTCGGCCGAGCGTTGATACACGCCGCGGTGCACCGTCGCGTAAGTCGTGTCGTAGCCGCGCGTGATCGCGTCGATCACGACCTGCGGCTTTTGCGCGGTCGCGGCCGTGTCGAGATAGGCCCAGCCGGCGGGGATCGCCGGAAAATCGGCGAGCCGATCAAGCGGGCGGGTATCGGTGACTATGGTCATGAGAGCATCCGCTCCAGCGCAGCCTGCGCTGCAGCCTCAATGCGCTCACGCTCGGCCGCATCCTCGATGCCGGCAAAGGCGCTGGCCACGAATGCCTGCAGCAACAGGATCTTTGCCTCGGCCGGCGCAATGCCGCGGCTCATCAGATAGAAGAGCGCCATCGCATCGAGCTCGCCGACCGTCGCGCCGTGCGCGCATTTTACGTCATCAGCGAAGATCTCGAGCTCGGGCTTGGCATTGGCGGTCGCTGTGCGGGTGAGCAGCATCGCCTTGACCGACTGGCTGGCGTCAGTCTTCTGCGCGTCGCGCGCGACCGCGACCTTGCCGAGATAGCTGCCGGTCGCCTTGCCGCCGAGCACCGAGCGGACCAGCTGGTTCGAGGTCGCATTGGGTTCAACATGGTTAAGCGTGGTGACAATCTCGAGCGTCTGATCGCCGCCGCCAAGCATCGCGCCGCCAAGCTCGAAATGCGATCCTTCATGGCAGGTCACATCGATCGCGACGCGGCCGAGCCTGCCGCCGATGTTGAGGATGTGGAAGGTCGCGGTCGCACCCTTGTGCAGCACGACACGGAAATCGCGGATCGCGACCGCATCAAGCGACGCGTCCTGCACGATCACGCGCGAGATTGATTCCCCCGCGGCGACTTCGACCAGTTCGGGCGCGGGGACTGGCCAGACTGAGGCGACCGCTTCGAGATCGCTATAGCGCCAGGCCTCGTCGCGCCGGGTGGGAAGAGCGAGAGTCATAGTTCCTCCCCGGCACGGGGAGGGGGACCATTCGCCTCTTCCGGCGAATGGTGGAGGGGGAGTGCCGCAGGTGACGCGCTTGTGGAGAGCCCCCTCCACCGCTTCGCGGTCCCCCTCCCCGTGCCGGGGAGGATTTGAAGGGCGCTCATGCCGCCACCGCCGCATAGCCTTCGGCTTCGAGCTCATGCGCGAGTTCCGCCCCGCCGGAGCGAATGATGCGACCGCCGCTCAGGACATGCACGAAATCCGGTTTCACATAGTCGAGCAGCCGCTGGTAATGCGTGATCAGGATCACCGCCTTGTCGGGCGCCCGCATGATGCGGTTGATGCCGTCGCCGACCACGCGCAGCGCATCGATATCGAGGCCGGAATCGGTTTCGTCGAGGATCGCCAGCTTCGGGCCAATAATACCCATCTGCACCATCTCGTTGCGCTTCTTCTCGCCGCCGGAAAAGCCGACATTGACCGGGCGCTTGAGCATCTCCTGGTCCATCGACAGCAGATCTGCCTGCGCGCGCGCCAGCTTGAGGAACTCGCCGCCCGATAGCGGCGCCTCGCCACGCGCCTTACGCTGAGCGTTCAGAGACTCGCGCAGGAACTGGACGTTGGACACGCCGGGGATTTCGACCGGATACTGGAAACCCAGGAACAGGCCGGCGGCGGCACGCTCATGCGGCGCCATCTCCAGCAGGTCCTCGCCGCCAAGCGTCACCGAGCCTTCAGTCACTTCATAACCGGGGCGCCCGCCCAGCACATAGCCGAGCGTCGACTTGCCCGCGCCGTTCGGGCCCATGATCGCATGGACCTCGCCGGCATTGACCGTGAGCGAGAGTCCCTTGAGGATTTCCTTGCCGTCGATTTCGGCATGGAGGTTGTCGATCTTCAGCATTTCAGTTTGAACTCGCCTTTGGCTTGAAACGATATTTGTCGCCCGCCTCTTGATAGAAGCGGCACCAGTTAAACTGCTGTCCGGACGAACCGGGATGGTCGCACAGATCACCCAGGACACTGCGCAACAGGAGATAATCTCCACTGCTTTTCGCATCGAAAAACCGCGCACCCACTTGCTCATTGGCAAAATGAGTCGGCGTCGAACCCAGCTCATGAAACAAGCCGAGCGCTTCATGACATGCCGGCGCATTCGCACGATCCGTTGCGGGGTGTCCGAAACATGCCTCAGCCCGCTGACGGTAAAGATCGGCCCGCGCTATTGCCTCGGCGCCGGATCGCTCATTGCCAGCCGCGCCAGCACTACATGCCGAAGTCATGGCGAGCGCTGCGATCGCAGCTGTCAGCCTGTAGGTGATCACCCCACGCTTCCCTCAAGCGAGATGCCCAGCAGTTTCTGCGCCTCGACCGCGAATTCCATCGGCAGCTGCTGCAACACTTCGCGCGCGAAGCCGTTGACGATCAGCGCCACCGCCGCCTCGCTGTCGAGCCCGCGCTGCATCGCGTAGAACATCTGGTCGTCGCTGATCTTCGAGGTGGTCGCTTCATGCTCGATCTGCGCCGAGGGATTGCGCACTTCGATATAGGGCACGGTATGAGCGCCGCACTGGTCGCCGAGCAGCAGGGAATCGCACTGCGTGAAGTTGCGCACCCCTTCCGCGGTCGGCGCCACGCGGACCAGGCCGCGATAGGTATTGTCCGAACGCCCGGCGGAAATGCCCTTCGACACGATAGTCGAGCGGGTGTTCTTGCCGAGATGGATCATCTTGGTGCCGGTATCGGCCTGTTGCCGGTTGTTGGTCACCGCGACAGAATAGAATTCGCCGACGCTGTTCTCGCCCGCCAGCACGCAGCTGGGATATTTCCAGGTGATCGCGCTGCCGGTCTCGACCTGAGTCCAGCTGACCTTTGAGTTCTTCCCCTGGCACAAAGCGCGCTTGGTGACGAAATTATAGATCCCGCCCTTGCCGTTCTCGTCGCCCGGGTACCAGTTTTGCACGGTCGAATATTTGATCTCGGCATCGTCGAGCGCGACCAGTTCGACCACCGCGGCGTGAAGCTGGTTCTCGTCACGCATCGGCGCGGTGCAGCCTTCTAGGTACGACACATAAGCGCCCTTGTCGGCGACGATCAGAGTGCGTTCGAACTGGCCGGTATTTTCGGCATTGATGCGGAAATAGGTGCTCAGCTCCATCGGGCAGCGCACGCCCTCCGGCACATAAACGAAGGTACCGTCGCTGAAGACCGCGCAATTGAGCGCTGCGAAATAATTGTCGTGCTGCGGTACGACCTTGCCGAGCCATTTGCGCACCATGTCGGGATAGTCGCGGATCGCTTCGCTGATCGAGCGGAAGATCACCCCGGCGCTTTCGAGCTCGGCACGGAAAGTGGTCGCGACCGAGACGCTGTCGAACACCGCGTCGACCGCGACCTTGCGCGCGCCCTCGACCCCGGCGAGCATCTTCTGCTCCTCGATCGGGATGCCGAGCTTTTCATAGACGCGCAGGATTTCGGGATCGACCTCGTCAAGCGAACCAAGCTTCGGCTTGGCCTTGGGCTCGGCGTAATAATAGGCGTCCTGATAATCGATCGGCGGGATGTTGAGCTTGGCCCAGTCGGGCGGGGTCATGGTCAGCCACAGGCGATAGGCCTTGAGCCGCCACTCAAGCATCCATTCGGGCTCGTTCTTCTTGGCCGAGATGAAGCGAACCGTGTCCTCGCTCAAACCCTTGGGCGCGAATTCCTGTTCGATGTCCGAATGGAAGCCCCATTCATAGGTCTTGTTGGCGGCGGCATGCGCTTCGGCGTTCTTGGGCATGTCCTTGGTGTCCAGGTCCTTGATGTCCATGTCAGTTCATCACCTCAGCGCCGAGCGCCATATCGACCCTGGTTTCGGCCGGATTGGTTTGGAGCGGCGTGCTGGAGAGCGTGGCGAGGCTGACGCCCGCCAATGCCCCGCGCACCGCGCCGTTGACGGTGTTCCAGTGCGGCTTCACCCGGCACACATCCTCATGCCCGCAATCATGGCGCCCGGCCTCGACGCATGAGGTCATCGCGATCGGCCCCTCGACCGCCTCGATAATGTCGGCAAGGCTGATCGCGGCGGCCGGCCGGGCGAGGCGAAAGCCGCCGCCGGTACCGCGCGCACTCTCGATCAGGCCCGCTGCCGAGAGCCGGCTGACCAGTTTCTGCACGGTAGGAAGCGGCACGCCGGTTTCCTCAGCCAGCAGAGTCGCGTTGAGCCGCGCCACGCCACCGCAATGGCGCGCGGTCGCGCTCATCATCACGACGGCATAATCGGCAAGGCTCGAAAGGCGCATGAGTTCCTAATCGGATTGATTCGTTCCGATTGGGCATGTGGGGGCGCGAAGGGGTCGGGTCAACCTTAAATCCACCCTGATCCTCCCCGATATGGGGAGGACTAGGTTCCGCTGATCAATGGGCTGACCTGCCCGCCCAGTGCCGTCCGCCGATGGATGGTCATGCGCTGCAGCACGCCCGGCTCCGCCTTGATCTGGCGCGGGGTCAGGCCAGTGAACTGCTTCACCTCGCGGATCAAGTGCGATTGATCGTAAAAACCGCGACCGATGACGTCGTCGACATCCTCGCCGTCCGCAACCAGCGCAACCGCGGCACGCAGCGCACGATATTTGCGCGCGAGCAGTTTCGGCGGTGCGCCGTACATGGCGTTGCACTTGCGTTCGACCTGACGCCGCGACAGGCCGGTCACTGCGACCAGATCGTCCATTTCGGGCGACAGGCTCGCGGCGAGCCAGCCATCGACCTGACGCACGAAGCGGCAAGCCTGTTCGTCACCCTCACGCACCAGGTCGCGCACCAGCGCCTCGCCGATCGCGAACCGCGCCGCATTGTCGGTCGCCTCGCGCAGTGCCGTCGCCGTTGCCTTCAACCGGGCCGCCCCGAAAGGAACGCTGGCGTCGATCGTGCGGTTCAGCACCGATGACGCCTCGCTGCCGATCATCGCCGCCCACCCCGCCGCGGTCACGCCCATGCCGAACACTTCGACCGGGCCGGCGACACGGACGTGCATCGGGCCACTGGTCGGGCCGATGATATGGAAATCGGCGGGCGTCTGGATCGATTCATCGGGGAAGCGATATTCCGCGCCGCCCGGCGACAGGCGGACGCGCAGCTGCGCATGATCGGCGCGTTCGCTATCCTCGAACACGGGAACATCGGCCCGGAAATAATAGAAAAGCGTGATATATTCGGACAGGTCTGCGGCCGGGACCGCGTAGTCCAGCTGAAAATCCGACAATGATTGCGCCCCTGTTCTTTTATGACCGCAGCCTATCGCTTCGGGACACAAAAGAAAAGCGGCCCGGGCGGCGAACCGCCCGGGACCGTAAAGTTAAAGAACCCCCTGTTGCGAAAGGGTTCCTTGGGTCGCAAGAGCCTTTGAGCAAATTCCAATCCGGCTGTATTGGACGAAACCGCCATATCGGTGGAAAAGCGTCATGAGATTTTTGACCGCGCGGCCCGCCAATGCCATGGCGCGGCGATGCTCTTTCCCCTGATCCGCCCGATTGTGTTCGCCCTTGATGCCGAGCGTGCGCATGGCCTGACCATCGCCCTGCTCGCTGCCTGGGGCGGTCGAGGGCTGACGCAAAGCAGCGACCCGATCCTGCGCACCAATATTGCCGGACTCGATTTCGCCAGCCCGGTCGGCCTGGCCGCCGGCGTCGATAAGGACGGACGCGCAATCGACGGCTTTTTCGGGCTTGGCCTGGGCAGCGTGGAGATCGGCACGCTCACCCCACTGCCACAGGCCGGCAATCCGCGCCCGCGCATCTTCCGGCTGCGCGAGGACCGTGGGGTGATCAACCGGCTGGGATTCAACAATGGCGGCATCGACGCTGCCCTGCCCCGCGTGAACACAGCCAGGCGCAAAGGCGTACTCGGCATTAATGTCGGCGCGAACAAGGATAGTGCGGACCGTGTGGCGGATTATCGCATCGGCGTGGAGCGGGCGGCGGCGATCGCCGATTATGTCACGATCAACATCAGTTCCCCCAACACGCCGGGCCTACGCGACCTGCAGCACGGATCGGCGCTGACCGAATTGCTCGCTGCCGCCGACGAAGCGCGGCGCATCCCGATCCAGCGCCCGCCCTTATTTCTGAAGGTCGCGCCCGACCTCAACGCGCGCGAGATCGACGGCATCGCCCGCGCCGCGATCGCCCACAATGTCGACGCGCTGATCATCAGCAATACGACCTTGTCGCGTCCCGGCCTCACATCGGCCCGCGCGATCGAGACCGGCGGCCTGTCAGGCGCGCCGCTCGCGAAACTCGCGCGCCAGCGACTCGGTGATTTCCGCAAGGCGACTGGCGCGGCGCTGCCGCTGATCTCGGTCGGCGGCATCGGCAGCGCGGAAGAGGCCTATGCCCGCATCCGCGGCGGCGCGAGCCTGGTCCAGCTCTATACCGCCCTGGTTTATGAGGGCCCCGGCCTGCCGCGCCGCGTCAACCAGGGGCTCGCCCGGCTGCTGCGTCGCGACGGCTTTGCCAATATCGAGGATGCCGTCGGCATCGAATGACGTAGCGTCTTGTTCGCCCCGAAAACCCCGCTACGGTTTTCGGCAATGAAAAGACTCATCCTCGCGCTCGCCCTGCTCCTTGGGCCAACCTCCGTCACTGCCCAGGGCATCGTTTCATCCGCCGATCCGCGCGCCTCGGCCGCGGGGCAACAGATCTTGCGCGAGGGTGGCAGCGCCGCCGACGCGGCGATGGCGATGATGCTCGCGCTGACCGTGGTCGAGCCGCAATCGAGCGGCATCGGCGGCGGCGGCTTCCTGCTCCATCACGACGGTAAGACCGGCAAGCTCGAGACAATCAACGGGCGCGAAAAGGCACCGATGGCCGCCACGCCGGGGCGCTTCCTCGACGAGGACGGCAAGCCCCTGCCCTATTTCAGGGCAGTTCCCGGCGGCCTGTCGGTCGGCGTGCCCGGCAATGTCCGGCTGCTGGCGATGACTCATGCGAAATGGGGCAAATTGCCGTGGAAGGCGCTGTTTGCGCCGGCGATCAAGCTCGCCGAAGAGGGCTATCAGGTCACCAAGCCAATGGCCAATGGCATCGGATTTGTCAGCCAATATTGGGGCAAGTTCCCCGACACGGCGAAGCAATATCTCGACGCTGACGGCAAGCCGTTGACGATCGGCACGACGGTCAAAAATCCCAAGCTCGCCGCGATATTGCGCACGCTGGCGGATGAGGGGCCGGAAGCCTTCTATACCGGCGCCAATGCCGAAGAGATCGTCAGGGTCACGGCTGGCGCATCGACCAATCCGAGCGACATGACGCTGGCCGATCTGGCCGCCTATCAGGCGCAAGAACGTCCGCCGGTGTGCGGCAAGTATCGCAGCTACCGCATCTGCGGCATGGGCCCGCCCTCATCGGGCGCGACCACCGTGTTGCAGATCCTCGGCATGCTCGAGCGGTTCGACATGAAAAAGCTCGGCAAGGAGTCTCCCGTCGCCTGGCATTTGATCGGCGAGGCGATGCTGCTCGCCTATGCCGACCGCGAGAAATATCTCGGCGATCCCGATTTTGTCGACGTGCCGGTCGCCGGCCTGATCGATCCCGCCTATATCAAATCGCGCTCCAGGCTGATTTCAGCGAGCAAGTCGCTCGGCAGCTATGAAGCCGGCACGCCGCCGGGCGCCAAGCCCCGCACCGCCGCGGTCCAGAACGAAGTACCGAGTACGACGCATTTCGTCGCGGTCGACCGCAATGGCGACGTCGTCTCGATGACCTCGACCGTCGAAGGACCGTTCGGCAGCCAGCTGCTCGCCAATGGCTATGTTCTCAACAACGAGCTGACCGACTTCACCATGGCGCCGGAAAAGGACGGCATGCCCGTCGCCAACCGAGTCGAGCCGGGCAAGCGGCCGCTATCCTCGATGGCGCCGACCATGGTCTATGATGCAAAGGGCAAAGCGATCTTCACAGTCGGCGCGGCGGGCGGCAAGACGATCATCATGCAAGTGGCGAAGGCGCTGATCGCGCATCTCGACTGGAACGAATCGGCGCGTGATGCGATCGGTGAGGGCCTGATCTATTTTAACGGTGATGCGTTGGTCCTCGAACAGGGCACGGAGCGCGAAGCAATCAAGCCGGCGCTCGAAAAGCTCGGTCACAAGGTCAATATCGCCAAGCTTGGGCTGAAGGCCAATGCCGCCGAACTGACGACGTCGGGCTGGGTTGGTGCCGCCGATCCGCGCAGTGTCGGCGTGGCGCTCGGCGAGTAATTCACGCAGCTAATTTCGCGCAGCCGAATACGGCGCGCGCTCAGGAGAGACAGATGCGGACCCTCGAGCATTTCCCCAACCTCGTCACCATGTTCTTCACGCGCGCCGTGGAACAGGGCGACAAGCCATTCCTGTGGCACAAGGAGGAAGGCGGCTGGGTTCCGCTCAGCTGGCGCGAGGCGGCGGTACAGGTGGCGAGTCTGGCGCGCGCGCTGAAGGCGATCGGGTTGGAGCGCGGCGACCGGGTGATGCTGGTCTCCGAAAACCGCCCCGAATGGTGCCTGAGCGACCTCGCGATCATGGCGGCGGGATGCGTCACCGTGCCGACCTATGTCACCAATACCGAGCGCGACCATACGCACATCATCGAGAATAGTGGCGCCAGTGCGGTGATCGTTTCAACCGCGAAGCTCGCCAAGACGCTACTCCCCGCCGCAGTCCGGGCGACGGCCGCCAAGATCGTGATCGGCATCGAGGATATCCGCGTCGCCCAGTCCGGCGCGCTCGAATTCCACAACTGGGCCAGGCTGATCGCGGATCATGCCGCCGATCCGAAACAGATCGCGGCCGAGGCGACTTTCAAGCGCGAGGATCTCGCCTGCATCATCTACACCAGCGGCACCGGCGGCGCGCCGCGCGGCGTGATGCAGCATCACGGCGCGATCCTGCACAATGTGCAGGGCTGCACCACGATCATTTCGGAGGATTTCGGGTGGGACGAGGAGGTCTTCCTGTCCTTCCTGCCGCTCAGCCACGCCTATGAGCATACCGGCGGCCAGCATTTCCCGATCGGGCTGGGCGCGCAGATCTATTATTCCGAAGGGCTCGACAAGCTCGCCTCCAATATCGAGGAGACGCGGCCGACGATCATGGTCGTCGTCCCGCGCCTGTTCGAGGTGCTGCGCACCCGCATCTCCAAGGCGATCGAGAAGCAGGGCAAATTCTCCAACTATCTGCTCGACCGCGCGCTCGATGTCGGCACGAAATCCTATGAAGGGCGGATGAGCCTGAAGGACCGGGCGATGGACCTGGTGGTCAGGGCGACGATCAAGCCCAAGATCGGCAAGCGCTTCGGCGGGCGGATGAAGGCGATGGTGTCAGGCGGCGCGCCGCTGACCCCGGAGGTCGGCATCTTCTTCCAGTCGCTGGGGCTGACTTTCCTGCAGGGCTATGGCCAGACCGAGGCCGCGCCCGTCATCTCGTGCAACCGCCCCGCCGCGGGGCTGAAGATGGATACGGTCGGCCCGCCTTTGCCCGATACCGAAGTGCGTATCGCCGAGGATGGCGAGATCCTCGTCCGCGGCGAGCTTGTCATGCACGGTTACTGGCGCAACGAGGCAGAGACCGCGCGCGTGCTCAAGGACGGCTGGCTGCATACCGGCGATATCGGCCTGATCGACGAGAAGGGCCGGATCAAGATCACCGACCGCAAGAAGGATATCATCGTCAACGACAAGGGCGACAATGTCGCACCGCAAAAGGTCGAGGGCATGCTCACGCTGCAACCGGAGATTGTCCAGGCGATGATCTTCGGCGATCGCAAGCCCTATATGGTCGCGGTGCTGGTGCCCGATCCCGACTGGACGCAGGAATGGTGTGCCCGGAACGGCGACGCGTGCCAGTTCGAAAAGCTGGTCGAGAACAGCAGTTACCGCACCGCGCTCAGCGCCGCGGTGGAGCGCGTCAACAAGGATCTGTCGGTGATCGAGCGGGTGCGCCGCTATGTGATCGCCGACGGGCCGTTCACGATCGAGAATGAGCAGCTCACCCCGTCGCTGAAGATCCGACGGCATGTGCTTAAGGAAGTATACGGGCCGAGGCTGGATGCCCTGTACAAGGGATGACCTTCGCTTCCTCTGGCGCCTCCCCCGGCTAAGCCGGGGGAGGGTATCGGTTACCGTCCCACCGCCACCGGCTTCTTCTTGACCAGAGGCGGCTTGAC
Source organism: Sphingomonas sp. (assembly GCF_050725575.1). Lineage (GTDB taxonomy): Bacteria > Pseudomonadota > Alphaproteobacteria > Sphingomonadales > Sphingomonadaceae > Sphingomonas. Next base: position 40,333 of record NZ_JBOHHW010000011.1, on the reverse strand, counting down.
CTCCGGCGCGGCCACGGCCGTCACCGTCGGCTTCAACACCAGTGGCTTGTCGGCCAGCGCCTTGGGCACAACCGCCATCGTCCAGTCCTTGTCGGGCTGCAGATATTTCTGCGCGGTTGCCTGCACATCGGCCGAGGTCACCCGCGCCAGATCGCGGAACAACCCACGCAGTGCCGCGATGCGGCGCTCGTCATACATCGAACCGGCGAGATAGTTCATCCAGAACTGGTTGCCGGTCGACGAGCGCAGGATCGACTGTTTCATCGGCGTCAATATGCGTTGCAGTTCGTCGTCGCTGATCGGATTGGCGACCAGGTCGGCAGCGATCTCGCGCGACATCTTGAAGAACAGCGCGACATTGTCGGGCGCAACCTGCCCGATCGCGAACAGGCGGCCACCGCCGCTCATCCCCACCGGCCATTGGCTCTGCACCGACGGCGAATAGCTCGCGCCGGCCTCGGAACGGAGCCGGTCGAACAGCCGGTCGCTCATGATCGCGGCGAGCACATCGAGATAGCGGCTCTCAGTGACTTGCTCGACCCCGCCGCCGGTCGGCCAGACGATCACGGCCGCGGCCTGGTTTTCGGGGCCGCCATGAGTCTTGATCAGCGGCGTCACATTATGGGCCGGGAAGCGCACCGGCGGCGCGACGCCGGTCGAGGCGGCGCGCGGCGGCAGAGCGCCAATGCTTTGCGCGACCGCCTTGATCGCCGCATCGGCATTGATGTCGCCGAACACCTGAACTTCGATCGGGCCGGTCGCAAGCAAGGGCTCCCATAATTTGCGCACATCCGCCGCGGTGGTCGCAAGGACCTCCTCACGGGTCGGCGTGCCCCAGCGCGGGTCGCCGTCATGGAGCAGCCCTTCCAGGTCACGCGACAGTACGCCGTCGGGCGATGCGTCGAAGCCGTTATAGCCGGCAAGCACCAGCGATTTGGCCCGCGCGACCGGGTTGGGATCCCAGCCCGGTGCTGCCATCCGCGCCGCCATCAGCCGCAACTGATCGGCCAGGTCGGTCGGCGAGGTCATCGCATCATAGCTGAACGCATCGTCGTCAATGTCGAAATCGAGTCCGATGCGGCGGCCGGCGGTGAGCTGCTCGACATCGCCCTGCTTGAGCGTCCCGATGCCGCCTGCAACGAGCGAGAGCTCACCGGCCCAGGCGGGTGACTCGCGGTCGGCGGGCAAGGCATTATAGCCGCCACCGAACCGCACCCGGACATAGACGCGAGTCGATTCCGACGGGCTGGTACGCAGCATCAGCCGCACGCCGTTCGAGAACACCACTTTCTCGATATCCATATCGGAGATCTTCTCGCGGCTGACGACCGTGCCGGGCTTGCCGAGCCTGGGCAGTTTGGAGAAATCGACCTTGGCCTGGGCATTGCGCTTGCCGGCGAGCCCGCCGACATCGGCCTTGAGCGCCGCCGCCAGCTTGGTCGCCGCTCCTTCATCGGGAGTACGGATATTGATCAGCGCGCGGGTCGCGTCGCCGGTGAAGATGCGCTTGGTCGATGCCAGCACCGTCGCCGGCGTGAACATCTTCTTCTTCTCGGCATCCTTCAGCACGGTATAGATCGTCGCCGGCGCGGCAACCGTTTCGCGGATATCCACCGCGCTGACCATGTCGTCGGCCTGCGACGCCCCGGCCTCGGCGCGCTGCGTCTCGACTCGAGTCCGCATCACCGTGTCGAAATCGGCCAGCTCGCGTGTCACCTCGGCATCGCTCGGCGGCGTGGTCTGAGCATCGGCGATCACTGCGCGCACATCCTTCAGCGCCGCCTCCCAATCATCGCCGATCGGCAGGATATTGACGAAGGTGCCGCTGGCGGACCGGGAAACGTCATCAGTGCTGACATCGGCCTGGATGAAGCTGCCTCCGGCGCGTGCGCGCGTTTCGAGGCGACGGCTGATGACGCGCGCCGCGATCGAATCAACCAGCCGGTTCTGGTTCATCAGGATCGTATCGTCCTGATATTTCCACGGCCGCAAAACGGCCATGGCGACGATCGGCGGCAGGCTCGGCTCGACGATCACCGCGGTTCCCGGCTGGTTCGCTTCCGGCTTGCCGAAATCGGGATCGGCGGGTTTCGGGCCATTGCCCTGCCAGCCGGAAAAATTCTTCACGACAAGCCGTTCGAACAGGGCTGGATCGAGATCGCCCGAAATCACCACCACCGCGCGTTCGGGGCGATACCAGCGATCGTGGAACAATTTGACGCCCTCGGCGGTCGCTGCCTCCAGCGTCTTGATCGTGCCGATCGGCGAGCGATCGGCCAGCGGCTGTCCGGCAAAGAAGGTCGCCAGGCGCGCATCGCCGAAACGGACCTGCGGCCCCGGCGCTTCGCGCTGTTCGGCGAGCACGGCGGGGCGTTCGGCATTGAGTGCCGCAGTGGTGATGTTGGGCTTGTCGACCATGCCTGCCAGCACCTTCAGGCTCTCGTCGAGGCCCGCCTCGGTGGCGCTGGGAAGGTCGAGCTTGAACACCGTCTGGGTCGGTGTGGTCTGTGCATTGGTGTCCGACCCGAACGTGGCGCCGAAGCGCTGCCAGATCCGTTTCGCCTCACCATCGGGCACATATTCCGAACCGCGGAACGACAGATGTTCGATCAGATGCGCAAAGCCGCGCTCGCCATCGGTTTCCATCAGCGACCCGGCATCGATCCGCACCCGGATCGCCACCTGGCCCGGCGGCACACCGTTACGCCGCACGGCATAGCGCAATCCATTGAGAAGCGTGCCGAATCGCCATTCCGGATCGGGCGGAATGTCGCTGCCCTTGTAGAGCCAGGCAGAACGATCCACATTTTGTGTCGGCGCCGGAACGTCTACGGTAGGAACGACGTTCTGGCCGCTGGCGGGCAGCGTCAGACCGAGCAGGAGGGCGGAAATCAGCGGGAAACGCGTCACGCGCAGAAGAGCAAGCATGGGAGCGACCCTAGCCGCGTTCTCCGGCGACCGCCAGATGCCCGTTCTCAAGGTACGCAAAAGGACACAAAGCGCCATCATTTCGACCAACACGACCGTTACGCCCCGCCGAACCGAAGCGATAAGGGGGCGTACGTCGCTGCGGCGCAGCATAGGGAAATCTGGGCCGGTTGAGCACCCGCCCGCACGAAGGCGAGTATGTCAGTGATTACAAAAACCAAAGCGGTGGCCACCGCATTATGGCCTAAATCGGGCGAGGCCGACGATCATCGCACCATTCGCGTCCCCGATCTGAACGTCATTTCGGGCGCCCCGGCGCCGGGCGCGAAGCTCGAAGCGGACCCCAACCGGCCTTTCATCATCCGATTCGGCAAGCATTTGCGTGGTGTGTTCGATCGGCTGATCGCGTCGTCCTCACTGGTCTCCAATGATCCGATACTCGACGTGCGGGATTTCGCCTGGACCGCGATCCTGCGCGACAATTGGGAGACGATCCGCGACGAAGCGATCGAAGTCGCGCTGCAGGGACAGGCGTCGCCGAGCCTGGCAACCATCTCGCCCGATCACCGCGCGATTGCGCAGGTGAACATGTGGCGGTCCTTCTTCCTGTGGGGCTATGGTTTCCCGATCGAGGACAATCTCGCACGCTGCCCGAAGACGCAGGCGATCGTCGAGCAGATCCCGGGGCTGAACAGTGCCTTCTTCTCGATCCTCGCTCCGGGCACCCATATTCCGGATCATCGCGGTGTGACCAAGGGCCTGATCACCTGCCATCTCGGCCTGATCGTGCCGACCGACGGCGATGTCCGGATGCGCGTCGATGACCGCATCGTGCGTTGGTCGGAAGGGGAAACCCTGGTCTTCGACGACACCTATCAGCACGAAGTATGGAACGACACCAACGGCACGCGCGTGGTCCTGCTGGTGCAATTCGAGCGCCCCTTGCGTCAGCCCGGCCGCTGGATCGCCGACACGTTCCTCAAGGTCGTGCGCAAATCCGCCTTCGTGCAGGAAGCGCGCGACAATATCGCGAGCTGGAACGACGCGATGAAGAAGATGGACGTTTAAGACCTTTCTCCCCTCCCGCATGCGGGAGGGGAATTGGTCTGTTTCCAACTCCCGTCTTGATCCGTCCCCATCGCCACGCCACATGCACATGATGCTAATCGAAACCGAAACGACGCCCAACCCCGCGACGCTCAAATTCCTTCCCGGCCGCGCCGTGATGGAAGCCGGCACGCGCGACTTCGCCACCCCCGAAGAGGCCGAAGCCTCGCCGCTGGCCGAACAGTTGTTCAACCTTGGCGATGTGACCGGTGTCTTTTTCGGTAGCGACTTCATTTCCGTCACTGCGGCGCCCGGCGTCGAATGGTCGCAGCTGAAGCCCGATGTGCTCGGCCTGCTGCTCGACCATTTCTCCGCCGCAATGCCGTTGTTCCGTCCCGGCAATGCCGGCGGGATCAGCGTCCCCTCGGCCGAGGAGAGCTTCGCGGAGAATCCCGAAGACGCCGATATCGTCGCGCAGATCAAGGAATTGATCGATACCCGCGTGCGCCCCGCCGTCGCCAATGACGGTGGCGATATCATTTATCGCGGCTTCGACCAGGGCAAAGTCTTCCTCAAGATGCAGGGCGCCTGTGCCGGCTGCCCGTCATCGACTGCGACCCTGAAGAACGGGATCGAGCAATTGCTCAAATATTATGTTCCCGAGGTCACTGAAGTCCGCGCGGTCTGATCCGCTTTTTATTTCACTACCCTGATCTTTTCCACGAGGTTCTGCCATGGCCGAGAAGCTGTCCGATGCAGCGCTCGATACGATCTTCCGTACCGCGCGCACCTATAGCGGCTATACCGATCAGACGGTCTCCGAGGCCGAGCTTCACGCGATCTGGGACCTGATGAAATGGGGGCCGACATCGGCCAACCAGCTTCCGGCACGCCTGGTATGGTGTGTGAGCGATGCGGCAAAGGCAAAGCTTGCCGCATGCAGTTCGGCGCAGAATGCGCCGAAGATTCTCAAGGCGCCGGTCAGCGTCGTGATTGGCATGGACCAGAATTTCCACGATCATCTGCCGGAGTTCTTCCCGCACGTTGACGCGCGGCCATGGTTTGCCGATGCCGACCTCCGCGCCGTCTCGGCGATGCGCAACTCCACGCTGCAGGGCGCCTATTTCATCATCGCTGCTCGCGCGCTGGGCCTGGACACTGGCCCGATGTCGGGTTTCGACAATGCCAAGGTCGATGCCGCCTTCTTCGCCGATACGCCGAATGTGCGGTCGAACTTCATCGCGACGCTCGGGCATGGCGACCCGGCGAGCATCTTCGAACGCCTGCCGCGCCCGGCGTTCGAGAAGTTCAACACGATTGCCTGACTTGATTTCCCGCTCCCCGACAGGGAGAGGGCGTTGATGCGAACTCTCGTGATCGAAACCGCCACTGCCGCCTGCTCGGTAGCCCTGATCGAGACGGGGACCGATTCAGATACGGTGATCGCGTCGCGCCATGAGGTGGTCGGCCGTGGCCATGCCGAGCGGTTGATACCGATGATTGCCGAGCTGCCGGACGGCGGGCGTGCGGGCCGCATCCTGGTCGATTGCGGCCCGGGCAGCTTCACCGGCGTGCGGGTCGGCATCGCCGCCGCCCGCGGCCTTGCCTTTGGCTGGCAGGCAGAGGTGCACGGCTTCTCCTCGCTGCCGCTGATCGCCGCCGCCGGCTTTGCCGCGAAACCCGGCTTCGACTCGCTTGCCGTGGTTCTCGAAGGCGGGCATGGCGAAGTCTTCATGCAGGTCTTTCATGCTTCGCTCACACCCGTCGGCGCCTTCAGTTCGCTGAAGCCCGCAGCCGCTCTTGCCGCAATCGACGGACGTCATGCGATCGGCAACGGCATCCGCTGGCTTGCCGCGCTCGACCCCGCGCTCGATGCGACTGAGGCGCTGCCCGATGCCGCCAGCGCCGTCCTTTTGCCGGCCGCCCTCACGTCTCTCCCGCCGCGCCCGATCTACGGCCGAGCGCCCGATGCGAAACCACAGGCCGCATGAGCAGCGTGCTGACGATGATCGAATTGCGCAGCGGCGGCACCGCCGATCTTCCCATGGTCGAGTCGCTGATGACCGAGGCGTTCGACCCGAGATTCGGCGAAGCATGGACCCGCGGCCAGTGCCTTGGGATCATGGCGCTGCCCGGCGTCTGGCTGACCATCGCCTCGATCGACAAAAAGCCGGTCGGCTTCGCGCTGTCGCGGCAGATTCTCGATGAAGCCGAGCTGCTGCTGCTCGCGACCGCGCCGGCGAGTCGCCGCAAAGGTGTCGCAGCGGCATTGCTGCGCTCGGTAATTACTGAAGCGCGGGAAAAAAATGCGTTAAAACTGCATCTTGAGGTACGCGAGGGCAATGACGCGATCAAGCTTTACCGCGCCTCGGGCTTCACTAAGGTCGGGGAACGTCGCGCTTACTATCGCGGCAATGCCGGCCAGACCTTTGATGCTTTTACGTTTCGTCGCGAATTGCCGTAATTTAACTTATTCAGCTTGCTTTTACTGCTTGCACTGAACCTTCCAAAAGACGATAGGCCCAATTTGGTTGCGTCGTAATGCAGCTATAATATGGGTCGGAAGGACGACAATGGATATCAATAACGATCTGCAGGAAACCCTGATCACGCTGACGGCGGATATTGTCGCGGCACATGTCAGCAACAACAGCGTTGCGGTTTCGGATCTGCCGGTCCTCATCGCCAATGTGCATGGCGCACTCTCCGGGCTTGGCACGCCGGTCGCGGTTCCCGAAGTGAAGCAGGAGCCTGCAGTTTCGATCCGTTCGTCGATCAAGCCGGACTATATTGTCTGCCTCGAAGACGGCAAGAAGCTGAAGATGCTCAAGCGCCATCTGATGACGCATTATCAGATGACCCCGGAACAGTATCGCGCCAAGTGGAACCTCCCCGCCGACTATCCGATGGTCGCGCCGAGCTATGCCGAACAGCGTCGTACGCTGGCCAAGAAGATTGGCCTCGGCACCAAGCGTCGCAAGACCCGGTAAGTCTCCCCCGGTTCGTCCGGTAGGGAAAAAATTAAGGGCGGTCGGCTTGTTGCGAGTCGATCGCCCTTTATCAATAAGACCGAAGCGCCTACATTGGCTGCATGGCTCGCAAGATCGATCTCGAAGCGCTGTGCAATGAAAAAGGCCTGCGCATAACCGAACAACGCCGCGTCATCGCACGCGTTCTGTCGGAGGCCGAAGACCATCCCGATGTGGAGAAGGTCTATGAGCGCGCCTCACAGATCGATCCGGGCATCTCGATCGCCACCGTCTATCGCACCGTGCGCCTGTTCGAAGAGGCCGGCATTCTCGACCGCCATGATTTCGGTGATGGCCGTGCACGCTACGAACCCGCACCCGAGGCGCATCATGACCATCTGATCGATGTCGAAACCGGCAAGGTAATCGAGTTCGTCGACCCCGAACTCGAGCAACTGCAAAAGGCGATCGCGGAACGGCTCGGCTTCCGTCTGGTCGATCATCGCATGGAACTCTACGGCGTTTCGCTCGACCGCAAGGTCTAGGTTTTGAGCGGCCTCAGCCCCGCGGCGCGTGCCGAAGCTGCGGCCGGCAATCCACCCCCGATCGATGCGGCCGGCTACGTCCGGATTACGCTGCGCGCGACGGGGCTGGTACTCGCGCTGCTGCTCACGGTGCCGCTCCATTATCTCTGGCGGTTTCTCCGCATCGGCTCACCCTGGCCGAAGATATTTCTCGGCTGGGCCGCGCGGCTGGCCGGCGCCCGCGTCGAACGTGTCGGTGTACCGCTCAAGCGCGACGTCTTCTACATTTCCAATCATCTCAGCTGGATCGATATCCTGGCCATCGCCGGACAGAGCGGCACCGCCTTTGTCGCCAAGCAGGAAATCCGTGCCGCGCCGGTGGTCGGCTGGCTGTCGACCCTCAACCGCACCGTGTTCGTCAAGCGCGAGAACCGGCTTGGCGTGGCCGAACAGATCAACCAGCTACGCGATGCGCTGACGGATAACTGGTCGGTCACCGTCTTCCCGGAAGGAACGACCACCGATGGTCAATCGCTGCTTCCCTTCAAGACGCCGATGCTCCGCGTGCTCGAACCGCCCCCACCGGCAGTACTCGTCCAGCCTGTGCTGCTCGATTATGGCGCCGTCGCCGAGGAAATCGGCTGGATTGGCGTGGAAAGCGGCGTGAACAATGCCAAGCGCATCCTGTCGCGCCCGGGCAGTTTTCGCATGAAAGTGCATTTCCTGGAGCCGTTCCACCCACGCGACTTCCCCGGCCGCAAGGCAATTGCAGCGGAGAGCCGGTTGCGAATCGAGGCGGCTTTGGTCGAGGTGCTGGGCAAACCGCTGCGTCCCTTCGCCTATGCGGTCGAGGCGGTGAGATTCGCCCCCTCGGACACCTGATCCTCCCCGTTTCGGGGAGGATTGGTTTCAGACGCCACACGGCCTATAGGCGCGCGATCATGAAGACAGCCCCCAAGACCTTTGCCGTCAAATCCTTCGGCTGTCAGATGAACGTCTATGACGGCGACCGAATGAGCGAACTCATGTCGGCACAGGGGCTGACCGCGACCGATCCAGACCAGGCCGATTTGATCGTCCTCAACACCTGCCATATCCGCGAGCGCGCGACGGAGAAGGTCTATTCGGACATTGGCCGGATTCGCAAGCACGCCATGGCCAAGCACGGCAAGAACCCGATGATCGCCATCGCCGGCTGCGTCGCGCAGGCCGAGGGCGAGGAAATCGTCCGCCGGGCGAAGGTCGATGTCGTGGTCGGACCACAAGCCTATCACAATCTGCCTGGCCTGGTCGCCAAAGCCGCACGCGGCGAAAGCGCGCTCGACACCGGCATGCCAGTCGAGATGAAGTTCGGCCATCTACCCGCACGTCGCCGGGTCCCGCCCTCGGCGTTCCTGACGGTGCAGGAAGGGTGCGACAAATTCTGCACCTATTGCGTCGTCCCCTATACGCGCGGCGCCGAGGTCAGCCGCCCCTGGGCGCATATCGTCGACGAGGCCAAGGCGCTGGTCGAGGCCGGCGCCAGGGAGATCACCCTGCTCGGCCAGAACGTCAATGCCTGGGAAGGCGAGGACGCCGCCGGCGCCCGCGGCGGTCTCGACGCGCTGATCCGTGCGCTCGATCGGATCGAGGGGCTGAAGCGCATTCGCTATACCACCAGCCACCCCAACGACATGCGCGAAGGACTGATCCGCGCCCATGCCGAGGTCGAAAAGCTGATGCCGTTCCTGCACCTGCCAGTTCAGGCGGGCAGCGACCGCATCCTGAAAGCGATGAACCGCAGTCACACGCGCGATTCCTATCTGCGCCTGCTTGACCGTGTCCGCGCGGTGCGACCCGATATCGCGCTGTCCGGCGACTTCATCGTCGGTTTCCCTGGCGAAACCGATGCCGATTTTGCTGAGACGCTGAGCCTTGTCGATTCAGTCGCTTACGCCCAGGCCTTCAGCTTCAAATACAGCCCGCGCCCCGGCACGCCGGCGGCCGATATGGCCGGTCAGGTCCCGGCCGAGGTGATGGACGAACGGCTGCAACGATTGCAGGCAGCGCTCAACCGCGATCAGGAGGCATTCAATACCGCCACTGTCGGGCGGAGATGCGACGTGCTGCTTGAACGCAAGGGCAAATTGCCGGGCCAATTGATCGGCAAGTCGCCCTGGTTGCAATCGGTGCATTTGATCAGCGATGCGGTAATCGGCGATCTCGTCGAGGTAGAGATCGCTTCGGCCGGAGCGAACTCGGTTGCAGGCACGGAGCGACTGCCGGTCGCCGCCTAGAGTTTGATCCAGCTGGGCTGAAGCGCGGCGCCGGTTTCCTGGATCAAACTCTAAAGAACCTCCTGTTGCTCGTTTCGCACACAAGGAGGGCGGAAAGCGGGCGAGCAATATTCCCCCTGTCCTCCCGCTCTCCGCTCTGCCAAACTCCGCGTCGGATGCAGCAGACTCGCCCCTTCGAGCTTCCCGGCGGAACCAACCGCCCCGGCGTCCTGTTCGACCCGCGATCCAGCCAGCACCGGGACGCGCTATTGCGTCCATTGTTCATCCTCCGACCTGAAGGAACCGCATGAGCCGCAAGCCTGTCCCCGCCCAGTCCGGTGATCGCAGCCGCACAGAGGTCGTGTTCGACAAGCCGCAACTCATGGCTCAGCTTTTCGGGGAGTTCGACCAGAATTTGCTGCTGCTGGAGAGCCGGCTTGGCGTCTATATCACCGCACGCGGCAATCGCGTCGGTCTCGAGGGTCGTGCCGAGGCGGTGGCCGAGGCGCGCGATGTCCTGCAGGGACTCTATAATCGTATCGTGCGCGGCGAACGGGTCGATCCCGGCCTGATCGACGCAGTGATCGCCATGTCCGCGGAACCGACGCTTGCCGGGATCATCGCGGCTGATGCCGGCGGTGCGCCGCAAGTGATGATCCGCACGCGCAAGAAGACGATCGTGCCGCGCACCATCGCGCAGCAGCATTATATGCGCGAGCTGCTCAACCATGACATCATCTTCGCGCTCGGGCCGGCAGGCACCGGCAAGACCTATATCGCTGTTGCGCAGGCTGTGGCGCAGCTGATCACCGGCAGCGTGCAGCGACTGATCCTGTCGCGTCCGGCGGTGGAGGCGGGTGAGAAGCTTGGCTTCCTGCCGGGCGACATGAAGGAGAAGGTCGATCCTTATCTCCGCCCGCTATATGACGCGCTCAACGACTGCCTGCCCGCCGAGCAGGTCGAGCGCCGCATCGCATCGGGCGAGATTGAGATCGCGCCGATCGCTTTCATGCGTGGCCGCACACTCGCAGACGCCTTCATCATTCTCGACGAAGCGCAGAACACCACGCCGGCGCAGATGAAGATGTTCCTCACCCGCTTTGGCGAGAATAGCCGCATGGTGGTATGCGGCGATCCCAAGCAGACCGACCTTCCCGGCGGGATGAATGCTTCGGGACTCAATGACGCAGTTGGGCGGCTTGAGGGTGTCGAAGGCCTGTCGATCTGCCGCTTCGGCGCGGGCGATGTTGTTCGCCATCCGATCGTCGGGCGCATCGTCGAGGCCTATGAGGGCGTCGATGCTTGAGACCGCGCTTTCGCAGGAGGAGTCCTGGCCGGACTCTACTGACTGGGAAGCGCTCGCTCAGCGTGCGGCGACCGCCGCAATCGAGCGCACGATTCATGGCGATTTGCTGACCTCAGCCGCGCTGATCGAGATTTCGGTTCGCCTGACCACCGACGAGGAAGTCCGCACGCTCAACGCCCAGTATCGCGACAAGGACAAGCCGACCAACGTCCTGAGCTTTCCGATGGTACAGGCCGATCTGCTCGACACGATCAGCCAGAATTCGGACGATGGCGAAGTATTGCTTGGTGATATCGTTCTCGCTTACGGCGTTTGCGCAACAGAGGCGGCCGAGAAAGGCATTTCGACCGAGAATCACGCCACGCATCTGATCGTGCATGGTACGCTGCATTTGCTGGGCTATGATCACATCGAAGATCATGAGGCCGACGCGATGGAGAGTATCGAGATCGATACACTTGCGTCACTCGGCCTGCCCGACCCTTATCTGATACGCGAGGACTGAACGACCACTATGCCCGAGGGCCAAAGTACCACCCACGCCGGAGACGCCGGTACCAATGAAGGCAGCATATGGCGCTCGCTGCGCGCCTTGATTTTCGGTGAGTCGGGCGATGATTCGCTCCGCCACCAGCTCGAAGAAGCGATCGACGCACATGAGGACGATCCGGCGCCCGACGCCAAGGGCGACCTCTCGCCGCTCGAACGGACCATGGTGCGCAACCTGCTCCATTTCGGCGAACGTGATGCCGGCGATGTCGGCGTGCCGCGCGCCGACATCATTGCGGTCGAAGAGCAGACCTCCTTTGCCGACTTGGTCAAATTGTTCGCCGAGGCTGGCCATAGCCGCCTGCCGGTCTATCGCGAGAAACTCGATACGATCATCGGCATGGTCCATATCAAGGATGTGTTCGCGATCCTGGCGACCGGCGCACCGCATCCGGAAAAACTGGAAAGTCTGATCCGTCAGCCGCTGTTCGTGCCGATGTCGCGCGGCGTGCTCGACCTGCTCGCCGATATGCGCGCCAGCCGCGTGCATCTGGCCGTCGTGCTCGACGAATATTTCGGCACCGAGGGCCTGGTCACGATCGAGGATTTGATCGAGGAAATCGTCGGCGATATCGAGGATGAGCATGACGACGCACCCGAGGCGCTGATCGTGCCGCTCGACGGCGGTGCGTGGGATGTCGACGGCCGTGCCGAGCTCGAGGATATCGGTGAGACAATCGACAAGCGGCTGGCCGAGGTCGACGAGGATATCGACACGCTTGCCGGCCTGGCCGCGCTGATCGCCGGTCATGTCCCGCAGGCGGGTGCGTGCCTGTCGCATGAGAGCGGCTGGAAGCTCGAAGTGGTCGAAGCGGATACGCGCCGCGTGACCAAGCTCAGGCTGCATCCTCCACAGCCTGAGTCGGAGGAGAGCACCTCCTGACATCGGTCACAGTGCCCCCCTGTGATTGCCCCCTGTGATCGTCCTGCCCGATCACTGACTTCGCGATTTAATGTTTCTCCGATCACTGGCGCTCGGCTACCCCTGTGCGGGACGACGATAACCTGAAAACTTAGGAGACGACGATGGATAGCAAGACCAGCGGCTGCCCGGTGACCGGAAGCCCCCTAAGTGATCAATCCAAGGAGTCGCGCGCGCTCCGGACTCTGCTCGGTCGGACCAGCCGCGACTGGTGGCCGAATCAGCTCTCGCTGGACATCCTCCAGCAGAACGGCCTGTCGGGCGACCCGATGGGCGATGATTTCGACTATGCCAAGGAATTCAAGTCGCTCGATTATGCCGCGGTCAAGCGTGACCTGACGGCATTGATGACCGACAGCCAGTCCTGGTGGCCGGCGGATTATGGGCATTATGGCCCGTTTTTCATCCGCATGGCATGGCACAGCGCCGGCACTTACCGCAGCGGCGATGGCCGCGGCGGCGCCTCATCCGGCTCGCAGCGCTTCGCGCCGCTCAACTCCTGGCCGGATAACGGCAATCTCGACAAGGCGCGTCGCCTGCTCTGGCCGATCAAGCAGAAATATGGCCGCAAGCTCAGCTGGGCTGATCTGCTGATCCTCGCCGGCAATGTCGCGATCGAATCGATGGGTGGACCGGTGTTCGGCTTCGGCGGCGGCCGCGCCGACGTGTTCGAACCGGAGAAGGACATTTATTGGGGCACCGAAGAAGAATGGGTCGGCCAGACCCGCATTGACGAGCAGGCCGGCATGGCGCTCGAAGAGCCGCTGGCGGCGATCCAGATGGGCCTGATCTACGTCAATCCCGAAGGGCCGGGCGGCAATCCCGACCCGGTGCAATCGGGTCGCGACATTCGCGAAACCTTCAAGCGCATGGGCATGAATGACGAGGAAACCGCTGCGCTCACCGCCGGTGGCCATACTTTCGGCAAGGCGCATGGTGCGGGCGACGCGTCGCTGGTCGGCGTCGAGCCGGAGGGCGCCGACATCGCCACCCAGGGGCTTGGCTGGATCTCGAACCATGAGAGCGGCATGGGCGACCATACGATCACCAGCGGCATCGAAGGCGCGTGGACCCCAACGCCCATCACATGGGACATGAGCTATTTCGATATGCTGCTCGACCATGAGTATGAACTGGTGAAGAGCCCGGCAGGCGCGAACCAGTGGCAGCCGGTCGGCAATCCGGCGGAAACGCTGGCACCGGGCGCGCACAGCCCGGACCGGCGTGTGCCGACGATGATGACCACTGCCGATATGGCGATGAAGGTGGACCCGGCGTACCGCGCGATATCCGAGCGGTTCCGCGCAGATCCCGCTTATTTCGCCGATACCTTTGCTCGCGCCTGGTTCAAACTGTGCCACCGCGACATGGGCCCTAAGGCGCGCTATCTCGGCCCCGACGTGCCGGCGGAAGATCTGATCTGGCAGGATCCGATCCCCAAGGCAGATCATGCCACGATCGAGGTGGGCGACGTGGCCGGACTCAAGGCGAAGATCCTCGCTTCGGGCCTGTCGGTTGCCGAACTGGTGACGACTGCCTGGGCTTCGGCCTCGACCTATCGCGGTTCGGACCATCGCGGCGGGGCGAATGGCGGCCGGATACGGCTGGCGCCGCAGAAGAACTGGGCGGTCAATGAGCCCGAGAAGCTCGCCAGGGTGCTTGGTGTCTATGAAGGCATCAAGAGCGACTTCGATGGTGGTGCGGGCGGCAGGAAGGTCAGCATCGCCGACCTGATCGTGCTCGGCGGCACCGCTGCGGTCGAAAAGGCCGCAGCCGATGCGGGGCACAGGATCGAGGTGCCGTTCACGCCAGGCCGCACCGACGCGTCGCAGGAACAGACCGATATCGAAAACTTCGATGTGCTCGAACCCAAGGCGGACGGCTTCCGCAACTATCTCTCGGTCCGCTTCAGCGTGCCGACCGAGGAGCTGCTGGTCGATCGCTCGCAATTGCTTGGGTTGAGCGCACCGGAAATGGCCGTGCTGCTCGGCGGCTTGCGCGTGCTCGGCGCCAATCATGGCGGCTCTAAGCACGGCGTGCTTACCGACCGCCCGAGTCAGCTCACCAACGACTTCTTCGTCAATCTGCTCGACATGGGCACGGCGTGGAAGGAAATCGACGAAGCGGGCGATGAAGAGTTTGCGGGCACCGACCGCAAGACCGACCAGCAGAGATGGACCGCGACACGCACCGATCTGGTTTTCGGCTCAAATTCGCAGTTGCGCGCACTGTCCGAGGTCTATGCCTCAGCCGATGCGGGCGAGAAGTTCGTCAAGGACTTCGCCGCAGCCTGGATCAAGGTGATGAACGCCGACCGGTACGACCTCGCCTGAGGATTGCGCCGACACCATAACAGGTTCCCCGAGCACATCGCTCGGCCGGCCGCCGGCGTCCCCCTCGTCGGCGGCCTTTTTGTGTGTGTTCGGCTCGGCACGCTGGAATTTGGCACACCGAGCGACCCAGCTATCCATTTCATGGATAGCTGAACAGGAATTTGCCCGATATGGTCGATACCAGAAATCATGGGAAATCCAATCAACCTATTGTTATACTTGTATAATCACGATATTTTACTCGATCGATAGCCTGGCTCGCCCGCCTCGCACCGGGATATGGCACAATGGGTGTCCCATATCTCCCGGAACCCCTCTCCGCGGCGCTCTCGTCGGCGGCGATTCAACCAGCGCGCAGGATCGGGCACGTCATCCGGCACGCTCTTTCTTATTGTCGAAACAGGATTGCCCGCGCGCATGAAGCGCGCCGGATAAATGCTCCGTGCCTGAGGGTCGGGGCTTCCTTTGCTCCCTGGTCCGGGGTAACCTTATCTCATGCGCAAACATATCCTCATCGTCACCGGCCTGATCCTCCTCGCGGTGGCAGGCTTCTGGTTCTGGATCAGCCAGCCCGATGAGGCGCAGTTGTCCGTCGCCGCCGTCTCCGGCGAAAAGCCCAAGATCACGGCGCCGCGCGTGCAGATGATCCCGACGATCGGCGTCGCGGATGCGGTCGGCTGGCCCAAGGGCGCAAAGCCGACGCCCGCCGCCGGCCTGACCGTCGGCGCTTTTGCCGCCGGGCTGGACCATCCGCGCTGGCTTTATCGCTTGCCCAATGGCGACGTGCTGGTTGCCGAAACCAATTCCCCGCCGCGTCCGAAGAGCGGCATCACCAGCGTGGTGATGGGTTTCCTGATGGGTAAGGCGGGCGCCGGCGTGCCGTCGCCCAACCGCATCACCCTGCTTCGCGACAGCGACGGCGACGGCGTGGCGGAAAGCCGCTCGATATTCCTGACCGGACTCAACTCGCCGTTCGGCATGGCCGTGATGGGCGACTGGCTCTATGTCGGCAACACCGATGCGCTGGTCCGCTTCCCGTTCAAGGTCGGCGAAACGAAGATTACCGCCAAGCCCGAAACAATCGTTAAGCTGCCCGGCGGCGGCAATCACTGGGCGCGCAACGTCCTTGCCGCCGAGGACGGCAAGACGCTGTACGTGGCGGTTGGATCGTCGAGCAACATCGCCGAAAACGGCATCGAGGCGGAGAAGTACCGCGCCAACATCCTGCAGGTCTTTCCCGAAGCAAAGACCTTCCGCATTTATGCGGCCGGCCTGCGCAACCCCAACGGCTTGGCGCTAGAGCCGCATTCGAAGCGGCTTTGGACGACGGTCAATGAACGCGACATGCTCGGCTCCGACCTCGCACCCGACTATATGAGCCAAGTCGAATTCGGCGATCATTTCGGCTGGCCCTGGTATTATTGGGGTGGCTATCCCGACAAGCGAGTCGATCCGCCCAACCCGGCGCTGCAGCAATATTCCAAACGCCCCGACTATGCGCTCGGGCCCCATACCGCCTCGCTCGGCCTCGCTTTCGCCAGTGATGCCAAGCTTGGCGCGAATTTCGCCAATGGTGCGTTTGTCGGTCAGCACGGATCGTGGAACCGCAAACCCGTGTCGGGCTACAAGGTCATCTATGTGCCGTTCGCGGACAATGGCTATCCGGTGAAGGGCGCCAAGCCAGTCGATGTGCTTGGCGGCTTCCTCAATGCCAAGGGCGAGGCGCAGGGCCGCCCGGTCGGCGTCATCACTGACAAGACCGGCGCGCTGCTGGTCGCGGACGATGTCGGCAATACGATCTGGCGCGTGGCCGCGGGCAAGTGACCTGCGGCGCGCCCTGAAACGGTAGCGGTAAACGAAAACGGGCTGCGCACTCCCCCCGAAGCGCACAGCCCGCCTTAAGTCGCTGCGGTTATCCGCGCGACACCCTCCCCCGTAACCCGTTGATCCGGCTGTCTGAAGCGCGCCGATCCATCGATCCCCGACGTGCGTATATCTTGTTGGGCTCCACCGATAGTTTACGGTAAAGCATCAGCTACCCATATTGGGTATCACGGCCATATCGGCCCTATTCGGGAATACCTGCCTTGAGCGACCGGGTCGTCACCAATCCTGTGAAAATGGCCGAAAACTGGCGCATCGCGATGATGTCGATCTGTAACCAGTTCCTCACCGCGCACCGCATCTTTACCGGCCCGCGAAACCTGAATCCGACCGAGTTGATCATCTATCTGACCATCTCTGTCGCCAATGTGCAGAAACTGATGCGTGAACGCAGCATCCCGGGGGAATATGCCGCCACCGCGATTCTCCCGCGCGAATGGGTCGTACCGATTTCGCGCAACGCCATCGCCTCGGCCAGCGGTCTGCCGCGTGAAACGGTACGCCGCCACGTCGGCCGCATGATCGAAAGCGGCCTGCTGATCGAGGACGAACGCGGCGGCGTGACCCCGCCGCCCGGCGTGATCCAGAATCTCGGACTCGAGCCGCTGCTCGAAGCACTGATGACCGAATTCGCACGCACCACCGAAGCGTTGCTGCGCATCGGTGCGATCGAGATACATTCCGACTAGCACTACGCGCTGATTCCCTCAGATTTCCGAATGCCGGCCTGCTCATCGATTGTCGGGTTGACAGAGGCTCGTTCTCATAATAACCATTTGGTTATTGAACTATAGAGTTATACAGATGACAGCTGACGAACGCCTCGACGCCACGTTCACTGCGCTTGCTGATCCGACCAGGCGCGCGATACTCGCCCGGCTGGCTCAGGGCGAGGCGACGGTGGCCGAACTCGCCGCCCCCTTCGCGATGAGCCAGCCGGCCATTTCCAAGCATCTCAAGATGCTGGAACGCGCCGGCCTGGTCGCCGGTGCAATCGATGCCCAGCGCCGGCCGCGGCAGATCGTCGGCGCGCCGATGGCCGAGGCGGTCGGCTGGCTCGAACAATATCGGCGGATCTGGGAACGGAATTACGCCCGCCTCGACTCGCTGCTCGAGGAGCTGAAGTCACTGGAAAACCAAGCTAAGAAAGGAAAACCGCAATGAACCGCCTGGAACTGGTCGCCAATGGCGACCGCGAAATCATTATGACCCGCATCTTCGACGCGCCGCCGCATCTGGTGTTCGATGCGCTGACCATCCCCGCTTTGCTGAAGCGCTGGCTCAAGGGTCCGGATGGCTGGTCGCTCGAAACCTGCGATATCGATCTGCGCGTCGGCGGCGCCTATCGCTATGTGTGGAAGAACGATGACGGCACCGAAATGGGCATGGGCGGGACCTATCGCGAGATCGCACGGCCCGAACGCATCAGCCAGACCGAGATGTTCGACGGCAACTGGACTGGCGGCGAAGCGATCAGCACTGCCGCGCTCGAACCGTTCGGCGATCGCACCCGGCTGACCACCACCGTCCTCTATGCCTCGCCTGAATCGCGCGATGGCGCGATCCAGTCGAACATGGAGGCCGGCATTACCGCCAGCTATGCCCGGCTCGACACGGTCCTGGGCGACGAGCAGAAGGAGCAGGCACAATGACCGCCGCAACCGCCGCCGCGCCGCGCAGCATTGGCCGCAGCGTCCTCGCGATTGTCGCTGGCCTCGCTTTCAGCGTGCTGCTTGCGCTGGGGATCGACATGATCCTCCATGCGCTGCAGGTCTTCCCGCCCTGGGACCAACCCATGACCGAGACCAGTGATGCCGCTCTCGCTTTCTCCTATCGCGCGGTAATCGCCATCGGCAGCGGCTATCTCGCCGCACGGCTCGCCCCGTCGGCGCCGATGAAACATGCGATCATCCTTGGCATGATCGGCATGACGCTGGCGACGCTCGGACTGATCGGCGCCGTGACGATGAAGATGGGGCCGCTCTGGTATCCCGCCGCGCTGGTGATCACTGCCCTGCCCCTGGCCTGGATCGGCGGCGCACTCGCGCACCGCCGCGCCTGAAGGCCTATCAGACTATTCCAGCAGCTTTGGCGCTTCCTTGGCCAGCTTGGCCCTGATCTTGTCGGCGAACAGCGACAGGAAGGGCGGCAAGTCGATCGTCGCGCGGACATAGGTATCGAACAACTCGAGTCGGCTCGCTACCTTCTGGCCCATTGCCTGGACGGTGAAGTGCATCGTCTCCCCTTCCCAGCGATGATCGACGACTGCCCCGCCGGGGAACATGCCAGCAAGCTTGCCGATGCCTTTGTCGAGCCGTTCGCGCACCTCGGTACGACCATGTTTATGCGGGATATCGAGAGTGATGGGTTGAGCCATGCCCGCTTCCTTACGTCGCGAAGATCATCGCGTCATCGGCAAATGCTTTGAATTCGAGCGCGTTGCCGCTGGGATCGCGAAAGAACATCGTCGCCTGTTCACCCGGCTGCCCCTTGAAGCGGATATGCGGTGCGATGCCGAACCGGATGCCCGCCGCCGCGACACGTCCGGCCAGCGCTTCCCAGTCGACCATGGTCAGCACGACCCCGAAATGCGGCACCGGCACATCATGCCCGTCGACAGGATTGGTCACCGCAACGGGTTTAGCGGCTGGATCGAGATGCGCAACGATCTGATGCCCGAACAGATCGAAATCGATCCACGCGTCGCTGCTGCGCCCTTCGGGGCAGCCCATCACTTCGCCGTAGAAATGCCGCGCGGCGATCAGGTCATGGACGGGAAAGGCGAGATGAAAGGGGCGAAGCGTCATCGTGATATAATGCACTCCCAAGCCTAATTCGTCACCCCGCACTTGTTCCAGGGTCCGCCGTTCCGCATAGGCTGCGATCGGAGCCCTTGAGGTTCGGTGGATGCCGGGACAATCCGGCATGACGGGTGAGAACTGCCGGTGCTCGATAAACAGATTCAGGCCGTAAAACGCTACCCCCTTCTCCTGTCGCTCGCTCTGGGTGCGCTTGCCGCCACGGGCTTCGCGCCACTCATCTGGTGGCCGGTCACGCTTGTCTGCTTCGCCCTGTGGATGCAGCTGGCCCATGATGCACCGACCCTGAAACAGGCACTGCTGCGCGGTTGGATCTTCGGTGTCGCGCATTTCACCATTGGCAACAACTGGATCCAGCGCGCCTTCACCTATCAGGACGCAATGCCGCACTGGCTCGGCTATCTCGCGGTCATCCTCCTGTCGCTTTATCTCGCGCTCTATCCGGCGATCGCCGCGGGGCTCGCCTGGCGCTTCGCCAGTCCGCGTTCGGTCGGCGATGATCGCACCACAGCGGGCGGTGGCTTCATGTTCGTCTTCGCTGTGGCATGGATCGCGACCGAATGGCTGCGCGGCACGATGTTCACTGGCTATCCTTGGAATCCGCTGTCGGAGATCTGGCTGCCAATCCCTCCGCTCGCCGCGATCGGTCGGCTGGTCGGCACTTATGCCCTGTCGGGCCTGACGGTCGTTGTTGCCGGATCCCTGCTCCTGCTGGCGCAGCGCCGCTGGCGGCTTGCCGCGGGCACCGCGCTTGCCGGGCTAGTGCTGGCACTGGGCTCGCTCGCTCCGGCACAGGTCATGTCGACGGCCGATACCGCGCCCCGCATTCGGGTGATCCAGCCCAATCTCGATCAGGAAGAGCGCCCGCGCGACGATTATGCCGAGCAAAATCTGCTGGCAATTGAAGCGCTTAGCGGTATGCCCGGCCCGGCACCCCGGCTGATCGTCTGGCCCGAAGGCGCGCTGCGCTTCTTCATCGAGGACGGCTATCCGGCCGCCACCTATTGGCGCGCCGATCCTTTAGTCACACGCCGGCGCATCGCCTCACGACTCGGACCGAACGATATCGTCCTGGCAGGCGGCAACGCGCTGAAGTTCGATGCGCAGGACAATGTCACCGCCGGTACCAATTCGGTCTTCGCAATCGATTCGCGCGCAAGAATCCTTGGACGCTACGACAAGGCGCACCTCGTACCGTGGGGCGAATATCTGCCGATGCGCCCGATCATGTCGGCGATCGGCCTGTCGCGGCTCGTGCCGGGCGATTTCGATTTTGACCCCGGCCGGGCGGCCGGCGGCTTTGCCCTGCCCGGCTTCGGCAATGTCGGATTCCAGATCTGCTATGAAATGATCTTCTCCGGCGAGACGGTCGATCGCCACCATCGCCCCGCCTTCATCTTCAACCCCTCGAACGACAGCTGGTATGGCAGTTGGGGCCCGGTCCAGCACCTCGCCCAGGCGCGGATGCGTGCGATCGAGGAGGGGCTGCCGATCATCCGCGCAACGCCGACCGGTATTTCCGCGATCATCGACGCCAATGGAACCTTACTGGCAACAGTGCCGCCGCACCGCGCCGGCGCGATCGAATTGCCGATCCCGCCGCCGCAGGCACCGACCCTGTTCGCGCGGGTCGGCAATCTCATGGCCTTCATCACTGCCATGGTGATGCTGCTGTTCGCCGTTGCCATCAGGCGATGGTCCCGCTAGTGGCCATCATATAAGGAAAGCTTTATATGCGGTTCCGTCAGCGGAGCCGCGCAGCCCGAGGGTAGATTGATGCGCGCTTCGTTTCTCTTCACGTCCGAATCGGTTTCGGAAGGTCACCCCGACAAGGTCGCTGACCAGATTTCGGATTCGGTCGTCGACCTGTTCCTGTCCAAGGATCCCTATGCGCGCGTCGCGTGCGAAACCCTGACCACCACCAACCTGGTCGTGCTGGCCGGCGAAATCCGCTGCAAGGGCGTGTTCGAGAATGGCGAATGGGCGCCCGGCGCGCTCGACGAGATCGAGGCCACAGTCCGCGCGACAGTGAAGCGCATCGGTTACGAGCAGGACCAGTTCCACTGGAACACGTTCGAATTCATCAATCGCCTGCACGGCCAGTCAGCGCATATCGCGATGGGTGTCGATGAAAGCGGCAACAAGGACGAAGGCGCCGGCGATCAGGGCATCATGTTCGGTTATGCCACCGACGAGACGCCGGATCTGCTGCCCGCCACGCTCTATTATTCGCACCGCATTCTCGAGCAGCTCGCGCATGACCGCCACAACAAGGTCGTGCCGTTCCTTGAACCCGACGCGAAGAGCCAGGTGACGCTCGCATACGAGAATGAAGTGCCGGTCCGCGCCACCGCGCTGGTCGTCTCGACTCAGCATGCGCCGGGCTATTTCTTCCATAACAATGAAGGCGATCCGGCCAAGTACAAGGAACTGCGCGACTATGTCGTCGGCGTGTTCGACAGCGTGCTGCCCGAAGGCTTCATCACCGATGAGACCGCGATCTACGTCAACCCGACCGGTCGGTTCGAAATCGGCGGCCCGGACGGCGACGCCGGTGTCACCGGCCGCAAGATCATCGTCGACACGTACGGCGGCGCTGCACCGCATGGCGGCGGCGCTTTCTCCGGCAAGGATCCGACCAAGGTCGATCGCTCGGCCGCGTATGTCGCACGCTATCTGGCAAAGAATGTCGTCGCGGCTGGCCTTGCGCGCCGCTGCACGATCCAGCTGAGTTATGCGATCGGCATTGCCGAGCCGCTGTCGGTCTATGTCGACACGCATGGCACCGGCACGGTTTCCGAAGCGAAGCTCGAAGAGGTGCTGCCGCAGCTCGTTCGGCTGACTCCCAAGGGAATCCGCGAGCATCTCAAGCTCAATGCGCCAATCTATCAGAAGACCGCCGCCTACGGGCATTTCGGGCGCGCGCCCGAGGGCGAGTATTTCACCTGGGAAAAGACCGACCTGGTCGATCGGCTCAAGGCAGCAATCGCTTAGGAAAGAGCAACCATGTCAGCCCGCGCCTGCGCGCGGGCTGACGGTTTACGGTTTCATCCAGTCTTTATCATCGGTGAGCGGCGTTTCCGCCACCTTTGCCGCGCCGCTATTGTCGAAGGTGTGCGAGAAGAATTGCGAGCGGCGCTTTTTGCGCGGTGCGCGGCTGCGCATGACAAAATACACAATGGCGACGACCGCGGTCAGAATGACGATAATGAGTGCGAATTTCATGCGTTGCTCGATCCGATTAACCAATTGGTGGAGGCTGCGACCCGCATCGGCGTGTCCCATCCCCTCTCTAAGCGAAGCCAACGACGAACATTTTCAATTGCTTACTGCACCACACCATAAGGATAGCGCGTGTGGGAGAGCCATATCACGCCCTCTGTGCGATAACCATGATCGTATGATGACATCTTTGTCAGGTTTCGGGATACCCGCATGAACGATCCTGCCTCGATCCGCCGGCTCTATGGCCGCCGCCAGGGTCACAAACTGCGCCTTGGACAGGCGGCATTGGTCGAAGACACGCTTGCGGCATTGAGCGTACCGGAAGCGGGGCCGGTCGATGCGGCCACCCTGTTCGGCAGTGATCGCCCTCTCGCCTTCGAAATCGGCTTCGGCGCGGGTGAGCATCTCGCCGCGCAGGCCGAGGCGAATCCGGCAATGGGCTTTATCGGCTGCGAACCCTTCCTCAACGGCGTGGTCGGCGCGCTGGGTCATATCCGCGACCGCGCGCTGGACAATGTCCGGCTGCACATGGGCGACGCGCTGGAGGTGCTCGAGCGGCTCCCCGACGCAAGCCTCGACCGCCTGTTCCTCCTCCACCCCGATCCGTGGCGCAAGGCGCGGCACGCCAAGCGCCGCATGGTCAATCACGGGCCGCTCGACCTGATCGCCGCCAAGCTCAAGCCCGGCGCCGAGTTCCGCCTCGGCACCGACGACCCGACCTATTGCCGCTGGGCAATGATGGTGATGAACACGCGCCGCGATTTCGAGTGGCAGGCGAAACATCCACGCGACTTCCTCGAACGCCCCGCCGACTGGCCTGAGACCCGCTATGAGCGCAAGGCGCGCCGGCAGGGACACGAAGTCTGGTACTTCCGTTACGACCGCCTTTAGAGCGTCAGACACCCGACCAAATGCACGCGTGGCGGCTCAGCCAAGGGCAGGAGCATTGCGTCCGCAGCTCCGTGGTCATCCTGTTCCCCGACAATCAGAAAGAGCGTGCTGGTTTAAGTCCGGCACGGGATTCCATGCCAGCGTCGGTGCCATGGTTGAATCGCGCCGGCACCCTGGCTGAGGGGATGGCCCGCGGGAGATATGGGACACCGGTTGTGTCGTATCTTTTCACCGCCATTTCCGCATGGAATCATATAATTCATTTTTATATCAGATACTTATCCAGAAATTCCTACCCTTGCATCTTGGGCGCGGGACAGGCCGGAATTCCAGAACATCGAGCGACGCCGGATTGGCGCTGGATGATATGTTCTGCAACGCTCCGATCGCACCACAGGTGAAATTGCACCGACTCAGCGCGAAAACACTCGCGACTCGCCACCGGGACGCAAGAATCCGCCGCAACCTCCAACCAGGCCCAGGAGCCCCCATCCTCGCTGCAGGATTTCTCCGGAAACGCCGACCTGGACCTCCTGAACAGTCTTGAGCCCGCGCCGGCAGGCGCTGTTGGGACCTCGGAGGGCGCGTCGGTCGAGGAGCTGGTCGCGGCGCTGTGATCGAGTACGATTTCCGCCTAACCGACAGGAGCGGCCGCGGGCGTGAAGACCACCGGCAGCGTCTTCAGGGCGCGGGCCTCGCTCGCGGTGTAATCGGGCTGGAATCCGTCCTCGATCCGATAGTCGCCGATCCGGCGCAGCACGGTTTTCAGGCAGATGTCGATCATCACGCGCGCATAATGCCGGCCAATGCAGATATGCGCGCCGGTGCCGAAACTCATATGGTCGCGCGCGTCGCGGCTGATGATGCACTTGTCCGGCTCCGGGAATTTGGCCGGATCGCGGTTCGCAGCACCGTTGATCGCCAGCACGAAGCTGCCCTCCGGCACCAGGCCGCCATCGAGTTCGGTCTCCTTGCTGGTGGTGCGGCGCAAGGTCTGGATCGGCGTGGTGAAGCGCAGGAATTCCTCGATCGCTCCGGCCCATGGCACCTCGCCCGACAACAGGCGCGCCTTGTCCTCGGGATGCTCCCCAAGATGATAGAGTGAGCCGCTCATTGCCGAACTGGTCGAATCGAGCGCGCCGAACAAGGCCAGGATCAGCACCTGATAACCCTCGGTGTCGGTCAGCATGCGGCCGTCGAATTCTTCCTCGATCAGACATTGGAGAAGATCGTCGCGGCGCTCGGTCGCGGTGCGCCGTTCGGCGACAAGGTTGGTGAGATACGCCGCGATCTCGCCGTAGCGCTGGACCCAGCCGTCATGATCGTTGAGACGGTGATGCACCATCCACAACAGTTTCTCGGACAGCATCTGCCGGTCGCTGAGCGGTACGCCGAGCACCGGCAATGTGGTCATAGCGAGGAACGGCCGGGTCAGCTCGTTGACGAGATCGGCGTTGCCCCGCGCGGCGAATGCGTCGATCAGTTCATCGGCAAGCCCCTGGATGCGCGGGCGATCCGCCTCCGCCGCCTCCTGAGTGAAGAAGCGGTTGAGCACCCGGCGCCAGCGGGTGTGGCTCGGCGGATCGAGATCGACCGGCAACAAGCGGACAAGCTGGTCGGGCAACCCGGCCCCGTCCGCGGAAGAGAAGGTCTTGTATTCGGCAAAGACCCGCTTCACGCCTTCGTAGGTGGTCGGGAAATAGAAGCCGCCCAGTTCGTTGGAATGCCCGAGCGGGCATTTGCCGCGAACCGCCGCCAGGAAGCTATAGGGATCCTGTGCGATCTCCGGGCTGTGATGGTTATAGTCGGCCTCGGTATAGTTCGCGGTCATCCTGGCTCTCCTGTCACGCTTAACGCTGGCTGCTCGGGGTGAGGATGGTGATACCCTCCATCGCCGCCGTGACGTGAATCTGGCACGACAAGCGGCTGCGTTCATCCACATCAACGCCGAATTCGAGCATCTCCCGTTCATCGGCGGATGCTTCGCCAGTCACCGCGCGCCACTCGTCGGGGATGTGGACGTGACAGGTCGCACAAGCGAGCGCGCCGCCGCATTCTCCCTCGATCGCGACGACGCCGTTGCGCACCGCCGATTCCATCAAGCTGGCGCCTTCCGTGGCGTCCACCACGGTTTCGGCGCCCGCCACATCCTTGTACGTGACCCTGACCATCACTGCTCCCTTGCTGGCGTGTGATCGGCGGCAACGCGCCGCCGGTCACCATACTTGCCGTTCCCCGCCCCGATCGTCACCGGTTCTTGAAGCTGACCGTAACGCCCACGGTCCGCGGTGGCGCGAGGAACTGGATGTCGCCCAGCGCCTGCTCGGTACGGTTCAGATAATAATCCTTGTCGAACAGGTTGCGGACCCAGAACTGCACGCCGTAGCGCTTGTCGGGCGAGGTCCAGCCGATCGTCGTATTGACCACCGCATAGGCCGGGATGAACAGCCGGTTGGCGGCCGAGACGAACACCTTGTCGCGATAGGAGCCGGTGGCGTTCAGCCCGAACTCGCCGAAGCTGGTCGGGATGCGATAGTCGAGCGACAGATTGCCGCTGGTCCTTGGCGCATAGATCATGTCGTTGCCCGTCGCGTTCACGACCGTTTGCGGCCCGAGCAGCGGCGAAGAAGGCGTGAAGGTCGCGTTGGGGAAGTCGGTATATTTGCCGTCGAGCCAGCCAAAGCCCGCCGAGATGGTGAAATAACGCGAGGCCTTGATCGTCAGATCGGCATCGATGCCGTGCACCCGCGCCGCGGCGGCGTTGGTGGTCAGCACCGCACCGCCGCCGGTGATGTTGAAGACCTGGATATCTTTGTAGCTGTAGATGAACGCCGCGACATTGAAGCGGACCTTGTTGTCGAACAGCTGCATCTTCAGCCCGGCTTCGTACGAGTCCAGCACCTCGGGCCGATAGCCGGGGGTGCCGGGATTGATCATGTTGAAGCCACCGCTCTTGATACCGCGGTTGTACGAGAGATAGCCGAGAATATCCGACGAAAAATTGTGATCCAGCGCCGCACGCCAGGTCAGTTTCTTGATGCTTTGCGACTGCGGGCAATTGGTCGTGGCGCTGCCGCACAGCGGATTAGGGGGATGCGGGAATATCACGCCGCCGCTCGCGTTATAACCATCGGTGTCCTGCGTTTCATAGGTATAGCGCAGGCCGCCGGTCAGCTTGGTATCGTCGGTGACCGGAACGGTCGCCTGACCATAGGCCGAATAGGATCTGGTCTTTTGCGAGCCGAACGCGTCCACATTGGGCAGTCCACCGGCGGCGATCCCGGCGATCCGCAACGGCGTATAGGCGTATTTGGCGTCGAAGAAATAACCGCCGATCAACCAGTCGATCTTCGAGTCCTTCTTCGACAGCAGCTGGACTTCCTGCGAGAAACTCTCGGCGAACTGGTTGATCGTGGCCTGTACGAGCGGCAGCGGCGTCGCATCCTGGTCGAGATGGAATTCGCCTGTGACATGGCGATAGCCGGAGATGCTGACCAGTCGCGCGAAGTTCAGATCCTGATCGACCCGCAGCGAGAAGCCATAGACCTCATTATTGGCCGTGTTGCGGAAGTCGGTGTTGGTCTTGCGCTTCCCGGGATAGCCGGTGACGCCGTCTATGCCGATAACGCCCTGAGCGAGCTGATAATCGGCGCCGGTCGAGCGCAGCCGGCTATAATCGCCGGTCAGCCGGATCTCGGTGTTGGACCCCGGGGTCCAAAGGATTTTCGACCGAACGGCGACCTGGTTGTGGAGGAAGATATCCGCATTGCGGTTGATGTCCTTGCCATAACCATTGCCGTTGCGATCGAGGCTGAAGGCGATATCCGCCGCCAGATTACTGCCAAGCCCGCTCGACAGATAGGCCTGGGCCTCAAGCGTGTCGAAGCTGCCATAGCCGACACTGGCATCGACCAGGGGCCGCTGCGTCGGATCACGGGTGATGATCTGAATCACGCCGCCAGTGGCGTTGCGGCCGAACAAGGTGCCTTGCGGGCCCTTGAGCACCTCGATCCGCTCGACATTGTTGAACTTGAAGATGTTGCCGGTGACCGACGGGATATAAACGCCGTCGATATAGGTCGCGACCGACGCTTCGTCGTTCGGGTTGGACTGATTGGAGCCGACACCGCGCAGGAACGGCGTCGCCGACACGCCATTCTCGGTGAGAGTCAGGTTCGGCACCGCCGTATCGAGATTGAGCGAACTCGTTACCTGACGCGACGCGAGATCGTCCGCCGTGACGGCCGTCACCGCGATCGGCACTTTCTGCAGCGATTGCGAGGTGCGCTGCGCGGTGACGACGATATCGGCCAGCCCCTCGGATCCGGCAGCGGCCTGCTGATCGGCGTTCTGATCGTCTGGTCCCGCGGGCGCCGATTGCGCCTGGCACGGCGAGGCGAAGCACAAACCCAGCGATACACCACCGAGTAACAAGGCACGAGTTCTCATCTCATCCTCCCCAATCATGGGCGGGAGCCTGCTTCTGTGAGCCAACCCTCCGCCGCCGCGCATCGAGTCCAGCGGAGCATAAGCCCGTATTGAACCAAACACTGTTAGTTGCTTATCCTTTAAATTGCCGCTGCGCAATGTCTGAGTTGCAATGAATCGGAACACGCCATCAGAATCGTGGATGGGCTGCAATTGCGTTCGCGCCTGCGCAATCTACAAGAATAGGCTGTTCTGGATGCTCGCGCGGACTCGCTTGCCCAGTTTATGAAACATCGTTAGGAAGAAGAACACGAACGCGGCCAATGTAGAAAGCCGCACGGGTCAGGAGATGTGATGATTGTGGACGATCAAACGCTCGATCGTGTTCGGCGCGGACGCTTCCTGATTGACGGCGAATGGGTCGAACCGGGCGCTCGCGCGACTTTCGATATCGTCACGCCATCCGACGAAACCGTCTTCGCCACCGTCCCTTTTGCCACGGCCGCCGACATCGAGAGCGCCGTCGCTGCGGCACGGCGCGCCTTCGACCATGGCCCATGGCCACATCTGTCGCATCGCGAGCGCGGCGCTTTCCTGCTGAAGCTGGCCGATGCGATCGACGCGAAGTCGGCGATCTTCAGCCGGATCTGGTCTTCTGAAGTGGGCGGGCTGATCGGCCATGCCGGCTATATGACGCTCTCGGCAACGGCGTTGCTGCGCGACTATGCGCGGCTCGCCGGCGATTTTCCCTTTGTCGAACGCCACACGCCGACCGCCGGCGGAACCGTCGGCATGCTGATCCATGAGCCGGTCGGCGTGGTCGCCGCGATCATCCCGTGGAACGCGCCGCTGCTGATGCTTGCGGCCAAGCTCGGCCCGGCCTTGCTCGCAGGCTGTACGGCCGTGGTGAAGATGTCGCCCGAGGCACCGCTCGAGGCGGTGCTGCTCGGCGAGATCGCGATGGAGCTCGGCCTGCCTCCCGGCGTGCTCAATATCCTGATGGCCGACCGTGCCGAATCCGAGTTGCTGGTCCGCAATGAAGGTGTCGACAAGGTCAGCTTCACCGGGTCCAGTGCGGTCGGTCAGCGAGTCGCCTCAATCTGCGGCGGGCGCATGGCGCGCGCGACGCTGGAACTGGGCGGCAAGTCCGCCGCGGTGGTGCTCGACGATTCGCCGCTCGATCTGGTGGTGGATGCTATCGCGCCGCAAGTCAGCATGCTCGGGATGCAATTCTGTTCGGCGCTGAGCCGCGTCATCGTCACGCGCGACCGCCATGATGCGCTGCTTGAGGGGATCGCATCGGCGATGGGCAAGGTGCGGGTCGGCGACCCGTTCGATCCGGCCAGCGAAATGGGCCCAATGTCGATGAAGCGCCAGCTTGACCGTGTCGAGGATTATATCGCCAGCGGCAAGGCCGATGGCCTGACGCTCGCTACCGGTGGCGCCCGTCCGCCGGGCCTCAATCGCGGCTTCTATATCGAGCCGACCCTGTTCGGCGACGTGCCCAATAGCGCGCGGATCGCGCGCGAGGAGATTTTCGGGCCAGTGATCTGCGTAATCCCCGCGCGCGACGAGGAGGAAGCGATCGCATTCGCCAATGACAGCGATTTCGGCCTCAACAGCTCGGTCTTCACCGCCGACACCGACCGCGCGATGCAAGTCGCGCGACGGATGCGCGCCGGTACCGTCGGCCATAACGCCTTTCGCAGCGACTTCGGCATCGCCTTTGGCGGCTATAAACGCTCCGGCATCGGGCGCGAAGGCGGACGGCTTGGCCTGATGCCCTATCTCGAAAGCAAGACCGTGATCATGGACGAAGAGCCATCATCGGTGCTCGCATGAGCCGCCTGGGGGGATTGATGAACCGGACCCGACCCGGCCTCGCTATCGGCCTCGCCTTGTTCGCTGCGGCGTGCGGCAGCCAGACGCCGGGCACCGTCGCGCCCGACGAATGGCCCTTTTACGGCCGCGACCAACAGGAGCAGCGCTTCAGTCCAATCGACCAGATCAACCGCTCGACCGTCACCAAGCTCGGCCTCGCATGGTCGCAGGAAGTGGAGAGCGACCGCGGCCAGGAAGCGACGCCGCTCATGGCCGACGGGGTGGTTTATGTCAGCACCGCCTGGTCGCTGGTCTATGCCTTCGACGCCGCGACCGGCAAGCAGTTATGGTCGTTCGATCCGCAGACCGACCGGTCCTCGCTGGTCAAGGCATGTTGCGACGCCGTCAATCGCGGCGTCGCGCTGGCGGGCGGCAAGGTCTTTGTCGGCACGCTCGATGGCCGTCTCATCGCGATCAATGCCAAGACCGGCAAGCAAATCTGGTCCGCCAACACGCTGGAAGGCGCGCCGGCGATCATGAAATATACCATCACGGGCGCACCGCGCATCGCCCGGAACAAGGTCCTGATCGGCAATGGCGGCGCGGACATGGGCGCGCGCGGTTTCGTCACCGCCTATGACACCGATACCGGCCGTCTCGCCTGGCGTTTCTACACCACGCCCAATCCGGCCGGAAAGCCGGACGGCGCCGCCTCCGACGAGGCGTTGAAGGCCAAGGCGCAAGGCACTTGGGGCGACGGCGAATGGCGCAACAGCGGTGGCGGCGGCACGGCATGGGATGCGATCACCTACGATCCCGATTCTGGCCTCGTCTATATCGGCACGGGCAATGGCGGACCGTTCGACTATGCCATCCGCTCGGGCAGCAAGGGCGACAATCTGT
This sequence comes from Sphingomonas sp., assembly GCF_050725575.1. Lineage (GTDB taxonomy): Bacteria > Pseudomonadota > Alphaproteobacteria > Sphingomonadales > Sphingomonadaceae > Sphingomonas. The sequence continues at coordinate 9,529 of NZ_JBOHHW010000011.1, read as the reverse complement.
TCCTGTCCTCGATCGTCGCGGTCGATCCCGATACTGGGAAATATCGCTGGCACTATCAGACGACGCCGCAGGATTCGTGGGATTATACCGCCACGCAGCAGATGATCTCGGCCCGGCTGAAGATCGGCGGCCAGGATCGCGACGTGTTGATGCAGGCGCCGAAGAACGGCTATTTCTATGTTCTCGACCGCACCAGCGGCGCGCTGCTGTCGGCCAAGCCATTCGCGCCGGTGACCTGGTCGAGCGGCATCGACATGAAGACCGGGCGGCCAATGCTGAACCCTGGCGTCCATTACGACAAAGCGCCGAGCGTTCAGCAGCCCGGCCCGTTCGGCGCGCATTCGTGGCAAGCCATGTCATTCAGCCCGCGCACCGGCCTCGTCTATATTCCTGTGCAATTGACCACCGGCGTCTATCAGCGCGACGACAAGTTCAAATACCGCTCGATCGGCCAGGCCGCCGGCCTGAAGCCCGCCGAATTCCCTGAGGATCAGGTCGCAGCCGCGCGCAAGGCGTCCAGTGGGCAGCTGCTCGCCTGGGACCCGGTCAACCAGAAAGCGGCGTGGTCGATCCCGAAACGCTGGTTCGTCAATGGCGGCACGCTGGTGACGGCGGGCGATCTCGTCTTCCAGGGCGATATCGACGGATTCCTCACCGCCTATGACGCCTATAAGGGCAACAAGCTCTGGTCGGTGAATGTCGGCACGAGCATCATTGCGCCGCCCATCACCTACCGGGTGAATGGCGAGCAATATGTCGCCGTGATGTCCGGCTTTGGCGGTGCGGGCGGGCTGATCGGCAAGCTGGTGCCGGAACATCCCCGTCGCAATGGCCGGTTGCTGGTGTTCAAGCTTGGCGGCACCGCGCCGCTCGAAAAGATCACCGATCCGGTGCCGCCGCCGATTGATGTCGCAGGCGTCACCTCGACCGGTGATATCGAGGCGGGCATTCTCGAATTCTCGCGGACCTGTTCGGGTTGCCACGGGGCGAATGCGTCCAATCCCTATATCGCCGACCTGCGCCGTTCTGCGGCCTTGCGCGATGCCAGGCTGTGGCAATCGATCGTGATCGACGGGGCGCTGAAGGATCAGGGCATGGTCAGCTTCAAGCCGATCCTGACCCCGGCCGAGGCGGAGAATATCCGCGCCTATGTCCTGCGCGAGGCACGCCGGGGCGCCGCCGCGGCAAAGGCGCCGCCCGCGGCCCCGGCTAAAGGCGGCTGATCCGGCCTCAGGCGACCCGGTCGGGCGGCGGATACCCGGCGAGCCAGGCGTCGAGATTGGCAAGCGCGCGCATCCCCATCGCGGTTCGCGCTTCATGCGTCGCGCTACCCAGATGCGGCAGCGCGACCAGATTGGGTGCGGCCAGTAAGGCCGGCGAGACGGCCGGCTCGCCCGCAAAGACGTCAAGCGCGGCACCGGCGATCATGCCGCGATGGAGCGCCTGTACCAACGCCGCCTCATCGATCACGCTGCCCCGCGCGGTGTTGATCAGGAAAGCGCCGGACCGCATCCGCGCGAGTTCGGCAGCGCCGATCATGTGTTCAGTGTCGCGCCCACCGGGCACGTGCAGCGATACGAAATCGGACTTGGCCAGCAACGCGCCGAGATCGGGTTCGAACCGCGCGTCCAGCGCCTGCTCGACCGCGCGATCGGCGCGGGTGCGAGCGTGATAGGCAATCCGCAACCCGAGCCCGCGCGCCTTGTGCGCGGTGGCCTGGGCAATACGGCCAAAGCCGATGAGGCCGATCGTCTTGCCCGATACCTGCGTGCCGATCATGTGCGTCGGCCGCCAGCCGGACCAGTCCCCGGCGCGCACTTCGCGCTCGCCCTCTCCGCCACGGCGCGCGACCATCAACATCAGCAGGATCGCCAGCTCAGCGGTCGACTCGGTCAGCACATCGGGTGTGTTGGTGACGACAATGCCAAGCCGCCGGCACGCCTCGAGATCGATATGGTCAGTCCCCGCGCCATAATTGCACAGCAGCCCGACCGCGCGGTCGGGCAGATCCAGTACCTCGGCGGTGATGCGATCCGACACGGTCGGGCAGATCACGTCGAAACGGCATGCGGCAAGCGCAAGCGCTGCTGCGGCCATCGGCGCATCGTTCACGTTCAGCACCGCAGCAAATCGATCCGCAAGCAGCACCTCGACACTGGCGGGCCATTTTCGGGTAACGAGAACGGAGGCGGTCATGACATTTTCCGGGCAATGGAGACGGGATGGAACAGCAACCGATGGCGGAAGAGGAGACACAGGTCCTGCGCGCATTGTTTGCCGAGGAACAGATCCCCGCCGCCGGCGATGATCTGCAGCGCGCCTATGGCACGATCGCCGGCTGGATCATCGCGCGCCGCGAAGCCGCTGACCGCCCCCTGCTCGTCGGCATTTGCGGCGCTCAAGGCAGCGGGAAATCCACGCTCGCGCTGGGACTGGCGCGGCTGATCGAGCATCGCACAGAGTTGAAGGTGGCGGCATTGTCGATCGACGATTTTTATCTGCCGCACGCCGCGCGGCAAGCCCTGGCGCACACGGTGCATCCGCTGTTCGCTACCCGCGGCGTACCGGGAACTCATGATGTCGCGCTGGCCGAACGCACGATCCGGCGTCTTGCGACGGCGGCGTCCGATGCGAAGACTCCCCTGCCCCGTTTCGACAAGGCCAGCGACGATGTCGAACCGCAACCCGTCTGGCCGGTATTCCACGGCCGCGCCGATATCATATTGTTCGAGGGCTGGTGTGTTGGCGCTCGGCCAGAGACCGCTGCAGCACTCGTGTCGCCAATCAACATGCTGGAGCGCGACGAAGACCCCGACGGAATCTGGCGCCGCGCAGTGAATACGGCATTGGCGGAGCAATACCATGCCTTGTTCGGGCATCTCGACCTGCTGCTGATGATCGCCGCGCCATCGTTCGACACGGTCTTTGCCTGGCGCGGTGAGCAGGAACGAAAACTGGCCGCACGCGCGCGCGCCGCCGGCAAGCAGACCGATGCGATCATGGACGATACTGCGCTCAGGCGTTTCATCAGCCATTACGAACGCCTCACGCGCCACATCCTCGCCGACATGCCCATGCGCGCCGATGGCGTGATGACGCTCGACGATCAGCGCGGGGTCGAGGCGCTGCGATTGGGATAAGCCATGCCTCAATAGGCGATCGAGAACCGCGCCCGGCTATGCCTGGGCTGCTCCAGCTCATCGACCAGTGCCTTGGCCAGATCTTCGTACGAAATGCTGCTGTCCCCGCGATCGTCGCGCATCAACTCGCCGCCGCCCAGCCGATAAGCCCCGGTGCGTTCGCCGGGAACGAAGCTCACAGCCGGCGACAGAAAAGTCCAGTCCGCATCGCTGCCGCGCAGCGCATCGAGAAAGTCGCGACCGGCCGATACCTCCGGCCGAAACGCTTCGGGAAAATCCGGCGTGTCGAGCAATTGCACGCCCGGCGCGACCAACAATGTTCCAGCACCACCAACCACCAGGATTCGCGCCACCCCCGCCGCGCGCATGGCGCGCAGGATTGCAGCCGCATCGGTCGACACGAACCGCCCCGACACCATCAGCGCATCATTGCCGCGGATCGCCGCCGCAAGCGCGTCGACGTCATTGGCGTCGGCAAGGACGAACGGCACGCCAGAGTCATCGGCGGGCGGGTTGCGCGCAATTCCGACCACCTGATGACCGCGACCGAGCAACTCGGCGACCAGCCGCCGGCCGACCTTGCCGCCAGCACCGATCAGCGCGACCTTCATCGCCGCGCCGCGGCAAGCTTGAAGATGTTGTTGCGCTGCACCGCCGAGGAGCCTCCGATGATCGGCATCAGCAGCGCCTCGCGAACATAGCGCTCGGCATCGAAATCCTTGACGTAGCCATAGGCGCCAAGGATCGTCTGGCATTCCAGCGCGACCGATTTCGACACTTCGGTGGCGAACAGCTTGGCCATCGAGGTTTCCTGCGCGCAGGGCCGCCGCTCATTGGCCAGCCATGCCGCCTGATAGAGGACCAGTCGGGCGGCATGGACCTGAGTATGCATCTCGGCGAGCTTGTGCTGGATCGACTGGAAATCGCCGATCGCCCGACCGAACTGGCGGCGCTCCATCGCATAGGCCCAGGCATCATCGAGCGCGGCGCGCGCAATGCCGATGCCGATCGCGGCAACCTCCAGCTTCTCGACATCGAGCCCGGGACCGACCAGCATCCGCCAGCCATGATTCCAGGCCGCCTCGCCGCCGACCAGATTGGCAACCGGCACCTCGACATTGTCGAAGCTGACATCAGTGGTCGCCGCCCCCTTCATGCCCATCGACTCGATCTTGGTGATGGTCACGCCCGGTACATCGGGCGGCACCAGCACGAAGGACAGGTTGCGATGCCGCGCCTCGGCCGGCCCGGTGCGCACCAGCGTATAGATATAATCGGCGATCCCGGCGCCCGAACAGAAACGCTTGGCGCCGTTGATGCGCAGCATCTCGCCGTCGCGCTCGGCACGCGTCGTCACGCTGGCGAGGTCGGCGCCGGCATCGGGCTCGGTCAGGCCATAGGCAAACAGCAGGTCGCCCGAGACGATCTTCGGCAGCAGGTCGCGCTTCTGCTCCTCTGTCCCGCATTCCTCGATATTCATGCCGGCATAACAGGCAGCCATGATATAGGGCACCGAGACGGCAAGGCTGCGCCGCGACAATTCCTCGATCACCACCATGGTCGCGACGATGTCGCGGCCGAGGCCACCATACTCCTCCGGGATGGTCAGCCCGAGCACGCCAAGATCGGCAAGCTTGCGGTGCACCTCGCGTGGGAAGTGATTGCGCGCATCCCAGTCCTGCGCCGCGCTGCGCGGCATTTCGCGCTCGACGAACTTCTCGAGCGAGTCGCGCAGCGCGACGACAATCTCGCTTTCGTCGAAATTCATGTCCCGGCCCGCGCGAACACCGGCGGGCGCTTCTCGGCAAAGGCGCGCACCGCTTCCTGATGGTCGGGCGTCACATTGGAGAGCGCTTCATAGGCGAGCGACGCATCCATGATCGACGTGGCGAGATCGCGCAGGCCGATATTGACCGACATCTTGGTCCAGCGGATCGCCTTGGTCGCGCCAGCGACGAGCCGATCGGCAAAGGCGTCCACCCGCGCATCCAGCTCGTCGGCCGGCACGACATGGTTGATCAGGCCCATTCCCGCCGCCTGCGTCGCGGTCATCAGGTCACCGGTCAGCAGATATTCCTTGGCCCGCGCATAGCCGATCAGCTGCGGCCAGATCACCGCGCCGCCGTCACCCGCGACAAACCCCACACTGACATGCGGATCGCCGATCTTTGCGTGTTCGGCGGCGAAGATCACGTCGCAGAACAGCGCGATCGTCGCGCCAAGGCCGGTCGCATGGCCATTGAGCTTGGCAATGACCGGCTTTTCGCAATCGATCAGGCCGAACACGATCTGCTTCGCTTCGCGGCAGGTCTGTTCGAACGCCTGCGGCTCATCGATCGCATCCTGCATCCAACGGATATCGCCACCGGCCGAAAAGGCCCGCCCGGCACCAGTCAGTACCACCACATCGCTGTCAGGGTCGTTCGAAACCTCAACGAACACGCGCGCCAGTTCGGTGTGCAGTTCGGCATTGGCTGCGTTGAGCGTCTCGGGCCGGTTGAGGATGACCTCCAGCACACGGCCACGGCGGTTGAACAGGATGTTCTGATAATCGTCGAAAAAAGCCATCTGCTTGCCCCCTCGCTCAGGCCGCGACGCGTGTGTTGGCGAGCACGGTGTCGTTGACCAGGTCGCGCTCGGCCAGCCAGGTCGAGATGATGCCGACCGCTTCGCCAAGGTGCGATTTGCCTTCGGCGCCGGTGAAATAGTGGTTGGCATGGTCGATCGTGACCTTGCACTTGTCGGCCGATCCCATCGCCGCGAACATCGCATCGGTATGTTCGGGCGGGCAGGCATCGTCGGCGCCGGCAGTCATCACCATGCCCGGCACGGTGATCCGCGGGCCGGCATCGACCGAATCGAACTGCGCATGGTCATAGCTCCATTGCGACAGCCAGCCGCGCAGCGAGTTGAACCGGCCGAGCGCGGAGGCGCTGTCATTGACCACGCGCGGATCGCCCAGATAGGTCCAATTGGGCCGGCGCTGATTGGGGTCGACGCTCGGGTCGATCCAGCGCGGATCGGCCATGGTGCGGTGAACGACGAAGCAATATTCGTCATGCTCGCCGCCCTTGGCCTTCAATTCAGCCAGCCTGGCCCTGGCCCAGTCGCTGATCCTGCGGTTGCGCGCGATCTGCGCTGCACGATAGGTAGTGATGAAATCGGCCGAATAGGGCGGCTGCGCCGGATTGGCCGGATCATAGATATCGAGCGCCGCATCACGCTGGCCAGGGTTCCTCTCATCGAGCACCGAAGGATCGATCTGCCCGGTCAGCAGCTTGTGGCGGCTGCGGTGCGAGGCGACCAGCATCAGCGCATCGCCGGGAATCAATCCCGCCCCGGCAAGCGGCGTTTCCTCGCCCGATGCGGTCAGTTGTACGACCGGCTTCTCGGCCTCGGCCTGATAGCCCGCCATCAGCGATCCGCCGCCGCTCCAGCCGAGCAGCACCAGCTTCTTGTAGCCAAGCCGCTCGCGCGCATCCTTGATGCACGCGCCGAGATCGAGAACGACATTCTCCATCTCCAGCGCCGCATCGCCATTCGAATAGCGCGACGCGCAAGCGACGATGTGATGGCCGGCGCGGGCAAGCTGCGCGAACACCGGCAGATAGGCCGGCGCGCCGATCGGATGCATCACCACCAGCGCGGTGTCGGACGGAGTGGGCCCGCGCATCAATTGCGCCTGGAGCACGACCGCATCATCGATCGCGCCATAGACATCCTTGCGGACGCGGTCCTCGCGGTGAACGATCAGATAGGGCGTGCGGGTGTAGCGGACGGGCTCAGCCATCATGGACTCCTTGGTATTGCTAGACCGACTTGCTGCCGCCGAACTGAATGCGCAGCGCGGGCTTGGCGATCTTGCCGGTGACATTGCGGGGGAAGGAATCGACCAGCGCGAGATGCTTGGGATGCTTGTAACGGGCGAGCTTGCCCTCGCAGGTCGCGCACAACGCTTCGAGCGTGACTTCATGCCCCGGGGTTGCGACCACCACCGCCAGCCCGACTTCGCCCCAGCGGCTGTCGGGAACACCGATCACCGCGCATTCGGCGACCGCGGGATTGGTGACCAATACGCCTTCGACCTCAGCCGAGAAGACATTCTCGCCGCCCGATTTGTACATGTCCTTGACCCGGTCGACGACGTAGAAGAATCCTTCCTCATCCTCCCACAGGACGTCGCCGGTGCGGTGCCAGCCCTCGGGCCGGACGATCTCCGCCTCGGCGCCGAGATAGCCGATGGTGACGCCAGGGCCACGCACCCACACCTCGCCCGGCGTGCCGCGCTCGACATCCTTACCCTCGTCATCGACCACCCGGGCATCGATATGGAGCGATTTCTGCCCGCACGATCCGGCCATGATCTTGTCGAGCCGATCGGGATTCATCGACGTCACCGGCCCGGTTTCAGTGCCGCCATATTGCGGGACGAACCGGGCGCCCTTGGGCTCATAGGCGGCACGCAGCCGTTCCGACACGCGCCCGCCACCGCAGATGAAGCGACGCAGGGTCGAGAAATCGGCAGCAGCGAATTCCGCACTGTCGGCCATCATCTGGTACATCACCGGGGGCAGACAGAGATGCGTCACCGCGTTTGCCGGGTCGCCGCAAAATGCCGTGGTCGCCGCCGGGTCGAAGCGCGATGCGACCGTCACCTGTCCGCCGAAGTAAAGCACCGGGTTGCTTGCGGTATTGAGCCCGCCGAAATGGAACAGCGGCATCGGCTGGAACAAATGCCCGCCGGGTTCAGCCGTGGCGCAGAACTGCACTTGCTGCAGCGAGTGGCAGACCATGCCGCCCAGCGTGACGATCGCCGCCTTGGGCGTTCCGGTGGTGCCCGAAGTGTAGAGGATCTGAAGCGGTGCATCGCTGTCGATCTCGCCATTCTCCGGCATATAGCCCTGCGGATCGAGCAACTGGTCGAGATCGCCGCCCGGCCCCCAATCGAGAATATGGGGAATGCCGGTGTCGGCCGCGACCTCGCGCGCCAGCGCGCCCCATACTTTGTCGGTCAGCATGATTTGGGGCCGCATCTCGCGACACGCCCGGCCAAGCTCGACCGCAGTATGGCGAAAATTGAGCGGCACCCAGACCAGGCCGGCGCGTGCACAGGCGAATTGCAGTTCGAAATGGCGCAAGTCGCCATCCGAGATATTGGCGATACGGTCACCGCGCTCGAGCCCGAGGACATGGCGCAACGCATGGGCGATCCGGCCGACGCGTAGATCCAGTTCCGCCCAGGTGCGGGTTTCGCCGGAGTCGAAATTACTGAGCGCGGGGGCGTGGGGCTGCGTCCGGGCGTAATTCCCAACCCAATCCGCCGCGGCGTATTTCATGCGACACCCTCCAAATTTGAGCGGACCTCGCCGCTTCGATCTTGCTTTGTGATATGTTGCCTAACACTGATTGTTTTTTAGTGCAATCGCGCCAATGCCCGGCGTTCGAAAATGATCGCTCCGCAGCGAAAGGGCCGCTATGGCCGGACAAGGAGAAACCAACGTTTCGGAGAGCTGGCGCCCATGGGCCGTCCTAAGAAAGCACTTATTTCGCGGCGCAAGACACTGGAAGTCGCGCTGCGTATCATTGACGAGGAAGGGCTCGAAGCGTTGAGCATCCGCCGTTTGGGCGATCAACTCAATGTCCGCGGCATTTCGCTCTATCATCACTTCCGCAGCAAGGAGCACATCCTGGTCGGCGCGTGCGAATTGGCGCTCAATGACGTGCGCACGCCGAACACATCGAACATCGACTGGCGCGAATGGCTGGTGCGCAACGCAACCGAATATTGGAAGGCATTGCGCGCGCATCCCAACCTCATCCCGATTCTGATGCGCCGCCATCCGCTGCGCATCGGCCTGTCCGAACATAATGCCACGGCCGGGTTGCTTGCGGTACAGGGCGTGCCGCCAGGGGCTATCATGCCGCTGCTCGAAGGGCTGGAATCGCTGGCGCTTGGCTGTGCCGCCTATGAATCGGCGGTCGCCTCCGACACCGGAACCGACAACTGGCAGGAGCAGAATCCGTTTCTGTACCGAGTCAGCGTCAATGCCGGCATTCCGCGGGCCAATGCCTTCCGGGCAATGGCGAATGCCGTGGTCGGCGCGATTCTCGATGAATATGAGAATCCGTCGGAACCGTTTGCGGAGGACGCGGACGGGCTTGGTCAATCGACCTGATCCGCCGATAATGTCTCGGTCTTACCGGGACTGGAAAGTGGCATGCCTGACCACCCAGGCGCGATCGACAGTCGACCGGGGGCTGGTGCGATGCGAGTCGCGGTCATCATCCGGTTCGATTTTCCGCTGTTGTCCGGAATAAAAAAAGCCACCCCTGTTATGTTGGATTTCGAGTGTCGATTTCCGGCCTGTTCCCAATGCGTTGGGAGCCCC
>NZ_JBOHHW010000010.1:0-145784 GCF_050725575.1 Sphingomonas sp. | reverse complement strand
AAATACCCGGATATGCTACGCTCGACCTCCGGCTCGGCGTGGGCGCACCGGATTCGCGCTGGAAGGCCCAGATCTGGGGTCGAAACGTCACCAACAAATTTTACCTCACCAACGTGACCGACGTGATCGACACGGTGGTTCGCTTGACGGGAAGGCCGGCGACCTACGGCGTTACGCTCAGTTACCGTTACTGACATGGGCGCAGATTGCTGTGCGCGCATGATGGCCCGGCAGACGCTTATCCGGGAGTTCGAAGCCCGTGTCGCCGAGGAGCATGGGCTGGTCTTTGCGAGCTTCGAGGAGTTGCATCGCTGGTCGGTCGATAAGCCGGCTGACTTCTGGGAAGCGCTGTGGCGTTTCGATGGAATCCAGTCGCGGTCCCCTTGTTCCGAGGTCCTGACCGAGGATCGCATGCCGGGCGCGCGGTGGTTTGTCGGCGCCGAGGTGAATTATGCGCGACAGGTCTTTCGGCACGCAGATGCCGCCGATGCCGATGGGCAACCGGCCATCATCGCGGAAGACGAAGGCGGCGCGGTCGTTTCGCTGGGATGGCATGAGCTGCGCCGCCGATCCTTCTCGCTAGCCTGCGAGCTGCGGCGGCTCGGGCTGGGGCCGGGCGACCGCGTCGCAGCGTATCTTCCCAACCGGGTCGAGGCGGTGATGGCGTTTCTCGCCTGCGCGTCGATCGGCGTCATCTGGACGGTCTGCGCCCCTGACATGGGGACGCCCGCTATTGTCGACCGGTTCGGCCAGGTCGAGCCGAAGCTGCTGATCGCAACCGACGGGGCATTCTATGCCGGCAAGGGGCGGGACCTCGCGGACACGGTCCGATCGATCGCCGCCGCGCTGCCGACACTCGAGCAGGTCGTTCTGGTCCGCTCGGGTCATTCGCGGGGACATATCGGACACACGCTGGACTTTGCGGATCTCACCAGCCGCGACGACGATGAGGTGCGGTTGTTCGAGCCGTCATGGCTGCCGTTCGATCATCCTTTGTGGATATTATATTCGAGCGGCACGACCGGAAAACCGAAAGCGATCGTGCATGGGCATGGCGGGATCCTCCTGAATGCCGCCGCGATGCGGCTCCATATGGACCTCCGCCCGAGCTATGGCGCCGTCGGCCGGCAGGAGCGCTTTCACTGGTTCAGCTCGACCGGATGGATGGTGTGGAACGCGCAGGTCGGCGGCCTGCTGAGCGGCACGACCATCTGCATCTACGACGGTAGCCCGTCGGGGCCGAAGGAGCGGGTCGATTGGTCTACCCTGTGGCGCTTCGCGGCGCGGCACGGGGTCAGTTTCTTCGGCTCGGGCGCGCAATTCTTCACCACCTGCCTGCGGTCCGGCGTCGATTTTTCCGCGGTCGGCGACCTGTCGTCGCTCAGGACGATCGGCAGCACCGCGTCGCCATTGCCTGCCGAGGTCCAGGTCGAGCTGTCGAAGCGGCTCGCTGCATCCGCCCATGTCGAACCCTTTTGGCTGAACAGTTCGGGCGGAACCGACATTTGCGGCGTCTTCTGTACCGGCGATCGCGACCTGGCACCGGCACCGGGGCGGATGCAATGCCGCCAGCTCGGCGCGGCGGTCGAGGCGTGGAGCCCGGAAGGTAAGCCCCTTGTCGGCGAGGTCGGCGAACTCGTCTGCGTCAGGCCCATGCCATCGATGCCGCTCTATTTCTGGGGTGACCGGGATGGGAGCCGATACCATGATTCCTATTTCGGCATGTTCCCGGGCATCTGGCGGCACGGTGATTGGATTCGGATCAATGCGGATGGGAGCTGCGAGATTTTCGGGCGCAGCGACGCCACGATCAATCGCGGCGGCCACCGGATGGGGACGAGCGAAATCTACGATGCGATCGAGCGTGTGGACGGCGTCGGCGACAGCCTGGTGATCGATGTCCGGACAGGGCCTGGTGAAAGCGAACTGCTTGCCTTCATCGTCGCAGCAGCGCCTGCCGCGCAGCCGGACCTGACGACGCGGATAGCTCAAGCGATTCGGACATCGCTCTCACCGCGCTTTGTCCCGGACCATGTCTATATCGTCCCCGCAATCCCCCGGACGCTCTCGATGAAGAAGCAGGAACTGCCCATCAAGCGCCTGTTCGAGGGACGATCGCTGACCGAGGTGATCGACCCCGCCGCCATGGCGAATCCGGAGTGCCTGGGCGATTTCGTCGATCTGGCCGATACGTTCCGCGCGCGGCGACGGGAGGCTGGCGCGCCCGATCGTCCGTGATCGCCGGCGCGCCTGGCGTCGCGATACTATCCGTTGGCGGTGTCCGGGCTAGGGCGTACTGCCTTATGGGTGGCGGGACCTATACCCTCGTATGGTGCGGTCACTGCCTCGGCACCAATCGACCGCCAACACGGCGGCACCTAATCTTCTCGACGCCATTGAAGGCGCGCTCGAGGGCGTGAGCAGGAGGTTAGAAACATGAAGCCGGACAATATTACGAACCCCGTCGGACCGGGGTCGGACGAGCTGGTCCCGTCGCGCTATGCGCTGCAGATCGGCGACATCGAGGTGTTGGTGATCAGCGACGGCGTGCTGCCGCTGCCCACTGAAACCATGTCGACCAACGTCGATCCCGCCGAGCGCGAGGCATGGTTCAAGGACATGTTCCTTGGCCCGGACGCGTTCGACTGGGCGCTGAACGTGCTGGTGGTGCACAGCGGCGATCAAACCATTCTCATTGACGCAGGGCTCGGCGGGCAGTTCGAGGGCTTTCCGCGTGCCGGCCAGGCGCTTCGGCGGATCGAGGCCGCCGGCATCGATCTGGGGTCGGTGACCGACATCGTGCTCACGCATATGCACATGGACCATGTCGGCGGACTGATTGCCGACGACGTGAAGAACCGGTTGCGTCCGGACCTCAGGATTCACGTTGCCGCCGCCGAGGTCGATTTCTGGGCGGCGCCCGACTTCTCGCAAACCGATATGCCGGATCCTGTTCCGGAGGTCCTCCGGTCGACTGCCAAGCAATTCCTCGACCAGTATCACAACAAGCTGCAGACGTTCGCGGAAGAGCATGAAGTCGCCCCTGGCGTCGTCGCCCGGCGCACCGGCGGTCACACGCCTGGCCACAGCGTGGTCAGCGTGACGTCCGGTGCCGATAAGCTGACGTTCGCCGGCGACCTTGTCTTCCCGGTCGCCTTTGACCATCCGGACTGGCACAATGGCTTCGAGCACGAACCCGAAGAAGCGGTTCGCGTCCGGGTTCGCCTGTTGCAGGACGCAGCGGCGAGTGGCGAGTTGCTCGTCGCGACGCACATGCCGTTCCCCTCGGTCGGCCACGTCGCACTCAACGGCGATCGCTTCCGGTGGGTGCCGGTGTCCTGGGACTTTTGACGGCCGGACTGAACGGACCGCGCCGGGCATGATCTCACGGGAAGCCATGAGATTATGCCTTGGTGCGGCAAGGACTGATCGGTACAGGGTAGGTGGGGATTCAGCCTACACCCGCTTCCGCACCCTCAGACCCTGAACCCGTCCGACCAATTCCGGCCCGGAGCTGTTCATTCGGAATCAATGGCAGCAGTGCGCCCCAATTCAGGCGCGGATCGATCTTGGCGGCGCTGACGATGAAGCTGCCGCTGCCGCAGACGCCGATCCCGCCGATCCGGTTGCGGTCCACGAAGGGCCGCGTTCCGAGGAAATCGACCGCGGCGCTGAATGCCTCGGCATAGAAGTCGGGCGCTACCGCGTTGCGCGGCTGGCCCTCGCTCTCGCCCCAGAAGGGCAAGTCGATCGACATCGCGGCGAAACCCTGCTCGGCCATCTTCGTGGCGTAAAGGTTCGCGCTCTGCTCCTTCACCGCTCCCATCGGGTGTTCGAGGGTGCGCAAAATGCTTTTAAATAGTCGTGGAAGTCAAAGTTCTCGCCTTCGAAACAGGCGGCCCAGGATGGCGGCAGATAGAGCAGCGCGACATCGAATTCCGACCGGACGCTGTTCAGCCGTGATATTGCTTGGAACAGCTCCCGCGCGAGCTCGACCTTCGCGCCAGCGGCGGCTTGCTGATCTAGAACTGGCGGCAGTGTTATGGTCGTTCGATCGCTCGGGGCGAGCAAAGGAATACGAAAGGTCGCCTGGAAACCCGGATAGTCGGGATAGTAATTGGTGGCTTGGCGCGCTTTGGCGACATTCGAGAGCTCCCGCCCCAGCGTGGAACAGCAAATCTGGTTCAGGCAATTTGGAATAACCGACGAAACGGCTTGTCGGCACCGTCATGCGACGAGCCTGCGTGCGAAACCAGTCCGGTTACCCAGGACGAAAGTGGGATTGGCGACCGCGTCATCCAAATCGAAAGCGGACAGGGTCGCGGTCGTTCCCGGCGCAGAGGTGCCCGTAAGAACTTGGACCCAAGCAGTCAGGATGCGATCAAACTTGGTGTTGAGGCGATCACGACGTTTCTCATCAAGAAATTCACGAGCTGTGTCGCGCGCTCGCGGCGGCCAGATCCAAATGTCCGGATCGACGATGAGCCAACTCGAGCCGTTTTTCTGCTCGATCGCGATACGCACGGCCTCGGCCCAGAAGATCTTTGCCGGCTCGGGATGTTCATTGTCGACCGGTGCGAAAAGGCCCGCGATCTGGCCGGTGAGGCGGCCCAGGACGGCACGAAGTGGCTCGACGTGTGAACTATCCGTAGCGTGGGCGTCGACGATCATGATCGGGCTGAGATTTCGTGTGCGAACAAGTAGCGGTCGGTCCCGCGCTAGCGCGGTCGCCAGCGCTTGCTCTATAAAGCCTTGCACGGCGAACGCTTCGGACATCGCCAGATCCTGGGGAAGATCTGTTTCAGACAGGCTGTCGAACCGATCACCAAAAGCGCTGGTCACAGCGTCACGCGCGCCCCAACAAAGAATTTCCGATCCATTGGTCACAATGATCCGGTTATCGGCATCGCGCTCGATGCCTCGCAAAGTTGGCCAGTCCATCGGCGCCTTGGGTCGCACCGCTAGCGCTTGGCGCGGCAGGGCGGCAATCGGTAGCGCGTTCGTGCGCAGTAGCGGGGCGCCGGTGCCTGCGTCGGCAACGAAATGTTGACCGTCGCTGGCAATGTCTTGCGCACTTTGGAGTCGATCTCGGCTGGTTTACCCGGCAGATTACGCCACAACTTCAGCATGAGGGCGTCGAAGGTCTCGATCTCGACCAACGCCGCCGCTACGCCGGCGGCCTGGGCGTCCTCAATCAGTCGGGATACCGCCGGCAAGACCGGCCCGCTACCGACCGTCGTCCAGTACAGCCCGTGTGGAAAGGCATTGCCAGTGGCAAGGGCAGCGCGAAACAAGGCCATGACGCTGTCGTCGCGCCCGCTATAGCCAACTGAGACAAAGCCGAACCGACTGGCCGCCGCTACCATGCACGCGGCGAGCTCCCGATCTTGCTGCACCAAATCTTCGGTCAAGTTCTTGACGCTGTCGTATCGGAAATCGCCGTGCAACTTACAGTAGAGCGGGAACTCTTCATTGCGTAGAGCTTGGTTCGCTGCGGTGGATCCCTCGAGGTGATAAGCCGACAGGGACCGACCGCTCACGTCGGCGACTGCGTGCTCGACGACACTGTCGAAATTGGTGGTGAAGGCGATGCGGCTCAGACCTAGGGAGAGCATCGCGCCTAGGACGCGATTGCCGATCGTCAGCGTCACCCGGTCCTCGGCGAGGATCGCCTGGAGATAAGCACGCTGCCGCTCCTTGTCGTCGCCGAAGATCTTGTCGAAATAGGTTGAATATTCTTGATCGGCCCACAGCGGTGGAACGCCGCGGGAATCCATGAACGCCTGGATGCGTGCCTTGACCGCGGGGCTCGGTAGATCCTGCCTCGACAGCTCCTGATTTTCCTCGCGACAGTAGAAACGGGTCTTGAGATCCCAGATGATATCGGTTGCTGTTGGTAGACCTGACATCCGGGAAGCCCCGGCACCTAGGAACCAGGCATAACCTTGGGGTCGTGAGACGAGTAGGTCGATCAGTTCAGATTGTTTCATATGCGTCATTTGTGCAGGAGCCCGCTGCACAAATCCAGCACTGTCCAGGTAATTAATGGCTCCAAAATGATAGAGTGGGGTTCGGGATCTTCACCCCCCTTAAAAGCATCTGACGGCACCGGACAGGCTCTGACACTCGAACGCCCCGTGCTCGATTTAGGAGGCGAGCCCGCAGATGCTGATTCGCATGCGGGTGGAGGAGCTCGTGACCCTACCAAACTACTCATCGGCCAGATACTTGTCGTCTTCGCCGTCGTGCTGGCGGGCATCTGGTTCGCGACGCAATGGGTGCGCGGATGTCATGGCGCACCCTTGGTTTCGTGGCCGGTGGCCACTGCAATCGATGGCTGATCTGCACCAAGGTATAGGTCGGCCTGTCTTATGGCGAAGATCGCACCGCTCTCCGCACGATGGCTGCGGCGATGCGCTGATGGTCTCGTAGCCCGAAAAGGTTGCGGCCATTATCGAGGATGCAGCAACATGCGATTGAGGAGTGATTTCCGATGGCAGGAGACAATTGGGATCGGGTGCCGATCGATGCGCAGAGCATCGACGCGCCGTTATCGTCGTCGGCGATTTTCCTCGTCGTTACGGTCGGTGCTGGATCGGAGGCGCTGGCGACTGCGTGTGCGGCGCTTGGCGGCCTGGACGACCTCGTCAAGACGGTCGGCTTTCGCGATCTGAGCGGGCGGCTATCCTGCGTCGCCGGCCTGGGCAGCGCGTTCTGGGATCGTCTTCAGCCCGAGAAGCGGCCGAAGGATTTAAAGCCCTTCGCCCCCGTAGTCGGGCCGGTCCATACCGCACCGGCGACACCCGGCGATTTACTGTTCCACATCCGTGCCGAACGGCCGGATATGTGCTTCGAGTTCGAACGCTTGTTGCTCGACGCATTGGGCGACGCAGTAACGATGGTCGATGAAGTGTCGGGCTTTCGCTATTTCGATGCGCGCGACCTGCTTGGCTTTGTTGATGGCACGGCCAATCCCACCGGGCTCGATCTGCCCGCCTCTGCGCTGGTCGGCGGCGAGGATGCGGACTTTGCCGGGGGCAGCTACGTCGTCGTCCAGAAGTATCTCCACGACCTCAACGGCTGGGCCACGCTGCCGGTCGAGCAGCAGCAGGCGATTATCGGCCGGACGAAGATCGACAATGTCGAGATCGACGACGACGACGCCCCACGCAAATCGCACAAGTCGCTGACCACGGTCGTCGACGCGGACGGCGTCGAGCACGATATCCTGCGTGA
The DNA here is from genome assembly GCF_050725575.1 of Sphingomonas sp. Classification (GTDB taxonomy): domain Bacteria; phylum Pseudomonadota; class Alphaproteobacteria; order Sphingomonadales; family Sphingomonadaceae; genus Sphingomonas. Next base: position 138,548 of record NZ_JBOHHW010000010.1, on the reverse strand, counting down.
CAATATGCCGTTCGGTCAGCCCGGCCGGAAAGAATTCGGCACCTATTTCATCGGTTATTCGCGGCGGCTCTGGGTGATCGATCTCATGCTGGAGCGCATGTATGTCGGCGACCCGCCAGGATCGTATGACCGGCTGCTCGATTTCTCGACGCCGCTGGCCGGCACCACGTTTTTCGCGCCGTCCCGGCCGGTGCTCGAGGCCATCACCCAAGGCCGAGGGAAATAGCCATCGTGCACCTGAAAGGATCCTTCCGTGCTTAGGGATTATGCTTCATCCGCGATCGTGCCATGTTCCGATCTGGCGCGCGCAAAAGCCTTCTATGGCGAAGTCCTCGGCCTGCCGCTCATCGCCGATCACGGGACCGGCTTCGTCTTCGGAACCGGCGCCACCAAACTCAATATCTATCTGAGCGACTGTGCAGGCTCCAATCGAGCCAATGCGGTCGTCTGGTCAGTGGGTGGCGAGATCGAGACGATCGCGGCAGACCTGCGAGCGAAGGGAGTGACGCTCGACGAATATCCGGACGGTTTTGACAGCGTGATCGATGGCATTCACACTAAGGGCACACAGAGCGTGATCTGGTTTCGCGACCCGGACGACAACATCCTGCATATTGCGAGTGGTGGCGCCAACTAAGACATGGCGCGTCAGGTGTGCGCCCCAGTTTGTGTCGTTCGGTCACAATAAATGGAAGCGACCTGGAAGTGGACATTCTCGCTCACTTCCAGGTCGCATCAACCCGCGATTGGCCGTTTGGTATTTGACGAGTTCTGAGGGACAGGCCGCGTACGCACCTGCGTCAGTCGGTCGCCTTCAGCAATTCAGTTCACCGGCATGGCGAGAGGTTTGCCGTGGTCCTTCAGCAGGACCACAAGAAACTTCGCGGGTTTTGTCTTGCTGGCGTTGCGGCCGATCGTATGGACATCGTTGGGGCCTTCGTAGAACGTCTGTCCAGGTGTAAGCGTGACGGTCTTGCCGCCGCGCACGCCCATGACGATCGAGCCCTCAAGGACATAGACGAAAGCGTGCGCGTTGTGACGATGCACAGGATCGACGGAGCCTGGCGGATAAGCGACCGTGATCACCGTCGCCTCTTTACCCGGATAGTCGGCAAGCGCTTTGGTCATCAACTCGGTGACGATCGCGGCGGGTGGAGTGGGGTCCGCCTGCGCGCTGCACGCGGTGAGCAGCAGCAGGGGAGCGAACTGTCTGAGATTGATCACGATCATGTCCTCGTTGCTTGTCGACGGGAGCGATCCGCGCTTCCCGCACCTGTTTGAGACAAAGACTAGATCGTATGGAATGAGCCTCGCCGCTATTGTGCGGATGGGTGCTGGCTCCCTGCGAAATGATGGGCGAACCTGACCTTTGGCACAGGTTCAGGGACTCGTCTGGAATGACTGCCCAGGATTCGTGCAGTACGATCTATCCGGTGCGCCGGTTTTGCGGGTTGGCCGGGATAGCGGCCAACAAAACCCAAAAGCCTCGGAAACTCCAGGTCGATGGCGGGCCAATGGGATCCTGTTCGATCATGGCGTGCCCTATGAGGTCCGCTCGCCCGATCTCCTCGCGCGTAATCCTCAGAACCCGATTCCGGTACTGGCCCCGGAAAAGTCGATCGGGGAGCGCGCGGTCGAACTCATCCACGCTTCGCTCGACCAGGCAGATCGGCTGCTTCTCGAGCAGCGCCCGCGCCAAGCGGTGCAAGAAATCCTATGGCTGCTCGAGACGGTCTCAACGGCATTTCAGGGGATCGACACGGGGACCGGTACGGTCGCGGGCAGATGCAGCATCGCAAACCTCCTTGAAAGAGGCTCGCAAGCTTGGTGTGTCAGCCGCCAGCGCCGCTATCCCGGAAAAGAGGGATATCAGCGCCGGGCGATGTCGGCGAAGCTGATGGTCCCGTCGAACAGCGCGTGGATCATGAGCGATGTCCGCTTCTGCACGCCATAGCGCTCACAGGCTTGCCTGATATGCTGCGCGACAGTCTCCTCGCTGATCCCGAGGATCACGCTGATCTCCCAGTCGCCCTTGCCGCGCGCCGCCCAGATCAGGCAATCGCGCTGGCGGTCGGTCAGGCGCGCCGGAGCGCCAAGTTCGGATTCCCGCACTCGCCAGGCGCGCCGCGCCCCCTCGAAGGCAACGGCGCCGACCAGCTGCGCCAGCGCGAAATTGCCCGAGGGCAAGGGCTTGCCGGTCGTGGTGGCGAACGAGCAGGATCCATTGGCCTCGCCGGGCACATTGGCCGGGATGGTGAATCCCTCGCCGATCCCGTGATCGGCGGCGAGTGCGAGGATATGATGGTCCCGGCGGGTCAGCGGGATCATCTCGGGCACGCTGTGCCAGGCAAAGCCGATCGCAATACGCAGGCTGGCGCGATGGATGGGATCGGTGGCGGCGAGCCCGTTATGGTCGAAATAGTCGACCCAGCGCGGCGGATAATTGTGCAGCCGGATCGTCGACGACGGCGCGCCGCGCAGATCGACATGATGGGTCAGCGCAAAATAATCGCAGCCCATCCGTCCGGTGACGTCGCCGAGAATATCGGCCAGGTCGCCCGGGCTGGTTGCGCCCGTAATGACCTCAATGAAGTGTTTCAACGCATTACCCATGCCCATGAGGCACACCGGTTCCGGGCGGCGTCTCAAGTCGCCGTTGCTCCCGGATCCGTCCTTTCCCTGACCCTGCGCTCCGCCGCCCGGTCTTCGCACCGGGATTGGGACGCGGTTGAAAAGCCGCGACGTTTTAGGGATTCCGTCCCCGCGATCAAATCCATTCCGGACCGAACTCGGTCGTTTCGGACCTTTCTCGGCTGGGGTCGTTGGTGACGGGAAGCGACGAAGGGCAGGCAAGCTGGCGCGACGCCGCGCGCTATCGGCGCCTGGCGGGCGTGGATCGTGCCGGGCTGATGTGGGAATGGCTGCGCCGCGACCCCGATTATATCGCCTGGCACGCGCGCGCCAGCGTAGTGACGCGCGGCAATGAGGGGAGCGCTCCCCATGACGCGCTGTTCTGGGGGCTGCATTTTCGCCGAGAACCCCGTCATTGCGGCCCCCCAGGCGCGCCTGGTCTGGCATGCCGATCTGGATCCCGGCACCCTGGTTGTCGAGGCTGTGCCGGCAACTGGCCCGGATCCCGACGCGATCGATCCGGCCGCGCTCGGCGCCTGGCTGACGGTCGTAGCGGATAGCGATGGCCGCGAGCATGCAGTGCTTAGTGACGGGTGGCATCATATCCGCCTGGACATAGAGAGGGGCACCTTGTCATCCGGGCCGGTAATCCTGCGCTATCGCCTCGTGGGTAGCGTCTCGGCGCGCGCCAAATTGCTGCCGCTGCGCCGCCTGGTCGAATTCTCGCTTCACCGGCGTTTCGCGCGCTCGCTCTTCCCGCCCGATCCGCGCATCGCGCGCTGGCTGACGGCGCTCCAGGTCCATGACGGCCTGGCCGTAGGGGCAAGCCTGCGCGAGATTGGCGACGTGCTCTGCGGCGCAGCGCGTGTCGCCGCCGATTGGGATGGGCCGTCTGACTCGTTGCGGTCGCGCATGCGCCGGCTGGCGAGCGAGGCGCGTCGGCTGGCGCAGGGCGGCTGGCGGGCCCTGATGCGCGTTGCGGACCAGGGTAATTGAGCGTGACATCGCCGACTCCGCGCGATGGCTGATTCTCGACAATGCGCCTGCCGGTTTTGGCGAAACCTCGCGCGTTCCAGTAGGAATCGCGGGGCATCTGTACGAACTGCTAACGCACAAGCCGGATCATCCGGTTTCACCGATCAGTTCAGCCTGCCTGCAAACTCTTCCAGCTCCCGGTCAATGCCAGACAGTACCTGTTCTGCGATAACCTTAAATGTGATGCTGGCCGTTGGATCATCCATCGTAACCTTTGCCTGAGCTTGCACATAGAGCAACACAGCGCGGTCCCCGCCGCGTTCCCACAACTCTTCACGATACAGGGCTTCTTCTACAACTTCATCGTGCGACCGCTCACGCTCACCATAAAAGTACAGTTCTGATAGGCGCGCGTTAGGGACGAGGTTCTCCGCCGCCTCGAACATGGTGTCGATCTGCGCTTCCTTCATTCCATCCTTTACCGCTCGATCATAACGCTGGATCGCGCTCTTCAAGTCCTCCGCGATAGTCATCGATTTGGCCCATTATGTAAGTCGTTATGTATCCTAGGCGTGACGACTAGCATATTTGACATATCGTAAACAGCGCCGCCATGGCGGATTTGCTCGGGATGGTGAATTTGGAAGGTCGCTTGTTTGCCTAGCCGCTCTGCCGGCAGGGTATATGGCGCACTGCCGCTTTTACGTCCGCCAGCTCGATATAAAAATGATTTCGATCAATCGACATCAGGCGGTGGATTCCCGCGTCCACTCCAGCTGCAATCATTTTCTGGCTCAAGCGATGTAGTGCGGTGAACCAAATACCCGCGTCAGGCGTCCAGTATGATCGCTTAACAAAAGCCGTGCGGCACGGAAGGATCCTCATGATTGTTCGCAAGTTTGCCATCGCGGACGCATCATTCGAGCGATCGCCCGGGCAGGACGGGAATGTGTTCACCGGAAATTTGATCGACCAGCGCGATGGCGGGCCTATCACCATCGGCTACGGTCGCTATGGCCCCAATGAGAAGCTCGAGGAGACGCTTGCCGTTGACGACGTCATGATCGTCCTGGAGGGGCGGCTGTCGGTCTCGACAAATACCGGCACGGTCACCGCCGGTCCGGGCGAGATCGTCTATATGCCTGAGGGCGCACCGGTCCTCATCCGCTCGCACGAGCAGGGAGCGGTCACCGCCTATGTCACCTATCCGCACTGGCAGGAAGCGCTCGACTAGCCGACCCGGTTGCATCATCGACGCGACGTCGAACCGATCGACTTGGACGATGTTCTGTCATGATTGTTCCGGCATTGATCGCCAACCGGCTCGGTTCCGCGACATCCGATGCATGGCAGGACGCTGTCGGCTTCCGGCTTTTCTAGAGCTTTCGTTGTCTCCTGTGACGTCTGACACGCTCAACAGCATGGAACGGCGCGTTGCCCGCGCCCTGCGCCGCCAAGGTGAGCCAAGTCATGCCGCCCTGAGGAGGGTGAGGCGGGTTTTGGCGGTTATGGGAGATCGTCCGCTAGCGGCACCATCTGGTTCCTGCTTCGTTAGCAGGTCACGTCAGGAAAGTCGCAATAGTGATAGGCCGTGTTGTCTCCGTTGGGGCGATAGCACCCGCGATCTGGAAATCTGGGGACGCGGATCCAAGTGCCGGTTTCCGCTCCCGACAGACGATCTGTTTGCGTCGCTGATTGGGCAGCTCGACTAAATTTTCTATGTTTAGGAAAGATAAGCGGAATTCATGAGTTTAAGTATAAAGTTATTATTTAATGCAGAAATATTTATTTTTGGAGTTACAATTTCCAAATTTGAACGGGACCGGCATACCATTGTTTCGGGAGGAAGGGCAAGAAACGGAATCACTGCTGGAACAATACATCCAATTTCGTAAAGAGAGCGATGCGTCGCGTTAGAGTCATCATAACCGTCATCCCTGAATATCCATCCAGAATCATCTCCTTGAGAGAAATCCCTTTCCATACGAAACTCTTGTTTTTTTTCAAAGAAGAGCGGCGAAATTACACCAGATTGTCTCATAGATGGATAAACGGCATCAACTTTTGCCTGCTCGCAAACTTCTCTTTGAAGAGTCAGGTGCCTAATTGTATTATTCGCACCAATAATCCAATTCACTGGGAGCGATCCGAACTCAGGTTCATATATTTCTAGCCCACCTATCTCATTAGACTTGAATATTAAAGTCATCCACCCTATCTGAATTGTTTCATTTTCGCGGAATGAAGCGCCTTTTTTTATTTCACTATCAAGATATGATAATATCCACTTAGCTGAATCCTGATATTCTATATTAACTCTGACAAATATATCCTGATGGCGATAGATTTTATAGAAGTCTCCGCTAAATACTTTCATTTTCACCTGCTGCCTCTAGATTTAATCTGATCGTTAATGTGCTTTTGTAAGATTATCGCTCTCTGGGCATCTCTTGTTATGTACTTTGGATCGAGCGGCTGACCTTTGTACGTAACCCATTCGCCTGGCATTTTTGCACCTTTGGATGAGTTGAATGTTGTAGGAAGGCCCTGAGTATTTACGAGATCGTTCAGAACAGCACTTTGGTCGGCAGGGCCTAGCTTGTCAAAGCCAGGCTGCGCCTTAATCCAATCCTTGGGAACTATATGGTCGGCAGCGAGGGTACCGTTGGCGGGAACGACCCTCCCGGTGAGCGGGTCAACGTAGGTTCCTGTCGCGTTCGCCGCGGCACGCATCGCGGCAACAGAGCAGCCCATAGCGGTCTAAGCCGCAACTTCGGCGATCCCCGTTGCATTTCGGCGGCTTTTCGGCGGCAGGGAGGGTGCGGTTTCGGGCGCAGGATTCCAGACCCCCCGACGCGGTTTTCGCCGCACGGAACGCGCGACGCCGAAGCGGTAGCAGGGGCCGCGATGCTACGCATCGGACCCGTAATTCGGATACACACCTCACGCACGGGTGCATCCAGCTTTTCCGCCATGTTTCGAGGGTGCGATGCGCACCCTCATGCACAGCCGCATGACAGGATCGTTGCTTTTCCGGCGCTTTTCGAGGGTGCGGATCGCACCCTATTCGTCGTCCTCGATCGCCTCCGCATGGAGCGCATCGAGGAGGCGATCGGCGTCATTGGCAAGCTGCCAGTCGTCGGCTTTGCCGATGGGTTTACCGGGGTGAGTGAGCGTGTGGACCGCCTTCAACCGGCGCACCGATACCTGCGTATAGATTTGCGTCGTGGACAGTTCGGCGTGTCCGAGCATGGCTTGGATATAGCGGATGTCGGCACCGTTTTCGAGCATCAAGGCCCGCTACAGCAAGCACTACAAGATCACCGCCGAACAGCTCGATTGGCTCGCCGAGCATATCGAGGAGCTGGGGCAGGCCGTGCAGGCGGTCTGCTCCGAACGCATCGCCGCGCTCGAGGCCGACGCCGCGTGGGCCGTCACCTGATCCGGCGCTCCGCCCTCAACCGCCGCAACATCGCCACCCACATCGCGTCCCACCGCACCCGATCCACCGCCAGCTCTTCCTCCGTGCGCGGCACCGCCGCCTGCGCGTCGGCGACGCTCATCTCACCGCGCCCGACCAGATGCAGATAGTGGAGCGCACAGGCGAAGCGATGCTCGACCTCCTTCACATCGATCCCGACCCGCGCCCCCACCGCGTTATAATCCAGCTCCTCATAACGGATCGGATCGAACACGACATGCAGCAGCTCGGGCATCGTATCGACCGCCCGTTGAAGCCACCGCAACCGGCGCCAGCCCCGGACCCATTTGGCGACACCGCGACGGCCATCCGCAGCACCGATCTCCTCGATCAGGCGCACCCTCTCGATCATCCTCATTGCTCCGCTCCTTCCTTCTCTAAACCACCACGGCCCCGGACGGCGGGGTGGGCGGCAAGAGCGAACCGGCAGACCCGCCGATAAAGGCGGGGCGCACCCGAAGGGCCGCAACGAAGTGGAGGACCGGCGCAGCCGGTTGCGCCGCGCCGCGGCGGGGCTAGAGGGTAGCGACCGCCCGCACCGCTGGCCGGAGGCCACGCACGCCGCCGATCGCCACAAGCGAACGGCGTCCGCATGGGGAACGATCCGGGGGATCGGTCCCCCTCTGCCTACGGTGCCATATCGCAAGGCGTTGAAGAGACAGGATAATGGCGCGGCATGGCTGGCACCGTCTCGCGCAGGCCATACGAAGATACTGCATCATATCAACCACATAGGGGCCAAGGACTGGCACCTCTTTTATCTCGCCCTCTTTCCATCGCACCCATAGCGATCTCCCGGCGACCTCTCGATTATAGGCAAGTATTCCAACAGCTTGGCCGCACAACCGGCACCAAAATGGCACCGGAGTCTCCACCCCGGTGCCATAAATCTCCCTAAATAACGATGTGCAGACAATGACTTACCCCATAGGGGAGCCATTCCTTTTATCTTGCTTTCGCCTGCTCCCATGACGAGAGCCGGTTCTTGAACCTCTGAACGGCTTCACCAACCGGCGTTCCATCGATGACCTTGCTCGCCAGCTCGATCTCGATTTCCTGGTCGATCCCTCCCTTCTGAGCGGCATCCGCGGTGAGGCTCACGACCACACCAGCATCGGTTTCGCGGATGTCCTGAACTAGGTCGTAGCCGTCAACCTGTAGGGCTCCCGCGTCGATGTGGATGCCGCCCTGGTCGAGACCCAGGTCTTGCTCATCCGGCTCATTCGTCATGTTGAGCATGACGTAGTTGACCGGCGTACTCGGGTCATCCGCGAAGCCCAGCAGAGTGATGTAGCCGTCGTCCGTGAAGCTCGCCGCCTTGGCGATGATTGTCGTCGTCACGCGCTTACTGCCCCTTCGGTTTGGCGTACCAGATTACCGTTTTTCCATCCTGACGCCATTGATACCTGATGGTCGCCCCACTCTCGGTTGCCGCTCGATTCATAGCACCCTTACATGACGGGCAGGGTGGATTCTGGCCGGTGATGGTCATGGTATCACCCGGCTGCAAATCGGTACCGCGAACCGCACGCGCCTCTGTATGGGATGCCAGCGTGTTCTTAGGGAAGCCGAGTGCCTGCTCCTCCAGCGTCATATTTCCGCTGACGAGACGTTCGTGGCTGACGACATTGCCCGCTGAATCCCGCACCAACACGTTAGCATTGTGGTGGAGAGGATCGACACCCTTCGGCCCCAAGCGGGGAACCAAATCAATCGCTTCAGTCTCTGCGGCAACAGAGAAGCTATGATTTGACGAAAACCACAGAACTGTCGTCGGCTGCGGGGCACTGATCGATCGAGCAGCAATCGGTTTCAGCGCGAGTTATTTCTGGAAATTCCGCAATCAACTCACCACAGGCAAGTTCACAATCTTCCCAGTCATCGTCGGTAGGTTCAGCTTCGGTGCAATATACCAGTCGAAGGCTCCCGCTGTCGGCATCGAAGCCCGCGAGAACGCGCGCTACTCGATCGCTCACATTTCGTTGAGTGATGAATGCCGCTGACTTTTTGAATACTGCTAGTTCCATGACATCACCACTGATTGGGGTTTGCGGGGATAATGTGCGCACCCTTTTTACCATATGACACCGAGCCGAACCGAGTCTCGCCTACCCGAGTGCCATTGCTCCAATACTCGCCGATCGGCTTACCGAAATCCACCACAACCTGGCCAGGTTTCGGGGCGCGCAAGATAGTGAAGTCACCGTTGTGCAAGCCCTGCAAGAGATCGGATGGATTGGCCGTCAGGACACTTCGCCCGTCCGTCACAGGCGGAATGTGGAGGTCTTGTCTGGGGTTCAAGAACTTTGGAATGCCGAAATCGTCGGCAGTGCCAATCCCCTTTGCGGCAATAGATTTATGCTAAGTCAAAATCTTCTCGTTGAAGAACGACCTGAGCAACTGGCCGGCCTTCGTCGTCAGAAAACTCTACCTCATATGCTTCATCGGGATTTTCGAAGATCGCGATGATCACACCATTAGCACCTGCCTCAATCCCCTCCTCAGGTATCGGCTTCAGGACTTTAATCGTATCGAGAGTGTTGGGGTGCATATAAATCCTTACTTCGGAAAAAGCGTTGTCAGTTCGGGAACGCTCGAACCGTTCTTGTAAATCCAGCCAGTTCTAACTGCTCCACTTCCCTTCGGTCCAACCACCGGAATATCCACAGTGAATCGACTTCCGTATTTATCCACTTTCCCCGCAACTGCCGGATTCTCCCGAACCCCTCGGGCAATCTGACCAAGCAGATCGTCTGCATTGCTCGCATTAAAGCCAAACGCAGATTCAAAGACCCTTGCCTTATTACCGCCAACCGGATGAACCGGGTTTAGCGCATATTCAGTAAGCTTGCGAGGATCGATGATGGCTCGGTCGGCCCCGGCAAGCACATCAGGTATTCCCTTTGCGGCATCAGCCCCTTCCTGCATCATAATGGTCGGAGAGAGCAGGTCCGGCCAGGGCGTTCCGACGATTTCTGGCCCGCGAGGCTGCGGGATATCCGTTACGTGTGTACCATAGCTTTCCCCCGTTATCGGGGGCGTCCAGGAGATCTGGGGTCCATGATCCGAATGGATCGGTAGCGGCGTGGGCCCGTATTCGCTATCGGACATGGGCGGCGTTGAAACGATCGTCGATCCGCGCGGATGGCTGGTGAGTGAATTGGTATCATCCGTCAAGATTTTCCCCAGTTCGATCGCCACTATGCCGCCTCCGATCGTGGCGAGAATATTTATGGGATCCTTGGATCCCCTGGCCGCCGCGAACTGGGAAATGCCGGTAAAGCCGGAGAAAAATTGTGCTCCCGGAGCTTCCGCGGCGGGCGCCCAGTCGGCGACTGGTCCGAACTCCGCGAGCGTTTCTGCGGCAGATGGCGCAGTTTCATGCCCAAAATCGGATTTTGATTGAAAATCATTGAGGGCTTCTGCTTGTCGTTTTTGGCCCCATTGATCAATCGCGACGTCGATAGTGTCCCTAGCTTCGATCAAAACTTGAGGATTTGATATGTCTGTACGTAAAAGTAGCTTACTATTACCCTGTCGCATTTTGTAAAGATCATCTAGAGAATCGGCATCCTCTATTAGAGCGACAGCTTTTATCTTGGGAGTTTGACCTACTGGTATCCTGGCGGCAGGCGCCAAGATACCCATATTGCCCATAACGACAGCATTATCTTCGTTCGCTGCATAGGCGTTGCTACCTCCGGCAAGACTGACATCATCCCTCAAGAGCGCGCCAGCATCGATCTTTATCCGCCGGTTTTGGGCCGAACCGAACAGCTGGTTTTGCTTACCGTCATTCTCCTTGGACATTCGATCGCCAAGAGCGCGACCGACCGTTTGCGCAATCACGTCAGGCAAGGCGGCAATCAGATTGTCACCGAAGTCGGTGCCGCTCACCAGACTGCGCAATCCAGCGCCAGCAATGGCGCTGGCCGCGCCGGATAGAGCGACGTTGGTGAGGCTGGGTGCCGCCGTTTGCACCCAGCTATTGCCTTTCCATATGCCGTTGGCGCCCCCGACATTGCGTGATACATACCCACCAACTCCGGCCATGACTCCCGCTGTGGCGACTCCCGCCCAGCTGAACTTATCCTGAAGATGCGTGGCAACCCCGATACCTTGCGTAATCGCGCTTGCCGCGGCGCCGCGGACAACGTCGCCGACGATCTGACTCCCCAGCATCGCGCCCTGGCCCAATATCTCGCCAATCCCGAAGGATACCGTTGCTGTGACGCCGGCCATGGCGACGGCCTTCCAGCTGAATCCGCCTTGCTGGATACCGGTGGCCAGCCCCACGCCCTGGCTGACTGCATTCCCAAGCATGGCCGCAGGAGCAAGCCCGATGAACGGCGCGGTCACGACGGTTACCGCGATCGAGATCGCCGTCAGCAGGATCTGCCCAAAGATGCCGCACTTGTTCTTAGCGTTGGCCTTGGGCTGAGGCGCCATGGGGCCGGTCATTCCGATCGCTTCGTTGGGATCGTAGATCTTGAAGGTCGAGGTGCTGTTGTGAACGGAGAAGATGCCGTCCGGTATTCGCAGCGTCATGCCCGCGGTAGGCGGGCCGGCGCCGAGTCCATTTGCTTCCGCCAGCTTGTACCAGAGGTTCGCGTCGCCCCAGATCTGTGCCGCGATCGATTGCAGCGTGTCGCCCTCGCGCACGACATAGCTGCCGCCGCTGCCTGCGCCCTGCGGCAGCATCGGTTCATAATTCTGGTCGAAATTTGCGTAGGAGAGCGGGCCGCCATTGCGGAATGGCGCGCCCGGCGTCGTGCCGCGCTGGTTCAGGGCCTCGATATAGTCTCCGGCAATTGGCTGGCCATTGTTGCCGGTCGCACCGCGTACCGCCCCGTCGAACAGATAATGATATTCGGTCGACATCTGGCTGTTGTCCGGCGTGTGTTCGCGCCGCGCCAGCACACGCCCTTCGGCGTCCGTGGTGAACTCCACCTGCGTCGCGGTGCCTCCCGCATTGCGGCTCAGATGGACCAGGTGACCGCTGGAATCGCGCACGAAGTCGCTGATCGGCGGCAGCGTGTCGGTCGGCGAGCGGAACGTCCCGATATGGCTCTCCAGTGCCGCATCCCACCAGACATAATGGGTTTCGGTTTCGGACGCGGTCGAGGCGTTGTTGTCTACAACCGTGCGGGTATGCGTCTGCACCCCGACAAACGTGCCGTTGAACGTCCCATGGGTGACGCCATTCCATGCCGAGCTGGTCGTATCGAGCTGGTAATCGGTGGTCGTTACGCGCGTCTGGTAGCTGCCGTTGCTAAGCTGGTATTGCTGTTCGGTCTGGCTAACCACCAGCATCGTGGTCAGGCCGGTACCATAGGTGGTCGCGGCCGAATAATTGATGGTTACACCGTCGCTGAAATATTCCTTATAGTTGATCACGCGCCCCATCGCATCGCGCGTGTAATCTGACCGCTTGATCAGCTCGTTGGGGACCGGATCGTATCGTACATTATTATAGCCATAGGTCGTTTCGTCGGCATAAACCGATTCAAGGTCACCGGCGGCGGTGTATTTATACTCTTCTCGTCGAACACCGGGGGCTGGATAGGTGTAGGTGGTGCGGCGCCCGATGTCGGCCCCGCAGGCACTCCTTCCCCGCGTACGGGGTCCCCACAAAGTAGTACTTGTGGGGACCCCTGCCGGGCGGCGCGCCCGGTTTCGCTGAGCCTGCGACATGTGCCGCCTGGCTTGCGAAGCCCGACCCAGCGCCGCTGATCCGGCCGCGTTCCTTGGGGGGGGCCATCCTTGTCGGCCGGCGGCACGCCGCCGGCGGGTGATGCGGTCGCCGCGCTGCCGCGCGGCGGCGTTGTTGCGGCCTCTCCCGGAAAGCGGGGGATGGGCGGCGCGCCCTGCTAGGCCCGCCGCGCCGGGCTGGCCAAGCCTTCGCTGCGCTCAGGCTGCTCCATTGCATTGCGCCCCTTCGGGTGTCGCCCGCCGCTCGACGCGGGCCTTGGCGGTCGCTGTGCCGCCCACCCCCCGCTTTCCGGGAGCGGCCATGCGATTTTTGGGGAGCGTCAGGAGGGAACCGATGCCTGCCATCACCAAGCGCCGTGCCTTGGGCACGGACGACACCGCGCCGCCGCGCGCCGATCTCTATGCCGAGGTCACTGGCCGGATCATCGCCGAGCTTGCCCCCGGCACCACACGTGCTTTGACCCAGCACGCCGGTTAGCCGATTTTGGGATCATAGGCCCACGCATCAATCTTTGTGCGGGCGGAGTCACGCATGACCCCGACCGAACTTCTCATCGGACAGATCCTGGTCGTCTTCGCGATCTTGCTGGCGGGCCTCTGATTAGCGACGCAATGGGCTCCGGCCGAACTCGCCTATCAGCCCGAGCGGGGCTGGCTTGGTCCAAGCCTTCGGCCGCCCGATCTACCATCCCTAGGCGAGCTACGGCGTGCGCGATTTCCTGATCGCCCAGAGCCTCAATCAAATCGAGAAAGCTTACGGAAAGCACAATTCGATCCTCGACAATTGCCATGTCCGCGTCGCCTTTGCGACCAACGACGAGCGGATAGAGAAACGCATCTCTGACGCGCTCGGCACCGCGACCGAGCAGCGCGCGATGCGCAACTATGCCGGCCACCGGCTGGCACTCGGGCTCGCGCATGTCATGGTCAGCCGGCAGGAGACCTCGCGTGCGCTGCTGACGCCCGGTGAGGTGATGCAGCTGCCGCCCGCTGATGAGCTGGTGCTGGTCTCCGGCACGCCGCCGATCCGCGCCAGGAACCTCCGCTATTTCGAGGACCGGACATTCACGCGCCGCGTGCCACTTCGATGGGGGTGGTGGCGACATTTGTTGGGCGTGCGGCTACGAGATCGCGTATCGCCGTGCGAAGACCTTGAAATGATCCCACGCCCTGTGCGACTGAACTGCGGCCTGATCGGCATAGAGTTCGTTCAACGCTTCGAACCCCTGCGACTACTATCCATCCGATCGTAGGGCTTTCTGCGTAGACGTTCGCTCCAATGTGGTGGAGATTCTGCGGGCGCTACCCTTCACAATCTGCTACTGTGGAACGCCGTATCTGACGGAGCGGTTCATGTTCAACCTGTTCCAGTTCGTGCTGCTGCGATCCTCAACTGCGGTCGCTGAGGAAGCCATCATCTCGACCGAGCAGCGCTCACAGCTGCAGCAGGACTTGGGCGACGACCGCCGCTCGCCTTCCCCGCTCGAGAAGATGGAACAGTCCGCCGAGCAGTATATTGGCAACGGCGATTTCATCTCCGAGCGCTCGCGTCTCAACTTCGCGGAGAGCTACGACAAGCTCGCGGCGTTGCTTGCCAACGAGCCGCCGGCGGACCGGTCGGCGCTCGCCGCCATCATCCAGCAGGCGTTCGAAAATCCCGTTGCGGATATCGCCGCCGATCAGCGCTTTGTGGATGACCGCGAGAAGCTCGCCGACAGCCTGATCGCCGCCAAGCTCGCCAGGACCGCGCCCGACGCGCCGCTGGCGCTCATAGCCCGTGACCTCCGGCTCAACCATCTCGTCAGACGCGAAGAAGAGGACGACGACGCGCTCGACGTGCCCGGCACAATCGAGCGCGCCCTGGCAGCCCTCATCGTGTTGCCAGGCGACCTGCTTCCGCTACCCGAGGTCGAGCCGCCAGCGCCCGCCGCGCGTCCGTCCGAGGACGACGGCGATGCGCGCAAGCGTGAAGCCGGGCGCCATCAATATGAGGCCCTGGGCGCCGCCCACGAATTCCTATCGCGGCTGAGCGGCAAGGATCTCCTCACGCATATCACGCAGCCCGACGAGCGGCGTGAGGAGCGCACGGAGGAACCTCCTTCCGAGCGCGAGGAGGCGCTGATCCGCGAGCTTCGCGCAACGGCTGCGCAACACGGGCGCGCGGCGCAATTGGACGGGGCCTTCAAGGCATCGGTCGAGCGGATTCAGGGAATCTCGGCCACGCTTCGCCCCGAGGCTCTGGAGCGGGCCTCCCAGACCGTCCGCACCGCACTGCGCGATCTCGACCTCGACCTGGAACGAAGCACGCTCCCGGAGGCAATCGACCGGATCAACGTACGGCGCGCCGAACTCGCGCCGCTTGTGTTCGGGGAGGACGGAGGCCGCGTTTCCCTGATCGGCAGCCTCGCCATCCCGACCCGAGAGGTTCCAGATTTTTCCCCCGGTGGAGGCTCGCGGGATGGCTAGCAAGATCAAGCCCGTCGGCGTCGGTTACCTGCTTGTCGTCAAGCAGCAGATCATTGGCTATGAGCGGGCCGAGATCGCTTTTATCGAGAATATTCTGAAGGGCGAAACGCACGTCCGAGAGGTACGGCGCTCGGAGACCAGCGATGTCACGATTACCCGTGAGGAGGAGCGACTCACCGAAGAGGAGCGCGACCTGCAGTCGACAGAGCGGTTCGAACTGCAGCGCGAGAGCGAGCAGCAGGCCGAAACTGATGGCCGTCTTCGCTCGACGAACTATGGCGGCCTCGTCGAATTTTCGAATAGCACCGCTGCGCCTGCGCAAGGGTCGCTACAGGCGTCGCAGCGCGAGGCCACAACCTATGCGCGCGAGATCACCAGCCGCGCGGTCTCCAAAGTAAGTGAGAAGATCCGCACACAGATGGTGCAGCGGACGATCCGCGAATTCGAGGAAAAGACCGCTCACACCTATGAGAACAAGCTGGGCGACAATGTCTGCGGCGTCTACCAATGGGTCGACAAGATCTACCACAACCAAGTCTATAGCTATGGCAAGCGCTTGCTCTATGACCTGATCGTGCCCGAGCCTGGCGCATTCCTGATCCAGGCCTTTGCTCGGGCGCAGAGCGAAGAACGCGAGCTGATCAAGCCGCCGGCCTTCACGCTGGATGCGGCCGGGGTCACAGAAGGCAATTACGCCTATTTCGCCGCCCGGTATGAAGCGACCGGCGTGCAGCCGCCGCCGCCACTTTACCAGACCGTCTGTCACACCTTTACCGGAACTCCCGGCCAGATGACCGGCGCGCCGGACAAGGTCGAGCTCGATCTCCCCGACGGCTATCAGGCGCTCTCTGGCTATCTGCGCCTGGCAAGTTCGCCCTATAATGAGCCCCCGGCTGGCTCCGGGCATCCTTGCATTCAGATTGTCGTCAGCGATCTTGGACCGTTCACGGCCGAGTTCTATATCATTCCGGCACCGCCCGGTGGCATTGGGGCGACGACCATAAACGGTCCGCTCAACTGGGAGTTTACTCTGTTCGGCGCCAATGGGCATCTGCCGATCGCCGTCAACACTTGGTACATCGTATCCTATGCGTTCGTCGTCGGGATCACCGTCAGGCGCTCCGACACGCTTTATTCGCAATGGCAGAGCCGCACCTATGACGCGCTGTTGCAAGCCTATCTGCGCAAGAAAGCCGATTATGAGGAACGGCTCGCCAATGTGCTGGCCGCGCTCAAGGTCGGGGTGATTGGTCAGTCGAGCGCGCAGAAGCGCAAGCTCGAGCGTGACGAGCTCAAAAAGAGCTGCATCTCCATAATCACCAATCAATTTTTCGACGCATTCAACGCGATCAACATCGTTTACGAACCCGACCCGATCACCGGCGAAAGCGTCGCCTATCCACAGGTCCGGCTGCCGCATGCGCAGATCCTCGGCACCTATATGCGCTTCTTCGAGCAGGCCTTCGAATGGGAGCAGTTGATGTACGGCCTCTACAGCTATTTCTGGGGTCGCAAGGACCAGTGGATGCGCAAGCTGCCGATCGAGGACACGGACGAAGCGTTCGCCGAGTTCCTGAGGGCGGGCGCGGCCCGCGTCGTGCTGCCGGTCAGGCCCGGCTATGAGGAGGCGGTGGTCTACTTCATGGAGAAGGGCTTGCTTTGGGATGGGGGGGCACCGCCCGAGATCAACAGCCCGCTCTATGTGCCGCTGATCGCCGAAATTAGGGAAGCGCAGCAGGCGGCCGGCGCCGCTACGCCCTATGGCGACCCTTGGACCGTCAAGCTGCCGAGCAGCCTGGTTGCGCTCAGGACCGAAGACGGCCTGCCGGCCTGGAAGAATGTGGGCGGCGAATGGGTGCCGGCCTGAGGCGCAGGCGCGCGCGCTGATGACGCTGCTCCAGGAAGGCGTCGAGCAGCGCAAGGCCTGCTATCATGAAGCACTTGTTCGCAACGCCTATCTGACTCATCCCAATTGGATCAAGGAGCTGGGCTGGGGCCCCGACGTCGAGCAGCGCTATTATTCCGTGCTAACGGCCTGCGAGCTGCTCCGCTACCGTCGACCAAACCTTCCGAACTGCGCGCAGTTGCAGGCCGGCGACCGCCCGATCGCGCCGCTCAAGGATGACGACAGCGTCTTTCGCCCGCTGGCAAGGCTTGAGCTCGCAGCCCGCTTTCCCGAACGGACGGTGGAGCTTTTCCCCTGGAACAAAGAGAAGATGCTCCCCGGCCGCTATTGGGCCCAGGCTGTCGGCGATCTGCACGAGCTCGCCCTGTTCGAGGACAATGCCGACTTCGGCCTCAACATTCTCCTGCGCCTGGTGTTGCTCCATGGTGAGGTGCCGCGCGGGATAAGCGCTCCTTGGCGAGACAGTAGCGCCAAGTCTCCGTCGTTCGACGGAGCGACGCAGCGCCGTATCGAGGCCGCCCTGCTCAGCTTCAAATATTGGCATGACGAGCCATTCCGGGCCATCGAGGAGCCGGCATTCAGGAAGGCGCGGCGTGATCGCGCCGTTGCCGCCAAGGAAGCCGATAACGAAGCGCGGCGCGGTCGTGGCGAGAAGGCGAACGAGATCAGCGGCGAGGAGCGAGACGCAGACGGTGCCAAGTATAAATATGAGATGCAATATTGGTCGGAGAACCACCAGATATTGTTCGCCACGGCCGAATATCTCGCGGGTCAGTGGCTCACCGCCAAGACATTCCGGCCGGGTGAGCGCTATCGTTCCAAACCGGCTTCTCATTATCGGGATCCGACCGGCCGTGAGCGGGTCAGGCGCGCGCGGGTGCGCATCGATGCCTGGCTTACCGATCGCCTGCGCTTCGGGTTCAGCGAGTGGAACGCGCCCGGCTATTATGACGAGCATGTCCTCGCCCTTCTAAACCTTATCGATTTCGCTCTGGATCGCTCGATTCAGCGGCGCGCGGCGATGGTACTCGATCTGGTGCTGTTCGACCTCGCGCGTTACACGATCAACGGTATGTTCGGCGTGGCGGCAAGCCGCTCGCATTTCAAGCACAAGAATTGCGGCTGGCACGAGTCGCCCGGCGATCTCATCGGAATCCTGTTCGACGGCCGCCACGGACTCTTCTCCTCGCTCAACGCGCTTTCCGCCTGTTCCTTTGCATCCAGCCGGCGCTATAGTGTCCCCGACGTCATTCTGAAGATCGGCCGGCACCGGCCGCAAAAATGGATCGACCGCACGCGGACGTCGATCAACTGGAGTGAGGCTGCCACCTACGGCATCGGCTTTTCCGACGAAGCCGATGTGATGCGCTGGTGGAGCCGTGCCTCGTGGTTCACCAAGGATGTGATCGCCGGCACGCGCAAAATCGTCGAGCGCTACGGCCTTGCCGAGACCAAGCCTTATCAGGACATCCTTCCCAAGACAGGTGCGATCGCCGGTCTCCTGACTGGCGCCAAGCTCGCGGGCTATGTCGCTGCAGGACCTGCTGCCCCGCTGCTCATCCCATTGTTCGGCAATCCCTTCGGCCAGGAGGATGAGGTCGCTAACGCGATCTCGATCATTACTGAAGGCTCCGCCTATACGCGCGGCAATGTCTATACCTACCGAACCGGCAATGCCGTCCTCTCCTCGACCCAGAACCATCGTGCCGGGCAGCTGAGCTTTCAGGGAAGTGTCTGCCAGGCGAGTCTATCGGTCTGCGCCACCGTCTTCACCTCGCACCCCTCGGCTGGCGGCGGCATCGACCGCTCGATCGGTGAACCGCTTGGTGCGACAGGCGGCTCCGTCCTTGGCGCCGGGCTCGGCAGCCTGCTCGGCCCTGCGGGCACCATCGCGGGCGGAATCATCGGCGGCATCAAAGGTGCTGAAACTCTTTCAAAGGATGTGACGCTGCTCCCGTCGGACTCGGACGGGCCGGATTGGTGGACCGGAAGCGTGACCAACCCCCGCGTGCTTCAGATGAAGGGAGCAGCGATCCTCGCCTATAAGCCCAAAGCCTTCCAACTCCTCTTATTCGGCCACCGCTTCCACGCCTGGTTCCCGCAGGACGCATTCGACGATCTTCCCGAAGGCATCCGGGGAGAGCCGCCTTCCTCGGTCGGCGAACGGGAGACGCGCAGTCTTCGCTATTTTCCATTCCGCAAGCCTTCAAACTGCAATGTCGAGACAGGACGATGGGTATTCGGCCGCGTCGGCGGCGGCTATATCGGGCTTTTCTCCGGGCAGATGCCGCACTGGACGCATGACGGCGACTGGGCTTGCAAGGAGATTATGGTCAACGCCGAGCGCAACATCTTCATCGTTCAGATCGGCGATGAAGCGGAATTTGGCAGTTACGAGGCCTTTGTCGAGCGTGTCCTCGGCGCCCGCATCCATATTAACGGCCTCAACTGGAAGCTCAGCGACTTCGAGTGCAGCTACGACATACCGAACGGCTCGCGCCTTGAGCTTCATTATGACAAGGACGAAGCATGCTATGCCGGGCTGGTCTTTTCCGACGACGAGTTCCCCCGCATCGAGAATGGTTATGCGCAGATCGCGTGGCAGCAGAAGCGCTACCGGATTCAGCAGGGTGGCTCGTCGCTGACCCATGACATCAGCCAGGAGCAGCGGACGGTGGGTGGCTATCATCCCGTGCTCGATCACCCGGCGGACCTTCGAATCTACAGTCAGAATATGGGCCTGTTCTATGCCGTAGCGCCGTACAACGGTTCGGAGCGAGACAAAGCGCTCGCCATGCTGATCGCTGTGCTGCGTGCCGACCGCTTCGATGTCGTGGGCCTGAGCGAGATGTGGCACGATGCCGATCGTGAGCGCATCGCGAAGGAGCTGGGCGACCTCTACCCTTATCGGCTGGACGGCCCGGACGAGTTTGGCGCCTGGCGAGCCGGCGCGACACTCGCCGGCGCTGCCGCGGGAGCGGGCCTGGGCGCGCTGGTCGGCGGTTTTGGCGGAGCGGTGATCGGCGGCGTCGCAGGTGGGATCATCGGCGAAGGCTTGCCGCTGGGGAGCGGCCTTTTCCTTCTGAGCCGGCATCCGATCACGGGCTCCGACGCCTGTATCTACCGCCAGTGCGCCGGTGAGGATTGCGGTGCCAACAAGGGCGTAGTGCACGCGCGTATTCAGCCACCGGACTTACCCTGTCCTCTCGACGTATTTCTATCACATACGCAGAATCTGACACCGCTCGTCGGCACGAGGAAGGACGCCTATGACACGCTGGTCGCGCAGATCAATCATCTGGGCGCCTTCATTCACGCCAGCCGCGACGCCCGCTCTCCCGCGATCCTGCTCGGCGATCTCAATGTGGACGGGCTAGATCAGTCCAGCGAGGGCAAGGCGCTGCTTGCGCATCTCTACGCCGAGCTCAAACCCGACATGGACCTCATGCCAAAATACCAGCCACCAACCGGCGCCGGGGCTGTCGCGCACCCGGAGGCGACCAGCGAACGCGATGGAAGCGGCATCTCGTCCTTTCCCGACGGTAGCGCCACGCGGCTTGAGGTCGATCCTGCCCGGTTCCAGCAAGGCGCGCAGCGTCTCGACTATTTCCTCGTCTGGCAGGGGGTGATGTTCGAGGCGAGCTATGACGACAGCGTCGTCGTCAATCATCAGTCCTCGCGCGGGCGTGACATGTCCGACCATTACGGCATTCGGACCCGGCTCGCCGTCTTGAACCAGCTATTGCCTATAGCTGAAACCGAGATCCGTCAGGTGTCGATCGCACTGAAGCGCGTCTTCTGCTTTGAGACGACGAGCGGTCCGGGCGATGACGAAGTGCGCCTTCGTCTGCGCATCGTGCGCGGCGACGGGCGGGAGCAGCAGCTTTCGACCGGCATGCTCAACGACATGGAAGATGGCAGCGCGCTCTCCATAGACACTGGCAGGATCGATCTTCCAGACCCGGGCGAGTTCCTCATTCTGGCGGGCTCGGGCGAGGAGATCGACGATTTGAGCGCCGACGATCCGCTCGGCTCGCCGAGCCTGTGGCTGAGCCGGCTCGAGCTGATCGCTATGAAAGGCCGCGAAGAGCGTCGCTCCCTGCCTCGTTTCACGGGCGGCGGTGGCCAATATGCCCTTGAGGTCTCGTTGATTGTTACTTGAGGGGAAGACGGCGGTTCAACGCGCATCATCGTCGCAATGCGCTGGCTAGGCTTCGTGGCAAAAGGGCATCGATAGTTTGATTGACGCGAGGGCGACGAAGCCGAGGTATGATTCTCTGCTTTTGTGATTGCGGGTGGCTACCCGCCCCCCCCTCGTTCTTGGGTTTGTTGAAGAGGCGCTCGATGAGGTTGTGCCAGCAATGCTTCTCCCGGCCGGTGCGGTGGCGGTGACCGGCGGTGGGCCTTGGCGGGTCGCTCTGAAAGAACGACCGCTTTCGGGAGTGACGTCATACACGCTCAATGACCGGGACTGAGGCGCAATGCCGCCGATAGACTGTGTCGTCGTTCTCCGGACACGTAGCTGTCGTCACCAGACGGACTCTCCCGACTATGGAATGAATATTCCTGGCGTGCGGCGCGACCGATATGCGCAAGGGGTTCGACGGCCTGGCGGTGCTGCTGCAACAGGTGCTGGAGCAGAGTCCGCACTCCGGCGCGCTGTTCGCGTTCCGCGGCAAGCGTGGCGATCTCGTCAAGCTGCTCTGGTATGAGCCGTCCGAAACCCGCTGTTTGCGGCGATTGTAGGGCGCAGCTCCGCGAGTGCGGCTTTGTTGCTCGACCACGGAATGGATACGATGGTCGCCTATAATAGCCCGCGAATGAAGCAAATGGATGCTGTTGCTTTCGCTTTGGAGCGAGGAGAGCGGGAGATTGCCCAAACTATCGCACAATGGGATAGTCCAGCAGATGCCGAACGTCGGCTGGATGAGGCGGGCCGCATCGCTGCGCTCAACAACATTCGCTAACCACCAGTTCAGCGTTTCCGCGGTCTTCAGACCACGCTTACTCTGAAACGCACTTTCCACCGCCAGAAATCTATCCGCAAACCTGACGATGTACTGTGGTTCGATAGAGGCGCACGGATTCGGATTGAGGCGCCAAACCTCGGTTTTTAGGCGAAATTTTGCAGTACATTCCGTGGTACCACGAAAAATTCGTCGATCGGAAGGCTGGGAAGAACAATGGCTTGCGGGGTTAGTTCGAATCCCTCCCGCTCAGCCGCACTGGCCGAGTGGTGTCAGATCGCGAACTGAGACTTCGAACCCAGCGCGTTCGCTGCATCGTGCGGAAACGAGTTCGCATTAATTTGACAACTCCCCGCCGATTCAACCGCTAACCCTCCTCCAATCGGCACCGTCGACCATCGCCCCGCTCTTTGACATGAGCGGAACCCAGCCGCGAGATGCGAGATGGTGCCGAATGAGCGCTAATCGGTCGACTTCAGCCAATAGACGCTGCCCGTATTGGCATCGATATCGGTCGGGGCGCCGCCATAGATCAGGTCGTTCGCATCATCGATCGGCGTGACGTTGACCCGTTCGATATCCCTTCCCGGTGCAAGCGCGGTAGTGACCCATGGCGTGGTGGCGGTGCGGGCGGCGCGCTGCAGGCCGCCGGAATCGGTGGCAAAATAGATGCGGACGCGCGTCGCGGTGCGCGTCAGGCCCAGACCGGCCGGCACGTCGTTGTTTGCGGTGTAGATCTTTTCCTTGTCGACCCAGGCGCTGCCGTTCCAGCGGATGCGCCAGACATCGAAATTCTTCAGGCCGCTGCCGTCGGTGGGGCGATACCGATAGGCGATCGTCGGGCGGTTGTTCGAATCGAGCGCGAGCTTCACGCTCTGCACACCCTGCAGCGTCTCGTCGGTGGTGAAGGTCTCGCCCGGCTGCAGCGGCAGGAAGAACAGCTTCGGACTCGACGTCAGGGTAACCGGAATCGTGGCGGCCGTGCCGTCCATATAGGACCAGGCATTGGTCGCCGGATTATAGCGCAGATAGCTGCCATAATGGCGCAGCGCCCGCGGCATCGTCTTCGCCCATTCCCAGGCCAGGCTGATCGTCCCGTCGCTGCCGAACGCCATATCGTCGGGATAGACCACCGCACCGGCAGTGTAGGCGAAGCCGCTGATCTTCGCCCAGCTATTGGCGGCATTGGTCCAGCGATAGAGTTCGCCCGTGCCGTCGCTGCCCGAACGGTTGCGCAGGAAGAGCCAGACATCGCCATTGGGCGCGGTCTTGGCGACGGGATAGGTGAACTGGCCATGGCCGGGCATGTCGGTTCGCTGGCGCAGGTCGCTGATGTCGCCGGGCGCCGACGAGCGGAAATAGCGCCAGTCATTATTGTGCATATCCGCCCAGACATGGATGTAGCCGTCGCTGTCGATCGCGATGGTGGGCTGATAATGGCCGGGATCGTCGGTCTGCGACCAGACCGTGCCGTCCGCCTTGAGCAGCGATCCGAACGTCCAAACACCCGCCGCATCGCGCCTGCCGACCTTGACCTCGTGCGTGGCGACGGTCGCGCCGGGCGAATCGAATGCGAAATAATGCGACCCGCCATGGATCGCGAGCGGTATCCACCACGCCGCCTGGTTCGACGCATCGGCATTGCGCGGCATCCGTTCCTCGATCACCCCCGCCACGGTGGCGGCCGCCGCCGCGAGAGGCAGATAGGGGCCCGTGCCGCTGAACGAGGCGGGTATCGGTGTCGCTGCCGGCTTGCCGGGAACCACCCGGATCGCCTCATCTTCAGTCGCCGATGGCCGGCCGGCGAGGCTGGCCGCCACCGCGAGACCGGTGATCGCCAGGGCCGAGGCAGCCAGCATCAGATGCATCTTGTTCATGGCATATCTCCCAATTATCGTTTTGATTGTCGCGTGCGGGCGGGCATTCCTCGCCCGCCCGCCGGGTGTTCAGGCGACGCGGACGAACTTGACCGCGCCCGAGCGCTGGCAACCGGCATGGACGGTGTTCGTCACCGAGGCCGCCGGGTTGGTCGAGCCGGTGTTGAAATTATACTGACCGAGATCGACCCAGCCCGACGTGCCGGAGGTGAAGTTGACATAAGTCGTCGTGGTCCCGGCCGGTGCGTGCACGGCGATCTCGGCCTGGGTATCGGCGTTGGGGTTGACCAGTTTCCAGATATAGACCCGGTAATTGCCGCTCTGGTTGAAGCCGGGTGCAAAGGTCGCGGTCGCGCCGGCGGTACAGCTATAGCGCTGCGGCAGCAGGCCGAAGCCGGTCAGGGTGCTGTTCAGCCAGCCCGAACCGCTCTCGCTGTAACCATAGCGGCCGTTCATCACATATTGATCGCGCTTGTAGAACCGGACTGTGTCGTAGATCTGCGGCGTCCCGCCCACCGTCACCGGTGTTTTATAGGCCAGCGCGGTGAGCCAGATATTGACCGGATCCTGCCGGTAGGTCGTGGTCGAATACGCGACGGTGCAGTATTTCACGCCGTCCAGGTAGAAATCCACCGCGCCCTCGCGCCAGTCGGCGCCATAGGTATGGAGCGCGCCCGTGGTGGAGAAGCCGGGGGAGTAGGTGGCGCAGCGCGGTCCGCCGATATTGGCGCCCGAACCCGCCTGGCCATTCCAGATTTGCAGGCCGCTCGGCACGGAGGAGGGCGATTGTGTGTCGATCTCGCTCTGGTCGATCTCCAGATACCGACCGGCGGCAAAGGTGTCGCTGCCGTTGCCGGCCATCATCCAGAAGGAATTGTGCCAGCCCTGGTTGGTCGTCGTCCTGGCCTGGACCTCGTAATAGCCATAACCGAACAGCTGTTTGCTGATCACGCCAGCGCCGGTGTATTGTTTGCCGCTGACCGCCTCCTGCTTCATCAACAGGCTGAGCTGGCTGTTGGCGATGGTGGCATTCGCCGCGAGCTGTGCGCTCAGCGCCTTGACGTCGGTACGGAAATTCCACCGCGTCGTGTCGACCGACGTGCCGCTGAACGTCTCCTCCCAGGCAAGCCCGTAGAGCGGAGAGGGCGGCGCGGCGCTGACCATGCTTGCGGGTATCAGCGTGGCGGTGACCAGCAATGCGGCGCGCGAACGCCACGAAACGGGCCGGCGGACGAATGACGAAAAGATTCTCTTCACATCGCTTCTCCTTATCGGTCGGCGAGGAAGGTGGGAGGCCGACGGTCCCGTTGAGCGCGTCATGCGCTGTGCTTGCGAAGCTCCTCCTCACGGATCGACAGGCCGAGGCCGGGTGCGGTGGGCGTGTGGAGATAGCCCCGGTCGAGCAGCAGCGGCGCGTCGAGGATGACATTGCCGATCGGGTTTTCGCCGATCCAATATTCGCTGGTCAGCGTGTTGGGCATGGCCGAGGCGAGGTGCGCTGAAGCGCCGAAATGGATTGCCGAGCCGATGCTGATATGCGGCGCGAAGGCAAGGCCGTGCGCGTCGGCGAGTTCGGCGATGCGGCGGCATTCGGTGATGCCGCCGGCGCGGCATACATCGGGTTGCAGCACGTCGATCGCGCGGGCGCGGATCAGCTCGACCGCTTCGTGCCGCGAGCCGATCGAATCGAGCGCGATCGGAATGGTCAGCGCCTGGGCGAGTTCGGCATAACCCTCGACGTCCTCGGGAAAGGTCGGCATTTCGAAGAAACCGACGCCCAGATCCTGTAGCGCGCCGCCGAGCCACATCGCCTGGGCGCGGCTGTAAACGCCGGCGGCATCGGCATAGATGATGAAGTCGTCGCCCAATGCATCGCGCACCGCGCCGATCGACCGGAGATCGCCCTTCAGGCCGCGCCCGATCGCCATTTTCAGCCCGGTATAACCGGCATCGCGCAGCGCCACCGCATCGGCGACGAGCTGCGCCAGCGCATCGTCGGGCGCATCGATCGGCAAGGCGGGAAGGCCCGAGGCATAGACCCGCACCGGATTGCGGAACGACCCGCCGAGCAGGGTGGTGATCGAAGCGCCGGCCGCTTGCCCGGCCAGATCCCATAACGCGATGTCGACGCCGCTGATCGCCTCGAGATAGAAACCGGCGCGGTGGCCGCGGACGCGCATCCCGGCGTACATCCGTTCCCATAACAGCGTCGTCTCGCGCGGGTCGGCGCCGATCACGATATCGGCGAGCAGCAGGTCGATGATCTTGGCGGTCGCCTGTGGCGCGACCGGTGCCTTGGCTTCGCCCCAGCCGACCCGGCCGTCATCGGTTTCGATCCGGACGATGACGGTGTCGATCGTCTTCGAATAGACATAACGCCGGCGCTGCGGCGTCGGATATTCGGTCGAAATCTCACCCCGCGTGCCGCGCTCGTCACCCCAGGCGGCGCTGCCCCAATAGGGTTTCTTGTCGATCGCCCTGGCCTGGATCGGGATGGCTTCGACCTTGGTGATCTTCATGCGTCACTCCTCGCCAGCGTCAGCAACAGGGGACCCTGGCCCCAGGGAAAGATGCCGAATGGCCGGGTCGCATAGCCGCGATGCTCGCCGACCGGCGTTGCGTCGCTGACCAGCGCGAGCGCACCGTCGGCATCGACATGCGCCAGCATCGCGGCGCGCGCCGCCCCGGCCATCGCCGCGAAGCGCGGGTCGACCAGGCCATGCCCGATCGCGACGGGCAGCGTGCAGGCGACCATCGCCGCAAGCGTGGTCTCGAGATAGGTCGCGTCGTCGGTCAGGACGGTGTGCCACAGCCCGCCCTCGTCCTGCCGCGCCGCCAGCGCGGCGACGAGCGAGGCCAGGCGCTGGCGGAGTTCGGCGGCGGCGGGATGTTCGGGCGGCAGGATCTCCAGCGAATCCGCCAGCCCCATCAGCGCCCAGCCATTACCACGCGCCCAATGCGCGCCGTTGCGCCCGGCATATTTCTCGTGGCCATGGCGGAACAGCCCGCCGCCCTCATCCTGCAATGCGCGCGCATAACCGAGCAATTCCTCGGCCGCCTGATCGAAATAGCGATCCTCACCAGTGGCCGCCGCCAGCCGGACCAGGAAGGGCCCGTCGATGTCCATGCAATCGACCCAGATCTGGTGCCGCCAGCCCGGTGTGTCGGGGCGATGGCAGCGTGCGCCGGTCGCGCCCTTGGGAAAGGATGCGTTGAGCGCCGCCAGCGATCGGGCGGCATCAAGCAGCACCGGATCGCGCTCTCGTTCCCACACCGCGAGCAATTCGCGTCCCGGCGCGACATGATCCTCGTTTGACCGCGCCACGCCGCGCCCGACCCAGCCGCGCATCAGGCCGTAGACGAAGCCGTTGAGCGTTTCGTCGTTCAGTACCGGCGCACTGGCGAGCAATCCGCGCAGCGCGATCGCCTCGCCAAAGCCCCATAGGCGGAAATTCCACCGCATGGTCGTGACCGCGGCGCGGCGCAGCAAGTCGCGATCGTTCATGCCGGCACTCTTGCGCGGACCGGCGATCGCGCCGCCGACCGCCACGCCAGCCAGGCGACGCCCCAGGCGACCGGGTGGAGCAACGCCATCAGGATGAACACATGATCATAGCTGCCGCCGGAAACGAGGCTGCCGACGATCTGCGTCGAGATGATTCCGCCGACGCCGCTGCCCGCGGCGATCACGCCGAACACCGTCGCGACCACGCGGCCGGGATAGAGGTCGACGATCAGCGTCCCCATGTTGATCTGGAATACGAGATGGGCGAACGCGACCAGCGAACCGAGCGCGAACACGATCGGCAGGATCGGTCCGGTCGCAATGAACGCGCCAAGCGGGGCGAGCACGACCGCGACCGCCATCGCCATGATCCGGCTGCGCGCCGGATCGATCCCGCGCTTGACCAGCCGGCTCGACAGGAAGCCGCCGCCGACGCTGCCGATATCGGCGGCGAGATAGACGATCCACGCAAACGAGGCGACCGCGACAAGGTCAAGCCCGCGCGCGTCGGTCAGATATTTGGGAAACCAGAACAAATAGAAATACCACACCGGGTCGGCGATGGCGCGCGACAGTGCGAGCAGCCAGATCGTCCGGTCGCGCAGGATCGCCGACCATAGCCCTGCCTCGGGCAATGGCCGCGCACGCGGCGGCGTTCCCTTGGGTGAGCGATAGACGAGCAGCCAGGCGATCAGCCAGACGAACCCCAGGCTGCCCGTCGCCAGGAACGCCGCGCGCCAGCCATAGGCGATCGCCAGTCCGGCGATCAGCGGCGGGGCGAGCGTCGCGCCGACCATCGCGCCCGCGGTATAGATGCCGAAGGCGAGCGCGCGTTCGGACGGTTCGAAATGCTCCGACACCGCCTTTGGCCCGGCGGTGTAATTGCCCGCCTCGCCCAGCCCGAGCGCGAAGCGCGCCGCACCGAGTTGACCGGCCGAACTGACCAGACCGGTCAGCAGATTGGCGATCGACCACCAGCCGACGAACAAGGCGAGGCTCACCTTGGTGCCGAGCCAGTCGGTGACCCGTCCGGCGATCAGATATGCCGCGGTATAGGCGATCAGGAAGAGCTGGACGACATGCGCGTAATCGAGCGTCGTCATGCCCAGATCGCGCTGGACGGTCGACGCGAGGATCGAAAGCGCCTGACGATCAAGATAGTTGATCACGGTCGAGGCGAACAGCAAGGCGAGGATTGCCCAGCGCAATTTGCTCCGCACTGGCGCGGTCATGCCGCCGGCGCCACGGCGGGCGCGATCAGCGCGGCGAGGCCGCGAACGGCCAGGTCACGGTCGACCATATCGACATGGGCGACGCCCAGCCGGTCGCACGCGATGCCATATAATTCGACCAGTCGTTCGCTGCCGATCAGGACCAAAGGCGTGACCGTCATGCCGCGCATCGCATGGGCATGAATGCCGTCGCGCACTTCGGCGCCGATCATCAGCCCCGACAGGAAGGATGGCGCCGCACCCTGGCCGAGATCGCCGGTCAGGATGCGGGACCGCATCGCGAAGATCGCATGCTCGATGGCGAGCGTCGGATCGGCCGCCATTGCCTCGACGCCGTGTCGAAACGCATGTGCGTCGACGGGTGCGGCCGGATCCGGCGCGCGGTCCAGCGAGCGACCGAGCAGGCTGTGCTGCAGCAGCAGTTCGTGCAGTTCGCCCTGCATGCTGGTGAAGAAATCCATCACGCGGCGTCCGTGCGTCCGGGTCCATTTGGCATGAGTCCCGGGCAAGCAGATCAGCCGCTCGACAGCATCGTCGTCACGCGTCGCGAGCCAGCCGAACAACTGCATCTCCTCGCCGCGCATCACGTCGGGGAAGCCGAATATATTGGTGCAGGACAGGCCCGGCACGATCGCGATTGCAACCCCGCGTGCGGTGAATCGCAGCAATCGGGTTTCAAGCCCGGCGGCATCGGCCGGCGCGGCGACATAACCCGCCTCGCGCCAGCCGATCGTCGATCCGATCATGCCGGACAGCAGGATCGGTATCGCCCCATGCTGGTCGAGCCAGCCACCCGCCGCATCGAAAAACGCGGCTTCGTGATCGGTCACCGTTTTCGCGCCGGGGCCGGCGACGCTATCGAGGATTTCCGGGCCGGCGGGGCCCCGGCGACAAAGGTGCAGGCGCATCGCGCTCGACCCCCAATCGCCGGCAATGAACAGCCCGTCCGTCGTCATGTCGCCAGCCTTTTTCCGTCACGCGCGATCAGAACTTCGCGCTGGCCCCGATCGAGAAGCGGCGGCCCTGTTCGGCATAGAGGGCGATCGCCTCCGGCGCGCCGGTGTAGCGAACCTGCTTCTCGTTGTTGAGGTTGGCACCCTCCGCGAAGATCGAGAATTTGCCGAAATCGTAGCGGATCGAGGCGTCGATCGTCTTGTACGGCTTGAAGAACGAGCCCTCGCCGCCCGCCGTGATGCTGTCGAGATAACCGCTGCGGTAATTATAGGCGACACGAGCGCCGAAGCCGTATTTCTCGTAATAGACCACCAGGTTCGCATTGTTCTTCGACAGGCCCTCGAGCGGCAGCTCCTCCTTGGTCCGTGCGTTCGTGAACGGCGTGGAGCTGTCGATATAGGAATAATTGGCGAGGATGCCGAAGCCGTCGATCGGCGAGGGCAGGAAGTTGAACGGCAGCTGGAGCAGGACCTCGACACCCTTGAGCGATCCGCCCGTGCCGTTCACTTTGCGCGTGACGAGATATTGCTGTGCCTCGCCCGGCACCGTTTCGAACGCTGACCGCGTCGACAGGAACGATCCGATATCCTTGTAGAACAATCCGATCGTCAGCGCCGACCCCTCGCGGAAATACCATTCCGCCGACGCGTCATATTGCGTGGCGCGGAACGGCTGGAGATTGGGGTTGCCGCCGGTCGCGGTGAACACGATCGAGTTGAGCAACAGGCCGGGACTGAGATCCTGCGAGTCCGGCAGGCCGACGACCTTGGCCGCGCCGACACGGAAGACGAGGGTCTTGCTGACATCGAACTTCAGCACCGCGCTCGGCAGCCAGTCGGTGAAGTCGGGGTTGGCGGTGATCGGCGCGAAAGTGCCGTTGGACCGCTTGAAGGCCGATTCCGCGTCACGCGCGGTGTGCGTGTAACGCACGCCGATATTGCCCGAGAACGGGATCGACCCGAGGTCGCCCTTGATGTTCAGCTTCACATAAGCGGCGGTGGTCTGTTCATTGAGCCGGTACGAGGCGGTTGGATCAAGCAAGCGCGGCGTGCAATTGCCCTGGCCGAGGATGGCGACGCAGGCGAATTGAGCGCCGGTGCCGAATGGATTGCCGGCGAGATACTGTTCCGCGAACGGCGCGTTGCCGCCGAGCAGGCCGGCGAAATCGACCGGTTCGTAGAGACTGGACGACAGCGACGGCAGCGTGACGTTCGAGGTAAGCTGAGTGGTCAGGCTGGTGCGCTGGGTCTTCAGCTTGGCGTATTTCGCGCCGGCCTGGAATGAGTCGAGGATCCCGCTGTCGATCTGATAGGTGCCGTCGACCTGGCCCGCATATTCCTTGGCGTTCGACAGGAAGCGATTGTCGAAGAAATTCGAATAACGATAGATCGTCGGATCGAGCAGGTTCACGCCGCTCGGCAGGGTCAGTTGCGGGACCGCGGAATTGCGGAAGTCGAATCCGGTCAGATAGGAATTGATCGTCTGCGTGCGGATATAGGTCTGGTCGTAATTCAGCGTGGCGTTGGAATAGCTGCCCTCGGCGCGCAGCTTGATCGGGCCATGTTCCCAGGTCGCGTCGAGTGCGCTCGACAGCGAATGGTCGCGAATATCGAGCCGCTCGTCATTGCCCTGCAACGGCGCCCGGATCGTGCCGGCGACCAGCACTTCATTGGGTGAAAAGGTATAGCTGGTATAGGCGCTGCCGACGCTCGACAGGGCGACCGCGAACCAGTTGCGCCGCCGTTCGGCCTTGCCGTTGGTGTAAATCGTGTCGAGTGTGAATTCGAGCTCGTCGGTCGGGCGCCATTGCAGCACGCCGTTGATACCGACGCGCTTACGGCGCTCGCGCAGCGACTGGTAACGCAGATCGGCGATATAGGTACCGGGCACGCCGTCATGGTTGGGATCATTGTCCGCGACGCCGTCGCCATTCGGATCAAAGGCCGTGGTCAGCGGCAGGAAGCCGGCGAATGAGTTGAACGAATCCTCCTGCACCGGCTTGTCCGAATAAGTCACATTCAGCAGCGCGCCGAACCGGCCTTCGCCGAAATTGCCCGAGAACAGCGCCGACGCGTCATAACCCTCGCGCTTGCCGAGGTCGCTGTGCGTGCCTTCCGCGGTGATCGCGATGATGCGGTCGCGGCTGTCGAGCGGCCTGCGGGTGATGATGTTGACGGTGCCGCCAAGCGATCCATCGCTCTGGTCGGCGGAGAGCAATTTGGTCACTTCGAGCCGGCTGATCAGTTCGGCCGGATAGAGCGACAGCGGATTGAAATCGGCGTCCGCCGGGATGCCCGGGCCACGGCCGAACGGGCTGACCAATGTACGGCCGTTCACCTCGGTCCGGTTCTGGCGCAGGCCGCGGATCGAGACGCTGGTGCCTTCGCCCAGCGAGCGCCTGATCTGGACGCCGGAAACGCGCTGCAGCGATTCGGCGATGTTCTTGTCGGGCAGTTTGCCGACATCTTCGGCGACGATCGCATCGACGAACTGGGTCGCGTCGCGCTTGGCGGCCAGCCCTTGCGTGATGCTGCCGCGAATACCGGTGACGACGATGTCCCCATCGGCATCGGCGCCGCTATCGGCAGCCTGAGTCTCGGGGGTCTGGGCGGTGCCGTTCGGCGCCGGCGTCACGGGTTCAGTCTGCGCCCATGCCGGGGCAATCCCTGCCAGGGCTGCCACCGCGATCGCCAGTGCGCTCGAACGCAATGCGATATGTCGTGCCATGCCGTATCCTCCCCCTCGATTGAAGCGAGAACGTGATCCGTTCTTCTCATCTTCAGAATGTTGCACATTTAGTGACGTGTCAAGCATTGTGCGTGCGATGCCACACCGGGGCGTGCTTTCAATGAGATTACTAGGAGATCACGAAGGCGAGCGGGCATTTTGCCGGACGCTATCGGATCAAGTTTTGCCGGTATTTTGTGCCACGTGAAGCAACACGTTCACCTGTATGTCGCGCTATTTGCCGATCTCGGTCGCGGCGAGTCGCAGGGCATCGACGATCGGCAGCGTGGCGTTCTCGGGTATCCACCCCGACATCGCGATCGCCGCGTGCACGGGATCGCCCATCGAGACCGCGACGATGTGATGGTCGCGGTCATCGGCGACATGGACACGCGCAAAGCCGAGCGAGCGAATCTCGTCGAGCTTGGTCAGCAGCGCGGTGATGCCGCCGCCGAAGTTCGGAATATCCTTGCCCTCATAAAGCTCGGCCACTTCCTCGTCGTCGAGCTCGGCGAGCAGCGCCAGGCCAATCCCGCTCACCGTCGCCGGCAATAGCCCGATCCGGCCAAGGCCCCGCGACGCCTCGATCCCCGGCGGTGCGTGGAACAGGTAGCTGACGTTGTCGTTCCACAGCACGCCAAGCGCAACCGTGTGGCCGAAGCGCCGCAAATGCTCAAGCGCCGGCAGCGCGCGGCGGATCAGCCCGGAGGCGAACAGGCTTTGCGCGGCGAGCACATGCATACCCGGCCCGGCGGTATATTTGCGGTTGGCGGTCTGTCGCGCGATGCCGAGATAAGCGAGCGTCTTGAGCAAGCGGTTGACCTTGGTCGGGTCGAAACCGAGCTGGCGCGCGAGCTCGCGGCACCCGATCGGCTCTTCCGCCACGGCGAGTGCCTGCAGCGTGATGATCCCGTCGATCAGGCTCTGATTGGGCTGGGCGTTTATCTTGGTGCGCATGGCCGCCATCTAGCGGCAAGCGGTCGCCCGCCGCCAGCCCATCGCTTACGAAACGACATGGTCCCACAACATCGCATTGGGAACGACACCGAGCCCCGGCCCCTCGGGCAGCGCGAACTGGCCGGCGGTGCATTCCAGCCGCCCGTCGAGCAGTTGCGCCGACCGGTCGAAGATCGAGTGCTGATATTCGTGATACGGCAAGTCGCGGATCGCCGCCGCCGCATGCAGGCTGGCCGCCGCGAAAATGCCGACACCGATCGTCGCATGCGGCATCACCCTTGCGTGGTGCGCCTGGGCGAGATGAGCGATGCGCATGAATTGGGTGATGCCGGTATGGCCCATTTCGGGCTGGACGATCGACACCGCGCGAGCCTCCAGGCGGGCGCGGGCGTCGAACACCGTCCGCCATTCCTCGCCGCCGGCGATCGGCACGCCGACCCGGGCCGCGACTTCGGCGAGCCCGGCCACGTCCTCGGGTTTGCACGGCGCCTCGGCGAAGCTCAGGTCATAGGGTTCGAGCCGCCGGATCAGTGCGACGGCCTCTGCCGGGCTGAACATCCAGTGAAGATCCACCATCAGCTTGATCTTCGCGCCCAGCGCCTCGCGCAGCGCCGCCATCTCCGTCTCGATCCCGTCGAAGCTGACCACCCCGGCGAATTTGAACGCATCGAAACCCCGGTCGACGAACGATCGGGCGAGGTCGACGCGTTCCGCGAGCGTCGGTTTGGGCAGGCCCGACACATAGGCCGGGATGGTGTCGCGACGCCGCCCGCCGAGCAGCTGATGAAGCGGCCGATCGCAGGCGCGCGCCTTCAGGTCCCAGAGCGCGATGTCGACCGCGGCGATCGCGTCGAGCCAGAAGCCGCCCTGATAACCGCGTACGCGCATCAGGTCGTACAGATCCTCCCAGATCATTTCGACATCGAAGGGCGAGCGTCCGGCGACGATCGGCGCGATGATATCGTCGATCAGCGCATGGATGACCGCCGGTGCGACCAGTCCATAGGTCTCGCCCCAGCCGACCGCACCTGACTTCGTCGTGACGCGTACGACCACCGAGCGATCGACCGTGGAATAGATGGTGCGGTTGCCGCGCCGGACGATATAACCGGCGGCGTTGACGCTTTCACCGGGGCCCAATGCGCCGAGATAGGGCGTTTCGCGCGGGATCGTGACGGTGAACGTCTCGATCGAAGCGATGCCGTCATCGGCTGTCGTCATGTTATCGCCCCGTTCCGATCGGCCCGGTCAGAGCTTCCAACCGGACGAGCTGCTTGTCCAGTTCGCGATGATCGCCATCGTCGAATTCCGGCCCGGGCGCGCGGGTGAAGGCGCTGGCGATCAGGCCGCGCCGGCGTAGGATTTCCTTGGTCAGCCGCCAGCGGAACACCGCTTGCATGGTCAGCACCGGGAGCATCAGGTCGTAAAGATCGCGGACCTTGCCATCGTCCCTGGCGCGGTGCGCGGCCATCAGCGCGACATGGACTTCGGGCAGTTCGGCGGCGGGCATCGTGCCGGTCGCGCCGCGCGCGAGCTCATCGGTGATGTAACGCCCGCCCGCGCCGCCGAACACGCCGATCAGGCTCGCCGGTGCCGCCGCGAGCAAAGCGCTGATGCGCTGGCCGCACGGCATATTCTCTTCCTTGACCCAGGCGACCACCGGGCTTGCCGCGAGTGTTGCGAGCACCTCGGTCGGGGACAGGCCGATGCCCATTGGCTTTGGCGCGTTCTGCAGCATGATCGGCAGGCCATGGCCGCCGAGTTCGGTATAATGCGCGGCAAGCCCCGCCGGATCGCCGATGAACGAAGCCGGGGTCATGACCATCGCGGCTGCCGCGCCGGCGTCGCGGCCGCTGCGTACCAATGCTGCGCTTTCCGCCGCATCGGCGCTGCTCGCGCCGACGATGAAATCGACCCGCCCGGCTGCCCGCTCACCGACCAGCGCGATCAGGCGCTGGCGCTCGGAGAGCGAGAGCATGTCATACTCGCTGGCAAGGCCCGGAAAAACGACGCCATCCACGCCCGAGGCGACGACAAAGTCGACGATCCGGATGAATCCGGCTTCATCGATCTCGCTGCTGTCACGAAAGGGTGTGGGCAGCACTGGAAAAACACCGCCGATGGTTTTGGTCAAGTTCGTCCCCCTCGCTGACAACCTTCTGCCGGGCTACAATGATTGAGATATCGCTGATTTAGCAACAAGTCAAACGTTGCGGTGCTGCGCCATGTCAGCGAATGGAATGCTATATTGGCCGAAAAACTCCACCTGGCTGCCAAGCGATCGCCTAGTACGGCTGGTTTTTGACTAAGAGTTTTTATGTTGCTACCATTGTCACAAATAAAGCGTGGGAGGATCGTCGATCTCGATGGAAATATCTGCGCCCCGCTTCGGCCAGCACCGCAATCACGGCTGTCGCCTGCGCGAAATTGTCTGGCGCGGGCGCCGTTGTGTCAGCATCGAGAATGAGACGCTCCGCATGTTGATCTGTGCCGACAAGGGCGCGGACATCCTCGAGCTCACTCATAAGCCGACCGATACCGAAATGCTCCATCAGGCGCCGGCGGCGCTGTCGTCGCCGCAGGACAGCCTGCCCTCGCCACTCGCGGTCGGTGCGTTCCGCGACCTTTTTCCGGGTGGCTGGTATCTCATGCTCCCCAACGGACCCGTGCCGTGTCGCCACCGCGGTGCGGAACATGGTCAGCATGGCGAAGCGACCTTCCTCGCCTGGAATATCGTTATCGAGGAGGACCGTGCCGAACGCGTGACGGTGACGCTGCACACCCGGCTGCGCCGGACGCCGCTGTCCGTCGAGCGGCGCTTCACGATCGAGCGCGGCAGCGGCACGGTGCGGCTCGACGAAAGCGTCACCAGCGAAGCGGCGCATCCGATCGAGATATTATGGGGGCAGCACCCGACATTCGGCGCGCCGCTGATCGAGGCGGGAACGCGGATCGACCTTCCCGCGGGTGCGGTATGGACCATCCAAGGCGAGCCCGGGCATTCGGGCACCTGGCCGGTGCGGGACGGCGCGGCGACCGCGCTTTGCCGCGTGCCGGACGACGCGGTCGGTCTGCATGATTTCACCCGGGTGGACGATCTGCCGGCCGGCTGGTTCGCGGTATCCAATGATCGCCGCGGCGCAGGGGTCGCCTTGCGCTGGGACGAGAAGATATTTCCGATGCTCGGCCTGTGGCGGATGCTTGGGGGCGAAGGCGATTATCCCTGGTACGGCGCACGCCGCATGATCGCACTCGAACCCGCTTGCGATTTGCCGTCGCTGACCGACGCCGCGGCGCGCGGGACGGCGATCGTGCTGGCGCCGGGCGAGACGGTCGCGGCGCGTTGGGATATTACGCTGTTCACCCCGGGCGGGACGGTGACCGATATCGGCTGGGGCGGCGCGATTCGATTCGATGGAGAGGGAAGCGGCGATGCGGCTTGAAGGGGAGATCGCGGTCGTCAGCGGCGCCGCGGGCGGGATCGGCGCGGCGATCTGCCGGTTGTTCGCGGCCGAGGGCGCGAGCGTCGCCGCGCTCGATCTGGTCGAGCCGGCCGACGGCGATATCCGTATCGCCTGCGATCTCGCCAATGATGCGGCGATCGCCGATGCTGCCGGCCGGATCGGCGGCACACTGGGCGCGCCGACCATCGTCGTCCATGCCGGGGCCGCCACCGAACATGCCGGCACGCTGGCGTCTTCGCCGGCGGCGTTCGCGCGCATCTATGACGTCAATGTCGGCGGCGCGCTGCGCCTGACCCAGGCATTCGCGCCGGCGATGCAGGCCGCAGGATGCGGTGCTTTTGTCTTCGTCTCCTCGATCAATGCAGGCCGCGCGACCCCGGGCCTTGCCGCTTATGCCGCGTCGAAGGGCGGGCTGGAGACTTTCATGAAGACCTTCGCGCTCGAAGTCGCGCCGGACGGCGTTCGCGCCAATTGCGTCGCCCCGGCATCGATCGACACAGCGATGCTGCGTGAGTCCTTCGATCGCCAGGCCGATCCGAGCGCGGCGCGTGCGGCTAATATCCTGCGCCATCCGATCGGGCGCCTGGGCACGGTCGAGGAGGTCGCTCGGCTGATCCTGTTCCTTGCCTCGGACGAGGCGAGCTGGATCACCGGCGCGGTCTATCCGATCGACGGTGGCGCGGGACTGACGCGGCGATGATCGACTTCGATACCGCCGCAGCCCGCCTGCCGCTCGTCGCGATCCTGCGCGGCGTCCGACCCGATAAGGTCGTGGCGATCGGTGAAGCGCTGGTCGAGGCGGGTTTTGTCCTGATCGAAGTCCCGCTCAATTCGCCCCAGCCGTTCGACAGCATCAGCCGGCTGGCCGCGCATCTTGGCGACCATGCCCTGATCGGTGCGGGTACGGTCCTTGATTCCCGCGCGGCGCAAGACGCGGTCGATGCCGGCGCGCGATTGCTGCTGGCGCCGAATTTCGTGCCCGAAATGGTCGCGACGGCCCGGGCGAACCGGGTCGCGTCGATGCCCGGGGTCGCGACCGCCACCGAGGCTTTCGCGGCGCTGGGTGCCGGTGCCGACGCCCTGAAGCTTTTTCCGGCACGCGAACTGGGCGCGGGGACGATCGCGGCGTGGCGGGCAGTGTTGCCGGCGAGCGCGTGGATCTTCGCGGTCGGTGGCGTTGACGAAACGGGTTTCGCCGCCTTCACCAAAGCGGGCGCCTCGGGTTTCGGTCTCGGCTCGAGCCTTTATCGGGCGGGCGATGATGCGGCGACGGTGAGCGCGCGGGCCGTGGCGACCGTTGCGGCATGGCAGGAGCTTGGACAATGATCACGTCGCGACGCGAATTCTTGGCCGCATCGGCGTCGGTCGTGACCATGCGCGGCTTTTCACTCGACCCGCGCGAGCCCGATCTGGTCGTCCCGCTCTGGCCGGAGGGAAAGATGCCGGGCGGTCCGGCGCCGAAAATGGTCGAGACGATCGACGACCAGGTCGACAATGCCGGGCTTCGCTATCGTGTCGCGGTTCATGTGACGCGACCGACCATGTCCTATTTCGCGGCCGCAAGCCCGACGGGCGCCGCTGTGTTGATCATTCCGGGAGGCGGTTACAGCCGGGTCGGGATCGATCGCGAGGGATTCGAAACCGCACGCTGGCTCAACTCGCTCGGGATTGCCGCCTTCGTCCTGCGCTACCGCCTGCCGGCCGATCGCTGGGGTGGCAGATCCGATGTCGCGCTGCAGGACGCACAGCGGGCGATGCGGCTGATCCGTTTCGGCGGCAGCGGTCAGTGGAAGGTCGATCCGCAGCGTGTGTCGGTGCTCGGTGGATCGGCCGGTGGCCATCTCGCCGGGTGCCTCTGCACCAAGGTGTATGAGCGGACCTATCCGGCGATCGATGCGGCGGATCATCTGCTGACGCGCCCCGACGGCGCGGTGCTGCTTTATCCCGTCATATCGATGAGCGGCAACACGTCGGGCGGCACGCGAACCGCGCTGATCGGACCGGATCCGACGCCGCAACAGCTTGCCGCTTGGTCGCTCGAAGTCAATTTGCCGCCGATCACACCCCCGGTCTTGCTGATCCACGCGGTGCGCGACCGCGTTGTGCCGGTTGATCAGTCGCTCATCCTGTTCGGCGCGATCCGGGCGAGCGGCGGCCCGATCGACATGCATTTGTTCGAGGAAGGCAGCCACGGCGTCGGCCTGCGCGCCGACCCGGCTCAGCCGATTGCCGACTGGCCGCAGATCGCCCGCCGCTGGCATGTGCGCAACAACCTCGCCTGACGCTCAGCGCTCAAGCGTCACCGAGCCCGACCGCTCGACCCGCCCATCGGTCATCACCGCCTCGACGCTGTAGCGCAAACTGCGCGCATCGGCGGCGAACGGCGCCTCGAACTCGAACGGGTGGCGCGCATCGGTCATCACCACCGGCTTGTCGCCACCCTCGATGGTCAGTCGCGCTTCCTTCACCTTCGCATCCGATGCGGTGAGCCAGACATAGGCGGCGGTCGGCTGCCCCGGAAAGGCCAGCAACATGCCGGTCATATCACCGAACGGCGTGGCCGACACGACATGGCTCTTCGCGCCAAGCGCGGGTGTTTTTGCCGAGAAATAGGCGGTCTGCATTCGCGTGAAGGTCGGCATGTCGTGTATTGTCAGCGCGGTCTGGCCGCCGGGGGTGAGCGTGATGCCGACCTTGCCGTCGACCGCGACCGTATCGGCTTGCTTCGCGCCATCGACCCAGACACTCACGGCATAACGCTTGCCCGGCACCCAGTTCACATAATCGGGATCGAGCGTCACCATGGCATTGACCGGCCGATGCGACGCATTGTTGAGCGCCAGATAGAAATTGCCGTTGCCGCGCGCCGAGAGAAAATCGACCTGTACATCGTCGATCGCGACGACCCGTTTTGGCATCCACAGCATCACACCGTCATCGCCCATGAAGCGGCCCGGCCGGTCGCCATAGACGTTGCTCTGCAGATAGGCATAACCCGGCGCATAACGTGAGGGGAAACGGATCGCGCCGTTCGAGCGCGTCTCGGTATCCGACACGAGATAGTCGGTCAGCAGTGCGATCTGCGGCCAGACATGATTGTAATAGACCTGATTGTACGAATACTCCTCATAGGCGCGGTGCGGATAATCGGCGCGCGCATAGATGTCCGAGAATGCCTCGTTGATGTCGTACCCCGGATAATTGGCATAGCGCCCGACCACCGCCGCGCGGGCAGCCTCATGCAGGAACGGATCGCCGCTCGCCTTGGCGATGCGTAGGAAGAACGGCGCATGGTTGGTCAGGAATATCGCAGGATTCTGTTCCCAGGTGGTCGATGCCTCCGGCGTCAGCCCGGTCTGCGCGACGCGCCAGGCGGGAAGGGTGCGTTCGGGCGATCCCATCGCAGTCTTGCGCACGCCGAACGGCCAGCCGAACGGGGCGTGTCCGCCCTTGTCCACGGTGATGTCGCCGGGGGGGATCTTCGGAAAATACCAGGCGAACGACGCATAGCTGCGCGCGCCGGCAGTCGCCGCGTCGAGATAGCGCTGCTCGCCGGTTTCCTGCCACAGCTCGAACAGGTCGATCCATTTGGGCGCGAAGTCGGACCAGAACTGACCGCCGGTCGCCAGCCGCGCGTCGGAGAAATCGGTTTGCGCACGGTCGATCCGTTTCGCGACATAAGCGTCGGCCAGCGTCCGGGCACGGGCAAGCTCGCCCGGTTTTCCGGTCAGCCGGTACAGCGCCAGATGGTTCTGGAACGTGTCCGGATCGCTGATCATGTCGAGATTGAGCGCGCGCGGTTTTCCGGCGAGCGTCACGGCATAATCGCGAAACACGGTGCTGGTGCCGCGCGAGAATTGATAGAGCCCGACCAGCTCACCGACCTCGGCGCTCGGCCCCGCCATCGCGTGCGACGCGCCCTGGCCGTCCTCGGACACGGTTTGCGAATAGAGATATTTCTCACGCGACATCAGATATTCGCTGACCGGCAAGGCGCGCCGGCGATAGATTTCCGGATCGTCCCGGATCAGCGCGAGCGACATGGGATGCAGCGCCGACACGACCTTCACCGTGCCCGGCACGTCGGTGATGTAGCTGAACCCCTTCAGGTCGCGGTCCCAATAGGACGCCGCATCGTCCATCGCGAAGTCGATCATATTGTCGAGCGTCGCGTTCAACGGCAGATCGCCATTCTCGCGATAGTCGCCAAAGCCGAACAGGTGCGCGACCTGCGTGTAGGCCGCATACCAATCGCCTCGCACCATCACCGGCCGCATCGCGAAGGCATAGCGCGAGCCCGCCTTCATCCGAGATTCGCCGACTCCGAGCAATGGCGCAAACACCGTCGGCTGGGCGAGACCTGCCGGGTTGCGCAACATCACGCCGAAGCGCGCATTGGCAACGGTCGGCATCCGGAACGGGCTTTCGCCGGGATCGACCGCCAGGCCGGTGGTGATGCCTCCCTTGGAAACCAGGGTCAGCGGGAGCCCGCCCATTGCTTCAGACGTGGTGAGCGGCGCCCGTGGAAAGCGCTTCTCCTGCCAGATCAACGGTTGATACAGCGCCTCGAGCGCCTGCGGATCGGTCGCCGGCATGCCGGTATAGCCGATGCTGTACCAGCCATCCCGCTTCGCGCTGAACGTGAAGCGGATAACCGGCTCGCCGCCGCCGAGGGCGGCCGTCACGGTGGCGCCGAGCGTGAAGCGCGAATCCGATGGAAAGGTCCACACCACTGCGCCATCGCGCCATGTCGCCTTGTCGGCAAGGAGTTTCCGGACGACTCCAGCTGAATGCACGTCATCGGTCCGGCCGGCGCCAGTCGCCGCCCGCCATGTCGGCAAGCGATAGGCCTCCGGGTCGGGCGTACCGGTGCCGCGCTCCCGCGGGTCCGCAAAGGCGGCGCTGAGATCGGGAAGAGGATCGCGATCGGCGCTGACGATCGAAAATTCAGGGCGCAATAACAGTTTGTCGGTGTCAGTATGATATTCGACACTGCCGTCCGCCAATAATGTGAGTGGGCCGGACGGCAAAGGCGCCTGAGCAATTGCGATACCCGGAAGAAAAACGCTCCCCAGGAGCAAGACTGCCAATCGCATGCGACACCCCCTCAATCGTTGCTTATATGGATACATATCGTGACAAAAGCCGATGGTCGAGATGTTTTTCCGGCGCGGCAATGGGCAGGATGCCCTTCGATATGAGCTATCCGGAGTCACAACATGAATGTGCGCTCTGCGTGGGTCAGGCGCGAACGAATGCCGAACCGCAATAAATGGCGGCAACCGGACAGGTTTGGAGGTCAATAAAAATGCTCTGCAGACGTTGCTTTGCACTGTCTGCTACCCGGGCAGGGCGATGCTTGACGGTCCGATGACCGCGCCATGAGATGCCTCGTCACCTGGATGCGGCTTCGCGGCTGTCGGCGACGGAGATATGATCGTCGATAATGTTCACCCAGGCTTGGCCGGAATCATAGACTGAATTCCGCCTTTATCGAGCACCGCAGCAGGGCCATCTTGTCATTTGATTGTTGCTAGATTAGCCACATGCTATGCGGCGATCGACGCGGCGGATCATCTGCTGACGCGCCCCGATGGCGCGGTGCTGCTCTATCCCGTCGTGTCGATGAGCGGCAACACGTCGGGCGGCACGCGTACCGCGCTGATCGGCCCGGATCCCTCGCCGCAACAGATCGCCGCCTGGTCGATCGAGGTCAACCAAACCGCACCGGATAGCTGCGGTAGGCGGGAGTACGAATGACAATGGTCTCGGCTATTTCCGGACGGGTGTGACGGTAAATAATCTCGATAGCGAGCCGATAGGGTTGCCCAGTTGGGGTGAGGTCGAGCCGGTCTACAATGTTGCAGGGGCACCATGCACGACCAACGACGCTCCGCCTGTGGATCGGCGCTCGAACGTGCCATCGGTGCGAGCGGATTTGTCGAACACGGGGATATGCGGTGCGATGCCCTTTTCCTCGACCAGTCAGGCAAGGTTGGCCGCATCGCCATAGCCGGTATCGGCAGTGAGCTGCTCGGGCCACAGGTCGAACCGCGTCTGCGTGCGATCGATCATCCTGCGCTGTGCCGTCACTTCGGCCTGGCGGATCGAGGTGGTCGTCTCGACATCGACGATCACCGCATGGTCAAGATCCATCAGATAGTTGGTCGAGTAAGCAAAGAAGGCGGATGCGCCAACCTCCAGCGACGGGACCCTCGAGTTATGCCCGGTTCGTCGACATTGTAGGCGGCTCCCGCTTGACCATGTACCGTGGGTTCGATAGAGGCGCACGGATTCGAACTGAGGCGCCAAGCCTCGGTTTTTGGGTGAAATTTTTTTGTGGTACATTCCGTGGTGCCGCGAAGAAATACCTCGATCGGAAAGCGGGAAAGATCAAGGGCTTAGAGCCTGAGTTCGAATCCCACCCTCTCCGCCAATTTTCATGATATAGCTGCGCCCGAAAGGCCCCGACACCGCATGGCATACAAGGAACCGAGCTTTCAGGACCGGGCGGCGCTCTCCGCGCAAGCCAAGCAGAAGGCACTCGAGAAACTGAAAGCCAAGCCGCCGATCGATCCGGCGGTGGCCGAGGCGCGCGCCGCTGCACGGGCCGCCAAGGAAGTGGCCGACGCTAAGCGCCGCGCCGACAAGCTCGCCGCCGCCGAACAGGCGAAGCTCGACAAAGTCGCCCGCGCCGAAGCGGCGCTCGCCGAAGCCGCCGCTGCGGTCGAGCGCGCGCAGCTGACCGAGGCCGAGAAGAAGGCGGCACGCGACGCGCGCTACGCCGCACGCAAGAAGGGCAAGCGCTGACCGCTTGACCCGGCGCCAGGCGCGCCTTCGTCGCATATCGGGCTTGGATCTGCTGCGCGAATGACGGGTTCTAAAATACCGGGTCAGGGCTTCGAGTATTTCCTGCACTCATAGCGCGGTGGCATGCTTGTGGGGTCCTGCACCATTCGGAGCGCAATACAGCGATTCCCATTTGAGCCGAAGAGCTCCGCCGATACGCCTTTCCATGCATTTGCTGCCGAGACGTAATCTGCGCCGGCGCCTTTCATCTCGACAATAGCACGATTCAGATCAGCGGTCGCAATCGCTTTGCAGGAGCGAAGTTGCCGGCCAATGAAGGATTGTATCTTTTCCCAACTTTCGATCGTGCTTGGCTTCGGGTTGTACCCAACAGTAACGCTCTGCATGATGCATGTCGTTT
Source organism: Sphingomonas sp. (assembly GCF_050725575.1). Classification (GTDB taxonomy): domain Bacteria; phylum Pseudomonadota; class Alphaproteobacteria; order Sphingomonadales; family Sphingomonadaceae; genus Sphingomonas. The sequence continues at coordinate 94,484 of NZ_JBOHHW010000010.1, read as the reverse complement.
TGCTATCGACGCTCTTGCCTTGTGCCCCGAATTGCACGGTGCCCCCATTGTCGACAAACGTGAATCCAATTGTACCTGTACTATCGAGCCAAATGAGCGAGGATTCTTTTGTCAGCCAGGGTCCATGCATGATTGGTACGGATCGATAATCCTCAATATTGCGCACGACGGAGAACTGGCCGAATTTCTCTTCCTTCTTTTCAAAATGCGGCTCTGTATCGTCGTAAACGGGTGGCTCATACCCATTGCCGGCTTGCTGAGCATATCCCATTTGGGCGGTTATCAGTACCGCGACAGCGCTCACGACCGCTGACAATCGACTGAATTTCGGATGTGCCAGGCGTTGCATTGATGCCGTCCCCCTTCGCGGTATTCCGTTGAGTGAGTATCGCACGCGTACCCGCCTGAACTCAATCGATCGCTCACTGGGGGCGGTTGACGCTTCCCGGCCGTTGTCTTTAAATGCTAACGAGAATGATTCGCACTAGCGTTGAAGATCGGGGATAAGAATGATTCGTCACACTCTGGCGGCGAAAAGGGCGCAGGCTGCGCATTGGGCGGCATCGTCTGCAGCGATCGCCATGATCCTCGCCGCGACAATGCCCGCCCATGCCGAGGAGGCGCCCGGCACGGCAGCCGCCGACAGCGCGACCGACACCATCACGGTGACGGCAACCCGGCTGCCGCGCGATGTGCAGGATGTTCCGGCAACGGTCACCGTGATCGACGAGCGTCGCATCGCCGATACGCTGACTCAGGACATCAAGGATCTGGTCCGTTTCGAACCCGGCGTCTCGGTGCGCCGCGCGCCATCGCGCTTCAGCGCCGCTGGATCCTCGACCGGTCGCGCGGGCAATGAGGGCTTTAATATTCGCGGGCTGGAGGGCAATCGCGTGCTGATCCAGGTCGATGGCATTCGCGTGCCCGACGGCTTCAGCTTCGGCGCCCAGGCGGCCGGGCGCGGCGATTATGTCGATGTCGGGTTGATCAAGTCGGTCGAGATTCTGCGCGGCTCGGCGTCCGCGCTCTATGGCAGCGACGGGCTGGCCGGTGCGGTCAGCTTCGTGACTAGTGATCCGATCGATATCCTCGGCCCCGACAAGCGGGTCGGCGGCCTGGCGCGTGCGGCCTATTCCAGTGCCGACGACCAGTTCAGCGAAACGCTGATCGGCGCCGTGCGCAGCGGCGAGGTGTCGGTCATGGCGGGCTATACCCGCCGCGACGCGCACGAACTGGACAATCGTGGCGTCAAGGGAACGGCGACGGCACCCAATCCGCAAGACACCAACTCGAACGCGGCGCTAGGCAAGATCGTCTGGGCGCCGGACGACGCCAACCGTATTCGCCTGACCGGTGAGCATCTCGACGACCGCGTCGTGACCAATGTGCTGTCGTCGCGTTCGGCGACGGTATTGGCGACCAATGCGCGCGACACGACGCGGCGCGACCGGGTCAGCCTCGACTGGCGATATACCGGCAGCGGCTTTATCCAGTCGGCGCAGATTTCGGCATATTGGCAGAAGGGCCGCAACCGCCAATATAGTTTTGAGGATCGCAATCCGGCGGTCGATCGGTCGCGAATCAACATCTTCGAGAATCGCGTTATCGGCGGCGCGGCGGAAGTTCAGGGGCGGTTTTCCACCGGACCGTTGGCGCATCGCCTGATCGTTGGCGCCGATCTGTCGCAAACCCGCCAGACCGGCCTGCGCGACGGAACGGTCCCAACCGCGCCCGATGTCTTTCCGACGCGGGCCTTTCCCAACACCGACTATCTGCAGGCGGGCGCGTTCATTGCCGATGAAATCTCCATTGCCGATGGTGTGCTGACACTCTTCCCGGCGCTGCGCTTCGACTATTATGATCTCGATCCGGAGACTGATCCGCTCCTGCCGAATTTCGCATCCGCGCCGCAGGATGGATCGCGACTGTCCCCAAAGCTTGGTGCGGTGGCCAAGATCGGCGGTGGTTTCTCTCTGTTCGGCAATTATGCCCGTGGCTTCAACGCGCCCGAGCCGAGCCAGGTCAACCAGTTCTTCGAGAATCTGACTTCACCCTTTTTCGCTTATCGCACCATTCCCAACCCGAATCTGCGGCCGGAGACGAGCGGCACGTTCGAGGCCGGGCTGAGGCTGAAGAGTGACGCCGTATCGTTATCGGTGACCGGATTCACTGGACGCTATCGCAATTTCATCAGCCAGGAACAGGTCAGTGGCGCCGGCACGGTCGCCAATCCGATCGTGTTCCAGTTCGTCAACCTCGACCGGGTATCGATCAAGGGCATCGAGGCGCAGTTTGAGGGGCGTACGCGCAGCGGCATTACTGGTTCGCTCGCGATCGCCTATGCACAGGGCGACAAGACCAGGGGGACGGTCACATCGTCACTGGACAGTATCGATCCGTTGAAGCTGGTGATGGGCCTGGGCTGGCGCGATCCCGGCGATCGTTTTGGCGGGCAGTTGATTGCCACGCATTCGATGCGCAAGGAACTTGCCGCGACCGCCGGGTCCTGCACTGGGGAGTGCCTGCGCCCCGACGCGTTTACCATCCTCGATGCCACGGCGTTCGTCAGGCTCGGTGAGATGTGGACGTTGCGCGCCGGCGTCTTCAACCTGCTCGACAAGAAATACGCATTGTGGAGTGATGTTCGTCCGCTCGTGGCGACAACTGCAAACAACCTGGTGCTCGACGCGTTCACGCAACCGGGTCGCAACGCCAGCGTATCGATTTCGGCGCGATTTTAAGGGGCAGCTCAAGATGATCAGAATGATTCCGTTCGCGGCCCTGGCCACCCTCGCGATTAACGCCGCACCTGCCTTCGCTGAGACCGTGGTCACCGGGCCCCGCGTGTCGGAGAGGTTGGCATTGGCCGCCGACCGAGCAGCGATCCTCGCCATGGCGGGCGATTACAAGGTGACGTTCGATTTCCGCGAAACGACGCCGTGGCGCGCCGATTATACGCCGATCCAGTCCAAGCTCTCCGGCGGCCATGAAAGCGTGCGCGTGGTCGAGGACAGCCCGACGCATATCGTCCTGCAGCATCTGCTGGTCGTCGGCACGACCGGCAGCGACCCGGTGGTGGTCAAGCATTGGCGGCAGGACTGGACCTATGAACCCGCCGCGGTGCTGACCTATGCGGGGCAGGGGAAATGGGTGCTGACGGACGTGCCGGCCGACAAGCGCAGGGGCAGCTGGTCGCAGACGGTGTGGCAGACCGATGATTCCCCGCGCTATGGCGGCCTGGGCAGATGGACCGACGAGGGCGGGATACGGCGCTGGCAGAGCGACTGGTCATGGCGCCCGCTGGCGCGCCGCGACGCGGTGCGCAAGCCGCCCTATGACCGCTATCTCAGCATCAACCGCCACTCGCCGTCGCCCAATGGCTGGATCCACTGGCAGGACAATATCAAGATGGGGCTGGTCGGTGGAAAGCTCGTGCCCTTCGTCCAGGAATCGGTCCTCAACACCTATGTGAAGGACAGCGATTACGACGTCGAGTTCGCCGACGCCTATTGGAAGGCGACCAAAGATTATTGGGCCGCGGTGCGCGCCGCCTGGGACGCGGCGATCATCGCGAACAAGGGCGTGGTGGTGGCCGAGGTCGCCGACACCGGCTCTGCCTCGGGCGAGCGGCTGATGGGCTATGCCGACGACATCAAGGCGGGCAAGCTGAAGAGCGCCGATGCGATTGTGAAGGCGAGGGCGGTGATTGCCGAGGTCACCAAGCACTAGGGCTTCGCCAGCATCGCCAACGATCTCGGCTTCACCGAGTTTACGATTTACTGGCTCGCGAGCAGTCAGTGCGCAGACGCCAGCTCGGATTTCTCCATACGCGGCGTCGCACGCTCGCGAGCGGCGCGCTCTTCACAGACGCACAACGTCTCGGCGCACCGAGAAAACATGAAACCTTCGTTGCCCATATGGGCAGTATAGCGCGGAAGCATAACTATTGCGAGTCATTCGCAAAATCGGCTAGGATGGGTCCGTCATGCCGACTAATGCCGTCGCCCTTACCCGCCTGCTCCTGACGGAGCGCCCGTCGCTCATACGACTGGTACAGCGTATCGTCGGCAGCGTAGAAACGGCAGAAGATGTGGCGCAAAACCTTTGGTTTCAGGTGCAGCGTGTCAGCGATGATCCGCCGATCGCCAACCGGCGCGCCTATCTCTACCGCCTGACCGCGAACCTCGCGACCGATCATGTCCGCTCCGATAGCAGGCGCGCGACCATACAGGCAAAGGCGCAAGCCTATCTGTGGGACGAGCAGGACCAGCCATCGCAGGAGCAAGAAGTCATCGCCCGGGACGAGCTGGTCCGCGTGTTGCGGGCGGCCGAAGAGCTGCCCGAGCCGACCAAGGGGATTTTCCGGCTGCACCGTTTCAAGGGCATGACGCAGGCCGAGGTCGCGGCACAATATGGCGTATCGACCACGACGATCGAAAAGCATATCCGACGTGCGATGGCAGCCTTACGAAAGGCCCGCGACGCGGAGTGAGAGCGATTTATTTCGAGGCAGGGGTTAGGACAGCAACATCGGCAAACGTCTTAAGCGGCCGAACGCGCATTCGCAGCGTCGTCCGGCGTAAGAGGGGCCGATGAACAAGAAATCTTCCGACCCATCCTCTCTCGTGAACCAAGCCGAATATTGGGTCGTCCGGCTCGCGTCAGGCGCGATCACGCCTAACGAAATGGCGACGTTCGAAGCGTGGCTGTCCACCTCGCCGGACCACCGCGCCGCCTTCGATCGCGAGCGGAGCCTGTGGCAGAGCCTCGAAGATCAGGAAGCCGCGTTCGCCAGTGCGCCGCCGCCCCAGCATCTCCGATCGCCCCGAAGATCAGCGGGCCGCTCATGGGTGCGCCGCCATCCCGTCCGTACGGCGCTCGGCACCATCGCCGCGTCGCTGGCGCTGCTATTGGCCGCGCCTGACGCAACGATCCATCTGCGCGCCGATGCTATTGCCGATGTCGGCAAGACCCGCACGCTGGCCTTGCCCGATGGATCGACAGCGATGCTCGACAGCGGTGCGGCCGTGGCGGTGAATTTCGACAAGGGCGAACGCCGCATCGAGCTATTGCGGGGCGGGGCCTGGTTCGACGTGAAGCATGGCGACGCGCGCCCGTTCCGCGTGGCCGCGCTCGGTGGCGTGACGGAGGATATCGGCACGGCATTCGAGGTCAGCCGGCGCGACGATATGGTCCATGTCGGTGTCACCGCCGGCGTGGTGCGCGTGTCGTCGCCCGGGGGCGGGAGCGAGAAGATCGTCCGCCAGCTCGGCCGGGTGCGCTATGCCAGGGGCGGGCCGGTAGAAGGCATGGAGCCGGGAACCACGACCGAGATCGCCGCATGGCGGCGCGGTCTCATCATCATCCAGAACCAGCCCCTTGGCGACGCCATCGCCGAAGTCGCCCGTTATCGCCCAGGCATGACGATCAACGTCGCCGATATGTCGGGCACTGCGCCGGTGAGCGGCGTGTTCCGCACCGATGCGCCCGACGAGGCGCTGCAGACATTGGCGAGCATGGCGGGCCTGCGGGTCGCGACGCTGCCGGCGGGGATCGCGGTCCTGCGCCGCTGATTGCCGCAGCGCGACAATTTATTTTCGTGAGGGGGTTAGGGTGAGCGGGTCGGCATACGTCTTAGGCGGCCTTATTGCTAATGCGGGTCATTTCGTAGCGGGCAAGGGGGGCGTCGCGCCGTGCGGTGCCCATGGGTAATGGGGATCATTCATGCACCACCTGCCGACAGGCCGCAGCGCCGCCGGAGTTTCGATGCGGCAACTGCTTCTTGCCACCAGCGCCGCTTTCACGCTCGCCATGCCGATCGGCGCTGCGCAGGCACAGGAGGCCCCGGCCAGCGCCACAGCTGCGCGCAGCTTCAATATCCCGCCGCAATCGCTGGCGGCGGCCCTGCAACAGTTCACCGAACAATCGGGCGTGCAGATCGGATATAAGGCGGCGCTGGGGGCCGGTGTGCAGTCGCCGGGGGTGTCGGGCAACTTTGCCCCCGCCGAGGCGCTGTCGCGGCTCCTCACTGGGACGGGGCTGACTTTCCGGTGGACGTCACCGAACGCGGTTGTGCTCGAACCCGCACCGCAATCGGCGGACGGCGCGATTCAGCTTGGGCCAGTGCGAGTCGAGGGTGAAGGGGCACGCATCGCGCCATCCACGTCTGTCCTTGGCACGCTGCCGCCCGAATATGCCGGCGGCCAGGTCGCCCGTGGCGGGCAGGTGGGGATGCTCGGCAATCGCGACGTGATGGACACGCCGTTCAGCCAGACCAGCTACACGAACAAGACGATACAGAACCAGCAGGCGCGAACGCTGGGTGACGTCATGGCCAATGAAGCGTCTGTCATCGTGGGGACCAAAGGTGGCGGAAGGAACGATTTCTGGACCTTTCGAGGATTTTCCGTTCAGCCATATCTGGCCAGCAACAGCCTGAACGGGCTGCCCGGCATGGCGCCGCTCAATTATCCATCGACCGATTACATCGAGCGCGTCGAAGTGCTGCGCGGACCAAACACGCTTCTCAAGGGTACGGCCATGAACGGGATGGCTGCCTTGGGCGGCACGGTCGATCTGGTCACCAAGAAGGCGAGCGATCAGCCGCTGACCCGGGTGACCGCGCGTTATATGTCGGACTCGCAAATCGGCGTCCATGCCGATGTCAGCCGCCGCTTTGGCTCGAACAAAGAGTTTGGCATTCGTATCAACGGCTCCGTCGATGGCGGCGATACGCCGGTCGATACCCAAAATTCCAAGTTCGGCACCGTGGCCGCCAATCTGGACTATCGCGGCGATCGCGTCCGCGTGTCAGCCGATTTCGCGCATCAATGGTCGAGCCTCACCGCGCCCAGCAGCACGATTACGATCAATGGGCTGCGGGGCGTTCTGGCATCGCTCACCAAGGTTCCAGAAGCTCTCAGTAACAGCGTTGCCTTCTCGCCTGCCTGGGCAAAAGGCACGCATAATATCACGCTGGGCATGATCCAGGGCGAGGTCGATATTCTCGACAATGTAACGGCCTATGCTGCGATAGGGAAGCAGCGGTACAAAGCCACGGCCACCGACGATGATCTTTATCTGCTCGATAGTTCCGGCGCAGTTGGCATTCTGGCCGCCCGATTCCGCGATCGGACTGACGTTTTCTCGGTGCAGGGCGGCGTCAATGCCAAGATAAACACTGGCCCCATTGGTCACACGCTCAACCTTAATCTGTCACGGATCAATTGGGAGTACGACTCCACCTCGCTGAGCCGCGCTGGCGCCGGAGCCGGCTCCATCATTCGCGTGGGCACTCTCTCCAATCCGGTTTTCCCCTCGACGCCCGTATATCCCCCTGCCGAGGATATCCTGCCGGCAATTCATAACAAGTCTTCCAGCATCGCCATTGCGGACACGATGTCGTTCATGGATGAGCGCATTCTGTTCACCGCAGGTGCGCGCTACAATAAAATAGAAGCCAGCAGCTTCCAGTTCTCAGGCACCAATATTCAATCGACGACGTATAAATCGTCTGCCTGGTCGCCGTCTTTCGCCCTGGTCGTCAAACCGCTGGAGAACGTCTCGCTCTACGCCAACTATATTCAGGCGCTTGAGGTGGGGTCGGTCGTCGGCGATGGCTACACCAATGCCGGTCAGATATTCCCGCCTTACAAGAGCAAGCAGTATGAAGCGGGCGTCAAGGTGGATTGGGGCTCTGTCACGACGACCCTGGCCGCGTTCCAGATTGCCCAGCCCGATGCGCTGGCTGTCGACAGCACAACCGGAGGGCTGCCGACGCTGACGCTCGATGGCGAGCAGCGGAATCGCGGTATCGAACTGACCGCCTATGGCGAACTGTTCGATGGCGTGAGGCTGCTTGGCGGTGTCACCTTGATAGAGGCCACCCAGGTCAAGAATGACGGCGGCCGCGATGGCTGGAGAGCCGCCAATACGCCGAAGTTCCGGACGGTGATCGGCGGCGAATGGGATACGCCGTTCATCGAGGGGCTGACGCTGACGGGGCGTTTCACCCATACTGGCAATGTCGTGGCGCTCAACCGCAGGCCCGATCTCAAGCTTCCGGCATGGACGCAAGTCGATCTGGGTGCACGCTACAGCTTCGCCGGGCCCTGGAGCGACAAAGAGATCACGCTGCGCTTCGATGTCGATAACGTCTCCGATGCGCGTTACTGGAAGTCGCCGCATCCTTCGGCCGGAAACCTGATGAGGAGCGACCCGCGCACCTTCCGCCTTTCAGCCACTATGGACTTCTGAGGCGACGGCGATGCGAACAGGCGCCGCTACACGCCGCGATCATATCGCTCTTTCCGCCCGCACCCTGTTCGCGCTTGTCGGCGGCTATGTGTTCTGCTGGGGCGTCATCGCCTTATGCGCGGCGGGGGCATTCGCGTTGGGTGCGGCGTTCCATGACGGGGAGACGCTGGGTTCGATCCTGGCGCTCCTTCTCTATCCGGCCGCGTTCCTGTGGGCCTTTGCAGCCCGCGGCCTGTGGCGGGCGGGAGCGGTGTTGGTGGGAGGCGGCGCACTGATGGCTGCCGCCGCCTCGCTGATCCAGATGAGCCTGACATGAGGAGAGACGCCATGTTCCAGAGCTTCCGCCATGCGGCGACCTGGGTGCATACATGGTTCGGCCTCGTGCTGGGCTTCGTGCTGATCGTCGCCTTCTTCTTCGGCTCGCTCTCGGTCTTCGATCGCGAGATCGACCGCTGGGCGATTCCCACATCGCGCTTCGCGCCGCAGCCAATGCCCTCGTTCGACGCGATGCTGCGCCCGGTGTTCGAGAGCATCCAGCCCGGCAAGGAGAGCCTCGATCAAGCCCGCAAGCTGGTCGACGGGCCGTTGCCGATACACTGGGATAATCCCGACTTCTGGGGAGCGTTTACCACCCACCGCGATCCGGTGCTCGATATGCGCGCCGCGTGGGATACGCCCAATGCGAGGGTGCCCGACTCCGTCTTCGGGTCCCGGACGATCGACCCGCGCAGCGGCAAGCTATTCCCCCACGACCAGTTGAAGATCGGCAGTGAGTTCTTCTATCCGCTGCATCACAACCTCACCCTTAATTACGATCTCACCCCTAACGGGAGGGATCTTGGCAACTGGATCGTCGGCTTTGCCGGGCTGGTCATGCTGGTCGCGCTCATCTCGGGCGTGGTCATGCACCGCAAAATATTCCGTGAGTTCTTCACCTTCCGGCCCACCAGGAACACCCAGCGCAGCGTCCTCGACCTGCACAACATGACCGGCGTGTTGGCGCTGCCCTTCCACTTCTTCTTCGCTTTCACCGGTTTGCTGATTTTCGCGGGTACCTATTTCCCGGTTACCGACACCCAGCTCAAACCGCTGCACGAACTGCACGAGAAGATCGAGGAACAGGAGACAGGACTGCCGCATGACCGATCCGGTGTGACCGCGCCGCTGGCATCGGTGGATGCGATGGTGGCCGAAGCGCAGCGCCGCTGGACGGCGAGGGGCATGGCGGGCGAGGTGGGCTTGCTCTCCGTCAACCATATCGGTGACGCCAACGGCTATGTGAGCGTCTATCGCGCCGGGACCGACCGCATCGCGAGCGTGAGCGAAGGCATCCACTTCAAGGCCAGCACGGGACAAATACTGCGCGAGGACCCGCCACAGACGGTCATGGGTGGGATCGCCGACTTCCTCACCGGGCTGCATTTGCAGCATTTTCGCCACTGGCCGCTGCGCTGGTTCTATGTGCTGGGCGGCCTGATGGGCACGATTTGTATCGCCACCGGCCTCATCTTCTTCGCGGAAAAGCGCAAGAAGCAGCACGCCCGGACCGGCAACCAGGGCAGCCGAGTGGTCGATGCGCTGGCCGTCACCACGATCACCGGCATGCTGATTGCGACCATGACCATCCTGATCGCCAACCGCTTGCTACCCGAGGCGCTGCCCGTCGGCTGGTTGCCGCGCGGCAACCTGGAAATATATCTGTTCTGGGCCGGCTGGGCACTGGCCATGCTGCACGCCTTTGTCCGTAGCGCACCGGTGGCTTTGGGGAAGATCAACCCGGCATGGCGTGAACAATGCTGGGCCGCCGCGATCATGGCGACGCTGGCCGTGCTGCTGAACTGGATCACGACCGGGGATCACCTGCTTCGCACGATCGGCACCGGCTATTGGCCTGTTGCGGGGGTGGACCTTTCCTTGCTCACCATCGCCGCTGCTGCCGCAGTCGCGGCGCGCAAGCTAGGGCAGCGGGAGACGGGCAGAAACAATGCTGAACGGGCCGCCTCCAAGCCGCGCACTGTCGCGCGCGAGGCCGCCAATGTCTGATCCTCTCGTGCTTGCCGGCGCGGTGCTGCTGAATGTCGCGGGTTTCGCGTGGCTGGCGCTCGCCATGGACGTGCATTGGAAACAGGTATGCGAAAGCGGAAAACCGCCGCAAGGGCGGCGAATGCTCTTGCGGTGGGCGGCAAGTGCGGCGTTCCTGATGTCGCTCCTGCTCTGCAATCTGTCGGACCATGGGACGATTGCTGCACTGGTGTGGGTCATGGCGCTCACTGCCGGGGCGCTGGCGGTCGCGTTTATGCTGACATGGCGGCCATCATGGCTGCGGCCCCTGTCCTGGCTGGTCCTGTCCTGGCCGGCTCTGTCCTGGCGGGCCGGCCCGGCGCGCGGCAACCGTGCTGATCCATGACCCTGCCGCGCCACCTTGGCTGCCACATGCCGCCCCCGCCATCAGGCGCGACAGGCAATGCCGCAACCGCAGGCCCGTATTTCCTGCCCGATCAACCCATTGGCTCCGCGAACGATGCGGGATTGAACGGCGCCGATCATGGCAGAGTCGACGGCTCCATCCATAGCGGATTCGGTGGCCGTGATGGTGCGGGACTTGATGGTTCGCAGCCGAAGCCAGCATTGGAACACTCGACCCGCTATGTCGATCAACCGACCAGCTGGAGCACCCGCTTGTCTGGCATGGGCGGTGTCATGCTGGCCTGCCTGCTGATCGTCGGCGGCGCGCTGTTGACATGGCGCACCTATACCGCAGCGCCAGCCGCGGCGACATTGAGCGTGTTCGATGTCGCCGCGCCGACCGCGCCGCCTGAGCCGCCCAAGCCACCCAGCGAGGCCGAGAGGCAGGAGAAGCAGAAGCCCGTGCCGCGCCCGGAGCAGCCGAAGATCGTGTCGCCCGAAATCCAGCTGCCGAGCGACAACCCGGTTCCGGCCCCGGTCGCACAACCGGATCCCGATCCGCCGATCGAGCGCACCACCGCGCCCGAACGCCAGCCCGCGCCGCCCGCGCCAAAGGTTTCGGCCAATGTGGCCGAAACATGGGAGGGCAAGGTGCTGGCGCGCCTTAACCAGCATCGCCGCTATCCGCGCACCGCGATGGCGCGGCGCCAACAGGGCGTGCCCTATGTCCGGTTCGTCATGGACCGCAAAGGGCATGTGCTGTCGGCGACGCTCGAGCGCAGCTCAGGCTTTCCCGAGCTGGACCGCGAAGCGGTGGCGCTGCCACGGCGCGCACAGCCACTTCCCAAGCCTCCCGCCAATACACGGCCGGAACAGGCGATCATTGAACTGGTGGTCCCGGTCGAATTCTTCGTCGCGCGATGACGGTTCTCGCGCTCCGCCGGTGCAGGCATGTCGGGCGTCAGGTGCTGTTGATGCTGCGCGATACGGGTACGGCCGCGCCGACCCCGCCGCGCTGGCGGTCTCGCCGAACTAAGCCCCAGCCAGCACCCACGACAAACACCACCGCCCCCGGTTTCGCCCAGGGCCAGTGACGTCATCCCTCCCGCCGCGCAACTGTCAGCGCGGCGCGCGGGTCCAGGTCTGGGTCCGGCACAGGAACACCGCGATGCAGCCCTTCACCTTCAGCGTGGTGGGGTTCTCCAGCGTCAGTGAGCCGGAGGTCGCGCCGTCGCCGGTATTGGGATCGTAAAGCGGGCCGCCCTTCCATTCGGTCGGGCCGCCGGTGAAGCCGCTCAGGATGCGCAGGCCCATCACCTTGCGCCCGCGCAGGCTCGTGTCCGAATTGCGGATGTCGCGCTGGTCGGGATTGGCGCGGAGCGGATCGCCGTCGAGCACGCGGCCGCACAAGGCCTTGCCGCAGCGATGGATCTCGACCACGCCGTTACGCTGCTGGGTGCGCCATTTGCCGAGCAGGGCGCTGTCCGGCGCGGCGGTTGCCGCACCGGAGCCTAAGAATAGAAGCAGAGTCGCGGCAATTCCGGCCGAAAAATAGGTCTTCACGCGGTTCTCCCTTAGATTATGCGGCACCAAGCCCGAGGCGTTGTTGAGACTGGGCGAGCAGGGCGCGTTCGTCATGCTGCCAGGGATGAAAGCCGGGCTTGAAATAGCTGAACCAGGCCGGGGTGATGCGGCGCAGGATACCGTTCTTGCCGAACAGATATTTGATCGTGCGGCCCCAGACGCGCAGGCCGCGCAGATCGTCCTGATGGTAAAGGTCGCGCATATTGGCTGCTATCGTCCCGTACAGGATGAGCGTCGCCAATATCATGGCACGGGTACGCAGGAAATAGCGCCGCAGCCCGGACCAGTCCGCGGTCACCGCCAGGAACGTGTCGTAAGTGACCGCCTTGTGCTCGATTTCCTCGATCGCATGCCAGCTCCACAGCCGGTTGATGTCGGCGGGGGCGGCATCCATGTCGCGGCTGTCATTGGCGAGCAGCTCATGCGCCAGCATCGCGGTGAAATGCTCAAGCGCGCAGGTCGCGGCGAGCTGATGATGCTTGCCGCGCGTGCGGGCGAGGTCGAGCACTTTCTTGGTACGCGCTTCGAGCCGGTCGATCTCATAGCCGCTGTCGGCGGCGAGCTTGTTGAACGCGGCATGTTCGCGGCTGTGCACCGCTTCCTGCGCGACAAAGCCCTTGATCTGCATCTGGAGATGCGGGCTGACGTCGCGGCGGAACGCGCGGACGGCGTCCATGAAGAATTTCTCGCCGGCCGGGAAGGTGCAGGACAGCGCGTTGAAAAAGGCGGTGGGGACAGGGTCATTGCCATGCCACCAGTGCGGATGGCCGGACTGTTCCCGGTTGAAGCGCAGGTCGCGCAGCGGAATCGGCAGGTCGGGCGGGGTGAGGGTGGCCTGTTGGGTCATGACTCGTCTCCATGTCATATTGACATTGATGTTCGTAATATCGATTTGAACATCAATGTCAATATAGCGAATATAGACATGCGTATTGAACCCCGCGCTTCATCCTGAAGGCGGGTTGGCTTGCGGGTGAGCTTGGAGAGCAGGCTGGCCTCAATTTTGAGCCGGTCGTCGCTCATTTCAAGCTAAATAGCTGATATATAATGAATTTTGCTGTGATCTCGGGAAGGCGGCGGCGGGGGAGATATGACACGACCGGTGTCCCATATCTCCCCCGCTCGTCCGTCGGCCCTGTCCGCGCAGGCGCCTCGCCGGCAGCGATTCAACCGTCGCACAGCATCGGCTATGTCATCCGTACCGGCTCATACCGGCGCTTTTTCTCGGTATCGAAAACAGGATTGCCGCGGTGCGACGCTCTGGAAATCAGCTTCCAGGTGGAAACATGATGAGCGGCCCCGGGTAGGATCCGGAGCCGCTCCAGCCTCAATCAACAAGGCTTACAGGGTGACGCGGACGGTCGCGCCGAAGGTCCGCGGGTTGCCGGGATAGCCCTGAATGATGCCGGTCGACTTCGTGTAGCCGAGCAGGTTGATGTAATAGCTCTTGTTGAACGCATTCTCGACCCAGAGTTGCAGGTCGAGCTTGCGGTTGAGCAGCTGCACGCCGGCGCGGAAGCTGGTCAGCGCATAGCCGTCAATCTCCGCCGACGGGTCGAGCGTGATGGTGGTGTTCTGCTTCGAGCGCCAGTTGATGTCGACCAGCGCATAGCCCGTCACATCGGGTGAGATCGCATGGGTGTAATCGGCGGTCAGGTCGGTGGTCCATTTCGGCGCCCAGGCAACCTGGCGTCCGGTCAGGTCGCAGGTGAGCGCGGTCGACTGGCCCGGACAAACCGAATTGCGGAACGAGGAGTAGACTGCATCATTATAGGCGACGAACCCCTTCAGATGCAGCCCCTCGAGCGGCCAGGCCTCGCCTTCCACTTCCACGCCCTGCGAGGTGAGCGACCCGACATTGGCGAGGAATTTGAGCGCGGTGTTGCCGACGCCCACCGCCTGGTTGGCCTGATAATTCTGCACCTTGGTCAGGAAGGCGGTCACGTTGATCAGCAGATGCCGGTCGAACCATTCGCTCTTGATGCCGGCTTCGACGTCATCGGCTTTCTCGCCCTTGACCGTCTGTCCGGCGCCCAGTGCGATGGCCGAGGCGACGCCCGAATCCGGGTTGCTGGAATTATAGGGCAACAGATTGAAGCCGGCCGATTTGTTGCCACGCACATATTTCCCGAAGACCATCAGCGCGGCGTTGACCTTGAAATTGACGCCAAGCTCGCCGGACAGCGAGCTGTCCTTAAGGCTGGTATCGACATGGCCGAGCTGCGCATTGGCGCCGCTTGGCGACAGCGCCCGCAACTGGGCGGTGGTCAAATTTCCGGGGTTGGACGCGACGACACCGTCATAAAGCTGGCTGCGGCGCTCCCAGGTCTGGCGCAGGCCGATATCGATCGCCACCCGGCGGTCGGCATCGGGGTGCCAGGTGACATTGCCGAACAGCGCGTCGGTGTCGGTGTGGAACACCGCTTGCGAACGAAAGCCGGCACCGGTCAGCGCGGCGGCATAGGCGCCCTGCGCCCAGGTCCTGCCGGCGATCGTCGTCGGGAATTGCGCCGCCGAGGGGTTCGCCGCCCAGATATGATATTGGCTGCCGAAGCGGACGCGCGAATCCACCTGCAGCCGCTGGCGCGACAGGAAGCCGCCCAGCGTGGCGACGATCGGCTTGTCGCTTGGCGTGGACCAGCGCAGTTCCTGCGAGAACTGGCGTTCCTTGTTGCACGATCCGTAATCGCTCAGCGCATCGAGCTGAGTGTAGTCATTGTCGTTGTTGGTGAAGCACGACCAGCGCTCATAAGCCGTGATCGAGGTGAGATCGCCGGCCGAGCCGAGGCCGAGATTGATCTCGCCGCTGGTCGAAAACAGATCGGTCTCCGCCGTGAGCGGGCTGTCGATATTGATCTTGCGGTCCTTGGCGTTGCTGGTCAGCAGCGTGTAACCGGCGTCCGCCATACGCTTCTGCAACGCCGCCGGGTTATAGATCGACAGGATCACCGGCGAGATGCTCGGGAAGCTCTGCCGGCCATAGGTGGCGATCAGGCGGATCGACAGATTGTCGATCGGGGTGGCGAGCAACTGGCCGCGCAGGCCCTGGCCCTGGCGGCCATTCTGCTTCTTGCCGTTATAGACATTGGGGTAGTTGCCGTCCTTGTCGCTGTAGAAACCCGACAGGCGCACCGCGAGCTTGTCGTCGATCAGCGGGCCGGTCACGCTGCCCTTGAATTGATAGAAGCCCTCATTGCCGATCGTTGCCTCGGCGGTTGCGCCGTAATTGAAGCTTGGCTTCAGCGTGTTGATGATCACCGCGCCCGCGGTGGTGTTCTTGCCGAACAAGGTGCCCTGCGGCCCGCGCAGCAATTCGACATCGGCGATATCGTTGAAATCGCTCGAAACCATGCCCTGGCGGCCGGTATAGACACCGTCGACGAAGATGCCGACCGACCCGTCGATGCCGTCGGTGTTGAAGCCGTTATTGCCGATCCCGCGAATGCCCAGATTGAGCTGTTTCGGGTTGGTCAGATAGACCGAGAAGGCCGGGAACTTGACCTGGAAGTTGGTGAAATTGACGAGGTTCTGCCGCGTCAGCTCGGCCGAACTGATCACCGTGATCGCGATCGGCACGGTCTGGACATTTTCGGACCGCTTGCGCGCAACCACGGTGATGTCGCCCAGCTCGTCTTCCGGCACTGCCGCATCGGCGGCAACCGGGTCGGCGGCGATCGCGGTGTCGGCATCCTCTGGCGCGGGGGCGGCGGCCCAGGCCGTGCCGCTGGCCAGGCTCAACAGGCTTGCGGTCAGCAGGAAGAGGCCAGCCTTGGTCTTGCCGGATCGAATGGTGGAAGGAAAAATCATCGCTACGCCCCCAGGGTGAATTGATCAGACGCAGGGGAGCAAGCGCCATCCCGAGCGCCGGGTGGCGTCAATTCTCGTTGATATCTTGTGTGTATCGTCCCTGAGTCGAGGCCGACCTAGGAAGCTTCCGTGTAGCAATTATGACAGTGTGAAGTGTTTCTGAAACATTTCTAGATTTGCAGGCCGGGGCGTCCGGCTTCCACCGAAAAGCGCACCAGATCGCGGATATCGGCATCCTCACGCCGCGCATCGCTCACGCCGCGAAAGGTCGTGACGCACAGGCCGGGGGTCAGATCGACCCGGGCATAGCCGCGCACTTCATTCTCGGCGAACTTCAGGCCGTTGGCCGCGGCCTGCGCCTTGAAACTGGCGTCATTGAACAGCGAGGAGATTGATCCGCCGACGAATTCCGATCCGATCGCGGGCCCGTCGGGCTTGGCCGGGTCCTGGATGTCGGCGGCGGCAAAGGCATGGATATCGCCGCCCAGCGCGATCGGATTGGCCGTGCCTGCCTCCACCCAGCGGCGGAAGATGCGGTCGCGCGCGGCGGGATAGCCCGACCAGCTGTCGGCGGAAAAGAGCGGGCCGCGTTCGGGATGGAGCGGATCGATCCGGCCCTGCTGGCGCATCAGCGTCTGCTGCGCGAGCAGGTTCCACTGCGCCTTGCTCGTGCCGAGGCGGTCCATCAGCCATCGCTCCTGCACCGTGCCGAGCATGGTGCGGTCGCTCGAGTAAAGATCGGGGCAGGGGCCGACCAGGTTCTGATAGCGTTTATGCGCCGCGATCAGCCCCTCGGGCTGGCATGCGCGCGGCCCGCGATACTGACGGTCGTCGATGATCTGGAACTGCGCCAGCGCGCCCCAGTCGAGCGTGCGATAGAGCCGCATCGACGATCCCGACGGCCGCGTGGCGGCGCGCAGCGGCTGATGCTCGAAATAGGCCTGATAGGCGGCGGCACGGCGGCGCAGGAACGCGACCGGGTCGCTATTCTCCTGGTCGAGCGCGTCGGCATAATCATTGGCGACTTCATGATCGTCCCAGGTCAACGCCCAGGGTGCGGCCTGGTGCGCGGCCTGCAGCAGCGGGTCGAGCTTGTAGGTGGCGTAGCGCGCACGGTAGCCGGGCAGGTCGACCGGCTCGGGGTTGAGGTGGCGCCGCACGCCGAGATTATTGGGCGCGCCTTCATAGATATAATCGCCGAGGAACAGGATCAGGTCCGGATCCTCCGCCACCATGTGGCGATAGGCGGCATAATAGCCGGCCTCATATTTCTGGCACGACGAAAAACACAGCCGCAGCCGGTCGACCGGCGCGCCGGCGGCGGGTGCGGTGCGGGTCCGCCCGACCGCGCTGGTCTCGCCATTGGCGATGAAGCGGTACCAGTAACGCCGCGCGGGGCGCAGGCCGGCGACGTCGACATGCACCGAATGGCCGAACTCGGGCAGCGCACGCGCTTCGCCGCCGCGTACGATCCTGCCGAACCGCTCATCCTCGGCCACTTCCCAGCGCACCGGAATGCCGATCGGCGGCAGGCCGCCATCATCGGCAAGCGGGGCGGGCGCGAGGCGAGTCCACAGCACCACGCCGTCGGCAAGCGGATCGCCCGACGCGACGCCAAGCGTGAACAGGCCGTGCGGCAGCGGGATTGATCCGCGTGCGCCGATCGACAGCAAAGCGGCGCTGCCCGCGGCCCCGGCGATCAGCGAGCGGCGTGTGATATGGGTCATCTCAGTCTTTCGATAAGCGATTCAACTACTCATCGGCTGATGACATTGCGCGCCGATGACAGTCACGGGCGCCGCATCATCGTTACGGCACATTCTTCGCCAGCTCGGCCAGCCAGGGCGCGGCGGTGCCGTCGGAGGGCGCCCGCCAGTCGCCGCGTGGCGACAGCGCGCCGCCCGCCGACACTTTCGGGCCATTGGGGATCGCCGAGCGCTTGAACTGGCTGGTGACGAAGAAGCGGAACAGGAATTTCTCCAGCCAGCCCTTGATCGTGGCCAGGTCGTACTGGTGCCGCCCGTCGCGCGGGAAATCGATCGGCCAGCGCCCGGCCGCCGCATCGCGCCACGCATGCCAGGCGAGGAAGGCGATCTTCGACGGCGCCATGCCGTGGCGCACGACATAATGGACGAAGAAATCGTTGAGTTCATATGGCCCGATCCGCGCCTCGGTGCTTTGCATCGCGCCGCTCGCATCGGCCGGGACCAGCTCGGGCGAAATCTCCTGGCCAAGGATCGCCTCGAGCACCGTATCGGTCTCGCGGTCGAACTGATCGGTCTTGACGCACCAGCGGATCAGGAACTGGATCAATGTCTTGGGCACGCCGGCATTGACCGCATAATGGCTCATATGATCGCCGACGCCATAGGTGCACCAGCCCAGCGCCAGTTCGGACAGGTCGCCGGTGCCGACCACCAGCCCGCTGCGCTGATTGGCGAGGCGGAACAGATAATCGGTGCGCAGGCCCGCCTGCACATTCTCGAACGTCACGTCATAGATCGGCTCGCCCTTGGCGAAGGGATGGTCGATGTCATGCAGCATCTGCTGCGCGGCGGGGCGGATGTCGATCTCGTCGCCGGCAATGCCCAGCGCGCGCATCAGCCGCCACGCATTGCCCTTGCTCGCATCGCCGGTCGCAAAGCCGGGCATGGTGAAGCCCAGGATATGGTCGCGCGGACGGCCGAGCCGGTCCATCGCCTTGGCCGCGACGATCAGCGCATGAGTCGAATCGAGCCCGCCCGACACGCCGATGATCAGGGTTTCCGCCCGGGCCGCTTCGATCCGCTTGAGCAGTCCCTCGACCTGAATGTTGAACGCCTCGAAGCAGTCCGCGTCGAGCTTTTCCGGCGTGTTGGGCACGAACGGGAAACGGCGCACCGCACGCTCCAGCCCGATATCGGCAAAGCCCGGCTTGTGCTCGAACGCGATGCGGCGAAAGCGTGTCTCGGGATGGCCGGCGAGCGCCGCGCTGTCGTTGAAGGTGCCGACGCGCATCCGCTCCTGGCGCAGGCGGCCGCAATCGACATCGGCATAAATGGTGTCGGCGCCGCGTTCGAAGCGCGCGGATTCGACCAGCAACTCGCCCAGTTCATGGATCATGCCCTGGCCGTCCCATGCCATGTCGGTGGTGCTCTCACCGGGGCCCGAGGCGGAGAAGATATAGGCGCAGGCGGCACGCGCGGATTGCGCGGCGCACAGCATCGCTCGCTCGCGCGCCTTGCCGACGACGATGTTGGACGCCGACAGGTTGCAGCAGATCAGGGCGCCTGCCAGCGCGCCGGCGGTCGAGGGCGGGGTGGGCGCCCAGAAATCCTCGCAGATCTCGGCATGGAAGATGAAATGCGGCAGGTCGCTCGCGGCGAAGATCAGGTCAGTGCCGAACGGCACAGTCTGGCCCGCGACCTCAATCTCACCCGACTGGCCGGCGCCGCTGGCAAACCAGCGCTTCTCATAATATTCGCGGTAATTGGGCAGGAAGGTCTTGGGCACGACACCCAGGATGCGGCCGCGCGCGATCGCCACCGCGCAATTGTACAGCCGCCCGTTGCGCGGCAGCGCCGCACCGACCAGCAGCACCGGATGCAGCTTCACGGACGCCGCCACGACGGCCTCCAAGGCGTCGTTGGTCGCCATGTGCAGCGCGTCCTGCAGGTGCAGGTCGTCGATCGCATAGGAGCTGATATTGAGTTCGGGAAAGACCAGCAGGTCGGCGCCGCGCTTGTGCCCGTCCTTGGCCAGCGCGATCGCCGCCGCGGCGTTGGCCGCCGGGTCTCCCACCGTCGCATGCGGGGTACAGGCACCGGCGCGGATCAGGCCGTGGCTGTGGATCGAATGAAAGGGGTGGGTCTTCGCCATGGTCAGCGTTTAGCGGCCTTTCCATGCCAATGCCACGGCTCCGACGGGCCTTGCGCCCGAGATGTCCGGCGCGCTCTATTGGCATTAAGAGGGGTATATGCGGATCGACTCGCTCAAATTGAAGGCACAGCTGTTTTGCGGGGACGAAGCCGCGATCGGGCCGGGCAAGGCGGACCTGCTCGAGGCGATCGAGCGCGAGGGGTCGATCTCGGCCGCCGGCCGTGCGCTCGGCATGAGCTATCGCCGGACCTGGCTGCTGGTCGACAGCATGAACCGCTGCTGGTCGGACCGGCTGGTCGAAACGGTCGCGGGTGGTGGGCAAGCACGGGGGGCGCGCCTCACGCCGGCGGGTCGGCAAGTCCTGAAGGGTTTTCGCGCCCTGGAAGTGGCACTTGCCGATGCCGCCCGCGTGCCGCTGGCGATCCTCGAACAAGAATTGCGCAAGGCGCCGTTGCCGCCCGTCTGATGACTGGGTTCAGGTAAAATCGAACACGGCCGGATCGCGCCCTTTTCCTCCCGTCATCGGACTGTATACGGCTGGATATAGCAGTTCGGCAGCGATCGAAGGGGGAAATATGCGGCTTTCAGCGATAGTGATGACGGGATCGATGCTCGTGCTGGCGATGCCGGCCACGGCGCAGTCCACCACAGCCGATGAAAAACCGCCGGTCGATAACGCGTTCGATCTCGGCCAGATCATCGTCACCGGCACGCGTGAGCCCGGCGTTGCGATCGGCGCATCGACCCTGTCGTCGGAGGCGATCTATGCCTTCAACCGCGTGACGCTCGACGAGGCGGTCAACATCATCCCCGGCGTTTCCTCCTCCAACAGCGGCGGGTCGCGCAACGAACGGCTGATCTTCGTGCGCGGCTTCGACCGGTTTCAGGTGCCGTTGTCGATCGACGGCATCCGCGTCTATCTCCCGGCAGACAACCGGCTCGATTATGGCCGCTTCCTCACCCCCGACATTGCCGAGGTGCAGGTGGCCAAGGGCTATGCCTCGGTGCTCGACGGTCCCGGCGGGATGGGCGGTGCGATCAACCTCGTCACGCGCAAGCCGACCAAGGCGCTGGAAGTCGAGGCGCGCGGCACGCTCGATTTCGATCGTGGCGCCGGCTATTCCGGATACAATGTCTTCGGCCTGATCGGCACGAAGCAGGACAATTGGTACGCCCAGGCCAGCTATACGCGCAATTTCCGCGATCATTGGGATCTGGCCGGCGGGTTCGTGCCGACCGTCAATGAAAATGGCGGCGAGCGCGATTTCACCCGGACGGAGGATTCGCGGCTCAACCTGAAGGCCGGCTTCACGCCCAATGAAACCGACGAATATTCGATCAGCTACACGCGGCAAAAGGGCGCGAAGAACGCGCCGCTCCACATCACCGACGGCATCGCCACGCAGCGCAACTGGAGCTGGCCCTATTGGAATATCGACAGCGTCTATTTCCTGTCGACCACGGCGCTGGGCGATCATGCGACGCTGAAGACGCGGATATTCTACAACACGTTCGACAATCTGCTGCGCTCGTTCGACAACCGCACTCAGACGACCCAGACTCTCGGTCGCGCCTTCAACAGCTATTATGAGGATGAGGCCTATGGCGGCTCGGCGCAACTCAGCGTCGATCTCACACCCGCCGACACGTTCAGCCTCGCTGCGCATTATCGCCGCGACCGCCATGTCGAATATCAGCAGAGTTTCTCCCCCAGCACGTTCACCGAACCGCGCCAGACCAATGTCGAGGACACCTACAGCATCGCCGCCGAGAACCGGCTGGCGCTTTTGCCGACCCTGTCGTTCGTGGCGGGCGTGAGCTTCGACTGGCGTGACCTGAAGCGTGCCGAGGAATATGGCGTGCCGGCCAGCGGTGGCGCCGCGCGACTGTTCAGCTATCCGATCCGCAACAGCGATGCGTTCAACGCGCAGGGGCAGCTGATCTGGACCCCCGACAGCGCGACCCGGCTCTATGCCAGCATCTCGTCGCGCGCGCGCTTCGCGACCATCTTCGAGCGCTTCAGCACGCAGTTCGGCACCGCCGCATCCAACCCGGGCCTCAACCCCGAACGCGCGACCAATTACGAGATCGGCGGTAGCCGTCAGTTCGGCGCGTTGCGGATCGAGGGCGCGGTCTTCTACAGCGATATCAGCGATGCGATCGTCTCGGTCCGCCCGGCGGGGTCTTCCGCCACCACCACCCGGCGCGAGAATCTCGGCAAAGCGGAATATTATGGCGGGGAACTCTCCGCCACGGCCCGGCTTGGATCGACGCTGCAACTCGGCGCGAACTACACCTATACTCATCGCAGTTTCGACATCCGGCCAAAGCCGGGCAGCATCCTGACTCTGTTCGAACTGACCGATGTGCCCGACCATAAGGCGTTCATCTATGCCGACTGGTCGCCGGTCGGGCCGGTGCATATCGTGCCGAGCATTGACCTGGCGTCGGATCGCACCACATTGGTCTCGACCGGGCTGCGCTATTACCGCACCGGCAGCTACGCGGTGGCCAATCTGCGCATTGATTACGAAGTGATCGACGGCGTCCAGATCGGCGTCGGCGCGCGCAATCTGTTCGATGACAATTACCAGCTGGTGGATGGCTTTCCGGAGGCAGGGCGCAGCTTTTTCGCCAGTTTGCGCGCGCGCTATTGAGGTCTGAAGCTAGAGCGCCGAGTGTTATATTGGAACTGCACACCCTCCCGTTCGCCCCGAGCCTGTCGAAGGGCGGTTCTTCTTAGCAACGGTTGAACGAAAGAGCGGTGCTTCGACAAGCTCAGCACGAACGGGTGAGAGGGTGGTTCTGATATAAGACTTGGTGCTCTAGCGATCGGGCCGAGCCAGCGCCTCCTCGGTCGCCGTGAAGGCCGACCGCTGTCCCGGTACGGCCGGCACGTCAGTCGCGAAATAGGCAACGCCGGTGCCGCGCTTGCGATCGATCCACAGGCCCGAATACAGGCCGTAAGCGTCGCCAGCATGGCCCCATTGGCGGCGCTGATCCCCAAACGGATCGTCACGGCAATCCTTGATCCCGGTGGCCAGGAACGCGACGTCGAGACCGTAGCTGCAATGGAAACCTTTCAGCGTGTCGCCATTGCTGCCGTCGAACGTCCATAGCGGCGTTTCGAGCCGTGCGATCGAGCCCCGGCCAAGCAACCGGATACCGTCCAGCGTGCCGCCGTTCAGCAGCAACCGGCCGATCTTTGCCAGCCCGCGCGCGGAAATGCGCAGGCCGCCCTGCGGCGAGAAAATTCCGCCATTCACCCCAGCGCGCCAGCGCGACAGATCGCAGCTCCCGTCGCGGGCGGGCTGAACCGGGCAAGCGGGTTTCGCGCCGCGATTGTCGTCCTTCACCGGCTCGCCCGCGCGGTACTGAACCACTGCCCGGGCCGCGACCGCGTCGCTGCAATTCGCCCAATTATAGCAGGCGTCGATCTTGAGCGGCGCGAGCACCAGCCGATCCATCAGCCGGTCGAACCGCTCGCCCGTCGCGCGCTCCATCACCGCGGCGACGATTGGCGAGTTGAGGTTGGTGTAGCGAAAGAAACTGCCCGGCGCATGCTCCGCGTCCCATGCCTTGGGATCGGCAACCACGGTGCGAAGGTCGGCATCGAGCGGCAGGACATACTCGACGCCGTCGGTCAGGCTCGACCGGTGCGACATGAGCAGCCGCAGCGTGATCCTGCGGTCGGGAAAAGCCGGATTGCGCAAGCTCCAGCCAAGCAGGGTCGAGACATCGGCATCGAGATCGAGCTTGTGCTGCTCGACCAGCCGCATCACGCCGATCGCCATGACCAGCTTGGAGATCGACGCGACCCGCACCGGATCGTCGGCGGTCACCGGACGCTGCGTGGCGAGATCGGCGACGCCCGAGACGCTGACCGCCGTTTCGCCTCTGCGGTCGAACGCCACGCGAACCGTCGCAACAGGCTGCGCGGCGGCGGCAAGCAGGGCGATCGAAAGCATCATGCGAGCGTCTCTGACAATGCTCGGCTCCATCCTGGGCAGGATGGAGCCGGCATGCCGATCAGCGCAGCTGGAAGCGGACGCCGACGCGGAAGGTGCGTCCGAGCAGGTCCGAATAGGTGCTGTTTGCCGCAAGCCCTGTTTCCGGCACCAGCAGCGGCGCACGGTCGAACACGTTCGTCACGTTCAGGAAGATCTGCGCTTCCGACGAACTGCTCGCCTTGATCTTCTGCGTCAGGTTGAGGTCGACATAGAACAGCCCCGAGACGTGGTTGTCCTCATAGGTGTTGAACTGACTTGTGGTCGGTATCGGGCAATTGGTCTGGCACTCGATACCACCGGCATCATATTTGCCCGAACTCACGCCCCGTCCCACCACGCTGACCGAGGTGCTCGGCGTGTCGTAGGTCGCGCTGGCGCGGAAAATCCATTTCGGCGTGCTGGCCTGGCCGCCGTTCACGCCGACGGTGTTGAGTGGCACGGTGCCCGGAATGCCCTGGTCGATGATGTTATCGATATAGCGCGTCGCCACGCCGCGCAGGGTGAAGCTGCCCGGGCCCACGGGCAGGCGATATGATGCGTCGAAATCGATGCCGCGCACCAGCTGCCGCGTGAAATTGAACGGCTGGCTGCGGAACAGCAGGCGCGAGCCATTGGCAACGGTTGGATCCACGGTGTACGCCGCGCAATATTCCGCCCGTCCGTCGAAGCAGCGGTTGATGATCTCCTGCGCGCTGAGCGTGCCGATCGCGTCCTCCATCTCAATGCGGAAATAATCGACTGAAACGTTAAAGCCGCGCAGGAATCGCGGCGATAACACTGCGCCGATGTTCCATGAATCGGCTTTTTCGGGCTTCAAATCCAAATTGCCGAGGACGGTTGCTGCATAAGAGTAGGTCGCTGGCCCCTTGGTCGGATCGGTCGCGACGTAAAAAGGATTGCGCACCGAGTCGCTGTTCGAGGCGCCGGCCTGATACAACTCGTTGAGATTGGGCGCGCGAATGTCGCGCGAGCGCGTCACGCGGAACCGGATATCCTCGATCGGCTGCCAGGTCGCGCCCGCCTTCCAGGTCGTGACATAGCCTGAGGTCGAATAATCGGTCGCGCGCACGGCGCCATTGAACTCCAGGCCCAGCCCGAGCGGGATGACAGTCTCGAGATAGGCTTCCTTCACGTTATACTTGCCATTGGTGGGCAGGTAATTGCCCACCGACCAGCGGTTCGACGTGGACGTGGGAGTGACAGTCGGCCGGAATGCGTCGGGGACGAAACCACGAATCGATTCTTCGCGATATTCACCGCCGACCGCGATGCTGACATCGCCGGCCCAGGTCGCGAAGGGCGTGAGCGACAAGTTTGCCCCCGCAACCTTTTGCTCCGCGACCTCGTCGCGATAGGGATTGCCCAGCGCATAGTCGAACGCAGCAGGGTTCGCGACGCCGATACCGAGGCGATTAAGCGGCACGCAGGCCTTGTCGTCGTTGGTTGTGATCGCATCGGTATTGATGCGGCACTGGATCGAGCCGGGAGCATAGCCGCCCGGATTGCCGGCCAGGGCGAACACAGCGTCCGTGGCGTTCAGCAGCTTCTGGGTATTTTGAATATTGGTCAGCTGTTCGCGCATGTCCGTGCGGCCATATTGGGCATAGATATCCCAATGCGCCGCCTTGCCGAAGGCGTTGAACTTGCCCTCCGCGCCAATCACATAGCGCTGGACCTTCCGCTTGTTGTCCACCCCGCGATAGGGAAGATCGGCGCCGGTCGAGGCCAGTGTCACGTCGCCGATTCCAGCCAGGCGCGCCGCGCCGAGTGCGTTGACGAGAAAGGCGTTGTCGTTCTTCAGCGTGATGCCGGTCTGCAGGTTCGGACCGGCATTGAACACGATATGCTGCCGATTATACGAACCCTCGGCGAACAACTCGACATCGTCCGAGAGTTCGTAGCTCAGCCGCCCGAAGACGCCATAACGGTCGTCCTGCGGATCCAGGCCGATGCGGCGGCCGGAATCATTGACCCGCCAGTCGCCGCCCTGCGTCAGCGACGGGGTAGAGCTTCCCGTTGGTGACGGGAAGGTCAGCGCACCCCATTGATACTGGTTTACCGATCCACCCTGACCGAAATAAAGGCCGCGCAGGCCGTTTTCGGCAAGGCCGCTACCTGCAAGTACCTTGTTCGCGGTGATGAGGCCGCCCGGCGTCGAGTTCGCTGCGCCGACCTGCCGCCGGATCAGGAATCTCGGCGTGGTGCTGGCCGGCGTGGTGCTGTTGCCCGCCGTCCAATTGGGATCCTGAATGCGGACATACCCCGTCGCATTCCAGTCACGATCGACCTGGAAGATACCGTCGCGATGTGCGAGCTCGCCACTCAGCAGGATATGACCGCGCCCGCCGGCGAACGAATGGCCCGCGGTCGCTTCGAACGAATAGTTGCGGCCGTCGCCATGCGTGGTGATGCCGCTGTCGGCCGACAGCTTCAGGCCCTGATATTTCTTGTCGAGGATGAAGTTGACGACGCCGGCGACGGCGTCCGACCCATAGGCTGCCGACGCGCCGCCGGTGACGATCTCGACGCTTTTGACCAGTCCCTGCGGGATCGTGTTGATGTCGACGATACCGGTGATCGTCGAGCCAACCGAACGGCGACCGTCGATCAGCACCAGCGTGCGGGTCCCGGTGGAGGAGCCGTCCAGGTTGCGCAGGTTGAGCGCATTGATGCCCGCCTGGCCACTGCTGAGGTTGAGGCGCGAATTGGCCGGACGCGTCGATCCGGCGAGCGCCGGCATCTGGTTGACGAAATCGGCGATGTTGTTCGACGGCGACTGGTTGAGGATTTCTTCCTGCGTCAGCACGGTGAGCGGTGTCGGCGCCTGGAAGCCATCGCGGATGATGCGCGTGCCGGTGACGACGATCTCGCTATTGTCCTGCTCTGCGGCCGACTGGGCAGGCGCCTCCTGCGTGCTTTGCGCGATTGCGGCGCCCGGTAGCGCGCATGTCAGGGCGGCAAAAGCGGTGCCCGAAACCAGGACCGATTTGAGTGACTTGGAACCAATCATGTCATGAACCCCCGTGAACCACGCGTTATCCGTGCGTCCGGTTGCATTAAGTAACAAGAATGTTGCGCTGCTCCATAGTTTCTGTGGGGTGAGTCATAGCCATATGGCATGTGCGCCTTGAAACATGGCCAATAGCGTTGCGCCTGTGCCACAGTGCGGCATTGACTGATCTTTACGGGCGGTCGAGCGTGCTGCCGACCCTGGCCGATGGAGCTGTGATGCCGCCTGTTTTGATCCTGTTTCCGGCTGCTTGTTTTGACTGATGCTGCATTGACTGAGGCGGCCGCGCCCGTCGTACGGCCGGGCCTTGGCCGCATGGCGCTGTATGTGCTGCTCGGCTTCTCCGCCGGCTTGCCGTTCTACATGTTCTCGACTGTCCTCGCGCTTCGGTTGACCGAACATGGTGTCGGGCTGGTCGTGATCGGCTTCTTCGCCTGGGTCACCTTGCTGCCAACCTTCAAATTCCTCTGGGCGCCGTTGCTTGACCGGTTCGACGTGCCGGGTTTCGCGCGCTTCTGGGGCAAGCGGCGCGGCTGGATCATGCTGTCGCAGCTCGGCATCTTCACGTCGATGACGGCGATGGCGTTCACCGCGGCCGACCGGAGTCTCGCAGTCACCGCGCTGTTCGCCGTGTTGCTTGCCTTCTGGACCACGACATTGGAGGTCGCGGCCGATGCCTGGCGCATCGAACTGGCGCCAACCCAGGACGAGCAGGGACCGATCGTCGCCGCCAATCTGTGGGGATATCGCACCGCGATGGTCGCGGCCGGGAGCGGCGCGTTGCTCGTCGCCGGCAGTGCCGGCTGGACTGACGCCTATCTCCTGATCGCGGTGGCGGCGTTCCTGCCGTTTCCGCTTCTGGTGGCGATGCGGCCCGAGGTTGAAGGCGGCGGCGGGCGCTGGGTCGCGCTGGTAACCGGCATCGCGGCAAGTATCGGCATTCTGGCTGTGACGGCGGCGGTGACGGCGGCGATCGGATGGGGCGTTCTTGACCTCGCCGTATGGGCCGGGATCAGCGAGAAAACCAACGTGACTCGCGCCGTGCTGGGGGTTTGCCTTTTGCCATTCATCATCATGGCGCTGATGCTGCCCAAGATTCGTCGCGCGCCACCCACTGCCTGGTTCCGCAAATCACCCGCGGTCGGCCCTTATATTGATATCTTCTGGCGTTACGGATTGGGCGCGCTGGCGATCCTTGTGTTCGTCTCGCTGTACCGCATGGGTGATGTCCTTGCGCTCACTCTCTCCAAACCCTTGGTCAAATCGGTCGGCTACACACTGTTCCAGATCGGCAGGGCGGATGGGGCGGTTGCCCTGCTGTCGAGCATGGCGGGTGTGGCGCTTGGCGGCTGGCTGACCACGCGCTGGCCGCAAGCCTGGACACTCACGCTGGGCGCGATCCTCGCTGCGTTCGGCAATTTCGGCTTCATCTGGCTGGCGCATCAGGCGCCGGGCGATGTGGTGCTCTACATCGCCACCGCCGCCGATCAGTTCGGCAACGGCATCGCCGGTGCGGTGTTCGTCGTTTATCTCTCGATGCTGGTGAACCCGCGTTATCCCGGCGCGCAATATGCCTTTCTGTCGGGCTTCGCTTTCCTGTTGCCACGGCTGCTCGCCGGCGCATCAGGGTCGATGCAGGGGGTGATCGGCTATGACGGCTTTTTCCTGCTGTCCGGCGTGCTGAGCCTCGCCGCGATCCTGTTCGTGCCGATCATCGGCCGGATGCAACCGCGCGCGCCGGATCACGAAACGATATGATCGAGGACCTGGTCGAACGGGCTTTCGCGCCCGCGGCGGCAGCGGTCGCCGATGGACGCATTCCGGGGGCCATGCTTGGTGTGCTGACGGCTGACGGACAGCGTGCGGTGAAACTCACCGGCCATGCAGCATTGGTGCCCGAACCGGAGCTGCTGACTGAGGCGCACTGGTTCGATCTGGCGTCGGTGTCGAAGGTCATCGCCACCACAACGATGATCCTGCGCCTCGCCGATGAGGGGCGGATCGACCTTGACCGCCCGCTGACCGACGCGATCCCCGACCTGCGCCAGTACGACGTCCTGGGCGCTGCCGAACGCAAGCTCACCTTCCGCGACTGCCTCGCCCATCGCAGCCATCTGCCGGCGGTCGAGCCGATCTACACTTATGGCGACGACCCCGCCCGGCTGCGCGCGTTCGTGCTGCAGCGTGAGTGGAAGCAGGGCCCGTCAGTCTATTCCGACATCAATTACATCCTGCTCGGCATTGCGATCGAGCGCATCACCGGGGCCTCGCTCTCGGCCTGGCCGCTCGGCCCCGGCCTCAGCTATGGCCCGCCGCCCGGACCTGCAGTCGCGACCGAGGCCTGCACGTGGCGCGGCCGCGTGCTGAAGGGCGAGGTGCACGACGAAAATTGCGCTGCGCTCGGCGGCGATGCGGGCCATGCCGGCCTGTTCGGGACAGTCGCGGGTGTGCTCGATTTCGCGCAAGGCCTGCTCGACGGCAGTGGCGCATCACCGGCGATGCTCAAGGCGATCCGCGAGCCGGCCAATGGCGACCGCACCTGTGGCTGGGAACGGCGCTTCGCCGGCTGGCCTGGCGGCGATGCCTGCTCGCCCGAAACGATCGGCCATACCGGCTTCACCGGCACTGGCTTGTGGATCGATTTCGAGCGCGGCCTCGCCTGGACCCTGCTCACCAACCGGGTGCACCCGACGCGTCACCGCGACAGCGGCATCTTCCTGCTGCGGCCGGAGGTCGGGGATGCGGTGGTGAACGCCTGTGACGAAGCACGTGTCTAGGGCGGTGTTAACTTAGTAGCTGATATATAACGATATTATGCGAACTTGTCGCCGAAACGGTGACCTGAAAGATATGACACAACTGGTGTCCCATATCTCCCCGTCGCTCCGCGGAATTCGGTCTCCACGGCTCCGTCGCTGATGGCGATTCAACCATCGCACGGGATCGGACATAGGATCCCTTGCCGGACTTATACCGGCGCGCTCTTTCTTAGCGTTGGAAAACAGGATCGCCGCAGCGATGGCCTTTCGGAACTCAATTCTCCGCCGCGATCAGCTCCAGCGCACGGTCGATCAGCCCGGTCGCGCTGGTCCCCTCGGGCATGTCATTGGCATAGGCGGAGAAGATCAGCGTCCGCCCGCTCCTGCCGGTCATATAGCCTGACAGCGCCGAGCTGGCGTTGAGCGTGCCGGTCTTGGCGAAGAGTTTGCGCTCGAGCGTGGTGCCGATGAAGCGCTTGGACAGCGTCCCGTCCACCCCGGCGATCGGCAGCGTTGCACGATAGGCCGCACCCCAGGGCTGGCCGGCAATCCAGCGCAGCAGGATCGCCACGCCGCGCGGTGCGACGCGGTTGTAGCTCGACATGCCCGAGCCGTCGGAAAAGTCATAAGCGGTGCGCGGCACGCCGGCGC
Organism: Sphingomonas sp.; assembly: GCF_050725575.1. GTDB lineage: Bacteria > Pseudomonadota > Alphaproteobacteria > Sphingomonadales > Sphingomonadaceae > Sphingomonas. Next base: position 64,143 of record NZ_JBOHHW010000010.1, on the reverse strand, counting down.
GCTCCAGCATCGCGCGCACTTCGGCGGCGCCGTCGGCGATTGATCCGCTGCCGTTGCGACGGCCGATCCGGCGCAGCATCAGTTCGGCATGCAAATTCTGGCTGACCTTGTTGATCAGCGTCAGATCCTGCGCCAGCGGTGGCGGGGTGAGCTGGGCCAGTACCGGCTCGCGCGGCGGACGCGGGGCGGGCGCGCCCTTGCGGATCGCCGGGTCGTCGGTCGGGCTCAGCGGGCGATGCCGCGCGGTCACCGTCCCGGTCACCCGCACGCCGCGCGCTTCGAGCATCTGCTTGAAGGTCCAGGCGGCATGAAGCGCCGGCTCATCGATGCCGAGGAGCAGTATTTCGGGTTTGGCACCCGCCGCGATCGTCCCGCTCAGGCTGACCAGCTTGCCGTTCGCCGCACGGTCGAACTCCAGATCGGTCTTGCCCGTCGCCACCGTCACCGCAGTGTTGAAAACATTGTAATAGGGTGACAGATCGACCAGCGGCTTGGCGCCGACCGCGCCGGGCGTCACGCGCAGCGGCAGTTCATTGTCGTCAAGCGTCAGTGCCGACGTGGCGGTACCCGATCGCGTCGGAATGTTATTCCAGCTCATCCCCGCGCCCCAGCGCTGGTTGGGATACAGGCTGTCATCGCCGCGCACGTCATGCACCACGCGCGTTCGGGCAGCGACCGCGTCGGCCAGGGTGGCAAGGCAATCACTGGTGCAATCCGCCGCGCTGGACAGGAATGCGTCGCCACGGCCTTCCAGGACCAGGTCAGGCGCGCCTTTTCCGGACGGCTCGAGCCGTACGGCTGTGCCGCCATCGGCATCCGGCTGATCGAGCCCGCTCAGCGTGGCGAAGGCGGTGGCGGTGGTGAAGATTTTGGTGTTCGATGCGGGGATGAAGCGCTGATCGGGATTGACCGCGATGATCTCGCGCCCGTCGTCGGTCGTGACGACCAGGCCGAACCGCGTGCCGGGTGCCGCCTCGGCCAATGTCGCTGCGACGCGCTGCTGAAGCGGCGGCGCGTCCTGCGCGACAAGCGGGGAAGCAAGCATGAGCGCGAACAGCGCGGCGGTCAGTTTCGATGGCGTCATGGCCCGAGCCTAGAGGGAATGACGCGGGGAGCAACCGGGCACCGCTCATTCAGAGCGTTGGCGCGGCCATAACCGATGCGCATGGCTGCGGCGTTCCACGCTTGTCGGAGCGAGGCGCGCGGGTCAGAACAGCCGGCATGGGATGGCAAACCGCTTTTCGATTGATCGCCTGCGCCGCGGCGCTGGCGCTGACCGGTGCATCGGTGCCGGCCGCACCCGATGCGCTGGCGCAGGCGCTCGCCTTGCCGGTGGCCGGCGACCTGACCGGCGCGCGCGATGTGGCGCGCTTCGCCTGGGTCGAGAACGCGGCTGGAGCGCGCAATGTCTGGGTCGCCGATCGCGGTACGCCGGCGCGGCGGATCACGTCCTTTGCCGAAGATGACGGGCAGCAGCTCTACGATGTCACGCTGAGCAGCGACGGGACGCGCATCGCCTTTGTGCGCGGCGGCGATGAGGAATTTCCCGACGGCTCAATCCCCAATACCGGTGCCGCGACGACGCTGCCGAAACAGCAAGTCCTTGTCGGCACTACGAGCGGCGGTGCGCCGGTTGTGGTGGGTGAGGGACATTCGCCGGCCTTCGCCCCGGACGGCACCCGGCTGGCCTATACCCGCAAGGGCGCGATCTGGCTGTGGGACGGAACCACCCCGCGCCAGCTCGCCAGCGTCGCGGGAGAGGTGACGCGGCTACAATGGTCGCCAGACGGCACGCGGCTGCTGTTCGTCGACAATCGCGACGATCACAGCTTTGTCGGGCTGCTCGATCTTGGCGGGACGACTGTCCGCTATCCCGATGCCTCGTTCGGCTTCTCGGTTGAGCCGGTCTTCTCCCCGGACGGCAAGCAGATCGCCTTTATCCAATATGTCGATCCCCCGGCCGGCGCGGCGCAAGGCGGCCCCTATTGGTCGCTGCGCGTGGCCGACGCCGCAGGCGGCGCATCGCGCGTATTGTGGAGTGCCCCGGCGGGCGAGGGCGGGCGCTATTACGGCACGCGCAGCCGCAACCTGTTCTGGGGTGCCGACGGGCAACTCGTCTTTCCGTGGGAACGGAGCGGCTGGGTGCACCCCTATGCGATCGACGCGGCAAAGGGCGGCGAGCCGCGCGATCTGACTCCCGGCGCGTTCGAGGTCGAGGGCTTTCTGCTCGGCCGGGATGGACGGTCGTTGATCTATGCAGGCAATGCCGGCGACATTGACCGCCGGCATCTCTGGCGCGTGCCGCTGTCCGGCGGCGCACCGGTTCGTGTGACGCAAGGATCGGGCATTGAGAGCTTCCCCACGCCGGGGGGCGACGCGCTGGCGGCGATCGCGACCGACGCGACGCACCCCGCGCATCCGGTGCTGGCTGACCACGCCCTGACGCCGCTTGGCCGGAAAGTTGCCGCACGCGGTTTCGTCACGCCCGAGCCCGTGTTGTTCAGGGCGGCGGACGGGGTGGAAGTCCACGCTCAGCTGTTCCGCGCCCCCGGCCCCGGCAAACACCCAGCGCTGATCTTCGCGCATGGCGGGCCGCGGCGGCAGATGCTGCTCGGCTTCCATCCGGGGAACTATTATTCCAACGGCTATATCTTCAATCAGCATCTGGCGGCGCAGGGCTATGACGTGCTGTCGGTCAATTATCGCAGCGGCACCGGCTATGGCCGCGCCTTTCGCACTGCGCCTGAGACCGGACGTGGCGGCGCGTCGGAATATCGCGACATCCTGGCCGCCGGGCGCTGGCTCGCCGCACAGCCGCGGGTCGATCCGGCGCGGATCGGCATCTGGGGCGGCAGCTGGGGCGGCTATCTGACGGCGCTGGCGCTGGCGCGGAACAGCGACCTGTTCGCCGCCGGCGTGGATTTCCACGGTGTGCACACCATGCTGCGCCCGGTCGAGGACAATCTCTCGCCCGATGCGCAGGCGGCTGCGCGTGCGTTGCAATGGAGTTCGTCGCCGATCGGTTCGATCGACCAGTGGCGCTCGCCGGTGCTGGTGATCCATGGCGACGACGACAAGAATGTCGATTTCGCCCAGTCGGTGCTGCTGGTGCGCGAACTGACCGCGCGCCGGATCCCGTTTCGCTTCCTCACCCTTCCCAATGAACGGCATGATTTTCAGCGCTACGCCAACTGGCTCGCCGGCTATCACGCGGCCGACGCGTTCCTGGCGCAGACCCTGATGCGCAAGGAGCCGCTACCCTGATCTGGCTGCGCAATTCGCTGGCGCTGGTCGCGGCGATGGCCGGGATCGGGTCGCCATCGCTCGATGAGCGCGCCACGCTAATCCGCGGCGCACGCGTGTTCGACGGCAGCGGCGCACCGGCGGTGGTGGAAAATGTCCTGATCCGCGGTGACCGCATCGTCGCGGTCGGCAAGAAGATACGCGTTCCGGCCGGCAGCATGGTGATCGATGCGCGCGGCCTGACCCTGATCCCCGGGCTGCACGATCTCCACACCCATATGCGCTCGCCCGCGTTCGACGGGCCCGACGATCTGCCCAAATCCTATGCCGGCTATCTCCGCCACGGCGTGACCACGGTGAATGAATTCTCCGTCTCGGGCGAAATGCTCGAACCGATCCGCGAGATGACCGGCCAGTCGACTGGGAAACCGGGCACGGTGACCGCGCCCAATCTGAAGCTCGCGATCCGCTTCGGCGTACCGGGCGGGCATGGCACCGAATATGGCTGGGGCAATTTCTTCACGCTGCAGGTGCAGACGCCGCGCGCCGCGCATCTCGCCATGGCCCGGGCGCTGGCTTACAAGCCCGATGTCATCAAGGTGTTCGCCGATGGCTGGCGCTATGGCCGCGGCCCGGGGCTGGACAGCATGAACCAGCCGACGCTCGCCGCGATCGTGCGCGATGCGCATGCCGCGCACATCCCGGTGATCACGCACACCGTCACGCTGGCCGGCGCCAAGCTCGCGGCATCGGCGGGCGTCGATGCGCTTGGCCACGGCGTCGGCGACGCGCTGGTCGATGACGAACTGATCGCGCTGATGAAGGCGAACGGCACCGGCTATGTCCCGACCCTGGTGGTGTACGAACCGCAACAGGATCGCAGCTTCACGCCAGCCGAATGGCGCGAATTGCGCCCGCCCGAACGCGCGCAGGAACAGCAACGGCTGGACCGGGCGATCGAGCCGATCCCCGAGCTGGATGCGAAACGCTGGACGATCATGCGGGAGAATGTCCGGCGGCTGAAGGCGGCCGGGATCCGCATCGGGGTGGGCACCGATGCCGGGATCGGCGGCGTCTATCATGGCTCCTCCACGATTCGCGAGATGCGCTGGCTGACTCTGCTCGGCCATACGCCGGCCGAGGCCCTGGCGGCGGCGACCGCGACCAGCGCTGGCATCTTGCGCGAAAGCGCCGACCATGGCCGCATCGCGCCCGGCCAGCGCGCCGATCTGGTGCTGGTCGGCGGCAAGCCCGACGAGCGGATCGACGATCTCTACGACATCCGCCGCATATTCGTGTCGGGACGCGATGTACCGCTGAAGCCACTTCGGGACGCGCTCGACAGCGATGCGATGTCGCCCTTGCCGCTGCACCGCATGGCGGGACCGATCGATACCGGCGCGGGCCGGAGAGGGCGCACTGATCTCGACACCTTGCCGGTCGAAAGCACGGATTCGGGCGTGGATCACAGCCATCTCGATTTTGCCCGCCCCGATCAGGGTGAGGATAAGAGGCTGTTCATGGTCGCGCATCTCGGATCAGCGCCCAAACCCTATGCGCAGTTGATCCTGCCGCTGACCAAAGGCGCCGTGCAGCTCGCCGATGCGCGCGGCTTCGCCGGCGTGGCGTTCGAGGCACGCGGCGCGGGGCAGTACCGGCTATTGTTCGACAGCTATAGCCTGGACGGGCGCGCGAACTTCGAGGCGCCGTTCGTGGCGGATCAGAGTCGCCGCGAAATCCGCATCCCGTTCAGCGCCTTTCGCAGCCGGGACGACAAGGCAGCACTCGATCTCGCGCGACTGCGTGCCCTGATCGTGCGGCTCGATGGCCAGCCCGACGGCAAGGCATGGCTCGAACTGGCCAATTTGCGCTTCTACCGCGCCGAACCCTGACGGTCAGCGGCCGGCGGCAGCCTTGGACAACAGCGACGTGGCGCTGATCGTGCGGGCAATGCCTTGCAGGAAGGACACCGGCCCGGTCTGATGCAATGCCCGACCGCTGCTCAGCGCGCCGTCGATCACGACGCTCATCTGCAACGCGAAATGGTGGGGGTCCGCCATCCCCATCTCGCTTGCCAGCGCCGCGAGACGCCGGCGCAATTCCGCCTTGTGCGCAACCGCGACCTTGCGCGCCGGATGAGCCTCATCGGCATACTCGGCTGCAATATTGATCTGCGGGCAGCCGCGATAACCGGGCCGCGCGACGCGCTCACCGATCCATTCCAGCTGTGCGTCGAGTTCCTGCGCCGGCTGGCCGATATGGGCCGTGGAGACGGCATCCCATTGCGCCCAGAAATCCCGGTCCTCATTGTGCAGAAACGCCTCGATCAGATCGTCCTTGGTGCGGAAATGCCGGTACAGGCTGGTCTTGGCGACGCCGGCGCGCTCGACGATCAGGTCGACGCCAATTGCGCGCGTCCCTTCGCGATAGAAGAGATCGCCTGCCGTTTGCAGAATCCGGTCGCGCACGCTCGCAGCGGTGTCGCCCGGCTCGGTCTGGCTCTGTGTCACTCTGTCCAACCTCATGGAATCCGGTCGCTGCCGGCATTGCTACACCGGAACGCTTGACGACGCTACAGATCTGTATCACAAGAACAGACAGGTCTGTAGCGTTGGAGCGAATATCATGGGCATCGCGAGTGAAAACAAGATCGTGGCCGTCATTGGCGCCGCCGGCCATACCGGGCGCTTCGTTGTCGCCGAGCTGAAGCGGCGCGCCCTGGGCGTGATTGTAGTCGGGCGCGACGAGCGGAAGCTTACGCCCGAAGCGGCTTCACCGGACGTTACGCTGCGCGCGGCGCGGATGGATGACCCTGCCTCGCTCGACGCTGCGGTGGCGGGGGCGGCCGCAGTGATCAATTGCGCCGGGCCATTCATGGACACCGCGATTCCGGTGATCGACGCCGCGCTGCGCGCCGGTATTCCCTATCTCGATGTCGCCGCCGAACAGCAAACGGTGCAGGCCATCATCGCGACACGCGATGCCGCCGCCCGGCATGCCGGCGTCGTGCTGCTGCCGGCCGCGGCATTTTATGGCGGGCTCGCCGACCTGCTTGCCAGTGCGGTCCATGACGGATCCGAGCCGGTCGACGAGGTGACCGTGGCGATGTTCCTGGACAGCTGGCATCCGACCAGCGGCACGCGCGTGACCGGCAAGCGCAATACCGCCAAAAGGCTGATGCAGCGACAGGGCCGGCTGGAGGTGATTCCGGATCCGGCGCCGACCCGACACTGGAATTTCCCTGCGCCGTTCGGGGATCAGGATATGGTCATGCTCCCGCTCACCGAAATGATCACGCTCGCGCATCACCTGCGGCCCGACACGATCGACAGCTGGATCAATCTGGCCCCGCTGCGTGACCTCCGTGACCCGGCGACACCGCCGCCGAAGGCAAGCGATGCGCAGGGCCGATCGGCGCAACTCTTCGTCATGGATGTGCTGGTGCGAAAGGGCGATCAGGTACGCCGCGCAACCGCCAGCGGCCAGGACATCTATGCCGTCACCGCGCCGATCATCGTCGAGGCGCTCGAGCGATTGCTGGCCGGCGAAGCCCGGGATAAAGCAGGCGTGCGCTCGCTCGGCGATGCTTTCGATGCCCGCGCCTTTCTCGATGCGCTGGGACCGGATACGGTGCGGGTCGTTTATCAGGACGCGGTGCAGCCTTCACCCGAACGGGGCGCTTGTCGTCCTGGCGAATGGCAAGGCTGAATGGTTTTACGCCTCGCCGCTTGCACCTCGGTCATCCCGAAACGGGCTTCACGATCCAGGTCGGAGAAACTGGATCAGCAGCGCGATGCCGTAGAGTGCTCCCGGAAATCCGAAGCTGGCGAGCAGGGGGAAACCTTCAGCGCCACCGACCCGTGACGTTAGGTAGAAGAATCCGCCCACGATCAGGGTCATGCAGGACCATCGCAGAAAGAAGCCGCGCGCAGCTCGCCCAACAGATATTTGTTCGGCTTTGATCGCATGCGCGCCTGAAGAATGTGCGGCGAGACGCAGCCAGGCTCGGGCGTCAATTTTGAGCGTCCCGTTGGCGGGGTTCCCGAACGACAATTTGGTCATTGGTACAAAAAAGAAGGTCTTCGCTTCGGTGCGGATTTCCTGCCACGGAACAAAGAAAGGTTTCTGGAAGGGGCCGAACAGGCGGGAGATGCCGACGCGTAGGCCGGAGGGGCCGGCGCTCAGGGTCAATATGCCGCTTAAGGCGACGCCAGGCCCCATCGAGCCCGAGCGAGCGCGGAGCTTGAGCAATATTGGCTCATTGCCGGCGGGATAGTGCTGCTGGAGCGTGAACCATCCGGCCATCGCGCCCAGCATTGTGGTTATCATCAGCCACCCGCCAATGAAAAGCACTGGGAATAGGAAGATAAAGAGCCGCGCCGATTGATCGTTCATCCGCAAATGTCCCCATAATGATTCGGCTCTTCCAATGACTTGGATCCAGAGGGGCGTCGTTGGAAACCTCCACCGTCAAGTGATGATGACGTCACGGGCAACCTGTCGGGTTCATCGGTTCGACGGTTATGGTAGGACATCCGCGATGAGCGACCACCGGCAACTGGCTTTATGGGCGGCGGACTGTGCCGAGCGGGTGCTGGATCTGTTCGAAACCCTGCATCCCGATGACGCCAGGCCGCGACAGGCAGTCCAGGCGGCGCGGCAATGGGAAAGCGGCGGTCTGGCGATGACCAGCGCGCGGGCGTGTGCCTTTGCCGCCCATGCGGCGGCGCGCGACGCTGCCAGTCCTGCCGCATCCGCCGCCGCCCGCGCGGCCGGGCACGCGGCGGCCACCGCGCATGTCGCCACTCATGCCCCCCACGCTGCGACCTATGCACTCAAGGCCAGGGCATTTGCGGGAGGGGAGGTTGAGGCAGAACGGAACCAGCAGCGCCTGTCCCTGCCGACCCATCTTCGGAACCTTGTACCATGAGCTGCATTCACGGCGTTGAGGCAGGGAGATCACCACCATGGGCGACAAACGCATCGACGCGGCTTCGCGGATCATCAATGCCTCACCACAGTCCCTGTATCGTGCCTTTGTCGACGCCGACGCCTGGCTTGTCTGGCTGCCGCCCAAGGGCATGACGGGCAGCATCGAGCTGTTCCAGCCTTTTGAAGGCGGGCGTTACCACATGACGTTGACTTATGACGAGTTGCCGGCCGGGGCATCGGGCAAGGCCTCGGCCGATTCCGATGTGGTTCGCGGGCGGTTCGTATCGCTGATCCGGGACCAGCGCGTCGTGCAGGTCGTCGAATTCGAGTCGGACGATCCGGCCTTTGCCGGCGAGATGACCATGACCTGGTCACTGACGCCGGTGCCCGACGGGACCGAAGTGCGCATCATTTGCGAGAATGTACCGCCCGGGATTAAGCCGGAGGACCATGCAGTCGGGCTCGGCTCGACGCTCGACAATCTTGCTGCCTTTACCGAATAGCGCGTGGCGAGGGGCTCGCCGATTCAACACGGGTCGCGATCATGGCATTGCCATGCCCGACGGATCCACCGCGGACACCGGCGCGCTCTTTGACATGGTTGGACAATAGAACAAGCTGGCTGATAGCTGGCTGATAGCTGGCTGTTATTTGATAACAGCCAGCCACCTGGTAAACTTCTGAAAATCATAGTGAATTCTGGCGCGGACGTTGGAATTAACAGCCAGAAAAAAAGAAATCAGCGAATAACAGCCAGGAACAGCCAGCTTTTCTTGCGGACAGTTAGAGCGATTTCGAGCTGAGTTGATCCATTCCCTTCCGTTCGCCCTGGGCCTGTCGAAGGGCCATTCTTCTCTTTCCGACACAGAAGAAGGACGGTGCTTCGACAAGCGCAGCACGAACGGGGAAGGTGATGCCAGCCAGGTCGATGAGACTCTAGACGTAATGCGGCTCGCCGCGCTCGTGCAGTTCCTCATAATGGACCAGTACGGGCTCAGGACCCAGCGGCGCCGGCTCGCCGTCGCGGAATGCCCATTCGCCGCGGTCGCAATCTTCGGCGCGGACATAGCCGTTGATGTACAGGCGGCGGCGATGGGTCGACCGGTTGGTGCCTGAACCATGGACCAGATAGGGGCTCCACAGCGCCAGGTCACCGGGCTCGAGCACCACATCGACCGCATCGTCCGGCGACAGATCGGCGGAGAGCAGCGCGGAATCGCTCATTGACCGGCCCAGCACCTCGATCGAGGAATCCAGCTCGAGATTGCCGCGCAAATGGCTGCGCGGAATGAAGCTCATGCAGCCAGAATCATGCGTATGCGGGTCGATCGCAAGGCCGGTCTGGATATAGGAGGTGCCGAGATTGCGGTACGCCGCATCCGGTTTGCGAAAGCGCGAATCCTGATGCCAGGCGAAATCGCCCTGACCGCCCGGCGTTTTCCAGTGCAACTGGTTGATGATCTGCTTCAGGTCGCGGCCGATCAGCGGCTCGAGGATACGGGCGATGCGGCGATCGGTGCGCACCGCATTGAGCACCGGCTGATGATAGGATGGCCATTGCACCATCCTGACGACCGGGCCATCAGCCCCATCCGCGACATTGTAGAACAGATTGCCGTGCCGGAAGCTGCGACCGTGCTGCACGCCCTCGGCATGAATCTGATCGACCGCCGCGCCGATCGCGTCGATGTCGGCCGGGGTGAACACGCCGCGCACGATCGCATAGCCGTCACGGTGATAGGCGGCGGCGATGTCGTCCTGATCCCTGCTCGCCATTGCCACTCCTTCCATCGCTCGTTCAATCGTCGCGCCGCGACCGGTAAATCTCTTCGTCGAGCTCGCCTTCCCAGCGCGCGACGGTCGTCGCGACGGTCAAATTGGCGCTTGCGCTCGGTACGGTGCGGGTCATGTCGAGCAGCCGGTCGAACGGCAGCACGAAGCCGACCACCAGCGCGGTCTGCTCAGGCGGGATACCGACCGCCGACAAGACGGCAGCGAGCATGAACAGCGAGGCGGACGGAACCGGTGCGGTGCCGAACGCGGCAAGCGCACCGGTCAGCAGCACCAGGCCGTACACGCCAGGGGTCAGCGGCGTGCCGAACGCCTGCAACGCGAACATGCTGAGCAGGCCGACATACATTGCCGTCCCGTCCTTGCCGATGCTCGCGCCGAGCGGGAGGACGGTCGAGAAGACCGGCCGGCCGACGCCGAGATTGCTCTCCGCCACGCGCATCGCGACCGGCAGCGTGGCTGAGCTCGACGCGGTCGAAAAGGCGACGACCAGCGCGTCGACGATGCCGCGGAAAAAAGGCAACACGGGCAGGCGGGCGGCGAATTTCAGCAACAGGCTGTGCACGACAAGGATCTGGATCAGCGAGCCGAGCACGACGGCAAGCGCCAGCCAGCCGACATGCACGAACACCGCCGCACCATTGGCCGCGACCGCGCCGGCGATCAGCGCGAAGACGCCGAACGGTGTCGCTTCCATGACGATGCCGACGATCTTGAGCAGCACGGCCGAGGTCGATTGCAGCAATGCGGCAAACGGCTTGCCCGCCTCGCCGGCAACGACCGTGCCGACGCCCAGCAGGATCGCGACGAAGATCAGCGCGAGCATGTCGCCCTTGGCCAGTGCATCGACGATGTTGAGCGGCACGATGCCGATCAACTGGTCATAGGGCGTGACCGCAGGGCCGAGCGCATGCGCGACGGCGGTGCCGAGTGGTGCGTCGACTCCGGGCCGCACCAGTGCAGCAACCAGCATGCCGACCGAGACGGCGATCGCCGTGGTGAAGGCGAACAGGCCAATGGTCTTTGCGCCGAGTCCGCCGAGACGCTTGGGATCGGCCAGTGCGGTGATGCCCGAGGCGATGGTGATCAGCACGATCGGCGCGACCAGCATGCGGATCGCGCGCACGAACAGCTCACCCATGAACGCGACCGCCGGCGTTGCCGACGGCCAGACCAGCGCGAAGATCAGGCCGAGCGCGAGCGCACCCAGCACGCGCTTCCACAAGGCGATCGCGAACCAGGTGCGGAGCAGGTTCAAGAACAGCTGCCCGGGGTCGGCGTGCGCGGCAGGGCACGGCCGGCGGCCCGCTTGGTCAGCACGCCATTGCCCACCGCGACCACGCCATTGACCAGCACGGTGCGCACCCCGACCGCCAGCAGCGTCGGCTGCTCATAGGTCGCACGCGGCGCGTAGCTTTTGGGGTCGAACACCACCACATCGGCGAACGCGCCGGCCTTCAGATGCCCACGACCCTCGAGATGGAAGGTATCGGCGGCCAGCGTCGAACTCCGCTCGATGAAGTCGCGCAAGGTCAGCACCTTATCGGCGACGACATATTTGGCGTATTTGCGCGCATAGGTCGCATAGACCCGCGGATGACCGGTCGAGGCATCCGATCCGGTCATCACCCAGGGCTGCTTCATGAACGCGGCGATGTCGGGCTCGATCTGGTTGAACGAGGCGACAGCCGGGTCGCCGATGCGGATCACCGCGATCGCCGTGGTCAGCGGGTCTTCCTTGCGCGCCTTGGCGATGTCGGCCAGCGTGTGGCCCTTGAACTGGCCGGCGGTGATCAGCAGCGACGCCGCGCCGCCGCGCTTGCGCAACGTCTCGGTCATGCCGGTGCGCAGTCTCTCGGCAAGCTTGGGGTCGTCGAAACGCTTGAGCAGCGCGGGACGCCCGCCATCCTGCGCCCAGAGCGGGATCAGCGATGCGGTCAGGCTCGTGCCCGATGCCGACCAGGGATATTGGTCGGCGGTGACCTCTTGTCCCGCGCGCCGTGCCGCCTCGACCTTGGCGATGATCGCGCCGGCCTGGCCCTGCACGTCCACGCCGAGCGCCTTGATGTGCGAGATATGCACCGGCAACTTGCCCTCGCGCCCGATCGTGATCGCTTCGTCGATCGCCGCGGCGAGGCCGACGGTATAGCTCGATTCATCGCGGATATGGCTGTCATAGACGCCGCCATGCCGGCCGGCTTCGGCCGCCAGCGCAACCACTTCATCGGTTTTGGAGAAGCTTTGCGGCGCATAGAACAGGCCGGTCGACAGGCCCATCGCGCCCTGGCACATCGCGGTCGCGGTCAGCGCCTTCATTTGCGCCAGTTCAGCGGCCGTGGGGGCGCGGTCAGCGGCGCCGACCACTTTCGAACGGACCGCGCCGAACCCGACATAGGCGGCGAAATTGATCCCGACCGGCTTTGCCGCGACGCTGCCCAGCACCTTGGCGACATCCGGGGAACCGCCGCCGTCATTGCCGATGAATGCGGTCGTCACGCCCTGCATCAGGAAAGGCGGGATCAGACGGGTCGCGGGGTTCGGGGAGGCAAGCGCATCGCCCATATGGGTATGCGGGTCGATAAAGCCCGGCGCGACGACCATGCCGGTGGCGTCGATCACGCGCCTGGCCGTGACATCGGCATGGGCGGCAACCACCTGGATGCGATCTCCGCTGATCGCGACATCGCCGACGAACGGCGCGTCCGATCCGGTATAGATGGTGCCGCCGCGGATCAGCAGGTCGACGCTTTGCCGCGCCGGCGCGGCACCGCACGCGCTCGTCAGGATGGTCGCCACAGCCAGGACGCGCGCGATGCGGTTCATATCGTTCCCCAAAATCCTGTAGCCGGCGGGGCGAGCATCCCGCTCTCGTCCGTGACACCGCCGGGTCGATCCTCCCTGAGCCAGATCGGGCCGTCAAGATCGACGAAATCCGACAGGCGCGCGACGTGCAGGGCAGGGGCGATCGACAGCGAGGAACTGACCATGCAGCCAGTCATCAGCCCCAGCCCGCGCGCGCGCGCTGCGAAAGCAAGCTCAAGTGCAGCGGTCAGCCCGCCGGCCTTGTCGAGCTTGACGTTCACATGACTGTAACGGCGCGCGATCACGTCGAGATCGGCGGCGACATGGACCGATTCGTCGGCACAGATCGGCACGGCCGATGTGAAACCCTCAAGCCACGCATCATTGTCGGCCGGCACCGGCTGTTCGAGCAACGCGACGCGGGCCTCGATCAGGATCGGCTGCAGCGCTTCGACCAGCGCCTGGTTCCAGCTCTCATTCGGATCGACGATCAGCGCGGTATCTGGCGCAGCATTCCGGACCGCGCGGATTTGCGCGGCGGGAGCGTGGGCATCGACCTTGACCTTGAGCAGTGGCGCGCTGGCCAGCGCGGCGGCGGCGCGCGCCATCGCCTCGGGTGTGTCGATGACGATGGTCAGCGCGCTCGCCAGCCGCTGCGGCTCCGGCGCGCCGATCAGGCTGGCCACATTCCTGCCCGACTGGCGCGTTTCGAGATCCCACAGCGCGCAATCGACCGCATTGCGCGCGGCACCGGGCGGGAGCAGCGTCAGCAGTGCCTGCCGGTCGGCGCCCGCCTCGATCGCCACCCTTGCGCCCTCGATCGCGGCCAGCGTGCTCTCGATGCTTTCGCCGTAACGGGGATAGGGTACGCCTTCGCCGCGGCCGATCGCGTCACCGTCGCCGATCGTCACCGTCACGACATCGGCCGCCGTCTTGACCCCGCGCGCGATGCGGAACGGCGCGATCAGGTCGAACCGGTCGTGCTGCGCCTGGAGCGTGCGGCTCATTGCAGCAATCGGTCGATCACGCCGTCGAGGCCGAAGCGCATCGGATCGGTGCAGGGCAGGCCCTGTTCGTCTGCCGTGGCGTTGCACAACGCGCGCGCCGTTTCGAGGTCCATGGCCGAGGTGTTGAGGCAGATGCCGACCGCACGGACGCCGGGGCTGGTCAGCCTTGCGACCTGCAGGTTCATCTCCAGGCATTCCTTGATGCCGGGCAGGGCGCGTCCGGGAATGCCGCGCATATGGCGGCGGACCGGATCGTCGCACATTACGATCGCCTCGGGTTGGGCGCCATGCAGCAGCCCGGTCGAGACACCGGCGAACGACGGGTGATACAGCGACCCCTGCCCCTCGATCACATCCCAGCCGCCATCGCCGCGCGCCGGGGTGAGCTGCTCGATTGCACCGGAGATGAAGTCGGCGACGACCGCATCGACCGGCACGCCGGCGCCCGCGATCAGGATGCCGGTCTGGCCGGTCGCGCGGAAATCGGCGGTCACGCCGCGGGCGCGGAGGGCTTCGGTCAGGGCGATCGTGGTGTACATCTTGCCCACCGAGCAATCGGTACCGACCGTCAGCAGCCGGTGCCCGGCGCGGGCATAGCCGGTGCCGACGACCAGGTCCGCAGGCGGGTCGCGGACGTCGAACAGCTGCAGGCCGCGTTCTTCGGCCAGTGCGGCGAGCTGGGGTACGTCGCGCAGGCGCTGGTGCAGGCCAGCGGCGACGTTCATCCCGGCCTCAAGCGCGGCGACGGCGTCGGCGATCAGATCTTCGCCCATCGTGCCGCCCGAATTGGCGATGCCGAGCACCAGCGTGCGCGCCCCTGCTGCCGCGCCCTCGGCCAGCGTCATGCGCGGCAGATCGAGCGTGAACGGGCAGTCGTCATAGCGGAACTCGCCGACACAGGCGTCGCGGCGAAAGACTGCGAGACCGCGCGAGGTCTTGATGCCGACGGGATCGGTGCTGTGACCGAGATACAGGAGATAGGGAGCAGGGATCATCGCCATGAGCCTATCCTCGCCTCGCGCGTCTCCGGCATAGTGAGTGAAAGGCCGGCTATAGCCTGGCGTTATGGCGCGTCATGGCGTGTCGATCACCCGCGCGAGCATGTTGAGGAAGTCGGTGGCGAGTGCGGTCGGCGGCCGGTTGATCAGGAACATGGCGTGCACATCGAACGTGACTTGGGGCTTGAGCGGCCGGATCGAGAGACCGGGTACAAGCGATGCCTGGGCCGTGAAGCTATCAACCACGGTCATGCCCACACCCTGCCGCACCAGCGCTGCGGCGATGTAGAAGGTGCGCGCCGACACGACTTCGTCAAGTTCGAGGTCGAGGCGCTGTAGCTCCTGGGTGAAGAGATGACCGATCGGGCCGCTGCCCGCCACACTGATGAAGCGCCGGCCGCGCAGCGCCTCGAGCTCCACCCGTGGCGGCGCATCAGGCATGTCCTGTTCGCGGTACAGCACGACCAGTTCGCCTTCACCGAGCCAGCGGTGGCTGATCGGCGTTGCCGGCGGCACTTCAAACGCAAGCGCAATGTCGGTCTCGCGTTCGTAGAGCTTGCGCAGCAGATCGTCGTGATGGACAGTCTGCAGGTCGAAGCGCACATTCTCGTGGTTGCGCAGGAAGCGCGAAACGGCGGTCGGCAGCGCGTCAAGCGCCAGCGACGGCAGCGCCGAGATGCGCAACATGCCGGTCGCGCCGCGTTTCAGGTTCCGGCCCGCCTCGCGCAACGCATAGACCCGGTCCTGGATCTCGCTGACTTCGCTGAACAGCGCATGCGCATCCTCGGTCGCGACCAGACCGGCATTGGTGCGCTGGAACAGCGGGAAACCGAGCAGCGACTCGGCATGGCGCAGCATCTTGGACACAGAGGGTTGCGAGACGTTGAGCGCTCGAGCGGCGGCGCTGACCGAACCGTTGACGTAAACGGCGTGGAAGATCTCTATATGGCGCAGGTTCATGGATTACGGGCCTTCGGCATGCCGACAGCCTAGAACGGTTTGAAAGGGAGGGGAACGGCCCGCTTCCGCATCGCCTAAATCTGCACCAGCCATCCCGCTCCCGACAGGGAGCGAGAGCAGCGGCGATCGTTAATACCAATGCGTGCGAAAGAGCTCTTAGCCCTCGGTGCCAACCACCCGGAGATGACCATTACCGTGCGCCATCTTCTTCAGGCCGGGTAATGCCGTCATCATGTCGGCGATCATTGCATCACGGCCCGCCAGCGACAGGGCGCCACTGGTCGCCCTGAGATCGGGCGCAACGGCAAGGTAGCCGGCCAGCGCATGGCGGCGCACTTCATTCTCGGTCTCGGCATCGAGCGTGTCGCCCTTGGGCATGACCAGCACGACGTTGAGATTGGTCTTGCCGCGCGGCTGCGCGAAATAGCCCTCGATGATCTTGCCACTGCCGAGCGCATAACGCCCCTTGAATGTGTTGATGCGCGCATCCGAGGGGGCGATCGTCGCGGCCATTGCGGGCGCGGCGATGCCGCCAATTCCGGAGGTCACGATCGGCACGGCCGCGATGCCCGCGACAACCTTACGACGATCGACCGCCTTTGCTGCGAGCTTTTCCACCGACGATACAGTAAGATCAGTTTCGTTCGACATGTTTGCCCCCAATGTCACGCAATAGCTGAACCGGCAGCGTAACGACAGATCGATATGGTTACAACTATATCCTATTGGGGTCTATCGGGCGAGCATGACTTCCGCGATATGGCGGCGGCCGCTGCTGCGCGCGAGTTGTACGAACACATCGACCGTGCTGCGGACATAATGGTGCACGTCTTCGCGGCCCAGTTGCGTGCCGGTCTGCAGCACCAGCAGCGTGATCTGTTCGATCGCACGCTCGGTACTGTCGGCATGGACGGTAGTCATAGATCCGGGATGGCCGGTGTTGACCGCGCGCAGAAAGGTATAGGCCTCATTCCCGCGCAATTCGCCGACGATGATCCGGTCGGGGCGCATACGCAGCGATGCCGCAAGCAGGTCGTCGGCGGTCACCCGCGCCTCGCCCAGCGCGCCACGCGCCGCGAGCAGGCCGACGGCATTGGTATGGCGCAGATTGAGCTCGGGCGTATCCTCGATCAGGATCAGCCGCTCTTCGGCCGGAATCTCGCGCAGCAGTGCGTTGAGGAAGGTGGTCTTGCCGGTCGAGGTGCCGCCGGACACCAGGATGTTCTTGCGCGACTGTACCGCCAGCGACAGCATCGCCGCGATGTCGCGTGCGTCGAGTAGCGCGGCCAGTTTCTCGTCGACCTCGCTGCGTGCCGACAGGTCGCCGCGCCTGGTATCGGCGAACGCACCGGTCGTGACATAATCGTCGAGCGTCAGGTCGGGCGAGACATGCTTGCGGATCGCCAACGCCATGCCCGACCGGGTCGCCGGCGGAATGACGATCTGCACGCGCGCGCCATCGGGCAGGGATGCAGAGAGCAGGGGATGCTCGCGGCTGATCCCCTGATTGGACAGCGCCGCGATCTGACGCGCCAGTCGTGCCAGCGTCGCTTCGTCCAGGCCGGGCGCGTCATGGCGTTCGATCGCCCCGGTGATGCTCTCGATCCACACTTCGCCCGGACGATTGACATAGATGTCGGTGATGTCGGGGCGGTTCAGATGGTCGGCGAGCGGCGCGAGGTAGCTGTGCAGATAGAGCGGCCGGTCACTGGCGACGGCTGCGCTCACCGCCGGCCCTCGACACCCGTGAAGTCCAGGTCGCGCGCGACGAACACGCCGATCGCCGTGCCCTGCTTGACGGTCAGGGTGGGCTGAATCTGCGCGGTGTTGGTCAGCGGCGCGGTACTGTTCTGCAGCGCGCCGGGCAGGGCGACGACGACGGCGGAATTCCTGCCGCCGATAGACCGCGACGCGACATTGACCCCCACGTCGAGCGCCGATTGCAGGATCGCGGCGCCGAAGCGCGCGAGGAAATGGCTGTTGACCTTGCCCTTGATGCCGACCTGGCCGAGCGGATCGGCGGCTGGCGAATTGAGCGCGATCGTCACCCCGTCGGGCCGGACCAGCCGGGTCCACATGACCAGCGCGCGATTCTGCCCGGGCTGCAGGTCGGCCTTGTATTCGCCGATCAGGCGGCTGCCGCGCTGGATCAGCACCTTGCTCCCGTCGAAGCCGCGCACATCGGTCTGCACCAGCGCGCGGGCAAGCCCCGGGCGGGTCGAATTGAGCGCGGTTTCAAGCACTGCCGGGATCAGCGCGCCCTGCGGCACGGTGGTTGCACGATTGCGCATATATCCGGCGCGCACCCCTGCGCCGGCAATCGCGCTGGCACTGGCGGCGGCATCGGCGGGCGGTGCGGCGGGTTCGGCCGTGCCGAGATCGACGATCAGGACTGGGTCTGCGGCGCCGCGTGCGGCCGGCGGCGCCGGCGGCATCGGCATTTGCTGCGGCATCGGCGGACCGGGCTGCGGCACATAGACGATGCGCGGCTGCGTTGGCGTGATGCGGGCCGGCGGTAGCGTCGGCGGCGCCACTGGCTGGATCACGACCGGAGCCGGGGCCGGCGGGACATAAAGCGGCGCCGGTTGCATGGCGGCACCCCCCGACAGATCCGATGCGCGTGCCTTCGTCGCGGGTGCGGAGAGCGAGCGGCGGCGGCCGTCAAGGACGGTGAACAATATGATCCCGGCGATCACGATGCCGGCGACGATCACCCATAAGGGGAGGCCGGACGATGGCATGGCGACGATTGGTCGCACATCGGCCTCGCGATTGCCGGCGACGCGGGGATCTCCCGCTGAGGAGCTGCTTGCCATCACTTCTTCGCCTTGACCCGCACGGCACGGGCGATCTTCTTGTCGAAGCGGAAGACCAGTTTCTGCTGTACGCTGTCGATGACATATTCGCCGTCGCGCATTGCGCCGTCGAGCAAGGTTTCGTTCTTCCTCGAATCGATCGCGAAGACCGCGGGCAAGGCGCGGTCGGCGGGCCAGGTGAGAAAGGTCTTCTCGCCATCGTCATCGATCGTGGCGGGCCAGATATCGCGCGCGCCGCTCAGCTTGTAGCGGCCCGGCTCGGTCGCCGGTTTGACGACCGTAGCAACGGCGGGTGCGGGATAGGTGAAGCGCACAGTGAAGGCCATGTCCGGCAGCGGCCCATAGAGCGGCATCAATTCGAAATTATAGCTGCGCGCGTCGGTGACTACCGTCATGTTGGTCGCCACACCATTCTGCAGCGCCTTGATGAACAGATGGTCGCCGCGTTTGTTGGGGGCGACCTGCCACGCACTGCTGTCACCGATCGCGACATTTTCGATCCGCTCGCCGGCGCCGAGTTCGACGGTCAGTTGATAGCCGCTCGCGACCTGCAGCGAGACGACCTGGGCGGCATCATAGGCGACAGTTTGGATGCGCGGATCACCTGCGCCGGGAACGGGGCGTATCTGTGCATGCGCGGCAAGCGGCGCGACGAGCAGGGAGAGGAGCAGGATCAACCTCAAGGGACGATCTCGATACCTTGCTGGCGTCCGTTCCGCTGAATGGATTGGGGCACAGGCGCTGGGGCAGAACCTTGCGCCGTGTTCGCCGCAGGCGCGATGTCCTGGGGATCGTCGCCGGCAACCGGTATCGCCGGATCGGGTGGAGGCGGCGATTCCGCATCGCGGCGATAGCGCAGGACCTGGAACCCAAGTGGATTCACGAAACGGTCCTCGCGCTGCATCGGTTCGCCGGAGAAGCGATAGCGGATGATTGATACCCAGGCCTGAGGCGGCGACGGCTGGCGGCCGGCGTCGCGCCGCTGGGTTTCGAACCGGACCAGGGCCGAGTTGCCGCCAAGCGGGGAAATGCTCTTCACCCGGGTCGAGATGACGGTCGAGCGCGGCAGGCGCGCCAGCGGGCTGTCGGGATTGGCGACCTGCACGCTCGAGACATATTCCGACCGCGCAGGTTCGGCGGACCATAGCGACGCCTTGCGGTAATTGGCCTGCAGCGCGTCGATGTCGAAGCTTTCACGCGCAATGACATATTGCACCAGGAATGACTGAGTCAGCGCTTTGTCCGGTGCGATCGTCGCTGCGTCGAGCGGCTTCAAGGCCTCGACAAAGCCGGTGCTGCGATCGACCAGCAGGGTATAGGGAACGACGGTCTTGAGCGGCATCAGCACGATCAGCGCGATCCCTTCGACCAGTGCGACCGCAGCGGCGACGGAGGCGACAATCCAGGCGACCTTGCGCGATGCGCGCAACGCTTCCTGCTGGTCGTTGGCCCAGCTTTCCGCAGCCTTGTAATAGCCTTCGCGCGGTATCTTGGTGGTCTTGTTCATTTGTTCCCGTCCCGCCGCGCGGCCCCCGCCGATACGCGCCCCTTGGTGCGGCGGCGATAGCTTTGACCGAGTGGGGTCGCCCCCGCCACCGGAATATCGCGTGACACCGCCTGGCTGCCCATCCGTGCGCCGATCTGCGTCACCGGCGGCGGCGATCCGGCGCTCTCGCGCCGCTGGCTCGCGGCGACCGCATCGGCAATCGCGATCGCGCGCGAACGCGGCTCGTCGGCGGGAGTCGAGCGGCCGGCCGGCGACACGAATGCGCGGCCTCCATCCAGCCCGCCCATTGCATCGGCCAGCCGAGCAGGCGTCAGGCGCCAGCTATCGGGAATACGGAATCCATGTGCGACACGCGCCACCGCGATCAGCGCGGCCAGCAGTGTCAGCCCGAACACCAATGTCATCACCAGCAGCTCGACTGGTGCTGCGGGGGTCGAGATATCGAAATTGCGCTGGGCCAGGACATTGGCCAGCCATGGCTCGATCAGCGCCAGTTCGATCCCCAGGATGATCGCGGTAGACAGTGCGCCGAGCGCGGCACCGGCGAGCGCACGCACCCAGCCCTCGAACAGGCCGCGGGTCGCGTCGAACAGCAGGAACAAGGCGAACAACGGCCCCAGGGCAAGCAACAGGCCGGCGACCAGCCGCACCGATGCGAAGGCGGCGATCGCGCCGGTCAAATAGAGCGTGCGAGCCTGGTTCAGCCGGTCATTATCCTTGGCCGGGTCCCAGCGCGGGCGCTGCAGGCTGCGCTGCAGGCGTTGCTGCTCCTGCTGCTGCTGTTGCGGAGTCAATGTCTGGGTCGGGCCGGCGATGATATCGGCATCGTCCGGCTTGCCGGTGCCCATCGCGATCAGCGCAGCGATGTTGTTGTCGACGCCTTGCAACCGGCTGACCAGGCCGCCATCGGATCCGGGCAGGCCGGCGGGCTGGCCGATACTGGCAGCCAGCTGCGCCGGGCCGTGCATCGCGACATCATAGGCCAAAGTGCGGAACGCCGGCCAGCTTGTCGCCAGGACCAGCACGATGCCGATCTTGACCATAGCGGTCACGCCGTCGCGCGCATCGGGCGTTTGTCCCAGGATTAGTCGATAGCCGAACATCGCGATGAAGATCGTCAAGACCCCGGTGAGCAGCAGCGAGACGCCCGATCCGGGTGTCGCCAGCGCCTGATAGCCGCTCTGGCCGACCGCCTGCGCCTGGCAGTCGACATAGTTGAGCACGCCCGAAAGGAACGCGCCGCCGGAGTTGATTGACGGGCAGGCCATCAGGCGCGCTCAAGCAATTGGGGAATCCAGTCGACCGGATCATCGCCGCTCGCCTCGCGGATCTCGTCGAGCAGCCGGACGGTCCGCTCGCGCCCCGACAAGATGGTCAGCAGGTCGCGCTCGCCGGTCAGGTTGAGCCGCGCCACCACACTGTCGGTACCATGCTTGACCAGGAAGCAATGGGCATCGTCGGGCAGCGATCGAACCAGCTCATATTCGTGCGGCGTCAGGCCGAAACCCTCGATATAATCCGCCGCCCGCGCCTTCGGGTTGGTCATGAAGATCTGTGTCGCGGCCTGCTCGATGATTGCACTGGCGATCTTGCTCTCCAGCGCGTCCTGCGCGCTCTGGGTTGCGAAACCGACGATCCCGTTGCGTTTGCGGATGGTCTTTTCCCAATCCTTGATACGGCGCACGAATACCTCGTCGTCGAGCGCCTTCCACCCTTCGTCGACCACGATGATCGCCGCCGTACCGTCGAGCCGCTCCTCGACGCGGTGGAACAGGTACATCATCGCCGGAGTACGGACCGTAGGATCGTCAAGGATCGCGGTCATGTCGAAACCGACCGCTTCCGCCGACAGGTCGGTCAGGTCGCGCTCGTTGTCGAACAACCAGGCGCGTTCGCCGTCGCCCCACCAGGGCCGTAGCCGCGCCCACAGGTCGGCGGCATGCGGACGGTGCCCGCCGCGGAACAGCTCGGCGAGGTGGCGCAGCCGGCGATGTTCGATCGGTTGCGCGAAATTGGCATCGATCGCGTCCTTAATCTTGGCGACATCGTCAATGTCCGCGCCGCCGACCAGCATCGCGACCCAGTCGATCAGGAATTGCCGGTTGCCCGGATTGTCGTCGATCTGCAGCGGGTTGAGCCCCGACGCGGTGCCGGGCCGTAGCAGATCGTAGCGCCCGCCGATCGCCCGGATGAACAGCTCCGCGCCGCGATCCTTGTCGAAGAAAATGATTCGCGGGCGAAACTTCCGCGCCTGTGCCAGCAGGAAGTTGAGCACAACCGTCTTGCCCGAGCCGGACGGGCCGATGACGGTGAAATTGCCCAGATCGCCCTGGTGGAAATTGAAATGATAGGGACCGGCGGCAGTCGTTTCGAGCAATGTCACCGCATCGCCCCAGTGATTGCCCTGCGCGCGCCCGAGCGGGAAGTTATGGCTGCTCGCCAATCCGGCGAAATTGCCGGTCGAAACCAGGCCGCGCCGCGCGATATATTTGAAGTTGCCCGGGAATTGCGCCCAGAAAGCGGGTTCGAGCGCAATCTCCTCGCGTACCGCGATGATACCGAGGTCAGCAAGCGACGCCTGCACTTCGGCGACGCCATTATCGACCTCGGCCGGGGTGCTGCCGCGCACCGCGACGGTCATGTGGTGCTCGCCATAGCCGGCACGGCCGGCGGCGACCTCGTCCTTGGCGCTGGACAGCTCGGCGCGCAGGCTGACCGCCTCGTCCTCGGCCGATTTCATCCGCCGGATTGCCAGGTTCATCCTGCCGAGCGCCGACTGGCGATCGACGAAGCCGAAGGATTGCGACACGGTCAGTTCGAACGGCAGGCGCAGCAATTCGTCGAGCATGCCGGGCGCGGTCTGGCCGGGATAATCCTTGATCGACACCATGCCGACAAAGCTGCGCGGCGTCGCACCGGCCGGGGCCAGCTCGATCGTGTCCTGGCCGAAGCTGATGCGGCGATAGGGCAGATAATCGCCCGCATCCTGCATCGGCAGCAGCACCGGCCGCGTCTCGCCATTGTATAGCGAGGAGAGGAATTCGAGTGGTTCGGAGCAGGGGCCTTGCGGTGTATCGTAGACGCCGAGCAGACGCGGGGCGTAGCTGCCGAGCTGGGCGAGCAGCGCGTCACGCGCGGCGTCTAGCTGACGCACCTCATGGATTGATTCATCGTCCGCCGAGGTGACCGTCCGACCGAGCAGCCCGCGCACCCGATCCGCGATCCCGACCCGGCCCTGCAGCGGTCGTCGGATCAGGGTCAGGAACAATTCGTTGACATAGAGCTGCTTGGCCGACAGCCGGGCACGCCAGGCGGCGTCGAGCTGTTCGGAAAAAGGGTCGGGGAATTCAGCGCTCAGGTCGGTCTCGACCCGGCGGCGCACGACATGATGGTTGAGTGCGAAGCGCGATGACCCGATCGCCTGTAGCATCGCGTCGCGCAGCGTCTTGCGATAATTGATTTCTTCGGTGTCGGCGGTTTCGAACAACAGGCCGCGCAGATGGATTACCTGCATCAGCATCCCGTCGCGCGTCGCGATCGTATGATCGTCGACATGCCGCGCATAAGGGAGGTGATGGCCGGCCGGTTTCTCTCGCGCTGCCGCCTTCCGGTCCTGGCTCAGGGGCGGTAGGAGTTGCATCGCCAGATCGCATGGTTGCGGACGCGCGGGCAGCGTGACACGCGGGTCAGCCAGAGGTCGAAGATGCGGGGTTCGCGCAGGCACAGCAGCACACCCGCGACATGGACGACCAGCGCTACCGCCAGCACCCAGATCGAATGGAAGATCAGGAACAATTCGGTCGCGACGACCGCATTGACCACGAAATAACTATAGGTGACTCCGGCGAACATCTGCGGCCGGGTGAGGGCGACGAACACCGTATCGCGTTCCAGCCCGTTCATCACTCAATTCCCGAGGCTGGCGGTGGACTGAATGCCCGCAACGATGCTTGCCGCGCCGAACAGAATGAAACAGCCGAGAATCACCGTCGCACCGTAACGCCAGTTGATCCGACCGGTCAGCATCATGAAGCCGACCACGGCGACCGCGATCACCGCAACCACGGTCGCGACCGTGCCGAGCAGGGTGCCCTGCATCCACTGCACCGCCGATACCAATACGCCGGAGCCCGCCGGATCGGTAAGCGAATCCTGCGCCATGGCGGCGCTCGATTGAACCGCGGCGGCGATGCTCGCCAGCCAGATTGACGCCATTTTACGTTGAAACTTCACGCGATTACCCCACCCGGCCTGCCGTCACCAGAATCGATCCGGACATTGCGCGTTTGCCCGCCGCTTGCCAATCCCCGTTGGGTTTTGCGTAGCGGCGCGATCAGCCCGGTACAAGCGCTCAGGCGGCGGCGCGCAACATGCGTTCGAGCCAGCCATTTATCTCGCAATCGATGACGAGATGGACGCGGTCCTCGGTGCCGCGATTGGCGACGCGGTGTGGATCGGACAGTCGCAGATACCAGGCGCTGCCCGGAAGCATGACGACAGGCACGTCGTTAAGCATGAATTCGACGCCGGGATTGGTGGTGATCGGGACGTGAATCCGTGCCTTGCCCCAGTCGGCGGCAAGATCATGATCATGATGTTCCTTGATCACCGATCCCGGAGTCAGCCGCATCAACCGCGCTGCGTGCATCGGACAGTCGAACGCCGCCAGTACTTCGGCCAGATAGGGCGACGCGGCGAGATAGGGGCCGTCAATGAATTCCGTCGCGGTCGGGTCGGCATAGATCATCTTGATCGGATGTGTCGCGCCCTTGGCGAAACGCAGCGGCAGGACGCTCCAGTCGCCTTCGTAATTCTGCGGTACGTAATGGCTGGTCCACGCATCGCGTTCGAGCCGCTCGAGATCCTCGCGCAGCCGCACCGGATCGAACGACAGCGGTAGCCGCAACCGGTCGGCATAGGTCGGCGCGGATTGTTGCGGCACAATGAGCATGATAGGCGAGCACCCCTGACCGGGGTCGACGCCCCGATATCCGGTCAGACTATCGGCCGCGGGGGTGGTTGGAAAGACGGCGTTCACGATCCATGACAATCGGTACCGAAATTCGTGATGTGAACGCGTTGCTCGATCAGTTCCGCAATCATGCCATGCGCGACCCGGCGTTGCTGCAGCGCCTCGCCCCGATCTACGACGACAACCTCTTTGCCGCTGCGGTTGTCGATGTGGCGATGGCGCAGGGCATTGCACTGTCGATCGCTGACGTCCGTGGTGCCGTGAAGCCCGATCCGGCCGGGATGGACCGGTTCGACGAGATGCCGCCGCGCGGCCTTGACTGGCCCGATCCGCAATGGCTGCCCTCGGCAATGGTCGCAGCCGGCCCGGAGATGGTGGTGGATTGGGTGCATTTTGCCGGCCGGCGCCTTACTGGCCCGTTCTTCATGGACTCACTGATCCAAGCGCGGCCCCTGCCGATCAACCGGCTGATGCGCTATCGCACCCCGCTGTCCAATTTCGCGCAAGGGGCGCCGACGGAGGGCCTGCCGGTCCCGAACGGGTTCGTCTTCCACCTGTCGCGCTGCGGCTCGACGCTGGTCGCGCAGATGCTGGCAGCGATGGACGACACTGTCGTAGCATCGGAACCGTCACCGCTCGACGACGTGATCCAATGGGCTCGCCTGCGCGCTGATGTGCCGGTCGAGATTCGCGTCAATATAGTGCGCGCGATGGTCGGGGCGCTTGGCCGCGACCGTACCGGCGAGGCCCGGCATTACGTCGTCAAGCTCGACTGCTGGCACACGCTGGAATTGCCGCTGTTGCGGCGCGCCTTTCCTGATACGCCATGGGTCTTCCTCTACCGCGACCCGGTGGAGATTCTCGTGTCGCATATGCGCATGAGAGGCATTCAGACCGTCGCCGGGGCGTCCCTCAACACATTCGGAATCATTGATGGCCAGAATATGCCGGTCGAGGAATATACCGCGCGCGTGCTGCGCAGCATTTCGGACGCGGTAATCGAGCATCAGTCGCTCGGTGGCGGGCTGCTGATCAACTATGACGCGCTGCCGGGGGCGGTGGAGGCGCAGATCCTGCCCCATTTCGGGATCGATCCCGATGACGACGCACGCGCGGCGTTGCGTGCGGCTGGTGGGAAAGATGCCAAAATGCCGATGCAGGCATTCAGCCGCGATACCGAGCGCAAGCAGCAAGCGGCGACGCCGGCCGTTCGCGCCGCGGCGGCGGAGCATCTGGCTGAGCCCTATCGCCGACTCGAAGAACTGCGCCTCGCGCAAGGCGTGACCTCGGGCTCCCGATGAGCGCGATCTTCGGCGTCGTCCGGACCGATGGCGCGCCGGTGTCGGAACGCGAGATCGGGCGCATGGCCAATATGCTGGCGCATCGCGGTCCCGATGGCCGTCATATCGCGGTCCATGATGGCGTTGGCATGGGGCATTGTCTGATGCGTGTCACGCAGGAGGACTGGTACGAGGCACAGCCGATCCGCGCCGGCGGCGTCACGCTGGTCGCGGACATCAGGCTGGATAATCGTGAAGCGCTGGCATCGGCGCTCGGCATCGATGGCGCGGCGCTGGGCGACATGCCGGACAGCGCAGTGCTGCTCGCCGCGTATCGCCATTGGGGAGAGGCGTGCGTCGATCATCTCCTCGGCGATTTCACCTTCGCGATCTGGGACGGTGCGACGCGCACGCTCATGGCTGCGCGCGACCATATGGGCCAGCGCGGCCTTTTCTATCATCACGGCGACGGTTTCTTCGCCTTTGCCAGCGAGACCAAGGCGCTATGGGCCGTGGAAGGCGTGCCGCGTCGCCTGTCGGAAGAGGCGATCGGCCGCCGGCTGCTGTTTCCTGTCGATCTCCCACAAGGGGCGACCTTGTACGATGCGATCACCAATCTCCCCGGGGGGACGACCCTGCGGTTGAACGCCGATGGCGTGCTTTCGACGCATCGTTATTGGCAGCCGCAGGCCGCGCCCGAGCATTTGGGACGGGACGAGGCCTATTATGTCGACGCTTTCCGGAGAATATTGACCGAGGCGGTCGCCTGTCGCCTGCGACGGCTGACGCGGCCTCCCGCATTATTGTTCAGCGGCGGGTTCGATAGCGGCGGAATCGCTGCCCTGGCGGGGCCGATCATGGTGGCGCAGGAGCGCAGGATCGTCGCCGTTTGTTCGGCGCTCGACGAGGGTGAGCGCCGCGCGGTTCGTGATGCGCGTGCCTCGGCTGAGGCATTTCGCCAATACCCGTTTATCGACCTGCATTATTATGTGCGACATCATGAGAACGTCTTCAGCGATCTGGAGACGTCGTTCGCGACCACCGATGACAGCGTCGGTACCTCCTATGTCCGGCGCGGCCTGTACCGGCTCGCAGGGGAGTCGGGTGCGCGGTTGGTGCTGGACGGGATGGGGGGCGACTATACTCTCAACGTGCGTGCGGGGGCGATGCTTGGGCGGATGCTGATCCGAGGGCGCATTGTCGGCTTTCTGCGAGAGTTTGGGGCACGAAGACGGGCGACTGGACGCTCGATCTGGCGGATATGGCGCGAGGATGTGGCGCCTGCGTTGATGCCGCTGCGGCTGTCCGCCGCAATCCAGTCTGTCTCGCGAAAGGGGAGGCCGCTATGGCGCACGCGGCCGGTGAATGAGGGCTTTGCCCGATCGATGTTTGCGCGAGGTGCCGTCGATCCGGCACGGTTGCGCACGGCTCGTTCGGTTCATGACCGCTGGCACGGACGATGGGTCAATCTGCTGAACAAGGCGGCGATGATGATGCCAGTGCAGCCGACGCTTGCGGCTGCGGAAGGTCTCGAATTCAGCCGGCCCTACCACGACCGTCGCGTCGTCGAGCTCGGATTGGCGATTCCGGAGACTCTGCAGTTTCGTGGCGGTCTTGAACGCTATCTCGCGCGCCGCGCGTTGGAGGATATTCTGCCGCAACGCCTGCTGGCCAGCGGGCCTGGCAATGATGCGGAAGATCCGGACATGTTCCGCCAAGCGCGAGACTGCGCGCCGCAAGCGCTGGCCGAAGCACAGCAGATGGATAATGAGGGCCGGTTGTCACGCTATATCGACTTCGACCGCCTGAAGAGCATGATCGCGAGCCCGGACGAAAGCGTGCCGGCGGATCATCGTCGGTTGCAGGTCGCAACGCGCGTTATCGCCCTGGCCAGATTCATTGCCTGGTTCGACAAGGATAATCGCTAAATGCTGCGCCGCATCGGCCGTTAAGCCGGGGGGCGTTTACTGGGATAAGTTAAGAGCCGTAGGGGCCATATCCACCGGGATCGGAGCCGTCAGTGCCGTGATTCACATTGGCGTTGGTGTGATGCGCCTGCGATGCGACGATCACCATCGGCGTCGTCCATGTCTTGCGCGCGCCATGGGCCGAGCCATCCGGCAACGTCGTTTCGGCCCCAGTTCCCATGCCGGCCGACGATGCGGCCTCGAAATTGATCGCCTTCATGCCCCCAATGCTCCCAAAGGCGCGGTACGCCAATTATCCCTTCCTCTCAGGATGGCAGAATAGAGTGCGCCGTGCAACATGGTCGCTTGATGATCAGATCTTTGGGGATGAGGTACAGGCAATGCGATCGGCGTTAGTCCTCATACGGACCGAGAATCGCAATCGGCGTGTTCTTTCCATGACTTAGTTGATCGTCATACCCTTATGCTGCACTGATCCCAAAAAAATGCTGTTGTGTCCTGTCGCAAAACGATCCATCCAAGCATTTCAACACTTGGGGGCGGGTGGCTGACAGATGGCTTCTTTCCCCGATCGAAGCTTGAGAGGCTGCCATGAGCACTCCTTATCTCGGTGAAATTAAGCTGTGCGCTTTCAACTTCGCACCACGGGGCTGGGCGCTGTGCAATGGCCAGATCCTGTCGATCGCTCAGAATCAGGCGCTGTTCTCGCTGCTCGGCACCACCTATGGCGGCAATGGCACGACGACATTCGCGCTCCCTGACTTACGAGGGCGAACGCCGAACAGCTTCAGCGGCAGCTTAGTCTTGGGCCAGCGGGCGGGCGAGGAAAATCATACGCTGCTCATCACCGAGATACCGGAGCATGACCATCAGTTAAACGGCACCTCGGCAGTCGGCGACAAGCGCCCCGCGAACGGCAACACGCTGGCGGCCGATTCGCGGAACGATGTGCAATTCTACTCACCGGTCACCAACCCGATCCCGCTGGCGTCCGCATCGGTCGGCATTCGCGGCGGGAGCCAGGCGCATAATAATATGCAGCCCTATCTGGTCATCAACTTCGTCATGGCGCTGCAGGGTCTCTTCCCCTCGCGCAACTGATCCAGCGTTCGGCCAATCGGCACGGAGAATTTTATGTCGCAACCTTTTATCGGCGAAATTCGGATGTTCGGGGGCAATTTCCAGCCTCTGGGCTGGGCATTCTGCGATGGCCGACTGCTGGCCATCGCCGAGAATCCGGCACTGTTCCAGCTGATCGGTACCACTTATGGCGGGGACGGCGTGACTACCTTCGCACTGCCTGATTTGCGTGGCCGGGTGCCGGTGCATCAGGGATCGGGCCCAGGCCTTACGTCTCGCGTCATTGGCGAAAAGGCCGGCAGCGAAGAGGTCACGCTGACCATCAACCAGCTGCCGGCGCACAACCATACGCTGGTCGCGTCGACCGCCGCCGCGACACTGCCTTCGCCCGCCGGCGCATTGCCTGGCGTGGTCAATCCGACCGCAACCCAATATTCATTCTATGTCACGCCGGGGACAAGCGCGTTGGTCCAGGCGCCGATGGCCGCGACGAGCATCTCGCCGATCGGCGGGAGCCAGGCACATGAGAACCGGATGCCGGCGTTGAACATATCGTTCATCATTTCGCTGTTCGGCGTCTTCCCCTCGCAGTAATCAGGAGCCTCGGACGATGTCTTCTCCATTTGTAGCCGAGATTCGGATCTTCGGTTTCAACTTCCCGCCAAGAGGCTGGGCGTTCTGTGCGGGTCAAATTCTGCCGATTTCGCAGAACACCGCATTGTTCTCGCTGCTCGGCACCACCTATGGTGGCAATGGGCAGACAACATTTGCACTGCCCAATCTTCAGGGCCGCTCGCCCATGGCCCCGGGGCAGGGGCCGGGCCTGAGCGACTATGTCCTTGGTGAAGAGAGTGGCGTGGATAATGTCACGTTGTTGATCAGCGAGATTCCCGCACATGATCATGTGCTCAACGCTGCGACGCTCAACCCGGCCAATCCGGCCCAGAATGTGCCGACCCCAAATAGCGGCGCGCAACTCGGTATCTCGAACCCGGGTAATGCCTATTCGTCGGTGGCGACGCCGGCGGTGGCGCTGGCCAACGAGGCGCTTCAGCCACGGGGGGGAGGGCAGCCACATAACAATATGCAGCCCTATCTCACCTTGAACTTCTGCATCGCGTTGCAGGGCATCTTCCCCGCGCGCAACTAGGCAGTGGTGGCGGATCGATGATGGCGGACGCCGGGTTTTCGTTCGAGCTCCCGCCAGCGCTGGTCGCCAAGGGCTTTTCGCTGCGCCCCGAAACCGACGCGGATGTTCCGTTCGCGATGCGGCTCTATGCCTCGACTCGCGAGGACGAACTGGCGCAGGTCGATTGGAGTCCGGAGCAGAAATCCCTGTTCCTGGCGCAGCAATTCACTGCGCAGCGCCATCATTACAAGACGCAGATGGACTGCCGTTTCGCACTGATCGAGCAGCACGGCGTGCCGGTCGGCCGGCTCTATCTGGAGCCGCGCCAGACCCAGATCTCGATCGTCGATATCGCATTGATTCCCGAAGTACGAGGCAAGGGGCTGGGGCAGGCGATAATCGAGGCGCTGATCGCTACGGCGGCGACCTCGGGTCGGGGGATCGGCATTTTCGTCGAGCGCTTCAACCCAGCGTTGAGACTCTATCGCCGGGTCGGCTTTACCGAGATTGGCGAGACCGAGGTCTATCTCGAAATGGAGCGGGTCTATGAGCCGCGCGGCGATCAGCCAAAGCAAGCCTCATAGCTGACGCCTGCCTTATCCTGCGCGACCGGCACCAGGAATAGCGTCATATCGCCCATTTCGGCATGGCTGAGCAAATAAATGGCTTGCGGCCGAATGGTCGCCTCGCTCGATTTGAACAGCACCGAAAACTGCGCGCGCTGCCCGGCTCCCAAAGAGGAGCCCAGCGCTGAGGCTTCGGTCAATACCAGGTCGGTGGCTTGTCCCGCTTCGTCGGTCATGACGAATGTCGTGCCAATATGACGCTCGAAATTTTCGCACCCGAGCATGTCGTCAGCCATGGTCATCCACTCCCCTTGCCACCCGGTTTTACAGGACAAGCCGTGAGCGATTGATCATGCAGAATCAAGCTGTCCGGGCGGCCTATTTTACCGTGTCGGGCACAGCCGCAAGATCCTGGAATGACTGATTGCCGATCGGATAGTCCCGCCAGCCGACCCGGTCGAAATGCCACCATTCCTGGGAATAGACGGTGAACCCGTCACGCTCCATCGCGGTTCGCAATACTTCGCGCAGCCATCGCTGCTCGTCGCTTCCGCCGACATAGTTGGAATAGGATCGGCTGGAGAATTCGTCATAGCGTCCCGTCGTTACGATTGGCGCACCGGTGCGAAGATCAACCATAGTCAGATCGACGGCCGCGCCGCGATTGTGGCGCGACCCCTGGCTCGGATCCGCAACGAAGATCCGGTTAGTCGGGGGCGTCGCGTCCCAGAACATCTTGGTGACATACCAGGGGCGATAGGCGTCATGGATCAGCAGGCCGAAGCCCTGTGCCGCCAAGGACTTGTGAATCCGCCCGACCGCTTCGGCGGCTGGCCGCTGCATGAACGCACCGACGCGTTCATAGATTTTCTGGCCCATGAAATTGTTGGTCGCGGCGTAGCGGATATCAAGCCGAATGCCGGGATCGACGGCGGTCAGGGCAACCAGATCCGATGCTTTGAGCGCTGTGGTTTCGACAGGAGGCACTGCGGCGCGCGCCTTGGCACGCAGCGCATCGATGCCCGTATTCATGACTGAGCGGATCGCCGCTTCCGCTTCTGCGCCGAAATCACGCCGCGGAAATCGGATCGCGCCCAGAAGCGCCGCCGTCACCTTGCCGGAGGCATTCCGTTCGAAGCGCAGAGATTCGAGCGGATAAAGCCCGACACCTTCGGGAAAGGCGTAACGATCGGCTTCCAGGCGCCGCAACGGCGCCCAGTCGGTCCATTCGATCCGCGCATAGGGCTTGCCGTCGCGCTGGTAGATGCGAAGCACGTTATAGTCCCAACCATAGTCGCCGATCAGTCCGGCCAGTTCGGCGTCCGGCTTTGCCGGGCGTGGCCAATCCGCGCGTGCATAGCGCCGGCCCGCCAGTTCGACCCAGCTCGCGTCAGGTGCGAACGCCAGCGCGTCGCTGAAATATTGCGCGTCATCCAGATAATTATGGTCGCTGGCCTGCCGCACTTCCGCGGCCACCTCCGGGCCGTCCAGCACCAGGCCGCCATCGAAAACGCGAACATTGACGCTGTCTTGGCCAGCCACGAAACGGCCGGACTTCGCTGTCGCCGCGGCGCCCGATATCCTCTGCGTCTGTAGCCATTGCGGGAGCGGCTTTCCGTCCCGCGCCGCGAGCAGGCTGCGCAAGGCGAAGGTACCGATACGCTG
The DNA here is from genome assembly GCF_050725575.1 of Sphingomonas sp. Taxonomy (GTDB): domain Bacteria; phylum Pseudomonadota; class Alphaproteobacteria; order Sphingomonadales; family Sphingomonadaceae; genus Sphingomonas. Next base: position 31,467 of record NZ_JBOHHW010000010.1, on the reverse strand, counting down.
TGCTGTCGGCCCGGCATCGACCGTGCTGAAAACGATCACCCCGATACCGGCATCGGGCATGAAGCGAACATCGGTCGCATGGCCGTACACGGCGCCGCCATGTCCCAGGGTTCGCTGGCCGTCGAGCGTGCCGAGCACAAAGCCAAGGCCGAAGCTTCGGGCATCGGCCGCGACCGGATATTGCGCGCGCCACATCTCCGCAAGGCTGCCGCTGCGCAGCAGCGTGTCGTTGCTGCCGGGCAGCGCGCCTGAGTTCAGCATCGATGTGACGAACCGGCCGAGATCGCCGACATTGGTATACAGATTGCCCGCCGCCGGCGTCCCCAGATCGAGCGCGGGAGCCGCCCATCGGCCGCCATCAAAGGATGCCATTTGCGCATAGGCGACTGGTGTCTTGAGGTCGGCGCGCGTGAAGCTGCTGGCGGCCATGCCAAGCGGCGTGAGCACCAGTTTCCGCACCGCCTCTTCAAACGGCATGCCAGTGACGCGTGCAACAACCTCGCCCACCACGGCGATGCCCGCATTGGAGTATTTCGTCATCGTCCCGGGCTTCGCCACCAGGCTTGTGGCGTTGAGGCTGGCGACGGTGTCGGCCTGGCCTTTGGGCGTGGCGTCGAAATAATTCCCGCGCGGCGGCTCGCGGACCAGGCCGCTGCGATGAGTCATCAGCTGCCGCAGCGTGATGGCGACACCGAAGGGATTGTGTGGTGAAAATTCCGGCAGATAGCGCGTGACCGGCGCGTCGAGATCGAGCTTGCCTTGCTCGACCAGCTTCATCACCGCGACATCGGTGAACAATTTGCTGACCGATCCCGCCCGATAAAGTGTGGTGGGCGTTGCCGGCCGGCTGTCCGCGGCGTCGACGGTGCCCCAGGCCGCGGACCAGATCACGCCGGTCCTGTCGACCAGCGCAACGGCGATTGACGGGATTGCCTTGTCCTTGCGTTCGGCGCGTGCGGCGACATCGATATTATGGGCGGCTGCCGCAATGACGGCGGCGGAGGGGGCGGCAGGATTGGTTTGAGCTGCAGCCGGGCTGACAACAGCCACCATCACGGCAACCAGGATGGGGAAGCGCCGGATCATGACCTCAGCCGACCAATACGAAATAATCATAGGCGGCGCGCGCGATCTCGGCGATCACCCGTTCCTGCACGTCGGTGCCCTTGGTGTCTCCCTTGACGTAAACGGCGATCGCGAACGTGCTGCCATCGGGCAGCGTGACCAGGCCGACATCATTGGCGATGCTCAGCAAGGTGCCGGTCTTGTGCGCAACCACCGTGCTGAGCGGCAGCAGTCCTTTGAGGCGCTTTTCGCCCGTGTGGCAGCGCTCCATGATGTCGAGCAGCACTTTGGTATTCGCGGCGCTGAGCGCCTTGCCCGACTGGATCTTCAGCAGCAGATCAAGCATCGCTTCCGGCGTCGAGCTGTCGCGGGGGTCCTCATTGAACGGCTTGTTCGGCGTCCCTTTTTCTGCCCGTTCGAATTTGGCAGGATCGGCCGCAAGGGCGGCCTTGATCTGCTCGGCAAAGGTTCCGGATCCCGGCGTGATATCATAAGCGCGGTAGATGATGCGGGCGGTATCGCCGTTTACCTGCTGGCCGGTCACGCCAAGGCTGCGGAGCCATGCCGTCACCGCCGCCGGGCCGCCCGCCTGTGCCGTCAATACGTCCGTCGCGGTGTTGTCGCTGCGGGTCAGCATGAGCTCCAGCAGATTGTGAAGCGACAGGGACACGCCCGGATGCGGCATCTGTTCGGCGATGCCTTCAGACTCCACAATGACCGCCGGATCCACTGTGATCATCTGGTCAAGCTTCAGTTCGCCCCGGTCCACTCTGGACAGGATCGTCCCGGCTACCGCAATCTTGAAGGTGCTGGCCATCGGGAAGGTCGTGCCGGCATTGAGCGTTGTCCGGACGCTCCCATCGACCCGCTGCACGGCGACGCCCACAATACCGTCGGTCTGCTTGGCCAGGCGGGCGAATTCTTCCGCCAATCGCGTCCTGGGGTCCACCGTCCTGGCATTCGACGCGGCGGCGGGTGTCAGGAGCAAGGTAGGGCTTGCCAGAAGCATCAATGCGCCGGCGGCGGACCGGAGAGACAGGTGTTTCATGGAGACCCTTTCAGATATTTGCATAGGGCCGGTGAGATCCGTCCGCCCAATTCAGCGATCCTTTCGAAATTTTCTATTTTGTCAACTGATGTCCTGATTGGGCGACTCGCTGCGTCGTGATTTCTCAGCGCCTTCATAGTGAAATGGATGTTTTTTCGGGTTTTTCCTGCGCAATGACAATGGTACCCAATATGCTGATCAAGAAAATTGAGTGAAAGGATCAAGATGCCGCCTGCCAGTCTTCGTGAATCGCCGAACGGTGATCCGCGGACGTTCGCGGAAGACAATCCGGGAGCGGTGTTGCGAGATATCCGGAAGGAGCTTGGCCTGACACTGGCCGACGTCAGCCAGCGCACGGGGATGCCTGTCTCTACGCTGTCCAAGGCGGAAACGGGCAAGATGTCGCTCAGCTATGAAAAATTGCTGCGCATCAGCCGCGGACTCGACATCGATATCACCCGGCTCTTCTCGACTGGAGCGCCGGCTCCCGCGACGCGCCGGACCGCCACGGGCCGGCGCAGCATCACCTTGGCGGGGGAGGGGCCCTCGATCCGCACGGCGACCTATAACTATATCTATCCTTCCGCGGACCTGCTTCACAAAACGCTCAATCCGATGATCATCGATATCAAGGTGCGGTCGATCGAGGATTTCGGCGAGCTGATGCGCCACCCGGGTGAGGAATATGCTTTAGTCCTTGAGGGGCAATGCGAATTCTATTGCGACCTCTATGCGCCATCGCTTCTCAGCAAAGGGGACTCGGTGTATTTCGACGGCACGATGGGGCATGGATATGTCGCTGTTGGTGAAGGCCCATGCCGTATCCTTTCAATATGCTCGGCCACCCAGGATGATCTGAAATCGACCCTGCACCCGATCGACGATGAGGGCTGACCCTGAAGTATCGAGGGTTACGTGAGGCGCCTGCACGAGCTCGGATCGTGCGCGAAGCTCTGCGCAGATAGCAGAGCGACAATCCTGGTTTTTCCGACAATAAGAAAGAGCGCGCCGATATAAGTCCGGCAAGGGTCGTCATGCCCGATCTCATGCAAGGGTTGAATCGCCACTGCCGACCGGGCTGAACGGACCCGACCGCGGAGAAGCGCGGCGAGATATGGGACACCGTATGTTGCATATCTCAGGCCGCCGCCTCGGCAGGGGTGTCATGTAATATCATTGTATATCAGATATTTAATCTGATCGATTTCGTCTCGAACACCATCCAGCGTCCCGACTTCGCACGGTATGGGCACGGCGTAAAAACGCTGTGGATCGCAGGAAAATGCTGCCGCAACTCCCTTTTGACCGTGGCGCTCGCCCTTCAAGTGGAGGGCGCCATTGGGATAGTGTTGTTATAAACCCCCTTGCAATTATCAAATATTGAAAATATGATCCTAATCAGGATGAAAAATGGCAATGGGAGAGATTGCAGATGCTGACATGGTCATCGGCTAATGGCGGGCGGCGCGACTCCCGCCAGGAAGGCGTGAGATAGTTATCGCCGCAGTGCTGCGTTCGATTCATTTGACGCCTTTGTTTCTCCGGGTGAGCCCGGGTCGGCCATATATTGCGGATTTGGCTGCCGATCTTCCTTTTTTGATGTGCAAGGATGAATGGTGAATATCAACACGCCCTTTACTACGGATGCGAGCGCGCTGCGCCTGCCTCAACCCTATCTGTTGTTCCTGGGCGACACGACCGAGGCCGGGTTTGCCAAGACCGCCTACGGCCTGCGCGACTGGGCGCCCGACAAATGCACGGGCGAATATGCCTTGCCTCAGGCGACGGTAAGCACGGGATTGCCTGCGTTGACACCCGCCGAAGCGCATGCCCGAGGCGCGCGATCGCTGCTGATCGGCGTCGCCAATAGCGGCGGGGTGATCCCGGCGAGCTGGGTTTCGGCGCTGATCGAAGCACTCGAGGCGGGGCTGGATATCGTCAGCGGCATGCATGTCCGCCTGGCCGATGTGCCCGGGCTGGCCGTGATGGCCGAGCGCCTTGGGCGGCAGCTGATCGATGTGCGCCACCCGCCGGCTGGCCTGAGCGTTGGCACCGGGCGCAAGCGGACCGGCAAGCGATTGCTGACCGTCGGCACCGATTGCGCGCTGGGCAAGAAATATACCGCGCTCGCCGTGTCGCAGGCCTTTGTCGAGCGCGGGCTCGACGCGGATTTCCGCGCTTCCGGGCAGACCGGGATCATGATCGCCGGCGGCGGCATTCCGATGGACGCGGTGGTCTCCGATTTCGAGGCGGGCGCCGCCGAATTGCTCAGCCCCGATGCCGCGCCCGGTCATTGGGACGTGGTCGAAGGACAGGGCTCGCTCTTCCACCCCGCCTATGCCGCGGTGTCGCTTGGCCTGCTCCATGGCAGCCAGCCCGATGTCATCATCGTCTGTCACCAGCCGGGCCGGACGATCATGCTCGGATCCGATTCCTACGCCCTGCCGAGCCTGGAGGAAACGATCGATCTCAACCTGCGGCTTGGCGCGCGGACCAACCCGGCGATCCGTTGCGCGGGTATCTCGTTCAACACCTCGCATCTCACGGAGGAAGAGGCGACCGCGGTGATGGCCGAGGAGAGCCGCAGGCTTGGCCTGCCCGTCGCCGATCCGATCCGCGGTGGCGACCCGTTCGCCCGGCTGATCGACAGCTGTCTTGCATGAACCAGAGGAGCGCCATGGCTGGGGAAATCGGATCTTCCTGGCTCAAACGCTCCCTGTCGCCGGGCTCTGCCGTTGCTGACCATTGGCGTCCGGCGCCATTCGACCGATCAGAACAGGCGCCCCGAGGCGTCGCCGAGGGGATAGTGTCATGACACCGATCAGCGATCCGGTACCGCTTCCGGTCAAGCGCTCGCGCGTGAAGCGCTGGCTGAAGCGGATCGGGCTGGGCATCCTGGCGCTGCTGATCCTCGTGATCGTGGTGGGCGCGATCTATGAGGCGCTGAGCCGATGGAATGCGACGAGAAACTATCCGCCGCCAGGCAAGCTGGTCGATATCGGCGGGCGGCGCATGCATATCGATTGCCGCGGCAGCGGATCGCCGACGGTCATTTTCGAGGCCGGGCTGGGTACGGGCGGATCGCTCGACTGGACCCTGGTGCATAACAAGATCGCCGGCTTCACCCGCGCCTGCGCCTATGACCGCGCCGGCATCATGTGGAGCGACGCCAAATCCACGCCGCAGGACGCCGCCGCGGTTGCCGAGGATCTGCATGCGACGCTGAAGGGCGCCGGGATCACCGATCCGCTGGTGCTGGTCGGGCATTCGATCGGAGGTCCGTACACCATGACCTATGTCGGGAAATATGGCGATCGGGTCGCCGGGCTGGTGATGGTCGATCCGTCCCACCCCGATCAGATCGTCCGGCTCGGGAAGCTGGTGCACACTAATCTCGATCCGAAACAATATCTGACCATGATGAAGGTCGCCTCGGCCGTCTCCTGGACCGGTATTGTGCGCTTCCTGATGACCGGCGGCGAGGTGCCGGCGGTCCGCCGGGAAGCGACCGCGAAGGCGTCCGCCTATATCGGCACATCGATCAAGGGCGCGCTGTCCGAAGTCGAGGGCTTCGACCGGACGCTGGATCAGGCGCGCCAGGTCCGCAGTTTCGGCAACCGTCCCGTGATTGTGCTGACCGCGATGGCGCCGTTGACCGCCGATCAGTTGAAAGGGATGGGCGTGACGCGCCAGGGCGGCGACCGGTTCAAACAGGAATGGCGGACGCTTCACCAGGAACAGGCGCGCATGTCGACGCGCGGTCGTGAACAAAGTGTGCCCGATGCGACCCATTACATCCAGATCGACCGTCCCGATGTCGTGATCGCCGCGGTCAGGGATGTGGTCGATACGGTGCGCGCCGATGCGAAGCCAAAATCTGACGATCAGGTCCGGTAAGAGGCCAGTTTCAAACAGTCGTGATGGGAGATGGAATGATGAAGAATATTCTGCTCGGCTCGGCGGCATGCCTGCTGCTCGTCTCGAACGCGCCGGCGCCGGACTCTGGGCCGGAATATGATATTGTTATCCGTGGCGGCCGCGTCCTCGACGGCGCCGGCAACCCTTGGGTGAGCGCCGATATCGCGGTTAAGAATGGCCGCGTGGTGCATGTCGGCAAGATTGCCGGACATGGCACGCGCGAGATCGACGCGACCGGCCGCTATGTCTCGCCCGGCTTTATCGACATGATGGACCAGTCGGGCGGAGTCCTGCTCCAGAATGGCGATGCCGAGAACAAGCTGCGCATGGGCGTAACCACCGTCATTGCCGGCGAAGGCGGCACTCCGGTCGATGCGGCAGAGGTTTCCAATTATTTCAAGAAGCTCGAAACTCAGGGCATTTCGGTCAATTTCGGCACCTATTACGCCTCCCACCAGGCGCGTGAGAAGATCATGGGCGATGCGGCGGGCGCCCCGACCGCTGCGCAGATGGAGGCCATGAAGGGGGAAGTCAGGACCGCGATGCGCGCCGGCGTGTTCGGGATTACCAGCGCCCTGATCTATCCGCCGAGCAGCTTTCAGACCACCGCGGACCTGGTCTCGCTCGCCAAGGTCGCGGGGCAGTGCAACGGATTCTATGCGACGCATATGCGCGACGAGAGCGAAAAGCTCGTCCCGGCAATCGAGGAAGCGATCGAGATCGGCGAAAAGGGCGGGGTGAAGGTCGAAATCTTCCACCTCAAGGCCGCCTTTGCACCTCAATGGGGCAAGCTGATGCCGCAGGCCGTCGCGGCGATCAACGCCGCGCGCGCGCGCGGCGTGGACGTGGCGGCGGATCTCTATCCCTATACCGCTGGCGGCACCGGCCTCGAAATCACCGCGCCGACCTGGGTCTGGGCTGACGGCGTCGAGAAGGGCGTCGCGCGGCTGCGCGATCCCAAACAGCGCGAACGGATGAAGAAGGACCTCGCGGCGGGATCGATGCCAGGCTGGTCCAACCTGGTCCATGCCTCAGGCGGCTGGGGCAATGTGCGGCTCGCCAATGGCTTCAGCGCCAAATACGCGCAATATCACGGCCAGACCTTCGACAAGATCGGCGCGGCGCTGAAGCGCGACCCGGCCGATGCGGCATGGGATATCCTGCTCGAGGGACTGCCCAACCGCTCCGTGGCGCTGTATTTCATGATCAGCGAGCAGGACATTGAGACCGCGCTGCGCCAGCCCTGGACCAGCATCGGCAGCGACGCGGCCGCCTCGGTCAAGCTCGGCGGCATGGATGCGCTCGGCCTGCCGCATCCGCGGGCCTATGGCACGTTCCCGCGTGTCATCGCCGAATATGTGAAGCGCCGCCCGATCCTTTCGCTGGAAGATGCCGTGCGCAAGATGACCGGCTGGCCGGCGCAGCGCATGGGGCTGAGCGACCGCGGCTTGATCCGCGACGGGATGCACGCCGATATCGTGATCTTCGACCTCGCCAAACTCGATGACGTTGCAAGCTGGGAAAAACCCACCGCGCTGCCGACCGGGATCGACACGGTGATCGTCAACGGTGTGGTCACGATCGAAGGCGGCAAGCATACGGGGGCGAGGAAGGGCGAAGTGCTTCGCCACAGCTGCGGCGACTGAGCCGGGCTGACACCACGACGAAGGAAGATTGCATGATCCGACACATTTCCGGGACTGGCCTTGCGGGTCTGGCGTTGCTGCTCTCAGCGCCGGCCTTTGCCGACCCGGTTCCCGCCCCGATTTCCGGTCCGGCCGATCTCGGCACGGCGGTCTCGGCGCAGATCGCCTGCGCCGGCATCTTCGTCGCTGGGCGGGCCGAAGCGGATGTGTTGCGCGACGATGTTCAGGCGCTCGCGCCCTTCACCAAAGCGGTCACCCTGGCGGTCGACCGCAAGGATCGCACCGTCATCGCATCGGCGCCCGGCGCCGTCACGCGCACGGCGCTGTACCGGCCGGCGGTGGGCTGCACCTTGCTGACCGGCAAGACCGGGCGTGACACACTGCTGCGCCAATCGGCTGGCCTTGTGCCGCTAAAGCTGCAGGCGGCGAAACCCTGGCCGCTGGGCGATGCCCAGCCCAAGGGACCGGGGCCAAAGGTCGACAAGGCGGCGCTCGACAAGGCGGTCAACCAGGCCTTTGTCGAGCAGAACAAGGACGGATATCCCGACACTCGCGCGATCGTCGTGGTGCAGGGCGGACGGATCGTCGCCGAGCAATATGCCCCGGGCTTCGACCGCAACACCGAGTTGCTCGGCTGGTCGGCGAGCAAGAGCATTGCCGGCACATTGATTGGCTTGCTGGTCGATGACGGCGTGCTCAAACTCGATGCGCCGGCGCCGGTGCCGGAATGGCAGGGTGCGGGCGATCCGCGCGGCAAGATCACCTTGCGCCAGCTGCTGACCATGTCGAGTGGCCTGCGTTTCGTCGAGAGCTACGAGCCCGGCAATGATTCGATCAACATGTTGTTCGCCGCACCCGATATGGGCGCGCTGGCGGCATCATTGCCGCAGGACAAGGCGCCCGGATCGGTGTGGAGCTATTCGTCGGGCACGACCAATATCCTTTCGCGCATTGTGTTCACCGCGACTGGCGCGTCGCTCGAAGCGGCGACGCGGTTCGCGCGCAAGCGTCTGTTCGAACCTGTTGGCATGACGAGCACATTGATCGAACCGGATGAATCCGGTGTGCCGGTCGGCAGTTCCTATGCCTATGCCACCGCGCGCGACTGGGCGCGGTTCGGCCAGCTTTACCTGAATGGCGGGATGGTGGGGAAGAAGCGGCTGCTGTCGCAATCATGGATCGACTTCGTCCACACGCCCACCGCCGCTGCGCCGCGGCCACTTTACAGCGGCCAGTTCTGGCTCAATCGCGGCGACGATGCCGGGGAGCGCCGCCGGCTGTTCAAGGATCTGCCGGTCGATACCTTCATGGCGATGGGGCATAATCACCAGATTGTCGCGGTGATCCCGTCGCGTGATGCGGTGATCGTCCGGCTTGGCTGGACGCCGGAGGGGCAGACCTTCGATTACAACACCTATCTCTCCCGCATCGTGGCCGCGCTGGCTCCCGGTACGGGCGCTCAATGATCTGAAACCGCCAATGATCTGAAACCAAAGGACTATCGACAATGACTGTGCGTACCCGGCTGTCGCTCGATTATGTGGTTGAATCGCTGCCGCTGGCCAAGCCGTTCCGCATTTCCGGCCATGTCTTCACTGAAACGCCGGTGGTGGTGGCGACGATTTCCGATGGCGAGCATATCGGGCGCGGCGAAGCGGCGGGGGTCTATTATCTCGGCGACGACGTGGCCGTGATGAGCGCCGCCATCGACGGCGTGCGCGATGCGGTCGAGGCCGGGGTGACGCGCGAAGACTTGCTGCAGCTTCTCCCCGCCGGCGGTGCGCGCAATGCGATCGATTGCGCGCTGTGGGAACTGGAGGCGCGGCGCAGCGGCACACCGGTTTGGGAAAGCGCTGGGGTGCCGCAGCCTTGCCCGCTGCGCACCACCTTTACGCTCGGCGCCGATGATCCGGAGGTGATGGCGGCGGGCGCTCGGGGCTATGCCCAGGCGATCGCGTTGAAGCTCAAGCTCACCGGTGACCTCGATACCGATATCGCACGGGTCCAGGCGGTGCGCGCGGCACGGCCGGAATGCTGGATTGGCGTGGACGCCAATCAAGGCTTTGCGATCGAGGATCTCGACACGCTGGTCGCGGCGCTGGTGGCGGCAGATGTGCAATTGCTCGAACAGCCGCTGGCACGGGGGCGCGAAGCCGATCTCGACGGCTATCAATGCCCGATCCCGCTCGCTGCGGATGAAAGCGCGCTGACCCTTGGCGATGTCGAGGGACTGGTCGGCCGGTTCAACGTGGTCAATATCAAGCTCGATAAATGCGGCGGGCTGACCGAAGGACTGGCGATCGCGCGGCGCGCACGCGAACTCGGTCTGGGCGTGATGGTCGGCAATATGGTCGGGTCGAGCCTGGCGATGGGGCCGGCGTTCGTGCTTGGCCAGCTGTGCGACATTGTCGATCTCGACGGGCCGATTTTCCTTGCCGCCGACCGTGTCCCGTCGATCCGCTACGAGCATGGCAATGCCTGGTGCGACGAGGATATCTGGGGCCGCACGGTCGCCTGAGTGCGCGAACAATCAATGAAAACAGAATGGGGAGGGTGCAGATGAAGACGGCCATATTGGCGGCGATGATGTGCGCGACGGCGGTTCAGCCGCTCGCGGCACAAGGCCCGGCGGCGCAGGGACAGGCGGCCCAGAACCAGGGGGCGCCCCGGACCTATATTCAGGCCGGACGGCTGCTGGCCGATCCGGCCAGCGGGCGGGTCGAAACCAACAAGACCATCGTGGTCGAGGGCGGACGGGTCACCGAAATCCGCGATGGCTTCGTTGGCGACGGCAAGGTGATTGACCTGCGCGACAGTTTCGTCATGCCCGGCTTCATCGACAGCCATGTGCACATCACCTTCCAGTCCGGCCCGACCAGCCAGCTCGATGCGGTGACCAAGTCCGCGACCGATCAGGCCTTTGATGGCCTGGTCAATGCGCAGCGGACGCTCCGTGCGGGGTTCACCACCGTGGTCGACCTCGGCGCCGATCCGCTGGCGATCAACGCGCTGCGCGACGCGATCGCGGCGGGCAAGGTGACCGGGCCGCGGATCATCGCCGCCGGTGGTGTCGCAGCGCATGGCGGGCATGGCGATGTGCATGGCTATCGCCAGGAAATCCACGACATGTTCCGCGCGCCGACTCTGTGCTCCGGCGCTGACGACTGCGCACGGGCGGTGCGCCTCGCGGTGCAGAGCGGCGCCGACATCATCAAGACCGCCTCGACCGGCGGGGTGATGTCCAACACCGCGGCAGGGCTGGGCCAGCAGATGAGCGATGCCGAACTGGTCGCGATCGTCGAGACCGCGCACCATCTCGGGCGCAAGGTGGCGGCGCACGCGCATGGCACTGACGGGGTTAATGCCGCACTTCGTGCCGGTGTCGATTCGGTTGAGCATGGCACCTATCTCGATGCGGAATCGATCCGGCTGTTCAAGGCGAAGGGCAGCTATCTCGTGCCGACCCTGCTGGCTGGCGACACTGTCGCGCGCCAGGCCGAAACCGCCGAATGGATGCCGGCGAATGTCCGCGCCAAGGCCCGGATTGTCGGCCCGTCGATGATCGCTGCGTTGCGCCGGGCGCATGAAGGTGGCGTCAAGATCGCGTTCGGTACCGATTCCGCGGTCTCGCCGCACGGCGAGAATGCTCGCGAATTCGCGCTGATGGCCAAGGCTGGCCTGACCCCGATCGAAGTGATCCGGTCGGCGACGGTCTGGGGCGCGACGCATATCGGGCTTCAGGATGAAATCGGCTCGCTTGCCACCGGCAAGGCGGCGGACATTGTCGCGGTGAAGGGCGATCCGCTCAGCGACGTCCGCGCGCTCGAGGCGATGGCGTTCGTGATGAAGGGCGGCGTGGTGACGCGCGCGGTCGGGGAATAGCGCGCCGGCTGGTCGGGGCGATCATCGTTCCGGCCGGCATGCCTGGTATGATTCAAGTCACTGTCGGGCCCTGTCATATCTGCTCTCCCGGATGGATGCGTCGCGCGCCGGGTAAAGCGCATCCGGCGGACAGTTTGAATCAAGCAGAGCAGAAATCGAGTCCCTCATGAACGTGTCCGCGACGTCCCGATTTTCCCGCAAACCACGCGAAAAATTCCCGTGTCGCTCCATCAAAATTCCCGCAGAAATTCCCGCAGATTCCCGCAGAACGCTCAAAAAGACATTTTCCCGCAACCATTCCCGCAGCGACGGGAATTCGGTGCCGTTCCGGGCGCCCGAATTCACATTGACAATTTTCTAATTGGGATCGTAATATTTCTAAATTAGAAATATTATCAAAGATAGCGCGTCGTATCGAGCCCGGCAATCTCGGCTGCGGCAACGCAAGGGAAGGTCGTTGGATATGCGCTCATTCACATTGCTCGCGTCGCTGGCATTGCTGCTTATTGGCGGCGGTGTGGCGGCCCAGCTCGCGCCAACCCCTCAGGCCGCCGTCGCGCCGCGGCCGCAGGCCACGCCATCGCAGGCGGCTGCCGCTCCGGGCGGGCAGGCTTTGACGAAGCAGGATCTGGATAGCTGGCTCGATGGCTTCCTGCCTTACGCACTCGCCAGGGGCGACGTCGCCGGCGGCGTGGTGGTGGTGGTCAAGGACGGCCAGATCGTGACCAAGCGCGGCTTCGGCTATGCCGATGTCGCCAAACGCACACCGGTCGATCCCGACCTGACCCTGTTCCGCCCTGGTTCGGTATCGAAGCTGTTCACCTGGACCGCGGTGATGCAGCAGGTCGAGGCGGGCAAGATCGATCTCGATGCCGATGTGAACAAGTATCTCGACTTCAGGATTCCGCTGAAGGACGGCCTGCCCGTCACCATGCGCCAGATCATGACGCATACCACCGGCTTCGAGGAACATGGCAAATACACCATGTTCAACGACCCGAAATATCTCATGCCGCTGGGCGATTATGTGAAGAGCGGGCTACCGCGGCGTGTCTTCACCCCCGGCACGACGCCATCCTATTCCAACTATGCCACCGCGCTGGCGGGCTACATCGTCCAGCGCGTGTCCGGGATGCCGTATGACGACTATGTCGAACAGCACATCTTCAAGCCGCTTGGCATGGCGCACTCGACCTTTCGCCAGCCACTGCCGAAGCCATTCCAGCCGCTGATGGCCACAGGCTATATGGAGGCCTCGGGCGAACCGCGTAAATTCGAGATTCTGGCGACGGTCCCGGCCGGCGCATTGTCGTCATCCGGCACCGATATGGCCCGCTTCATGATCGCGCATCTCAATCAGGGGGCAGGGTTGATGAAGCCCGAAACCGCGCGCCTGATGCACAATTCGCCGCTGACTCTGTTGCCGCCGCTCAACCGGATGGAACTCGGCTTTTTCGAAACCAACATCAATGGCCGCCAGGTCATCGCTCATCTCGGCGATACGCTGGCCTTCCACACCGCGCTTCACCTGTTCATGAACGAGAATGTCGGCGTGTACGCATCGTTCAACAGCATGGGCAAGGACCGCTCGGTCGGCTCGGTACGTCGTGCGCTGTTCGAGGGATTTGCCGATCGCTATTTCCCGAACATCGCGCCGGTCGACGGCCGGGTCGATGCGAAGACTGCCGTCGAGCACGCCAGAATGATGGTCGGCAACTGGCTGAACAGCCGCCGGTCGGAAACGACCATCTTCGCGTCGCTCAAGCTGCTGGGGCAGGTGTCGATCACGGTGGGGCCGAAGGGCGAGCTGATCGTCCCTTCTGCCCGCGGCATGGACCGCGAACCGATGAAATGGGTCGAGATCGCACCCTTTGTCTGGCGCAATATCGGCGGACATGAGCGGCTCGCCGCCCAGGTCGTCGACGGCAAGGTGGTGCGCTGGAGCATGGATGGCATGTCGCCGTTCATGGTCTATGACCGGACGCCCGCATCGCAGTCCTCGGCCTGGTTGCTGCCCCTGCTCTATGCGGGCATGGGCGTTCTCCTGCTCACCATGCTGCACTGGCCGGTGTCCGCGCTGATCCGCCGCCGGTACAAGGCGCCGCTCACACTGCAGGGCCGCTCGCGGCTCGCCTATCGCGGCGTCCGGCTCGGGTCCGGGCTCGTGCTGGCGGTGCTCGGCGGCTGGGTCTGGGCCAGCGCCTGGATCTCGAACCTCGACAATATGACATCCCGCTCGGACGTGCAGCTCTGGTCGCTGCAGATCGTCGGCTTGCTCGTGTTCGTCGGCGGCGTCCTGCTGGCGGGCTGGAACCTGCTGCTCGCCGTGCGGGAAAAGCGCCGCTGGTTCGGCAAGCTCTGGGCAACCCTGATCCTGATCGCGACGCTTACCGTGCTGTATGTCGCCTGGACCTTCGGCCTGCTCTCGATGTCGGTGAATTACTGAGGTCAGGATAGGGACCTGGGGCGGCAGCCAAAGGCTTCGGTTTGCCGCCCCGTTTCGGATTTCGGATCATGTGAGAGGGCCAATCCGTCGCGCTGCAACCTGCGCCAACATGCATCTTGTTCTTCCCCCGGCGAAGGCCGGGGCCCAGTTGCAACACAGCAGTAAACAAAGATTCACGTCAACGCGAACGCTCACAACTGGGCCCGGCCTTCACCGGGGAAGCAATGGAAGAGATACGTGGTTGAATGGGATGATCCCTGATCAAGTTCGGGGTTTGAATGGCGTTCGATCGGTTCCGTCCCGTGTTTGCGTCGGTGCTGCGATGGACAGCGATTCAATCGCGCGGCGTGATGTCACATAGTGAAGCCAGAGGAGGCGTCGTAAGGCGCTCTCGTCCCGCTCTTTCACATGGCCACGAAAATGCCGGGCGATCGTCGCCCCTGTTTCGATCAAAACGGCCCCTGCTATTGCCCCTGTTCCGCCCTGTTTTCATAACAGGGGCAGAGCCAGCCATGCTGCTCAAAACAGACGCATAATCCGGCGATCGGGTCCAACAATAACAGGGGCGAGAAATACAAAGCCGAAAACAGGGGATAACAGGGGCGATCTCCGGGTCAGTCAGTGGATGTAACAGCTCACCGGACCATCATCGCGTCGGGGTTCGGCTCCGTCATCCACAAAAGCTTTGGGGCAGCGGTGGATCGCACCGCTGCCCCGATGGCCGTCTCATGATGCCCCGGAAATGGGGGCGACGATCAGAACTTCAGTTTGACGCCAGCAGAGAAATAACGACCGATCACGTCATAATTGGCGTTGGTGTAGGGCGTGTAGGGCGGGTCGGCATCGAACAGATTGTTGACGTTGCCGAACAGCGTGAACGGCCCGGTTTTGAACTGAAGCCCAAGGTCGATATAGGTCCGCGCGCTGATCTGGTTGTTGATGATCGGCTGCTTGTTTGCATCGGTTTGCAGGCTGAAGATGCCGCCGCCGACATAACGGGCGCGCAGATCCGCCCCAAAGCCGCCGCTTTCATAGGTCACCGAGCCGGTCACCCGCCATTTCGGCGTGGAAAAGGCGGTATCTCCGCCTACCACACCCGCAACGTCGTTCGTTCCGACACCATCGGCGATCATCAGATCGAAGATGTGATTGGCGAGCACGCGGAAGCCCAGCTTACCGTTGCCCAGCGTTGTCCGGTACGACGCCTCGATATCCAGGCCACGGGTGCTGTACGATACCAGGTTGCGGTAGGTGGCGGTAAGGGACTCCAGCTCGCCGTTCGCGTTGCGGGTGATCACGCCACCACAAGTGGGGTCGTTGGGGTTTGCAAGCTTGCATTGGTTGAGCGTGTCCGCAGCCGTGATCGTGGTGATCACATTGTCGATCTTGATGTCGTAATAATCGACCGAGAAGCTCAGGCCACGGACATAATGCGGCGAATAGGAGCCGCCGAGTGTCAGCGTATGTGAGATTTCTGGCGTCAGGTTCGGGTTGCCGCCGGTATAGATCGATACGGTCGCCTGGGTCTTTTTGAGGAAGGGATCGTAGAGATCGGCCTTGTTGGTCGCGCGGCCGAGGAAATATTCAGTGATGCTGGGTGATCGGATGTCGCGCGAATAGACCGAGCGCAGCAGCAGGTCGTTGGCGATACGCATGGTGCCGCCGGTCTTCCACGACCAGATGCCGCCGCTGGTGCTGTAGTCCGAATAGCGTGCGGCGCCATTGACCTCGAGATGGATCGCGTCTGCGATATCGATCAACGGCACGTTGACCTCGCCGAACACCTCCTTGACGCTGAAGCCACCATTGGTCGGCGCGGAGTTGAGGGTCACGAAGGCCTTCGACAACGACAGGGGGTCGATATGGCTGGTGGTGAGTTTCTCCCAGCGGAAATCGGTGCCGAACGCGATGTCGACCTTGCCGGCCCAGGTCGAGAAGGGCTGGCCATGCACACTGGCGCCCGTCGCATCGAGCTTGCTCGTCACGATGGAATGGGTGCCGCCAAAGGCGTAGGCGACACCGGCGGCCGAGATATTGCCGTTGCCGAGTAGATTGATCGGCGCGCAATTCGGATCGTCATTGGTGGTGCTGGCGTCGGCGTTGATACGGCATACCGGCGTGCCGTTCACCAGCACGGCGTCGACGGCATTGTTGAATTTGGCCCCGATCCGCTGATTGTAGAGCGACTGGTCGGCCCTGAGTTCACCATGGTCGTAATAGGCATCATAGCCCCAGCCATCGCCGAACGACCCTTTAAGGCCGAACGCGCCCTCGAGATTGCGGCGGGAGAATTTGAAGTTGAGCATCTTGTCCGGGCCGACATCGTCCAGGATCCGACCGAGGACGAATGGCCCGGTGATGCCGGCGGCGGCAAGCTGGTTGCGCGCCGTCTGAGTCAGGAATGCATTGTCAGGCATGATCGCCACGATCGGCGTTTCGGGAAAGAACGTATAATCCGACCATATGCGGCTATAGCTGCCATCGACCCACAGCTTCAGGGAATCGGTGAGGTCGAAGGTGGCGCGCGCGTAGACATTGTTGCGCTGATACGGTGAGCTCACGGCGACATAATCATAGATGTTCTGGCCATCGCCGCCGACCGTGAATTGACCCGAGGTCTGGCTGCCCAGCGGCAGCGGACCGAGGCTGCCGTCGGGGTTGAAGATCAGGTTATAGGGCGAGAGATTGCTGAGCCGCAGGAGCGATCCGCCGCGATTGATGATGGTGTAGTTGACGTCGTTGGCGAGGATCAGCCGGCCGTCGGCGCGCTGGAACACGCTTGATTCCAGATTGGGGCGGCTCTTGCGGCCGAATGCGCCTTCTTCGCGCATATAATCGGCGGAAATCATGAAATGGCCGCGGCCGCCGGCGAAATCCGTGCCCCAGGCGAGATCGGCGCCGTAGCGGGCCGTGTCGCCGCGCGAGGATACACCGGTCTGCGCGCCCATGCGCCAGCCCTTCATCTCATCATCGAGGATGATGTTGACGACGCCCGCGACTGCACCCGAGCCCCAGGCGGCCGATGCGCCGCCGGTCACGACGTCGACGCGCTTGATCAGGTTCTGCGGTACGATGTTGAGATCGGTGGAGCCGGTGAAGCGGTGCCCGTTGAGCAGGGTCAGCGTGCGCACTGAGCCCAGCCCGCGCAGATCGGCGGTCGATGTGCTGCTGCTTGTATTGCCGGTCGTCGTGGCCGGAGTGGATGTGGCGCGGAATTGCGGGCTGTCGTTCAGGACTTGGGCAACGCTCGGACGATTGCCCTGACGCAGCTCGGCTTCGCCAAGCACGGTGGTCGGTGTCGGCGCGTTGAAGCCGGAGCGTTGAATGCGCGAGCTCGTCACGACGATATCGTCGTCCGCTGCGGCCTCATCGGCCGGGGCGGTCTCGGTGATCGCTGCGCTGTCTGTCGTGGTCGCCGTCTGCGCGGATGCCGGGGCGAGGCCCATGGTCATCGAAAGCGCGGTGCTGGCATACCAGAATAAGTGAATGGACTTCATACATACCCCCCTTTGTTTTTGTTGATATGGAAAATTGGTTGCGACGCGCCGCGCTTCATCTCGTTTTCAAATCGGAAGCTGCACACGATCTCAACATTCGGCGATCGTGATAGATCAGGTTGCATCAGAGAATGCAATCCCAATTTGGACAGAATTATCATTTTTGGAAAATTTGAAACTTCTGAGCCTGATGAGTGCCGCCTGTGAGGATGACCGCTACCTCATCGCAGGAGTGTTTGTTGCAATGGCTCGATGGTCCCAGCCGGGAATGCGAGGAGAATTAGACGACTGTAGACTCGTAATGTCCAAGATTGTATACGATCGTATACTTCTTGGAATTTGCCATGATTATGGAGTCGATATGACCAGGATTCTCGTCACCGGTGGGACGGGCTATGTCGCCAGTTGGTGCATCGCCGGGCTTCTCGCGCAGGGCTATGCCGTTCGAACCACGCTCCGATCGCTCGACAAGGCAGACCGCGTCCGGTTTGCGCTGGAAGATGCCGGCCATGATGTCACTGATCTGAGCTTCGTCGAAGCGGATCTCACCGACGAGTCCGGTTGGGCCGACGCTATGGCCGGGTGCGAGCATGTGCTTCATGTCGCGTCGCCGCTGGGACATTCCGGGCAGCAAACGCGTGAGGCGCTCGTCCCGCCAGCCCGCGACGGCACGCTGCGCGTCCTCAAGGCCGCGACCGCCGCCGGGGTCAAGCGTATCGTCATGACATCGGCGGCGGCAACGGCGCGCCCGTCGTCGCACGGGGGCGGGCCGGCAAGGGAGACCGTCTGGGCCGATCCCGACGCGCCCAATCTCGACCCTTATCGCCTGTCCAAAATCCTGGCCGAGCGCGCCGCCTGGGATTTCATGACGCACCAGCGCGGCACAACCACCCTGACGACCATCCTTCCCGGCGCGGTCCTGGGTCCGTTGCTCTCGGCGGACACGGTCGGCTCGGTTCAGGTGGTCCAGCGCATGCTGCGGGGGCAGCCACCCGCACTGCCCAATCTGGGCTTTTCGGTCACCGATGTCCGCGACCTTGCCGACATGCATATTCGCGCGCTTACCGCCCCCGAAGCGCCCGGCCAGCGATTCCTGGTCGGCGGCCAGTTCCTCTGGATGCGGGAGATCGCCGACCTGCTGCGCGACGGGCTCGGGGCGGATGCCAGGCGGGTTCCTCATCGCCGCATGCCCGATGCGGTCTTCCGGCTGCTCGCATTGTTCATATCGGACCTGCGGATGTTCAAGGCCGATCTCGGGCGCCGCAACGAGATGGATACGGCCAAGGCCAGACAGCTGCTCGGCTTTGCCCCGAAAGCGGCGGAGACAACGCTGCTGGATTGCGCGCGCAATCTTGTCGCACTGGGCCTCGCTTAGTGGACCTTGCTTAAGCGTCACGGCTTCGTAGACGTGACCATCATTGCGACTGGAGAAGTACCGAATGACCGACTCTCCGCGCCCGGCAAAGCGTTCCGCCAAGGCGGAAAATACCAGGGCCGCAATCCTTGCTTCGGCACGCCGGGCATTTGCCGAGCATGGCTATGACGGCGTCGGGGTGCGCGCGATCGCGGCCGGGGGCGGTGTCAGCGCGATGATGGTGAACCGGTATTTCGGATCGAAGGAGGGCCTCTTCGGCGAGGTCGTCGCCGACAGCATGCGCGACCCCGTCATCCTCTCGTCCGACAATCTCGCCGCGCCGGATATCGCCCGCGCCTTTGCCGAAGCACTGGTCGGCCTGACCGCGACCGGCGAGCATCCACTCGATGGCTTCCTGATCCTGTTCCGCTCGGCGTCGAGTGAGACTGCCGCCCGCATCGCCCGCGAGCGCATCGCCGCCGCGCATCATGCGACGGCGAGCCGGACCATTATCGGCGATCATGCCGCCGAGCGTGCCGGCTTACTCCTCGCCCTGGTCGCGGGGTTCCAGATGATGCGCCAGATGATGAAGCTCGACACGCTTGCGAACGCCGAACCCGGACTGCTGACCGACCTGCTGACTCCGCTGTTCGCAACCATCTTGGGCGACCCCACGCCAGGGGGATGAAGCAATGCCCTGCCGCGCGGTGCCCGTCGCGGCGTTGTGGTCAGGCAGCGGCCAGCCGGAACCGGGCGATGTCCTGCAGGACGGTGACCTCTTCCGCTTTTTCGGCGAGGCGCGATTTGAGCACATCGCCGACACTGACCAGCCCGGTCAGTCGGCCATCGTCGACCACAGGAAGGTGACGAGCGCGCCGTTCCGTCATGATGCGCATTGCCGCGACCACTGTGTCGGCCGGCGCGACGATTGGCCCATCCGACATCATGATGTCGGTCACGTGCCGGTCGAGCAGGTCGACGCCGTGACGTGCAAGGCCATCGACCACGCCATGCTCGGAAACCACGCCGAGCAAACGTCCCTCGAGGTCGATGACGACAAGGGCGCCGACATGTTCGGACGCCATCAGGGCGACCGCGCGGCGGATCGCCGTGTCGGGGGGAACGCTGACGAGCTTGCCAGGCTTGAGTGCGAGAATGTCCGAGATACGCATGATCTATACTCCTTGGTTGTGGGAAACGACGTCCGCCGGGGGGTGGGGATCCCCCTGGCGGAGAAGCGGTCAGTGCTCCTTGACGAGATCCTGCGCGACCAGTGGCCCGCCATATTGTTGCAGGCGGCCACCATCGGCGAGCGCGCCAAGCGTGATCGGCGCAAAGCCGAGCCGCGTGGCGAGTTCGCTGATGGTGGCGTTCGCGCTGGCATCATTGCCGGAGACGAACAGTACACGGTTGCCGTGGCCGGCGGCGGGATCGCGGGCGAGGATGGCGGCGGGCAATGTGTTGAACGCCTTGACCAGCGCCGCCCCCGGGACCGCCTCGGCAACGATGTCGCTCGACAGACGGCCGCCGAGATCGGCCGGTGAATAATCGCTGAAGTCGATCGCGTTGGTTGCATCGACGACGATCTTGCCGTGCCAGCCGGCATGGCCTTTGACTGCTTCCGGCACCGCAGCAAACGGCACGGCGAGAATGATGACGTCGGCATCGAGTGCGCCGTCAAGTGAGCAGGGTACGATCGGGGAGCCGAGCTCGTCGGCGAGCGAAACGATCGAGGTGGGACCACGGCTGTTGGCGATCGCCACGGGAATCTGGTGGCGGGCGAATTGCCGGGCGAGTGCGCTGCCAATCGCGCCAGATCCGATGATTGCGTAAGTCATGCTGAGGGTCTTTCCTTGAGATTGAGATTGGAAACGGGGCCGTCAGGCGGCGCGCTTTGCCGGGGCGTCGGGGAGCGGGATGAACTCGGTGTCGCCGGAGACGCCTGGGAAGCGGCGGTTGCGCCAGTCGTCGGCCGCTTGCTCGATCCGCTCGTGGCGGCTCGAGACGAAGTTCCAGTAGATATGACGCTTGCCTTCGAGCGGCTCGCCGCCGAGCAGGATCATCCGTGCGCTACCGATCGCCTTGACGACGATTTCCGCCCCGGGCCTCAAGACGACGAGCTGATCCTTGCCGAAGCTGCCGCTCTGGCCGATCACCTCGATCGCGCCATCGATGACGTAGAGTGCGCGCTCGACATGGCCCGCCTCGATCTGGAAACGCGCGCCGTCGATGAGTGCAAGATCGGCATAGAGCGTATCCGAGAAGATGCGGGTCGGCGCACGCCGACCGTGCAGCGTGCCGGCCAGCAGCCGGACGGTGATGCCGTCGCCATGATCCTGGGGCAGTGCGTCGGCATCGACATGCTGGAAGCCGGGATCGGTCTCCTCAAGGTCGAGCGGCAAGGCGAGCCAGGTCTGGAAGCCGAACATCGTGCCACCCGCTGCTCGCGCCTAAGGGCCAGTGCGCTCGGAATGGACGATGCCGCGGCCGGCGGTCATCAGATTGACCTCGCCGGGCTTGATCGCCTGGACATAGCCCTCGCTGTCACGGTGGACCATCTCGCCTTCGATAAGATAGGTCAGTGTCGCGAGGCCGATATGCGGATGGGGACGCGTGTCCACGCCGTCGCCGGCCCGGAACACGACGGGGCCGAAGCTGTCGAGAAAGACGAAGGGGCCCACCATGCGGCGCTGCGCGGAGGGCAACGCGCGGCGAACGTCGAAGCCTCCAAGGTCGCGGGTGGCCGGCAGGACGACTTGCTCGACCGGCTGGCTGTTCGATTGAAGCGTCATGAT
Source organism: Sphingomonas sp. (assembly GCF_050725575.1). Classification (GTDB taxonomy): domain Bacteria; phylum Pseudomonadota; class Alphaproteobacteria; order Sphingomonadales; family Sphingomonadaceae; genus Sphingomonas. Next base: position 9,816 of record NZ_JBOHHW010000010.1, on the reverse strand, counting down.
CGTCTCCTTTGGATACGGGGTTCAATGGATCGACAACAGCGCCAGCGCGGCGACTTGCCGATCGGAAAGGCCCGCGGAGATCAGCGCGTCGGTGAGTTCATTCGCCGGACAACGGTAGCGGCGGGTGCGCGCGACGAAGTCGCGCAGCAACTCGGCGCGGGGATCGCGGTCGATGGCTGGGGCCTCGCCGATCCCAACCGCCAATTTGAACCGTGCGGCGACCGTCGAGAATAATGGAGTTTTCGGCGCGGACGACGCCTGGAGATAGGCGTCGGCAACGACGTACCATTCGTCGACGCTGAGATCAGGCTGCTTTTGATATTGGTGCCGCATGGCGTCCTCCAAAGTCGATGGAGAGAATGTATGGCGGCTGGTGTTACGATAAAACCAGTATAAGATGGATCAAAACGTTCGAGGAAATCGATATGATTGCTGAGCCCGGCACGCCCACGCTCGACCAGCTCAAGGTCTTCCTGACGGTCATCGAGGTCGGCAGCTTCGCCGGCGCAGCGCGGCGGCTCAATCGAGCAACCTCAGTGATCAGCTATTCAATCTCCAATCTTGAAGCCCAGCTCGGTGTGACGCTGTTCGATCGTGAATCGACCCGCAAGCCGCAGCTGACCGAGGCCGGGCGGACGGTGTTCGCCGAGGCGCGCACGGTCGCCAGCGGCATTGACGGCTTGCGTGCCAAGGTGCGTGGCCTGCTCCAGGGACTCGAAGCTGAAGTCCATCTCGCGATCGACGTTCTGCTGCCGGCCGGCCGCGTGGTCGACGCGCTCAAGACGTTCCGCGTCGAGTTCCCGACCGTGCTGCTTCACCTCCATGTCGAGACGCTCGGCGCGGTGACCAAGCTCGTGCTCGACCGCGTCGCCACGATCGGCATTAGCGGTCCGCTTGATGCAGGGATTGTCGGGATTGAACGCATTGGCGTCGGCAGCGTGCCGATGATCCCGGTGGCGTCGCCCGATCACCCGCTGGCGAGCGCCGGCCGCAACCCGCCCGGCGCGGGACGGGAGCATATCCAGCTTGTGTTGACCGATCGTTCGCCGCTCACTCAGGGGCGCGATTTTGCGGTGGTCAGCAGCCGCACCTGGCGGCTGGCGGACCTAGGCGCCAAGCATATCCTGCTCAAGGAAGGGATCGGCTGGGGCAACATGCCAGTGCCGATGATTGCCGACGATCTGGCCGCGGGGCGGCTCGTCCATCTCGACATGCCCGAAATGAGGGGTGGGGATTATGTCCTCGAGGCGATCTACCGCACCGATACGCTACCGGGGCCCGCGGCATCCTGGCTGATCGAGCGCTTTCTCGGTCAGGCGTCGGCTACATCGGCGACCGAGGCGGCGTCCGGCTGAGGCGGTCGGCCTAGCCCTTGACCTTGTTGTAACGCAGCGGGCAGTCACCCTATGGCCGCCGCCGGTCGGCGATCGGGCCGCGCAGCAGGCTGGTGAGCGGAATGGCGAGCACCAGCGTGAGCATGGCGGCGGGCATCGGGTCGTCGAGCACGGCACGGACTTGGACGAAAAACAGCACGGCGGTCGCGGCGAGAACAATCAGCACGGCAAAGCGCACGGCGGCGGCGGGCGATACAAGAGCCCGGGCAGCGCGACGCTCGAACGGCGAGCGGGTGAAGTGGAAATAGGCCATGGCTGCCTCCTCCTCCTGGGGGTGCTGCGCCCGGGACGCCTTGTGGACAGGCCTTCCCGGGAGCGACCGGTCAGCGGCGGGCGTCGAGGCTGAAGCGCCCCGCGCCGAACGCGACCACCTGGAGCAGACCACCGGCCATCGCCACATTCTTGAAGAAGTGGATGAACTGATTCTGGTCGGCGAGATTATTGTGGAAGGCCAGCGCGGTCGCGATCGAGAAGATCGCCATCACCGCGGCGACGAGCCGGGTGCGATAGCCGAGAACAAGTGCGATGCCGCCGCCGATTTCGACAAGGACCGCGATGGCCAGGCCGAGCGTCGGGAAAGGCAGGCCGACCGACTGGATATAGCCGATGATCATGGCCGGCGCGGTGATCTTCGAAATGCCCGACAGCAGGAAGATCGAGGCAATCAGGATGCGGCCGACCAGCGGCAGTGCGGCCGGGCCGGCGGCTTGACTGAGATTTCCGACGTCGATGGGCGCCGGAGCGGTAGCGGTGTTAGACATGGGGTGGGTCCTTCCTTTGCGGTACCACCTCCATGGTGCACCGCTGCGGCTGCGGATGTGGCGGCGGGGCAGTCGTCGGAATAGCCGAATAGTATCGAAGATTAGGTTCTATAAAATCGGTATATTGCGCAGTGCGAGCGAGCACCGCCGCCGACCGGCCCCGGCTCCCGGACAATCGGGCGAATCGATCCGCCCTCCGTCAGGGTCGCGACGTCCCGGTCACCTTGCCTGGTGAAGGCGCCAGCTCATTGAAAAGGTTGGCGCGCCCGGCAGGAGTCGAACCTGCGGCCTCAAGATTAGAAGTCTCGTGCTCTATCCAACTGAGCTACGGGCGCGTAGGATGCCGGTTAGCGCGGATTGCGCGGGCGCGAAACCGGCTTCATAACTTCATTCATGAGCGATTGGAAAAATCACGGCCCCAGGCCCGTTGCGGCGGGCGAGATTGCCGGGGGGCAGCTGCGCTATTTCGATTTCGTGATGGCGGCGTTCGTCGCGATCATCCTGCTCTCGAACGTGCTCGGCGCGGGGAAGGTCGCGACTGTCACTCTGCCATGGATCGGCGACTGGCCGTTTGGCGCGGGCATCTTGTTCTTCCCGATCTCCTATGTGATCGGCGACGTGCTGACTGAGGTCTATGGCTATGCGCGGGCGCGGCGCGTGATCTGGGCCGGATCGGCAGCGGTGCTGTTCATGGCGTTCATGTCCTGGGTCGTCGTCGCGCTGCCACCGGCGCCGAGCTGGGGCAATCAGGCGGCCTATGAAACCATTTTCGGGCAGGTGCCGCGCATCGTCCTGGCCTCGCTCTGCGCCTTTTGGGTCGGTGAGTTCGTCAATTCCTATGTGCTGGCGAAGATGAAGCTATGGACCGGCGGCAAGCATCTCTGGACCCGGACGATCGGCTCGACGGTGGCGGGGCAGGGGGTCGACAGCCTGATCTTCTATCCACTGGCCTTTCTCGGCGCCGAGGGCTGGACGACCAATCTCGTGCTGACCGTGCTGGTGACGCAATGGGTGCTGAAGGTCAGCTGGGAAGTGATCCTGACCCCGGTCACCTATGCCGTTGTCGCTTTCCTCAAGCGTCGCGAAGGGATCGACGTGTTCGATGAAGGGACGGATTTCACCCCGTTCAAGGCGCGCGTTTGAGCCCGCTTCAGGCGACAAAATATTGGCTGGTCAATAACCTCCATCTCGCCAAGGATGCGCTGCACATCTATGTCGCGCTCGGCTTGTTGTTCGGGTCGGCCTTGCTGTTCGGCTGGCGACTGAGCAGCTGGAAGCCGTGGCTCGTGGTCGCGGCGGCTGCGGTGATCGGCGAGATCTGGGATATTCGCGATCGCTATGTCGGGCATGTCGCGCAGAATTACGCCGCCAATATCCATGACCTGTGGAACACGATCTTCTGGCCCAGCGTGATCCTGTTCCTGGCGCGTCGTACCAACCTGTTTCGGGGCTCCGGTAAAACCAGATAGGTTCGTCTGGCATAAGGAGTCCGGGGCCGGAATCGAACCGGCTCATGGCGGATTTGCAATCCGCTGCGTTCCCATTTCGCCACTCGGACATAGTCGCGCTTGAGCGCCTGCTGCCCTCAGGGGTGACCGGCGGGACTTGCACCCGCTAACATCGGAATCACAAACCGACCGCGCACTGCATTGCGTTCGGCCACACCTGAAGGCAGCAGAATTATCGGGATTTTATGGTCAGGGTAGCAGGACTCGAACCTACAACTTCCCGCCTCCAAAGCGGGCGCTCTACCAATTGAACTACACCCTGAGTAACGGGCGCAGTCATGCGTCCGTCAATGTCGACAGAGTGCCGGGTGCGGTCGCATGGTAGGGAGAGTCGAGAACATGCGGGCCCAATGCCATCGAATCACCGATGACGCAAGAGCCTATCTGGATAAAAGCGTGAAGGCGGATGAGCAGGGGCGGTCAGGCCCCGACCAGCTCCAGCAATCCCTCGAACAGGCGGCGACCGTCGGTGCCGCCATGCGCGGCCTCGATCCGGCGCTCGGGATGCGGCATCATGCCCAGCACATTGCCGCTCGCGTTGATCACGCCGGCGATGTTGCGCGCCGATCCATTGACCTGGTCGTCATAGCGAAACGCTACCCGGCCTTCGCCTTCGATCCGGTCGAGCGTCGCGTCGTCGGCGAAATAGTTGCCGTCATGATGCGCGACCGGGACGATGATCTTCTCGCCCTGTGCGTAGCGGCTGGTGAAGATCGACTGCGCATTCTCGACTGTCAGCGGTACGTCGCGGCAGACAAAGTCGATCCCGGCATTGCGCATCAGCGCGCCGGGCAACAGGCCCGCTTCGGTCAGCACCTGAAAGCCGTTGCACACGCCGAGCACCGGCACACCGCGCTCGGCCGCTGCGATCACGGCGCGCAGGATCGGCGAGCGCGCCGCCATCGCGCCGGAGCGCAGATAATCGCCATAGGAAAAGCCGCCGGGCAGCGCGATCAGGCCCAGGCCCTCGGGCAGTTCGGTGTCGCCGTGCCACACCATCGCCGGGGCGGTGCCGCTGACATCGCGAATTGCCACCGCCAGATCGCGGTCGCAGTTCGATCCGGGAAAGACGATGACTGCGGACTTCATGCCCGTTCTACCCGGTAATTCTCGATCACCGTGTTGGCGAGCAGCTTGCGGCACATCTCGTCGATCGCGGCGTCATCGGTCGAATCGGCGACATCGAGCTCGATCAGCTTGCCGGCGCGGACGTCATTGACGCCGCCAAAGCCAAGGCCGTCGAGCGCCTTGTGGATTGCCTTACCCTGCGGGTCGAGCACCCCTGGCTTGAGGGTGACGAAGATGCGGAGTTTCATATGCGCGTCCTGATGCTCTGGGCGGGGCTGCGGACCCTATGGCGAGGCCATCCGCCTGCCGCAAGCTTCATCGCTCGTTTACGAATTGAGCGCGATGCTGTGAGCGGCGAGTCGCGCTGGGGCGAGGGGCCATCTGGGGAACGGCGCCATGGCGACCCTCGCAATGATCATGTTCGTCGGGCTGTTTGCCTTTGGCGGGCAATATTTCGGCTGGAGCGATCCGGCCGGCCGGGTTCAGCTCGCTCTGTTCAGCGCGTTCGTGTTCGGCATCATCTGCGGGTTCCGCGTGAAAGGCTGAGCTCGCGCCGGGGTTATTTGCCCCGGCTCTTGCGATGCTTTTCCAGGTCGAGAACCGCGCCGTCGACGCCCTCCGGCAATAGTCCCAGACGCCGTGCCACTTCCTGATACGCCTCGACTTCGCCGCCGAGATCGCGACGGAAACGGTCCTTGTCGAGCTTCTCGTTGGTTTCCATGTCCCATAGCCGGCAGCCATCGGGGCTGATCTCGTCGGCAAGGATCACCCGGGCATAGTCATTGTCCCAGATGCGCCCGAACTCGAGCTTGAAGTCGACCAGGCGGATGCCGATCCCGGCGAACAGGCCACACAGGAAATCATTCACGCGAATCGCCAGGTCAGCGATGTCGTGCATTTCCTCCTGGCTGGCCCAGCCGAACGCGGCGATATGTTCGTCGGTGATCATCGGATCGCCGAGCGCATCGTCCTTATAATAATATTCGATGATCGTGCGCGGCAGTTGCGTGCCTTCCTCGATCCCGAGCCGCGTCGATAGCGACCCCGCAGCGACGTTGCGGATCACCACCTCGATCGGGATGATCTCGACCTGGCGGATCAACTGCTCGCGCATATTGAGGCGGCGGATGAAGTGGGTCGGCACGCCGATCAGCCCGAGCAGGGTGAAGACATGCTCGCTGATGCGGTTGTTGAGCACGCCCTTGCCACTGATCGTGCCCTTTTTCTGGGCGTTGAACGCGGTGGCATCATCCTTGAAATACTGGATCAGCGTGCCCGGCTCAGGACCCTCATAAAGGATCTTGGCCTTGCCTTCGTAGATTTGGCGGCGGCGAGCCATGCGGCATTACCCCTGAAAAGAAAGTCACGAAAAGACAGCCCCGGCGGCGCGGGTGCGCGGGCCGGGGCCAGAAGGGCAAAGCTATACGCCAAGCGTCTCAGGCGCGCAATTAGTCGCTGGCTGTGGTCTCGGCTTTTGCCAGTGCAACATCGCGCCGCGGTCGGAAACGCCGCCAGGCCAGCCAGCCGAGCAATATGATTACCCCGGGCGGGCCAAAGATCGCGATCAGGCCAAGCACCACCGCGATGGTGATCTGGACTGAGCCGAGCCCGGTATCGAGCGCGCTGCTAAGCGGTGCGCTGGCGTCGAAGCCGCGGATCGCCTTGCCCGATTCGTAGGTGAAGGTCATCGGCGTGGTGGCAAGGCTGTCGCGCTGTTCGGCGCGGCTGTCCTCGGTTGCACTGATGGTCCGCAAAATCTCTGCGCGTTGCCGCTGCAGGTCGACGCGCTCGCTCGCGGTCAGCTTGGGCTTGGCAAGCTCGCCATTGATACGGCGCAGCTCGTCGGTCGCGCGGCTGTGCTGCACGGTCAGCTGGTCGATTGCCGCGCCGGCGTCGGTCCCGGTGATCTCGGCATCGACCAGTGTACCCTGGACGGCCGTGACCCGCGCGATGCCGTCCTTGCCGAAGTTGCGCGCAATGGCCGGATCAAGTTTGAACGACAGCATCGCTTCGATATTGTTCTCGCCCAGCAAGCGATAACGCATCCCGGCGATGCGGCACCGCGCGATGCCGAGCTTCTCGCACGCCGCCACATGCGCTTCCTGCGTGGCTGAGATGCGCTCCGACGGCAGGCGAAAGGCGTAGCGATAGGTAAAGGCGACGCCCGGTGCTGCGGTCACCGCAATGCTGGGGGGTGTGCTAATGTCTGCACTGGGCGCGAACGCGCGGTCAGGAGGCGAATTCACCGACCTTATGGGCATCGACTCCATACGTATCGGCTGTGCCTGTCTATTGTTTGAGACCTGGTCGCAGCCGGCCAGCGCAAGAGGGACAGTTATCAACAGCAAATTACGCATCGTCGATCTCCCAATGTTATGATGCAACATCACATCAATAGGGGATCAAGTCAACGCGGAAAAACAACGCTTCATCATGCGCCGCAGCGTGATGGGTCCGGATTTTTGCGAGATGAGCCGCGCTAGCGCGGTCGTTGATCTATTTTTTCAGCGCGGCACGGATCAAGCGCTTGCTCTCCTTCCAGGCAGCGCTTTCCGGCGCGACCAGTTCGACATGGCCGGTGTCCGGCACGATATGCAGCACGGCTGTGTCGCCGGCTTGCTTCGCCTGTGCCTCATATCCCGTGCCGAGCCGGATCGGGATGATCCGATCTTCAAGGCCATTAACCAGATCCTGCGCCACCCGCAGCGGCAACAGACGCGGGACCGATGTGTCGGCATAGATGTCCGGCCGGGCGGTGGAGGGCGTGCCGATCAGTTGCGCGACCACCTCGACGCCGCAGCCATTGTCCGGGCTGGCGGCGGTCGCCTCCAAATCGGGCAGGCCGCCCAGGCTGACGACATGCGCGATCCTGAGCGGCTTGCTCTCACGAAGCGGGCTTTGTGCGGGCAGGTTGGGACGGGCCGCAAGCCACAACGCGAGATGCCCGCCGGCCGAATGTCCGACCGCCACGATGCGTTTCGTATCGAGGTGAAAGCGTTTGGCATTGTCGCTCAGCGCGTCAGCTGCTGCGGCTGCATCGAGGAAGGTTCCGGGATAGCCGCCGCCGCCGCGATCGACGCCGCGATAGTCGATATTCCACACCGCGATCCCGTCGCGGCGCAGGTCGTCGGCGATCCAGTTCATCAGGCTGCGATCGGCGATACTGGTCGTCCAGCAGCCGCCATGGACCATCAAGACTGTCGGATGAACGCCTTTCCCGGCGGGCAGCCACACATCGACCTTCTGCATATGGTCGGGACCATAGGCGATCGTCGCGTCGGGTTTGGGCTGGGTGCGGCCCGTCAGGTCGGGCCAGGTGAGAAGTTTTTGATCGGCAGCGGACGTCATGGACGGGGTGAACGCGAGAAGCGCGAGCAGGGCAAGCCGGAACATGTCCGTTGCTATAATCGTCCCCCGGCGCGCTGTCGAAGCGCCTTCGGAAAACGCGTCGTGCCGGCCGCCACGGGGCGGCCGGCAACGGGTCGTGCGATCAATGCTTGAGGCTCGTCTTCGCCTGCTGTTCCGCACGCCAGGGTGCGTCGAACTGAAGGGCGTTGAGTCGCTCAAGGCCGGCCATGAAGCTGCGGATGGCCTTATTGATCGAGGCGGTCAGGTCGCCGTGATGGTCGGCCCAAGCCTGGCTGTGAAAATCGTCACGCATTGCTTGTCTCCTTGCCGGCCTGTGCTGCCGACAATTGGGTTATGCCCGTCACGCTGAGTCGCCGCCAACAAATCGTTGGACATGATCCACAAGCTGGCCTTATCAATTCGTCATGCGCCGCATCCCTCCGCTCGCTGCCGTCCGCGTGTTCGAGGCCGCCGCCCGGCATGAGAATTTCACTGCCGCGTCGGTCGAGCTTGGCATGACGCAGGCGGCGGTCAGCTATCAGATCAAATTGCTCGAGGAGCGGCTCGGCGTGCCGCTGTTCCGCCGCGACAAGAAGCGCGTGCTGCTGACCGATGCGGGACGGCGCATTTCGCCTCAGGTGGTGCGGGCGTTCGAGGCACTCGATTCGGCGTTCGGGTCGATCCGTGCGGAGGATGAGGCGCTGCTGACCATCTCAACCTCCAATACCTTCGCCAATACCTGGTTCGCGTGGCGGCTCGGCGGGTTCCAGATGGCGCATCCCGCCATGGCGGTACGGTTGCTGACCAGCGACGCGCTGGCTGATTTCGTCTCTGACGATGTCGATCTGGCGGTGCGTGCGGGGCAGGGCGGCTGGCCCGGCCTGGTTGAGGAATTGCTGCTGCCGATCGATTTTACCCCGATGTGCAGCCCGGCATTCCTCGCCCGGCACGGCGGCATGATCGCGCCGGAGCATATGATGTCGCTGCCGCTGGTCAGCCCGCACGACCGCTGGTGGTCGGTCTGGCTGAGCGAGGCTGGTATCGATGTGCCGCAAGGCCCGCTGCGACCCGGCGTCCGGCTCGATTCCCAGGCCCATGAAGGGAATGCCGCGATCGCCGGGCAGGGGATCGCGATGCTGACGCCCTTTTTCTGGCGCAACGATATTGCCGAAGGGCGGCTGGTGCGGCTGTTCGATCAGGTCTCGACGCGCGGTTTCGGCTATTGGCTGGTCTATCCCGAACATCGCCGCAACACGCCCAAGATCCGGCGCTTCCGCGACTGGCTGGTGAGTGAGATTGCGCGCGATCGCGAGTTGGATGCGTTGCCGTCGAAGGGATGATCCACGCGCCGGCGCCGCTCACTGGCCCGATCCGCGATTCGGTGCGAGAGTCACGGTCAGCACGGCCCGCACCGTCCGTGGCGGAATCGGAGACAATTCGCCGGAGCGCGGGGCCATATAGCCTTTTGTATTGGTGATGTTCGACGCCAGAACGCGGAGGTCGGCACGATGATGCGCAACCTCGAAGCGGCCGCGCATGCCGAGGCTCATGGTGGTAAAGGCCGGGACCTTGAAGCTGTTGGCCGTATCGACCCACCGTGACCCCGCATAGCTCAGGCCCGCGTCCACCGACCAGCCGTCCGCGACCTGGCGCTCCGCATTCGCATTGATGACGAGATTGGAGACGCCGGGATCGTGCGAGCCGACCGCGCCGGCCTCCACCAGCGGCCCGGACACT
>NZ_JBOHHW010000009.1:0-158193 GCF_050725575.1 Sphingomonas sp. | reverse complement strand
ATCGAGCGGCTTTTGCGTCGGCAGCGTCTTCTGGATGGCGGTGGCCCATTGCAGTTCTTCCGGCGTCCAGGTCTCACCGCCCACGCTCGTCAGGTTGCGCTGCATCACCGCCGCCAGCGTGTTGCTCGCCAGCATCGAATAGACGCCGCCAGTCGCCTCGAACTCGACCGTGGTGCCAGTCGCGATCGCGGCGCCCTCGGCCGCTTTCTGCACCCGCGCCATCACCGATTTGACGATCGCCGGATCGGTGTTGCGGACGTAATAATAGCTTTCCGCGAAGTCGGGCACGACATTGGGTGCCTGGCCGCCATTGGTGACGATGTAATGGATGCGCGTCGACATCGGGATGTGCTCGCGCAGATAATTGACCGCGACATTCATCACCTCGACCCCGTCGAGCGCCGAGCGGCCCTTGTCGGGCGCGGCCGACGCATGCGCGGCAAGGCCATGGAAACGGAACTTGCCCGAGATATTCGCCTGGCTCTTGCCCACCGCAACGCCGTTCTGGTCACCGGGATGCCAGTGCAGCACCGCGTCGACATCGTTGAACAGCCCGGCACGGACCATATAGACCTTGCCCGAACCGCCCTCCTCCGCCGGTGTGCCATAGACGCGCAATTCGCCCTGAATCTTGTTGGCGACCATCCAGTCCTTGATCGCCAACGCCGCGGTGACCGATGCCGCCCCGAAGATATTGTGGCCGCATCCATGCCCCGCCGCCTTCCCGGCGATCGGCGCGCGCGCCGGCGTCGCTTCCTGCGCAAGACCGGGCAGCGCATCGAATTCGGCCAGCACGGCAATCACGGGCCCCGTGCCGTTCTTGAAGCTGGCGACGAACGCTGTCGGCATGCCGGCAACGCCCGGGGTGACGGTGAAGCCCGCCTTTTTGAGATCGGCCTGCAGCAACCCGGAGCTCTTCATTTCCTGAAAGCCGACTTCGGCATAATCCCAGATCTTCTTCGCGGTCGCCGCCAGCGCCGGGCCGCGCCCGTCGACATTGGCGAGGATCGCGCCACGCTGCGCATCTGGCAGACCCTGAGCATATGCGGTGCCGGAAAATACCAGGGCGGTCGCGGCGAGAAGCAGGCTGCGGGTCATCGTCTTTCCCTTGTTTATAAGCACCGTGAATTGAACTCTAGCGAACACCGACCGCCAATGCATCGGGGCGGCGTGTGTCGGCCGACCCGAGGAATCGGTCGCCATCGACCATGATCGACTGCACGCTGCCCATGGTGTTCGACGGCCGTACCTTGTGACCCTTCGCCTCGAGCAAGCCGACCAGATCAGGCGAAAAACCCTGTTCGAGTTCCAGCGGCGCATCGGCATCACCCTGGTTGATGCGCGGACGCTCCGCTGCCTCCGCCACGTTGAGATCGAAATCCATCACGTTGGACAACATCTGCACCATCGTCGCGATGATATAGCCGCCGCCCGGCGTGCCAGTGACCAGCCACGGCCTGTCATTCTGGAAGACGATGATCGGCGTGATGGTCGAGCCGACCCGCTTGCCCGCCACCGGCAGGGTGGCGCGGCGCTGGCCATCGGTCCCGCGGCCCCAGGCGAGATTGCCGAGCGAATTGTTGAGCAGGATGCCAGTGCCGGGCGCGACGACATGCGCGCCATAGGATGCCGACAAGGTATAGGTATTACTGACCGCCCCGCCCTGCGCATCGACGATCGAGAAGTGCGTCGTGTCCTTGCTTTCGAACGGATAGGGATTGCCCTCGGGCAGATCGGCACGGCCGAGCGACCGATCGGTGCGGATCAGCTTCGCGCGCTCGGCGGCATAGGCCTTGCTCGCCAGGCCCGAAGTCGGCGTCCGCCAGTCCGGCCCGCCGCCCACCAGACGGCGATCGGACGATACGATCTTCAACGTCTCGGCGAGCAAGTGGAGATTGGCGGTGCTGCCCCATTTGCCCTCACGCACCGGGAATGTCTCGAGGATATTCATCGCCTCGGCGACGCTCACCCCGGAGGCGGTCGGTGGCATATAGGCGATCTTGCGACCGCGATAGCTCGACCAGATCGGCGCCGAGACGATCGGGCGATACCCGGCAAGATCCTGAGCATCGATCACACCGCCGCCCGCCTTGATCCCGGCGGCAAGCGTCGCCGCGAGCGGCCCGGCATAAAAGCCGTCGCGGCCCTTGGCGGCGATGGTCTTGAGCGTCTTCGCCAGATCGGGCTGGCGCCATGTCTCGCCCGGCGCATAGGCGCTGCCATCGCGCTTGAAATAGACCGCAAGCGCGGCGGGGTCGTCGGCCATGGCCTTTTTCTGGTTTGCATTGGCCTGCGCTTCGTCATCACTCAGCGTGACGCCTTTGGTCGCCATCGCAATCGCCGGCGCGATCAGCGTGCCCCAGGGCAAGGTGCCGAAACGCTGATGCGCTTCCCATAATCCGGCGACGGTGCCGGGAATGGCGACGCCCTTCATCGAATAGCCCTTGGCCGGATCGAACTTGCCATTGGCACCAAGCAGCAGGTCGGGTGTGGTGTTGCGCGAGGCCTGGCCATAATAATCGATCGCCAGGTCAACCGCCGGCTTCCCGCCCTTGGCCGGCATGTGGACGAGCATATAGCCGCCGCCACCGACATTGCCCGCACGCGGCAGCACCACCGCCAGCGCAAAGCCGACCGCAACCGCCGCATCGACCGCATTGCCGCCCTTGCGCAGGATGTCGGCACCGACCCGCGCGGCAATTGCGTTCTGGCTCACCACCATGCCGCCCCGGCCGATCGCCTGTTTGTGGATCTGGTCATAGGCGACGATGTCGCCGCCGGTCGCGGCGCGCGGCGTCGTCGGATCTTCCTGCGCCGACGCCATAACCGGTGCACCGGCCAGCGAAAGCAGGGCGGCGAATGCCGCGGCGCGGCCGATGCGGGACATCAGAACGACGCCCGCACGCTGGCGTACCAGTAGCGCCCATAGGGATTGTACATCGAACCGAGATAGCCGTTCGACGACAAGGGCGGCTGTTCGTTGGTCAGGTTCCTGACACCGAACCGGAGCCGGTAATTGCCCTCGCGGTCACTGCCGACCGACACCTGGGCATAGGCGTTGAAGGTCATCTGATCCTCGATCAGCCAGGCATTTCCGGCGGAATCGATCAGCCCGGTGTCATCGACGTCGCTGGTATATTGCGTGTAGCCGCCAAGCTCGAACTGCTTGTAGCTCCACGTCGCCGTGCCGGTGACCTTCCAGCGCGGCTTGCCGTTCTGGCGGATCAGGTCGCCGCCGCCAGAGATCGTGGTGCCGGCGTTGATGGTTCCCGACGCGCGCGCATCGAGCAAGGTCTGGATATTGGGCGACGGGCTGAGATAGAATTTGCTGAGATGCGCGGCATTGGCGGTGAAGTTGAACCGGCCGATGCCGAAATCGGGCAGCCGCCAGGTCAGGCCGAGATCGAAGCCCGCCGCTTCTTGTGGCAGCAAATTGACATATTTATCCCTGACGAAGAGCACGCGACCAGCCGGCGCAAGTCCCGTCCCGGCAAACAGCGTGGTGTCGTCGGCGGTCGGTGCGGCGCGGATGACGTTGGGATCCGAACTGCCCTTCGCGCGCAGCAGATAATCGTTGATCAGCGCGTTACCTTCACCGAACAGCCCGACAATTCCCTTCTGGCTGACATGCCAATAATCGGCCGTGAAAGTGATCTTGCCGATCGCGCTATCGAGAAAATAGGGCTGCAGCACGATCCCCGCCGACCATGTATTCGACGTCTCCGGCTTGAGATCCGGATTACCCGAACGCTGCGCCGAAGTCGCGAAGGCCTGGGTGCAGGCAGCGAAATTGGCGATGTGCAGCGGATTCGAGGTTACGCCATCCGGCAGCAGCGCCGGCTGGCGCAGTCCCGCCTCACACCGAACATAGTCGGTACGCGTGTTGGAGCGCGTGACCACGGTCGCATTGATCTGTTCCAGGTTTGGCGCCTTGAACCCTTGCGCATAGGAACCGCGCAAGCGCAGGCCGCGGACGACATCCCAGGCACCGGCGATCTTGGGCTTTGCCACGCTGCCGACATCGTCATAATGTTCGAACCGCCCTGCGATCTGCAATTCGATCTTGCGGACCAGCGGAATGTTCATCTCGGGACTGATCACCGGCACCGCGAGCTCGACATAAGCGGCGGCCACCGTGCGACGCCCGCTGGTGTCGGGCGACGGGCTGGTACCAATCAGGTCAGAGCCGTTGACTGCGCCATTCACCGCATCAGTGAAGGTGATCGTGCCATCGACCCGCGCATCGCGGTCGTCGCGCTGTGTTTCGCGGCGAATCTCGCCGCCGATCGCAAGGCCGACATCACCGGCGGGCAGCTTGAACAAGGATGCATTGGAACCCTTGAGGTCGATCATCGCCAGCGTTGACGTGCTGACGCGCTGAGTCTTGACCTTGATCGCATCGATCGCCGCGCGATTGCTCGGCGTAGCATCGGCGCCGCTCGGGTCGAGCAGATTGCCGCCGTTGAACGGGTTATAGGCATCGGGCGTCGACAGCGCGAGCTGGCGCTGCAGCAATGTCTGGCTGATACCGTCGGACGTGTCGCGGACGCGTGCCCGCGAATAGAGCGCGGCGCTCTCCCATTGGAAGCCGAGGAAATTCCAGCGCAGCCCGCCGAGCAGGCGGTACTGCGTGTTTTTCACATCGACGATGTTGGGGCCGACATCCGCGAAATTATAACTGCTGAGAATGACGGGCAATCCGCCGGCCGGCGCGTTGATGCCGGGGAGGCGATTGGGGTTGGCCTGGCCATTGGCGAACGTCACCGGACCAAAAGGATTCCAGTAACTCGATGCCGGGATCACCAGCGGGCCCGAGCTCAACGTGCCGGTCGAGGCCTGCACGCTTCTTGTCGTCGCCGTATAATAACCGGCCTCGCCGAAAAATTCGAGGCCGTCGGTCAGTTCATAATGACCGGTCAGGAAGACGTTCACGCGCTTCAGCGAAGGCATCACGCTGGTGTTAAAGGCATGGGGCGCGTCGAAGCGGAGATTACGGTCCCCCGTCGCAGTATTAGTGCCATCGTCGATGCAGATGCCGCCGGGCAGGCCAGTGGTCGCATTGGTGGCGCAGCCGGTATTGGCGAGCGGCTGGATGTGGAACTGACCCGATGCGTTGGTCAGATTTGTCGTGCCCTGCCTGACCACGACATTGCCGAGCGTCTGGAATGAGCCCCACGGCGTGATCGTGCTGCGTCCGTCAAGCGAGGCCGCGGCGGAGAAGCGGGTATTGGCGAACAGCGGCTGGATATTGGCCGAAGCGGTATAATCCTGGTCGCGTGCCTCCAGCGCGGTGCGGCGATTATAGCTCGCGAACAATGTGATATTGCCGCGATCGCCAAGATTCTTGCCCGTCAACAGGTTGAGGTTGCTCTCGGCCAGATTGGTGCCCTCGGCCCAGCCGGTCTGGCCCTCGATCTGGACACCGGAAAAGTCGGTCTTGAGTACGGTATTGACCACGCCGGCCACCGCGTCCGAACCGTAGATCGCCGCCGCGCCGTCACGCAGCACCTCGAGCCGTTCGAGCCCGAACACCGGGATCGCGTTGGTATTGTAGGTCTGCACCGGGACCAGATTGTCGTCCGCGCGGCTGGTCGGATGAGCGACGACGCGGCGGCCGTTAAGCAAGGTCAGCGTATTGCCGACGCCCAGATTGCGCAGATTGACCGAACCGACATCACCGCGCGCCGAATTGGAACTGTTGGGCAGATAGCTCGAATTGAAGCTGACATCGCCCATTTGCGGGATCGAACGAAACAATTCGTCGCCTGACGCAGCCCCCGTTGCCCGGATCTGCTGCTCATCGACCACCGTGACGGGCAGCGCCTCGGTCACTTTGCTGCCTTTGATCTGAGTGCCGACGACGACGATATCGCCCTGTTCCTGCTGGTCGTTGCCGTCCACGGCATTTTCGGCCTCGGCGGTGCTGGATGTAGCAGCCCCGACCTGGCCGTCAGTGGTTGGCGGCGCGGATTGGGTAAGCCCCGCCGGGCGGACCTTTGCCCCGGCCTTGACCAATGCGATCACCCGCACGCTGCGCGCGCCGGTGAAGCGATAGGTATAGCCGGTCTTCGCCAGCAATGTGTCGAGTAGCTGCCGAGCGGTATAATTGCCGGACACGCGTGCGACGCGGATTCCAGCAATGCCGGGATCAGTGAAGATCAGTTGCATGCCGGTCTGGCGCGCCACCTGGAACAAGGCCGTGTCGAGCGGACCGGCCGGCAAGTCGATGCTGTGAGACACATCCGCGGCGGCTTGCGCGGCAGCCGGCATGGCGATCATGATTGCGCTCGTGGCGAATAACAGATGGCGTGTGTTCATCGGCGGGCCCCCTTCGCTCTTTGCCCGGCCCTCCCCAGAGCCGATAATTGAATGACGCCAAAATGGATCAATGCGAACCAGGGCTCTAAATTTTTTATCGGCGGGCCGGATCGGGTTCGCTTTTGCCCCCGCTCTGCGTCATGGCTAAGGGCATAAGGCACCGAAGGAACAGGGAAAGTGCGCGGGGCAACGAATAGCGGCACGGGCTTGGCCACGGGCGAGGGCTTCGATGCCTATCGCGCGGCGCTGCGCGCATTCGTGTCACGCCGCGTCGCCAATCCCACCGAAGTCGAAGATCTGGTACAGGAAGCGTGCGCGCGGCTGATCGCCCGGGCGCAGACGCAAACGCTCGATGAGCCGCAAGCCTATCTCTTCCGCATCGCCGCCAATCTGATCGCCGATCGCCATCGCCGCACCATCTCGACCGCGCCGCTGCTCGACGAGCATGACATGCCCGTCCGGGCGGCACAGGAGGATGGGCGGCGCGTCGCCGATCTGCAGGCCGCGCTGGAAGCCGCGCTCGACGAGCTTGGATCGCGGTGCCGCACTGTGTTCGTGATGCGCCGGTTCGACGAACGCAGTACCGGCGAGATCGCGCGCGACCTCGGGATCAGCTCGCGCATGGTGCAGAAGCACCTGAACCATGCCGTCGCGCATCTCTATGCCCGGCTCGGCCATCTGATGGAGCGTGGCCAATGAGCGACCGCGATCTGGGTGGCCGCGCCGAGGCGGTGTTCGATGCGCTCCTCACCGGGCGCGGCGACGATCTGCATCCCGCGGACCGGCAGGAAGCCGCCGCATTCTGGGATTGGCTGGGCGACTTCGAGCGTCCGGTCGAGGCACTGCCCGTACCATCTATGTGGCGGACATGGCCAGCGCGGGCCGCAGCACTTGCGGCAGTGATGCTTGCCCTCATCGGTGGCGTCACCTGGTTCGTTTATCCTGCAGCTGAGCGCGATTTCGCGCAGCATTATGCGACGGGCCATGCCGAGCGCCGGCTGATCCGGCTGGCCGATGGCTCGACCGTCACGCTCGCCGCCGACAGCCGCGTCGCCATCGACTATACACCGGCCGAGCGCCGGTTGCGGCTGACCAGCGGCGAAGCCTTGTTCAAGGTCGCGCACAACACCGCGCGGCCATTCATCGTCGAGACGCCGCATGGCGAAGTCAAAGCGGTCGGCACGGCGTTCGACGTCGCGGTGGCTGCACGCGAGGCCGAAGTCACAGTGGTCGAAGGCGTGATCCGCATCGCGCTGCGCGACGGTGCGCGAGGCCTGCGCGCGAGCGAGCCGATCGAGAAGCTCGCGCGCAAGGGCGAGCGGCTGGCATTCGGGATCACTGCGCGCGACGGCGGCAGCGTCGGCTTCATCCGCCAGGCGACCGATCTCGACGCCGACAGCGCCACCGCCTGGACACGCGGCCAGCTTGTCTTTCGCGGGGAGCCGCTGCGCGACGTCATTGCCAAGATCAATCTCTATGCGCGCGACCGGGTGGTGCTGACCGATCCCAAGGCGGGGTCGATGCCGGTCTTCGGCGTGGTCGACCAGGGCGACACCGCTGCGATCCGCGACCTGATCGCCGATCCGGATGCGATCGCGATCGAGCCGCTGGCGAGTCCGGTTGCGTCTGCACCAAAAACTGCGGAACATTGAGCAGATACTGGTCGGTGTGAAATCACCCGTTCTCGTTCGGGCTGAGCCTGTCGAAGCCCTGGTCTTTTGTTCGGAAGAAGAACGGCCTTTCGACAAGCTCAGGGCGAACGGAAGGGAACAGATCAGCTCAGGAGCGGGAACGCTTCCTGTGGCGCCGAAATCACGGCTCGCGCCGCGTGACCTCGGGCGCGCCTTCCCAGCCGCCACCCAGAGCCTTGAAGAGGCTGATCTGCGCATCGGCGACCGCTGCATCCGACTGGGCACGTGCAGCGCGCGCATTCGCCCGGTCGCGTTCGGCATCGATCAGCAACAGAAAGCTGTCAGCGCCATAATCAAAGCGCAATTTCGACAGCTTGGCCGCCTCGCCGCTCGCCTGTTCGGCGCGGACCAGCGCGGCATTGGTGTCGAGCGCGCCGGCATAACGCGCGAGTGCTTGTTCCACTTCCTTCAACGCCGTCAGCACCGTGCCGTCGAAGCTCGCAAGTGATCCGTCCGACACAGCCTCGGCCTGACGCAGGCGCGCACGCGCGATCGTCTGGTTGGGGAAATTCCACGAGATCAGCGGCCCGAGCGAATAGGAGAAGCCCGATCCCTTGAACACATTGCCCGGCTTGGTTGCGCCAAAGCCGATGCTGCCGAGCAGTTGGATCGAGGGATAGAGATCAGCGGTCGCGACCCCGACCCGTGCGGTATCGGCGGCCAGCGTGCGTTCCGCCGCGCGGACGTCCGGACGGCGTGCGAGCAAGGCATTGCCATCACCTACCGGCAGGATCGCACGGACGCGCGGCGGCGTGGTGCAGCGATCGGCATCGGCATCGATCTCGGCTGGCGGACGACCGGTGAGCGTTGCCAGCGCGTAGAGCGACGCGCGGCGTTCCGCCTCGAAGCCGGGGATCTGCGCCTGGGTCTGGGCGAGCAGCACATCGGCGCGCTCGACATCGCGGCGCGTGCCGCGCCCGGCATCGAACAGACGTTTGGTGAGGTCGAGCGTCTGCTGCTGCAGCCCGACGGTTTCCTGCGCCACGGCGCGTTGCGCGGCATTCCCGCACGCGGTGGCATAGGCACGCGCCGTTTCCGCCGCGATCGACACACGCGCGGCATCGAGTTGCGCCGCCGCCGCATCGCGGTCCCCGCGCGCTGCCTGAATCGCGCGGGTCACGCCGCCGAACAGGTCGATCTCGTACGAGGCATCGAAGCCAACCGAGTAGTAATCGGTTTCGAACGCCTTCCGCGTCGGGCTTTGCCCTGCCGCCGTGCGGCTGCGCGTGGCGGAAGCGCTGAGATCGGTCGAGGGCAACCGCGCGCCCTGCTGTTCCGACAGGGCCGCGCGCGCGCGCGCCAGATTGGCGGCGGCGGCGCGAATATCGGTGTTGTGGGCGAGCGCGTCAGTGATCAGCCGATCGAGGACCGGGTCGTCGTAAAGCTTCCACCAGTCGTCGGGCAGCGCGGTCGCAGCGATCGCACCGCTCCGCTCCGTTTCGCTGAATCCGCCTGCCGCCTTGGCCGATGTGGCAGGACGCTCGTAATTGGGCCCTACCGTGCAGGCCGACAGCGCCAGGATCGACGCAAGCGCCGGGATCAACGCGAGCGCCTTCATGCCGCGCTTCCTTCCGGTGCCGGCACCGGTTCCGCCTCGGGCTTCGGCTTGCGCCGCACCTTGCTGCTGACCCAGTCACCGAATTTGCGGCTGATGACATAGAAGCTCGGCGTGAAGAGCAGGCCAAAGCTGGTCACCCCGATCATGCCGAAGAACACCGCGACGCCCAGGGCCTGACGCATCTCGGCGCCCGGCCCGGTGCCGATCACCAGCGGCAATACGCCGAGGATGAACGCAATCGAGGTCATCACGATCGGGCGCAGGCGCTGCTCGGCGGCATGTTCGGCGGCGCGGTGCATCTCCATTCCCGCTTCCTCGTTCTGGCGCGCGAATTCGACGATCAGGATCGCATTCTTCGCCGCCAGCCCGATCAGCACGACCAGCCCGATCTGGGTGAGGATATTATTGTCGCCGCCGAAGATGTTCACCCCGACGATCGCGGCGAGCAGGCACATCGGCACGATCAGGATCACCGCGAGCGGTAGCACCAGGCTTTCGTAATTCGCCGCAAGTAGCAGGAACACGAACAGCACGGCGAGCCCGAACACCAAGGCGCCGGTATTGCCGGCCTGTTGCTGTTCATAGGCGAGCTCGGTCCATTCGAACGACATGCCCTTGGGCAGGGTCTGCGACGCCAGCGTCGCCATGGTCGTGAGCGACTGGCCGGAGGAGAAGCCCGGCACGGTATCGCCCTGCAGTTCCGCCGATGGGTAGAGATTGTAGCGCACCACGCGGTACGGCCCGCTGTCGTTCTTCAGCGTCAGCACCGCATCGAGCGGCACCATCGTGCCCGCCGCCGAACGCGCCTTGAGATGCCCGACATCGGAGATCTGGTCGCGGTACGGTGCATCGGCCTGCGCCGTCACGCGGAAGGTCCGGCCGATAAAGTTGAAATCATTGATATAGGTCGAGCCGAGATAGGTGCCGAGCGTGCGGAACACACTGTCGACCGGCACGCCAAGCTGCTCCGCCCGCTCGCGATCGATATCGGCATAGAGCCGCGGCGTGCGCGTGTTGAAGGTGGTGAAGGCACTGGTGATGCCCTGGGCCTGATTGGCCTTCATCATCATCGCGAACGCTGCGCCCTCCAGCGCTTTATAGCCCTGGTTGTTGCGATCTTCGATCAGCATCTTCCAGCCGCCGCCGGTACCGATCCCGCGCACCGGCGGCGGCGGGATGACCAGGATGTTGCTGCCAGTAATCGGGCCGAATGCCTTGCGCAGCTCACCGGCGATCAGGTTCGCATTCTTGCGGTCGGCATGCGGTTTCAAGGGGACGAACATCGCGCCGGCATTAGGCGCAGTCGAGAAGGTCGCGCCGTCCAGGCCGGCAAATTCGACCGTCGCCTGCGTCGCCGGATTGGCGCGGGCGATCGCCCCGGCCTTGTTCATGATCTCGGTCGTGCGTTGCAGCGACGATCCCGGCGGCAATTGGATCACCGCAATCAGATAGCCCTGGTCCTGCGCCGGGATGAAGCCGGTCGGCGTCGCGGTGAAGCGCCAGCCGGCCAGCCCGATCAGGCAAGCATAAACGATGCCGACCAGCAGCAGCGAGCGCACCGCGCGGGCAGTGAATTTACCGAATTTCTCGCCCAGCTTGTTGAACCCGCGATTGAAGCCACGCGAGAAGCGCGCCGGATAGCCGAGCCAGCCCGCGCGTGGCTCATTCTCATGTTTGGGCTTCAGGATCATCGCAGCCAGCGCCGGCGACAGCGTCAAGGACACGAATGCGGAGATCACCGCCGCGGAAACGATGGTCAGCGCGAACTGCTGATAGAATTGCCCGGAAATGCCGGGGATGAAGCTGGTCGGGATGAACACGCCGCACAGCACCAGCGCGATCGCGATCAGCGCGCCGGACACTTCGTCCATCGTCTCATGCGCGGCCTCACGCGGGGAGAGTCCCTTCTCCTCCATTAATCGCTCGACATTCTCGACCACGACGATCGCGTCGTCGACGACGATGCCGACCGCCAGCACCATGCCGAACAAGGAGAGATTGTTGAGTGAGAAGCCGAACAGCGCGAGCATCGCCAGCGACCCGACCAGTGCAACCGGCACCGCGATCAGCGGGATGATCGTCGCGCGCCAGCTTTGCAGAAATAGCAGCACGACCAGCGCAACGAGGATAATCGCCTCGATCAGTGTGTGATACACCGCCTCGATCGACGCCTCGATATATTCAGTCGGATTATAGGGAATCGAGTAGCTCATCCCCACCGGGAAGGATTTGCTTGCCTCGGCGATTTCCGCCTTGACCGCATCCGCCGTGGTCAGCGCGTTCGATCCCGGCAGCTGAGTGATGCCGAGCGCGGTGGTCGCCTTGCCGCTCAGCTGCGCGTTGATGCCGTAATCCTGCGCGCCGAGCTCAAGCCGCGCGACATCGCGCAGCCGCGTGAGGCGCCCCTGGTCGTCGCGCTTGACGATGATCTCGCCGAACTGGTCGGTGGTCGTCAGCCGGCCTTCGGTCTGGATACCGAGCTGAAACGCGGTACCGCCCTGGTTGAACGGCGGCTGGCCGACCGATCCGACCGCGACCTGCGCGTTCTGTGCGCGGATCGACGCGACGATCTCATCCACGGTCAGGTTGCGCGACGAGGCGCGATCGGGGTCGATCCATACCCGCATATTATAGTCGCGCCCGCCGAACGAGCGCACACCGCCGACACCCTGGATGCGCGACAGCCGGTCGATCAGCTGGCTGGTCGCATAGTTGGAGATATATTGCTGCGACAGCGATCCGTCGGGTGAGGTCAGCGCGATCACCATCAGGATGTCGGGCGAATTCTTGCGCACCGTCACGCCGATCTGGCGCACCTCCTCGGGCAGGCGCGGCTCCGCGGTCGAGACGCGATTCTGCACCAACACCTGCGCCTGGTCGACATTGACGCCCTGCTTGAACGTCACGGTAATCGCGATTGCGCCATCGCCGGTCGAGGAGGAAGACATGTAGATCATGTTCTCCACGCCATTGATCGACTCCTCGAGCGGCGCGGCGACGGTCTCGGCCAGCGTCTCGGCGGTGGCGCCGGGATAGGTCGCGCTGACCACCACGGTCGGCGGCGCGATCTCGGGATATTGCGCGACCGGCAGACCGGGATAGGCGACGATTCCGAACACCACGATCAGGATCGACATGACCGCGGCGAAGATCGGCCGCTCGATGAAGAAATGGGGGAATTTCACGGGATCAACGCGCCGTGGCTTCGGACGGCGGCGGCGCCGTGTCCGGCTGCGAGGTCGGCGATGTGTTGGCGGCGCGCGGCTGCATCTTGATCAGATGTACCTTGACCGGGGCGCCCGGCTGCAGCGTGGTCAGCCCCTCGATCACTACCTGGTCAGTGGCGGCCAGCCCCTTCTTGATCACGCGGAGTCCTTCGACCTGCGGTCCGGTCTCGACCGGGCGCGGCGTCGCCTTGCCGTCCTTGCCGACGACATAGACCAGCTTGCGCGTCTGATCGGTGCTGACCGCTTCATCCGGTACCAGCATCGCCTTGTAGGTGCCCGACCCGAGCAGCCGCGCCCGGCCGAACATGCCGGGGGTCAGGAAGCCGTCGGGGTTGGCGATCACTGCGTGGGCACGGATCGTGCCGGAATTCTGGTCGATCGCATTGTCGAGAAAATCCATCCGGCCGCGCCAGCGATAGCCGCTTTCGTCGGCCAGCTGCACCTCAACCGGATTGGGCGTATTGCGCGACGAGCCGCGCTCGCCGGTACGGTCCTGGCGCAGATATTTGAGATAGAAGCTTTCCGCGCCTTCGAACGAGAACCAGATCGGGCTAACCGACACGACGCGCGTCAGGATCGTTTGCCCCTCGGTCGCGAAATTGCCGCTCGACACGCGCCGGTCCGACACGCGGCCCGAAATCGGCGAGCGCACCGTAGTGAAACTCAAATTGAGCTGCGCGTTGCTGACCGATGCCTGTGCCGCAGCGAGATCGGCGCCCGAGGTGCGCACCGCCGCCTGCTTGGTTTCGAACTCCTCCTTCGATATCGCCTGCACATCGAGCAGCTTCTGCGCCCGCGCCAGTTCCGATCGCGCATTGGCAAGCGATGCCGCCGCCTTGGCCGACGCTCCCTGTGCCTGGCCGAGCGCGGCACGATAGGGGCGCGGGTCGATGGTGAACAATGCCTGGCCCTGGCCGACATTCTGGCCGTCGGTAAACAGCACCCGGTCGATCGTGCCCGATACGCGCGGCCGCAATTCGACGTCCTGGATCGCCTCGAACCGGCCGACATATTCGTCCCAATCGACGACATCGCGTTGTAGCGGCACCGCGACGGTCACTTGCGCCACCGGGGGTCCGGGCGGCGGCTTCGCGCCTGAACAGGCGGATACCAGCAACAGTGCAAGGCTGCCTGCCATGCCGCGCAACCAGCTCTGGTTAATCATCGCTGCTCGTTCCCCCTGCCCAGTCGTTCAGGTTTCGGCTCCCGGGAATGACGGCCGGCGTCCGCGCGCCCTTGCCCGATCTCATTCCGCCGCGGATGGTGCGGCCCCTGAGAATGCTTTGCAAGTGGCGGATAGAACCAAAACGATAAGTACTGGAAACAAATCAGAATTATTTGCTGCAATGCAGCAATGCCGAATGTCGGCGCGACGATTGGCGCGGCGCGACGACGGCTTTATACCGGCGGCTTATCATGGGGGTCGGGGCGGAATGAGCGATATACCGGGAGGCAGTGCCGGCCCGTGGAAATCGGCGGCAGCGTTTGCAGCGGCATTCGGCGGCTATGCGCGCTGGCGGATCTGGCTGGCGGCGGGGCTGGTCGGGTCCGGCGCGCTGCTCGACGGGGTCAGCGTGCTGCTGCTGATCCCGATCCTCAGCGTCGTCGTCTCGCCGGGCAGCGGTGATCCGTGGCGCCTATGGATCGGCGACGCGCTGACCGTGCTCGGCGCCACCACGCCAGTCGCGCAACTTGCCGTGTTGCTGGCCGCGTTCATCTGCGTCGCGCTGATCCGGGCCGGCACACTCTACATGCGCGACCTGACGCTCGGCAAGCTGCAGACCGGCTTTGTCGAACAGCAGCGCAATCAGGTGTTGCGCACGCTCGCCGTCGCACCGTGGAGTCGGATCGTGACTCTGCGCCATGCCCGCATCACCAATCTGCTCGGCACCGAGATGCAGCGGATCGGCTCGAGCGCCCAGTTCATGATCCAGGGCGTGGTCGCGATCGTACTGCTGATCGTCCAGGGCGCACTCGCCTTTACGCTCGCGCCAGGCTTCGCGGCGGGGGCGATCATCCTGCTGGTGATCGGCGGCGGCGTGATCCTGATATCGCACGGCCGGTCGCGCGACCTGGGCAGCGATGTGGTGCGCCAAAGCCAGGCATTGATGGGCAGCGCGAGCGGTTTTCTCGGCGGGCTGAAGGCAGCGGCAGCACAAAATGGCCAGGGCCGCTTCGTCACAGAATTCGAAACGATCCAGACTCAGTTGCGCCAGCGCCAGCTGACCTTTCAGCAGCGCCAGGCGCGCAGTCGTGCCGGGTTCGCGATCGGCTCCTCACTGGCGGGCGCCGCCGTGGTGCTTGCCGGGGTTGCGCTGCACATCCAGCCGGCCGTACTGATTGCGCTGGTGCTGATCTTCGCGCGGATGAGCGGCCCCGCACAGCAGATCCAGGCCGCGGCGCAGAACTTCTTCTTCGGCCTGCCGAGCTTTGAGGCGATCCGCCAGCTGGAGGTCGATCTCGGCCGCGATGACGCGTCCGCCCCGCCGCCGATCACCCCGCCCGCCGGCGACATCGAGTTGCGCGGCGTTGCCTTCCTCCATCCCGGCGGCGGCGGCGTGAAGCAGGCGAGCCTGACGATCGCGCCGGGCAGCTTTGTCGGCATCAGCGGCCCGTCCGGTGCGGGCAAGACGACGCTGATCGATATGATGATCGGGCTGCTCGTGCCGCAATCGGGTGAGATGCTGGTCGGCGGAGAGGTTCTTGATGCTGCACGCCGCGCAGGCTGGCGCGACAGTGTTGCCTATGTCCCGCAGGATGGCTTCCTGTTCCATGACAGCGTGCGCCGCAATCTCAGCTGGGGTGACCCGGCAATCGGCGAGGAGGCAATGGCTCGTGCGCTGGAGCTGGCCGGCGCGCAGGGCCTGGTCGCGCGGCTCGAGCAGGGGCTGGACACGGTGATCGGCGAGCGCGGCACGATGCTGTCGGGCGGCGAGCGGCAGCGTCTCGCTCTGGCCCGCGCCCTGCTGCGTGCCCCACGCCTCCTGGTCCTCGACGAGGCTGCCAATGCGATCGATGCTGACGGCGAGGCAGCGCTGCTCGCGCGGCTCGCAGCACTCGATCCGCAGCCGACGATCCTGATGATCTCGCACCGCGCCGAAAGCATGGCACTGTGCGATCGGGTGGTGCGGGTGGAACTGGGAGACGTCACCGCATAGGCGCCCCGTTACAATCTGTTATTCGTTGCCGCCTTCATGCCAGCGCAGGAAGCTACCCATCTGAATGCCGCGCAAGAGCATGGGGCCGTGCTCGGCGCTGCTTTTCATCGCCGTCGCGGCATCGTCGGGAAAGGTATCGAGCAGGGTCTTCAATCGGGGAACATCGATGACCCGGGATGCGAGCGATGAGCGTCCGATCCGCTCGATCGAAGCCGCCATCGCATCACGACGCCGTTTGGCGACATGGTGCCATTCGGGACATTGCCGCCCCTGGCGATGCTCGATCAACACGTCACGCGGCACACGATCGGCAAGGACGCGACGGGCCAGCCAGCGCGTCTCGCCCTTGTGAAAGAATTGGTCGTCGGGCACGCCGAGCGTGAATTCAGCGAGGCGTCGATCGGACATCGGGTCGCGCTGCTCGAAGGAAAAAAAGTGCCGGATTCCCGCCATGACATCGCGCGACTCCTGAGTCTGAAGTAAACTCATCCGCCATGTACGGGCATCGCCCGTCATCTGGAAAGGTAACTCCTGATCAAGCGCCCACGCATATCGAAGAGAATTGAGGCTATCGAGAAAATCGCGCGAAACAGCACAGTGACGCAGAATCGCAGGTGCGCCGCCATCTCGGCGCCTCCAGCGCCAGAGACGCAAGTGCCTGGGTTCCATCACTGGCGCGAAGTCCTTACGCAAGACATCGAATAGTGATCGCTTCTGGCTCCGCCGCGTATCAAATGCGACGCGAGCAGCCGCAATCAGTCTGCCACGACGCAGATGATCGGCATAAGGCGGCTTGCCGGCCCACGATAATGTCATGTTGCCCATCCCGCCATTGAGCAGGACACGCGCGCCAGTTCGCTCGACAGCATCGAGCAATGGTCGGAACCACGCTGGGTTGAAGGCACCGGTGCGCGGCATGCACAAGATCGGCGCCTCCAGTTCCGGAGCGCGATCGCGCGGCGTTTCTACGTCGTCATCAATCGTCGTCCAATCGATATTGGGATGACAATCAACCAATTGTCGAGCCAGCGCCGCTTCATCCAGCGTGTTGTAAGGATGCGCAGCGCCTGGCACCCGCGTAAAGGCATGGATCCGCCGATCACCGAGCAATCGCGCGGCGGTGCCGACCACGCCGGTGGAATCGAATCCGCCCGACAGCATCGCGGTTACGCCCCCCTCCGGCGGAAGGCGGCTCGCGACGGCACGATCGAGCAATTCACGCGCGGCTTCGACATAGTCCTGGTCGTGAGAATATCCAATCGTCGGGATAGATTGCGGCACCCAGTAGCGATTGGCCCGCACGGATCCGCGCTCTATAACAATGGTGCCGCCGGGAGGGACGCGCTTGATATGGCTATAAAGAGTCCGCTCAACGTCGCCTTGCGTTTGAGTTAGGAAATTGCCCAGCGCGATATCGTCGAGGTCTCGCGGCACTTGCGGCAAGGCAAGCATTTTCCGCAAGGTGGTCGCGAATACGGCCATATTGCCATCAGCAAAATAATATAGCGAGCGCATGCCGAGCGCATCGCGTGCCAAGGTTAGCCGACGCGAACGCTCGTCCCAAAGTGCAAAGGCGAACTCGCCATATAACCGGGCTGCCGCATCGTCTCGCCACCGTTCACAGGCCGCGCCGAGAATCTCGAGATCATCCGGGCGGCGCAAGGGATCGATGCCCAACGCGGCGATACAATTATCGCGCTCGTCGAGCCTGGCATCCGCGACGAGCAACGCTCCCGATGCCAGTTCACCCATCTGCGGTAGTAAATGCGACGCAGCCTTAAGCGCGGGCCGCTCGGCAATCGCTCCCGCACCGCCGTGCCATAAGGTAGCCTTGAGCTGACCAACAAGTCCTCGACCCAGCCTCTCGAAAGTACCGCCGTCAATCTGCCCGCCATCGAACCGAACAATGCCGGCAAATTCACCCATCTTCGTTCAACACCCCGAACGATGTCCGCAGTCAGCTGAAAGCATTGTTTGACAAATAGTTGTCACCCCCGGGTCCGGGAGTAATGAACTCCGTTCCGTCTTTGACATCGGTGGGCATAATCAAGGCAGGCGTCTGCCACCCCTTACGCATGTCTGTCTCGCCTGCGATCGTCTTGTCGGCGTTCAATAGATTCAAATTCCGCTGTTCCATCACGTTCCCCTCACCTTGGCCGTCTACCTATGCGAGGCATCACGAACCGGCAATGGCAAAAACCAAATGACGCAGCAGTCCAGAACGGCATTCTTGTCTCGTTTGCGTACAATTCAAGTACGACAGACGGGCATAATGGGAAATTTCTTCCAAGTAGGTTGATGATAAAAATCCAAAATGGATCAAAAAATCGTCGATTG
This sequence comes from Sphingomonas sp., assembly GCF_050725575.1. Lineage (GTDB taxonomy): Bacteria > Pseudomonadota > Alphaproteobacteria > Sphingomonadales > Sphingomonadaceae > Sphingomonas. The sequence continues at coordinate 139,904 of NZ_JBOHHW010000009.1, read as the reverse complement.
TTGCAGTGCAGCAGCAAAAATCACGCTTGACTGATCATCGACCAGCGCGCGTATATGAAGTGACCAGCGCCGTTTGCGGAATCGATCAGGCGAATATCCCTGCATTGCTACCGCGAACGTCAACGTTCCTGTTTCTTATTGATTTAATTGCGCGTCTTTCATTGCATTCTGAATCATCGATTCAGAGGAAGGCGGAGCTTACTTTCTAAAGGAGGGGTATATGTCGGATTATTTCTTGGGGGAAATCCGTATGTTCCCATGGGACTGGGCCCCGAAGAACTGGGCCTTGTGCAATGGCGCCATCATCAGCATCGCGCAGAATCAGGCATTGTTCTCGCTGCTCGGCACAACCTATGGCGGCAACGGTGTTCAGACCTTCGCTCTGCCCGACCTGCGCGGGCGCGTCGTCCTCGGCATGGGCCAGCTTCCCGGTGGGTCCTTTTATCCGGAAGGGGCATCGGGCGGAGTCGAGAATGTCACGCTCGTCACCAGCCAGCTTCCGGCGCATAATCACTTGCTCAAGGCATCGAGCAGCAATGCGAACGTCAACCCAGCTGCGAGCAATTATCTCGCCAATGCGCAGACTGCCGTCACCGGCGGCGCGAACGAGATGATCTACGCGTCGACCACCACCAATTCGGTGGCGCTCGCCGGTACGAGCATTTCGAACGCCGGCGGTGGTCAGCCGCATAACAACATACAGCCTTATCTGACGGTCAATTATTGTATCTCGATGTCGGGCATCTACCCCTCGCGCAATTGACCCTGTCGGACAACGCTCCCTCCTGGAGGATGTAAAAAATGGCGACTCCTTATCTTGGCGAAATCCGCTTGTTCGGCGGTAATTTTGCACCTGCCAACTGGCATCTCTGCAATGGTGCGCTACTTGCGATCTCAAACTATGACGCACTTTTCGCGCTGATCGGCACGACATATGGCGGCGACGGCCAGACGACATTCGCTGTGCCCGATCTGCGGGGCCGTTTCCCGGTCAACCAGGGGACAGGCCCCGGATTGTCCTCCTATGTCATCGGCCAGGCATCCGGCAGTGAGATGGTGACCCTTCTCGAGACGCAGATTCCGTCGCATTCGCACAGCCTGATCGCTCAGGCGACGGCAGCAACGACATCCCAGCCCTCGAACGCGTTGCTGGCTCAGCCAGAACTAGGCGAGCTGCTCTACCTCGATCCGACCGGGATAACGCCCAATGACGTCACCCTGGCGCTCGATACCGTGCAACCGGTAGGCAACACCCTGCCGCACGACAATATAATGCCTACCCTAGCGGCGACGTACATCATCGCGCTGGCGGGCATTTTTCCCAGCCGCAACTGACGGCGAACAGGGAGCTTTATCATGGACGGTTATCTTGGCGAAATTCGCGCTTTCGGTTTCACTTTCGTCCCGCGCGGCTGGTTGCAATGCAACGGTAACATATTGCCGATCCAGCAATATGCCGCGCTGTTTTCGATCCTGGGTACCAACTATGGCGGCAACGGTACGACCACCTTCGCATTGCCGAATTATTCCGGGCGCGGCCCGGTCAGCCAGGGGCAAGGCCCTGGCCTGTCCAACTATGTTGTCGGGGAATCGATCGGCAGCGAGTACATCACGCTGAATCAGACGACGATGCCGGCACATAGTCACATCGTTCACAACAAGGTGCTTCCCAGTGCGATCACTGGCCTGAGCAATGTGCCGACCAACGCCACCAGCCTCAGCCGCCTTTCCTCGCCAGCCGGCACGCCTTCCGCACCGTATCTCAAACCACCGCTGACCCAGCCGGTGATCATGCACCCGCTTTCTGTCGGCATCACCGGCAGTTCCAACCCGCATGAGAATCGGCAGCCCTATCTGCCGCTGATGGTCTGTATCTGCATCGAAGGGGTTTTCCCGACGCGGAACTGATGCGTTGACACTGCCAGCCTTTACGCTGCGCCCGGAGACGGCGGAGGACGAACCGTTCCTCCGCCGTCTCTATGTCGCGATCCGCTGGGCCGAGGTCGTGGCGATGGGGATTCCGGACGAAGCCCAGCGCCCGTTTCTCGAGCAACAATTCTCAATGCAGCGCAGCCATTACCAGACGCATTATCACGACGCCGAATTCAGCGTGATCGAAGCGGACGGCGCCCCCGTGGGGCGTCTCTATCTGTTTTGCGGCACGCGCGATCACCGTATCGTCGACATCTCATTGCTGCCCGAAACATCGGGTAAGGGCATTGGTGGCACCTTGCTCGACCGGATCATGGCGGAGGCGGCAGCGCTCGGGCGCGGCGTGTCGATCCATGTCGAGGGCTTCAACCCGGCGCGCCGGCTGTACGACCGCAAGGGTTTCCGCGAGATCGAGCGGCGCGGACCGTACTGGTTGATGGAATGGTTCCCCGATGGCGCAACGCCGTCCGGGCAAGAGGCTCAGTTGAACACCGCTTCATAGTGGAAGCAGCCGCCACCGCTATCGCGCCCGCACGGTGTCAGCATGATCTCGGTCACGCCGAGCACCGGATGCTTCAGCGCAAGGATCTGCTGATCGAACAGGATGCTGGTACTGGCTCCCTTGAACAACAAGGTGAAGGGCTCGCGCGCATCATGCTGCGTGCCGTGCGGCAGATCGCCGACTTCGACCAGAGTCAGCACGTCCTCATATTCGTGTAGCCGCACGGCAAATGCGCTGCCGATATGCGGTTCGAACATCGCACGGGTCACCAATTCGGTCATTGAACCCCCTCTTCCTTCCGGCCGCGCCCCGCCACGCCGATGCGTCGCCCGATCCATAACGGCACGCGCAGCAGAGGATAGAGAAGATGCAACAGCGACGGCAAGGGTATCGCCAGCACATCGTCCAGCGCGGTCATATGCGTGACGATGTTGACGCCCAGGTCGCGCCAGTCGCGGGATAGCAGAAAGCGCGCGCGGATCAGCCGCGCCTGCCCGAAGCGTCGATTGGCGATCTCCTGCTCCGCCCCCGGCCCGACCATGATGTCGAGCGCGACGGCGACCAGTTTGCGCACGCGGCGATTGGCGTGGAGCTCTTCGGCAAGCACCGGCGGCAGTGACATTTCAAGCAGTGTTTCGGCAAGCAGCAGCGCCTGTGCGGCACAGTCTCCCACCCCGAGCGCGATCGCGGCACGATAGAGCCCGTCGATCTCGTCCGGTGACCCCTGGCCTGCCAGCGCCGCGACATCGGCGAGCCATTTCAACCGGATCCAGCCATGCGCCGCGCCGTGCACGCACAAATAGGCGAACAGGCCGTCCGGCCCCAGCGTGCGGACGCTCGGACCGCCCTCGCCCAACACCACCACCTGGGTCGCCGCGGTCGCATCCAATCCGGAAAGCATGCGGGGATTGTCGGTCAGGCCCCAATGCAGTTCCAACTGCACGCGGCGCTTGCCGTCGATCAACGCAATATCGCGGCTATGGCGCATGACATCGCCGAGCTGGCGCTCGCTCAGCTCGCGCGCAGGCAGCCAGAGCTGGTAGCCATCGCCGCGAACCAGCGCGAGCGCGGCGGCAAGATCCGCCGGGCGGACCAGCAAGTCGATATCCTTGGCGTGCTTCAATGCCTGCGAGCCATAGGCGAGCTGCGCCAGCGGCGCGCCCTTGACCAGCAACGACGGGATGCCAGCGGCATCGAGCTTTGCCTGAAGCCGTGCCGATTCTGCCGCAAGGATCCTGTTCTGCACGGCGATCTGCCCGACGCGCGTCGTCAATGTGCGCGCGAGGCCCTCCGGCAGCGTCACGCCCGCCGACGAAAGGGCGGCATAAACCAGACCCAGCACGCGGTGACGCGCGATGAGCTTGTCGAAGAGAGCCCAGTCGATGCCAAAAGCTGCGGCGCGCACGGCGGCATCGCGCGCGGGGGTCGCCGGCCAGCGGCAGCATGCCGCGACCAGCCGCATTTCGGGCGAGAGAATGGGCCCGTGCTGCGATCCTGTCCTGCCCCTCATGACACTGCCCTATCGTGCGAGAGAGCACGATACAAACCCCCGAATTGCCATACCGACAGTTAGTTGCGACACTCCGGTAAAATCGCGGGGAGCGCGCGGGGATGGTCTATATACTTGGCGGCTGGCAGAGCGATTTCTCGCAGGTATGGAGCCGTCAGGGCATGGACATTGCCCAGGCTTTTGCCGAGGGAATCAATCAGGGCCTCTCCGCAACCGACCTCGATGCGGCGGAGGTCGAGACCGGCCATGTCGGCAACTTCACCGCCGAGCTATTCGCCGGCCAGGGCCAGTTGGGCGGCTTTTTCGGCCTGGTCGATCCGGCATTCGACGGCATGCCCGCCGCGCGGCACGAAGCGGCCTGCGCCTCGGGCAGCGTTGCCCTGCTCGCCGCGACCGCCGAGATCGAGGCAGGGCGCTACGACCTGGCCTGCGTTATCGGGATCGAGCAGATGCGTAATGTGCCGGGCAATCTCGCCGCAGAGCATCTCGGTGCCGCCGCCTGGGCAGGCCATGAGTATCATGATGCCGAGTTCGTCTGGCCGCGCGCTTTTTCCGATCTCGCCGAGGAGTATGATCAGCGCTACGGGCTCAGCTACGAACATCTGATGCGCATCGCCGAGATCAACTTCGGCAACGCCAAGCGTAACCCCAATGCCCAAACGCGCGGTCATCGCTTCACCCCTGAAAGCTTCACTGCCGATGACGACGCCAATCCGGTGATCGAGGGGCGGACGCGCAAGATGGATTGCGGACAGGTGACCGACGGCACGGCGGTGGTATTCCTCGCCTCGCCAGAGCGCGCTGCCGATTATGCCTGCAAACGCGGCGTAGCGCTGGACAGCCTCGCGCGGATCAGCGGCTGGGGCCACCGTACCGCGCCGATCGGCTATGCGCAGAAGATCGCGGCAAGCCGGGACCAAGCCTTTGTCTTTCCGCAGGTGCGCCGCGCGATCGAGGATGCCCGTGCCCGCGCCGGGGTCACTGCCCTGGCCCAGCTCGATGCGGTCGAGACGCACGATTGTTTCACCGCGACCGAATATATGGCGATCGACCATCTCGGCCTGACCCCGCCCGGTCAGTCCTGGCAGGCAATAGAGGATGGGTCGATCGATCGCGGCGGACGCCTACCGGTCAATCCGTCGGGCGGACTGATCGGCCTTGGCCATCCGGTCGGCGCAACCGGGGTGCGGATGCTGCTCGACGCCTACAAACAGGTCACCGACCGTGCGGGCGACTATCAGGTCGACGGCGCTGAGCGCCTGCAGACGCTCAACATCGGCGGATCGACCACCACGACGGTCAGCTTCATCGTCGAGCGCGCAGCAGCATGAGCGTCGCGGCGCTGCTTGCCACCAATGCGGCGCTTCTCGCCCTGCTGTTCGTCATGCTGTGGCTGATCTGCCTGAAGACGCGCGATGTGACACCGATCGACAGCGTCTGGGCGCTCGGTATGGTGTTCCTCGCCAGTACGACCTTCGTTCAGACCGGCGGCGACCCGACCCGCAAGACCTTGCTGATCGGGCTCTGCGCGGTCTGGGGCGTCAGGCTTGGCGGATATCTGTTGTGGCGCTGGCGCGCCCACGGCCCCGACCGCCGCTACCAGACCATGTTTGCCAAGGTCGAGGCCGCCAAGGGCTGGGGATTTGCCAGGGCGTCGCTGCTGTTGGTCTTCGCGACCCAGGCACCGTTGCTGTTCATCGTCTGCCTGCCAGTCCAGCTCGGCCAGATCGACCCTGCCCCACCGCTTGGCCTGGTGGGGGTGATCGGTGCGGGGCTCGCCATGATCGGCATCGCGTTCGAAAGCATCGGCGACTGGCAACTGCTCCGCTTCCGCCGGGATCCTGCCAATGCCGGGCAAGTGATGAGCCGCGGACTGTGGCGCTATACCCGGCATCCCAATTACTTCGGCGATGCCTGTACCTGGTGGGGGCTGTACCTGATTGCTGCTGAGACCGGCACTGGGCTGTACGCACTGCCCGGCCCGATCCTGCTCACCTGGACGCTGATGCGCTGGTCGGGCGCACCGACCATCGAGGGTCGGCTCAAGCGCAAGAAGCCGGGTTATGAGGACTATATGCGGCGCACCTCCGGCTTCATCCCGTGGTGGCCGAAACAGGCTTGAACCATTCATTCACCATCTTTGTCGGAAATTAAATTGATCACCGTTCATTTTTTAATTGAGCGATGATCAATTGCCCAATATCATGCGCGCCATTAACGTCGGCTTCGCGATTGGCCGATAGGAAAGCCGAGAGGAGACACCATGTCCGCCCCTGATCTTTCACTGCTCGGCAAACGCCGCTTCGCCCCGTTGTTCGTCGTTCAGTTCCTGGGTGCGTTCAACGACAATCTGCTGAAATTCGCCTTGCTCTTCCTCGCCAATTTCGGGCTCTACGCCGCCAATCCGGGCAAGGCGGAAATGCTGGCGACGATCGCGACGGGCCTGTTCATCCTGCCCTATTTCCTGTTCTCCTCGATTGCCGGGCAGATGGCCGACACACTGGACAAGGCCATCCTCGTGCGCGTGGTAAAGGCGGCAGAGGTCGGCATCATGATCATGGCGATCGGCGGCTTCTGGTTTGAATCCGTGCCGATCCTGCTCACCTGCCTGTTCCTGATGGGCGTGCATTCGACGATCTTCGGGCCGGTCAAATATTCGATCCTGCCGCAGCATCTGAGCGAGCGCGAAATCATGGGCGGCACCGGCCTGATCGAGGCGGGGACGTTCCTGGCGATCCTCAGCGGTCAGTTGCTCGGCGGCAGGATCCCGCCCTGGGAGGCGGGGCTGGTGGCGACCGGCGTTGCATTGCTCGGCCTGTTCGCCAGCCTGTTCGTACCGCGTGCACCATCGCTGCAACCGCGCCAGCCGATCGACTGGAATATCGCGCGCGGCACCTGGCACATATTGAAGGCAGCGCACGGCGGGCGCGGCGTATGGCTGGCGATCCTCGGGATCAGCTGGTTCTTCGCGGTCGGCGCCATCATCCTGTCCGAGCTCGCATCGCTGGTAACCGGCACGCTGGGCGGCGGGCGTGACCTGATAACGCTGCTGCTGCTGGTCTTCTCGTTCGGCGTCGCCCTGGGCTCGATGGCGGTCAACCGGATGCTCGCGGGTGAAGTGTCGGCGCGTTATGTGCCGGCATCCGCGCTGGTGCTGGCGGGCTCGCTGGTCGTGATGTGGATCGCGACGCGGACCTTCACCATCGGCAGTGCGGGCCCGTCGGTCGGGGCGTTCATGGCCACATCGGGAAGCTGGCTGATCCTCGCCTCGGTCGCGGGTATCGCCGTCTCGGGTGGCGTGTTCATCGTGCCGCTTTATGCCATCCTGCAGACGCGCAGCGCACCCGAACAGCGATCGCAGATCATCGCGGCCAACAACATCGTCAATTCGGTCATCACTGTGCTGCTGGTCGCGGTGGTGCTCGGATTGCTCGCGGCAGGCACGAGCGTGCCGGGCGTGATCGGCGCGATGGGTTTTGCGACGCTGGCGATCGCGTTGATCTCCTGCTGGCTGCTGCCCGAAACGGTGTTCAAGGCACTGGTGCGCTGGACGCTCACCTTGCTCTACCGCGTCGAAGTCACCGGCCAGAAGAACATGCCGCAGCCGGGCGAGCCGGCGGTGGTGGTGGTCAACCATGTCTCCTTCCTCGACGGGCTGCTGCTCGCTGCGTTTCTGCCGGGCAAGCCGACCTTCGCGATCCATTCGCGCATCGCCAAGGCCTGGTGGGTCAGGCCGTTCCTCAGCATGTTCAACGCCTTTCCGGTCGACCCGACCAACCCGATGGCGGCGAAGGCGATGGTCAAGGCAGTCAAGCAGGGGCGCACCCTGGTGATCTTTCCCGAAGGACGCATCACAGTCACCGGCGCGCTGATGAAGGTGTTCGATGGCCCCGGCATGGTCGCCGACAAGGCCGATGCGCCAATCGTCCCCGTCCGCATCGACGGCGCGCAATTCACGCCCTTTTCCTATCTCGACGGCAAGGTGCGGCGGCGCACCTTCCCCAAGATCAGCCTGACGATCCTGCCGCAGCGCCGTTTCGCCCTCGCCAGCGGCAGCGCGCGCGAGCGGCGCGCAGCAGCGGGGCGGATGCTGTACGACGTGATGAGCGAAATGATCTTCGCCACGTCGGATATCGACCGCACCCTGTTCCAGGCGCTGCTCGACGCGAAGGACATTCACGGCGGCAAGGCGCAGGTGGTCGAGGACATCAAACGCTCCCCCCTCGCCTATTCGCGGCTGATCACCGGATCGCTCGCGCTGGGCCACCCGCTCGCCAAGGGCACGCGGCAGGGCGAAGCGGTCGGCGTGCTGCTGCCCAATGTCGCCGGCGTGGTCGCAACCTTCTTCGCGCTACAGGCCAAAGGCCGCGTGCCGGCGATGCTCAACTACACCGCCGGGCTGACCAATCTGAAGGCAGCCTGCGCCGCAGCGGAGGTCCGTACCATTGTCACCGCACACGCCTTTGTCGATCAGGCCAAGCTGGGTGACGTCGTCGCCGGGCTTGCCGAGGCTGGGATCGCAATCCGCTATCTCGAGGATATCGCGGCGACGATCGGGCCAATGGAGAAGCTGCGCGCGCTGTTCCTCACCCGCTTTGCCGGGCGGCTTCACCGCCGCCTTGGCGTGTCGAGCGACGCGCCGGCGGTGATCCTGTTCACCAGCGGTTCCGAAGGGCTGCCCAAGGGCGTGGTGCTGACACATCGCAACCTGCTGGCCAATTGCCAGCAGCTCTCGGCACGGATCGATTTCAATGAAAGCGATGTGGTGCTGAACGCGCTGCCGGTGTTCCACAGCTTCGGCCTGACCGGCGGCACCTTGCTGCCGATCCTGTCGGGGGTGAAGACGGTGCTGTATCCCAGCCCGCTGCATTACCGCATCGTCCCGGCGCTCGCTTATGACGCCAACGCGACGATCCTGTTCGGGACCGATACCTTCCTCAGCGGCTATGCGCGGATGGCGCATGGCTATGACTTCTACTCGCTGCGCTACATCTTCGCCGGCGCCGAACGCGTGCGCGACGAAACGCGCAAGACCTATGCCGAGAAGTTCGGCCTGCGCATCCTGGAAGGCTATGGCGCAACCGAGGCCGCGCCGGTGATTGCGGTCAACACGCCGATGCATTTCCGCGCCGGCACGGTCGGGCGGCTGCTGCCCGGCATGTCCAGCAAGCTCGATCCGGTACCGGGGATCGAGAAAGGCGGGCGGCTGTCGATCCGTGGGCCGAACGTGATGGCGGGCTATCTGAAGGCCGACAAGCCGGGCGTGCTGCAACCACCCGAGGACGGCTGGCACGATACCGGCGATATCGTCACGATCGACGATGCCGGCTTCATCACGATCCGCGGCCGCGCCAAGCGCTTTGCCAAGATCGGCGGCGAGATGGTCTCGCTGCCCGCGGTCGAGGGCTATGCCGGCGCGCTCTGGCCCGACGCCGAGCATGCCGTCGTCACCCGGCCCGATGCGCGCAAGGGTGAGCAGCTGGTGCTGTTCACCACCCGCCAGGACGCAAGTGCAGGCGCGCTGCAGGCCTGGGCCCGGGCCAATGGCGTGACCGAACTGATGGTGCCGAAGGATGTCCGCATCGTCGAGGCGCTGCCGGTGCTGGGCACGGGCAAGATCGATTATGTGACGATGGGGACGATGGTGGAGGCATGATCGGCGGTCCGGTCGTCGCGGAAAAGGCGACCGGACCCTGCTGTTCCATGCTGTTTTCGTCGTGAATTTTTTCCATGCTGTTAAGTTGGATTTTCGGCGCGATTTCTTGCCATAATCTCAACGCGATAATGACCACCCATGCTGTTATTCAATAACAGCATGGAAACAGCAATTAACAGCATGCGGACCCTGCTGTTCGCGACGAAACAGCAGGCGCTCTGGGGTTCGTTTCATGATGAGAAAGAGCTGGCCGGGGATGTCCGGCGCGTGGAGATGATACTGGCATCATAACCGACCGAGTTGAATCGCCGGCGGCTTGGCAGGCGGCCCCGCAGGGAGCAGAAGCGGCGGATGATCGCATCGCTCCTTCTGCTCGCCGCCCAGGCCGCCGCCCCCGCCGTTCAGGCTCCTCCAGCACCGCCGGCCAGCGCCGCGCCGGCGCCCGCACCGACCAGCAAATGGCCGACCGCCGTGGCCGATTTCCACATCCGAGATTTCCGTTTCGCATCGGGCGAGACGCTGCCCGATCTGAAGCTGCATTACACCATGCTCGGCAAGCCGCACCGCGATGCACGGGGGCAGATCGATAATGCGGTGATGGTGCTTCACGGCACCGGCGGGACCGGGCAGCAATTCCTGTCGCCGCAATTCGCCGACCAATTATATGGCCCAGGTCAGCCGCTCGACATCACGCGCTACTGGATCATCCTGCCAGACAATATCGGGCATGGAAAATCATCCAAGCCGTCCGACGGGCTGCACATGCGGTTCCCACGCTATGATTATGACGACATGGTCGCGGCGCAATATCGCCTGCTGAGTGAGGGGCTCGGCATCCGGCGCATGCGGCTGATCATGGGGACCTCGATGGGTTGCATGCACAGCCTGGTTTGGGGCGAGACGCATCCCGACTTCGCCCGTGCGCTGATGCCGCTGGCGTGCGAACCGGTCGAGCTGGCCGGGCTCAACCGCATGTGGCGGCAATTGCTGATCGACGGGATAAAGGCCGACCCGGCCTGGGCCGCGGGCGATTATACCGCGCAGCCAGTGCAGGGCCTGCGCACCGCCGCGACCTTGCTGTTCATTGCCGGCGCCGCGCCGGTCAATCTGCAGAAACTCTATCCCGACCGCGACAGGGCCGCGGCCTATGCGCAGGAGCGCGTCGCGAAGTCGATCGCGGGGATCGACGCCAATGACCTGATCTACCAGGTCGATGCCTCACGCAGCTATAATCCCTGGCCGAAGCTGGAAGCGATCACTGCGCCGCTGACCTGGATCAATTCGGCGGATGATTTCATCAACCCGCGCAACCTCGATTATCCGGTGCGCGCGGTCGCCCGGATGAAGGATGCGCAGTTCCGCCTGATCCCGGAGACCGACGACACGCATGGGCATGGCACCCATACCTGGGCGGTCAATTGGCGGGGCGATCTGGCGGCGCTGCTGGCGCGGACCGAGGCGCCGAAGAAGTAGCGATAGGCGGCACATCATAGGCCGAGACATGGTTGAGCGTGATCAGCCACTCGCCGCCGATCTTGCGGAACAGCCGCGTATTCACGCCCTCCGCCGCATGGACCGGGCGTTCGAGATGATAGCGGCCGACCAGCATCGCGGCGTCGGGCGCGAGCAGTTCCACCTTCATGTCGTAGAAATGCAGCGTGCCGCGCGTCGCCGGTGACGCGCCATAATCGCGGACATAATGGTCGAGCGTCCCCTGCCACCCATCCTGAAACTTGCCGCCCGAGACGAACACCACATCGGGATTTTTGAACCCGGTCATATAGCCGCGGAAATCGCCACGGTTCCACGCCGCCTCCATCCGCGCGATCACCGCGAGGATCGCGGCGCGGTCCTCCACCGGTTCGGCGGCGCAGGGCGTGACGAGGATCAGCGCAAGCGCGGCGAGGGCAAATCTGAGGATGGGCATGACGCGATTAGGCACGGTGCGGTGCGGTTGATCAAGTGCGGCCGGAGATCAGCGTTTGCGCAGGTCGATCATGACCATTTCGGGGTCGGGCGCGTCCTCCATATAGAGCGGCTTGCTCACCCGCTTGAAGCGCTGCTCGAAGACCTTGTCATAGGCCGCGTCGCCGCCACCCTTGTTAAGCCGCAACTCGCGCGTGACAATCGCGCTGGTCAGCAGGTTCCAGCTCATCTCGAACCCGTCATGGGAATAGGTGCGGCTGTAGAGCGTGGCGTCGAGCCCGATCAGCCGCATGCGCTGCCCCCGCCCCGAGGCCGGATCGATGCGGAAACGGTAGATCGCCGACACTGCCGTGGTGCCGCCGGTCAATTCCTCGACCTTGAGCACGCCCTTGGCGATCGACAGCGAGGCCGGGCCGAGCGCCACCGGTTCGAGCTTGAGCTCGCCGATCGGCCGAAAGGGCGGCTTCACGCCGGCCGGCTGCGCGATCAGCACCGTTACGCCGCGGGCGTCCGGGCTGCTCACGGAATAGGCGGTGTCGATCAGTCCGTCGCCGTTCAGATCGCCATCGGCGCGATCCTCGATCTCCTGGCCGAGTTCGAGCGAATCGTTGAGCTGCGCGTCGGTGAGGCGCGAGGCAGCCAAGCGCTGCGCATCGGCCGCCCCCGACGACAACAGGGCAATGGTGATGGCCAGCATCCGCATCATGTCTCTCCCCCTCACCTGCGACGGGCCGCCGCCCGCGCTCAGTTCATATTGGCATACACCTTCACCAGATCAGTCAGATAGTCGCGTCCGGTGAATAGCGAACGGACTTCCAACCGCTCGTTCAGGCCGTGCGCGCCATTGCCGTCGGGATCGCCCCACATGCCCGGCACGCCGTAAGTCGGGATGCCGACCGCCTCCAGGAAGATGCCGTCGGTCGCGCCGGTCGACATCACCGGCACCAGCGGCACGCCGGGGAAATATTTCTTCACCAGCGTCTCCGCCGGCCCCATGAGGCGCGGGTCAAGCGACGGCGGCACCGCGGTCGGGCGGATCGGCGGCACCGGGGTGATCGTCACCTTCGCATCGCCGATCGCCGCGGCCAGCGCGGCCTGAGTCTGCGCCAGCGTCTGGCCGGGGAACATGCGGCAATTGACGTTGGCGCCGGCGCGCTGCGGCAGCGCGTTATTGGCATGGCCGCCGTCGAGCAGCGTCGCGACACAGGTCGTGCGCAGCATCGAATGATAGGTGCGGTCGGTCGACACGATCGCCTCCGCCGCCTTGTCCTGCGGGTTGGCGGCGATCGCAACCATCGCCGCGCCGATCTTGTCAGTCCGTGCCGCGCCCGCCTTGGCGAAAAAGGCTTTGGTCGTGTCAGTCATCAGCACCGGGAATTCATAATCGCGCACCCTGGCGAGCGCGTCGCTCAGTTCGTAGATCGCATTGTCGCGGATCGGGATCGAGCTGTGCCCACCGGCATTGGTCGCCTCGAGCCGGAAATTCTGCACCGCCTTTTCACCGACCTGCATGGTCTGGACGATCACCTTGCCCTTGCCGTCGGTATCCCCGCCGCCGCCTTCGTTGAGCGCGAATTCGGCGGCGATCAGATCGACCTTGTTCTGCGCCAGCCACTGCGCGCCGTTGAACGCATAAGTGGTTTCCTCACCGCAGGTCAGCGCCAGCTTGATCGTGCGTTTAGGACGGTATCCGTCCTTCTTGAATCGGATCATCAGATCCGCCCACACCGCCGCCATCGACTTGTCGTCAGCGGCGCCGCGCGCATAATAATAGCCGCCCTCCTCGATCAGCTTGAACGGATCGCGCGTCCAGTCCTCGCGCTTCGCCTCGACCACGTCGATATGGGCCAGCAGCAGCATTGGCTTCAGCGTCTTCGACGTGCCCGGCAGGACCGCGACGATGCCGCCTTCCTTGGGATGATCGGGCACGGCGAACGTCGTGATGTCGGCATCGGTATAGCCCGCCGCCTTCAAGCGCGTGGCGACCTGTGCCGCCGCCTGAGTGCAGCTGCCGACCGACAGCGTCGTGTTGGTCTCGACCATCTCCTTGTAAAGATCGAGAAAGGCCTGCTGGTCGGGCTTCAGCGCAAGCGGCGCGGTCGATGTCGGCACTTGCGCCGGGGCGATCCCCGGCACGGCAATGCCGACGCATAATGCCGCAACCTGTACCGCCGCCAACCAGCTTTTCATGTGCCACCCCTTGTGAGTCTGTCGAAACCGGAGACGATCATAATTGCGCGCCAATGGAAAGGTGCGGACACGGAAAATTACACGGCCGGGCAATTGTCGCGGACGCGGATGTGCGCGACAAGACGGGCATCGCCTATCCCCCGCCAGAAGGAATTTTCGATGCGCACTCTGCCCGTTTTCGCCGCCGTCCTGATGATCGGCGCCGGCGCCCTGACTGCCGGGATCGGCCTGGCGCAGGACGCCGCGCCGGGTGGCGAGATCATGGCAGCGGTCGGGGCATCGACGCGCCCGCCCGAGAATATGGCCCGCGACAAATACCGCCATCCGGCCGAGACCCTGGCCTTTTTCGGCGTGAAGCCGACTGACACGGTGGTCGAGATCTGGCCGGGTGGCGGATGGTACACCGAGATCCTTGCCCCCTATCTCGCGAAGAAAGGCACGCTTTATGTCGCCGCCGCCAGCGAGAAGGGTCAGGCCGCGGTCAAGGCGAAGCAGGCGGAAAATCCCGGCCTTTATCGCACCGTCAAATATGCGATCTTCCCCGAAGGCGCGGGACCGAAGGTGCCGGCGGGTACGGCGGATGTCGTGGTGACGTTCCGCAACGTGCATAACTGGCGCTTCAGCGACGGCGACAAGACCCAGGCGGCGTTCGATCAGATGTTCGCGATGCTCAAGCCCGGCGGCACGCTCGGCGTCGAGGAACACCGGCTGCCCGAGGACCAGACCGGAGTCGAGGAAGGCAAGAGCGGTTATATGAAGCAATCCACGGTGGTCGCCTATGCGATCAAAGCCGGCTTCAGGCCGGCCGGCGAAAGCGGCGTGAACGCCAACCCGAAGGACACGCATGATTATCCCAAGGGGGTGTGGACTCTGCCCCCGACCTATCAGGAGGGCGATACCGACCGGGCGCGCTATGCCGCGATCGGCGAGAGCGACCGCATGACGCTGAAGTTCGTGAAGCCGAAATAAGGGCGGCGCAGCCCCAAGGCCCGTCATCAGGTAAACGGCGAGGTCACCACGAAACATTCCGGGACCTATGGCACTCTGGCTTTCAGGTGCTACATTCCCGGAATGTACCGCGTTTTTCGCAGTCTCGGCGGCTGGATCCTGGCGTTGTCGCTCGCGCCCTGCATTCCCGCGCACGCGCAATATGCCCAGGGCGCGCCGGACCCCAGGCCCACGCCGCCGCTCGGCATCCCGGTTGGCCCGGTCGGCTCGATTTCTGGCGATCGGCAGGTGTGCCTGTACGACAAGCCGACCCGCAAGATGATTTGCCGCACCTATGATCAATGGCGGATCATCGGCCAGCAGCAATCGGCCAAACGGAATTTCCAGAAGCGCTGATCGAGGGGTGCGGACGACCAAAGGGCGCAACAGGGGGTGACCGATGCTGCCGAGGTCGGGCAGAACGAGCCAATGGCATGGCCGATCGACCGCATCATAAGCGAGCTTCAGGAACGCCATGATCGTGATCCGGGCGCAGCAACCCTGTTCCCCGACCAGTCGGACATCGAACGCTGGACGGGATCCGATACCCAGAAAGAGTATGCGCTCTACAATGACATCGCGACCGCGCTGGCCCGGGGCTTCCACGCAGGAGAGCTGTCGTTCGAGTTTTGTGACGGCGTGGCCAATGGCCTGTTCACGACGGCGACGGCATCGCGGCCGCTCAATCCCGACCTTCCATGGCCCGATCTCTTCTTCAGGGTCTTTCAGGCGTTCGACGCGGGCGAATATCATATCCCCGAGGATAGAACGGACGACCCCGTGACCGAGCACACCAAGCCGGCCATCGCCGCGATCGTGGCGTCGTTCGGGGAATAAGCAGGGCCTGGGACCAGGAATCGGACCTCGACCCAAAAAATGCAACGCGCGGCGTCTCCCTGCGTTGGAAGTGCCGCAACTGCGCGTCCGCATCGATAAAGGGACCGCCTGTCCGGGGGGATATCCGGGAGAGTATCGATGACCGACCATGCAAAGCCCGACCAGCCGCTCGCACCGGCAATGGAGCTGGCGACCAAGGGCCGAAAGCCCTTTCCGCATGACAGCGACGACTATCACCGCGCGCGCACCGCCTTGCTTGCCGAGGAAATCGAGCTGCGCCGCCAGATCCAGCGGGTCGCGGCGCAGCGTCGTGCGCTGCCACCGGGCGGCGAGGCGCGGGATTATCGCTTCCTCGACGAGGACGGGAAGGAGGTCGGGCTGAACGACATGTTCGGCCGGCACGATACTTTGTTCACCTATTACTGGATGTACGGCCCCGAGCGCGAGCGGCCCTGCCCGATGTGCACCTCGTTCATCGGCTCGCTCGACATCCCCGCGCGCGATATCGAGCAACGCATCGCGATGGCGATCATCGGCAGCTCGCCGGTCGCGCGGCAACAGGCGGTCGCGCTCGAGCGCGGCTGGCGCAACTTGCGTTTCTATCAGACCATCGGCGACGATTTCGCGCGCGATTATGGCGGGATCGACGCCAGTGGCGATGAAGGGGCGATCGTCACTGTCTGGCAACGGCGCGGCGACAAGGTCAATCTGTTCTGGGCGGCCGAAGGCGGCTTCGACACCGCCGATCCGGGGTTCGACCCGCATCTCGCGCCCGACCCCACACCGCTGTGGACCATCCTCGACTGGACGCCGGGCGGGCGCGGGACCGACTGGTATCCGAGCCTCGAATACCCGGCGGCCGATTCGCCCGGCGGCGCGCGCTGAGCGACGCCATCCCCGCTCCGCCAAGGACTTAACGGCCTGCTCTGGACAAGCCGCGAGCGCGAAATCTATTTGTGAACAGGCATGTCGATGCGCGTTCACAGCGGGGAGAAGGTCATGAATTTGGTCAAGGCAGGTGCGGTCGGTTTCTTCTTCCTGATGGCCGGCGGCGGGACCGCCCATGCC
This sequence comes from Sphingomonas sp., assembly GCF_050725575.1. Lineage (GTDB taxonomy): Bacteria > Pseudomonadota > Alphaproteobacteria > Sphingomonadales > Sphingomonadaceae > Sphingomonas. The sequence continues at coordinate 123,296 of NZ_JBOHHW010000009.1, read as the reverse complement.
CAGAAGGCCTGCCTGCTCGAGGGCGTGATCATGTCCGAGACGATCAAGGATTGCAGCGAGACCCCGCTGAAAGTTCCCGACGCGATGTATGCCGAGCAATGCCAGTCGAACGGGCCGATGAAGGCCACCGTGCTGAAGGCCTGCCCGCCCCGGGCACAGGCGAAATGCGTCGGCCCTTATGGCCAGCAGGTCAGCACCTATTATTATGCGCGCAGCCCCAAATCGCTCGCCGACACCAAGTCGAGCTGCCTCGCGCAGCGCGGCAAATGGGTGGTGCAGCCGTAACGGCGGGCCCGCGCTGATCGAGAGATTCACCGGGCATCGCAGGAGAGCCCCCTTCCGTTCGTTTCGAGCGCAGTCGAGAAACTGTGCGCAACCTTTGAGGCCTGTTTCTCGACTTCGCTCGAAACGAACGGAGAGAGACGGAGAGACGGAGAGAGAGTGGGTCAACTCGCCAGGAAATTGCGCTAGGACAGGCCGGCAACGGCAAGGCGAAGATTGATGAATGACACGGCGCAGGGATCGGCGGTCCGGACCGCATTGATCGGCTATGGCTTTTCGGGCCGGACCTTTCACGCGCCGCTGATCCGCTCGATCGCGGGGCTCGACCTGGCGCTGGTCGCGTCGAGCGATGCGGATAAGGTGCATGCCGACCTGCCCGGCGTGAGTGTCGTGGCCGACCCGCTTCAGGCCGTCACCGATCCGCAGATCGAGCTGGTCGTCATTGCCGCCCCGAACAGCCGCCATGCGCCGCTGGCGCGCGCCGCGCTGGCGGCGGGCAAGCATGTCGTGGTGGACAAGCCCTTCACGCTCGACCTGGACGAGGCGCGCGACCTCATCGCGCTGGCGGACGAACAGGGCCGGCTGTTGTCGGTGTTCCATAACCGGCGCTGGGACAGCGACTATCTCGGCGTGAAGCAGCTGATCGAGGCGGGCACGCTGGGTGAGGTCGTGCATTTCGAATCGCATTTCGACCGCTTTCGCCCGGAGGTGCGCGACCGCTGGCGCGAACAGGCGCTGCCGGGCAGCGGCGTGTGGTTCGACCTCGGCCCGCATCTGGTCGATCAGGCCTTGCAGCTGTTCGGCCTGCCCGAGAGCCTGCAGGCGAACCTTGCCGTGCAGCGCGGCGGCGGACAGGTCGATGACTGGGCGCATGTCGTGCTCGACTATGGCGCGCGGCGCGTCGTGCTCCATGCCGGCATGGTGGTGGCCGGCGGCACCGCACGCTTCACCGTGCATGGCACCGAGGCGAGCGTGGTCAAGGCGCGGGCCGATCGGCAGGAACAGCAATTGCTCGCCGGCATCGCCCCGGGCGCGCCGGGCTGGGGCGAGGATGGCGATGACCTCCGGCTCTATCAGGGCGATGAGGTGCGCAGCCTCCCCACCCCGGCGGGCGACCAGCGCAACTATTACCGCGCGATCCATCAGGCGCTGCGCGGCGGCGGCGCCAACCCAGTGCCGCCGATCCAGGCACTGGCGGTGATGGCGGTAATCGAAGCGGCGGCGCAGGCCGCGGCCGGGGGTGCGCGGACGACGTTGCCGCTGACCGAGGCGGAACGGGCGGCCTGGAGCTGACACGCGCGCGCGTCGGTGGTCGGGTGCCGCGCAACGTTTCGCTCTCATCCGGACAGCTTCACGGCGATGCCGGCCCCGCGCTTATTCCCGCGCATGATAGCGCAGCATCTCGCGATATTCGGGCAATGCCAGGTCGCCGACACGGTCCATTGCCTTGAGGATATCCGCAGCGGATTTATGATCCTCCTCAGGCGGCGGGGTAGGCCGTGCCCAGCGTCCGGGGCGACGCGCGCGCAACCATTGCAGTGCGGCGCCGGCATCGGGGCGCACTTCACGCTTGTAGCGCACGATCACCGGATCTTCGGTGCCGGCCGGGCGATAGATGCGCACCGCCTCCTCCTCGTAGCCGATCGCGCGCTCGTACAGCGCGTGCTCGACACGGTCGTCGGCAACGTCTTTCCCAAGCTTCGTCGCCTCGGCGAACTCAGGGTATGCGGCGCGCCAGCGAAAGATGGTGCTGCGCGACACGCCGAACGCCTCGGCAAGTTCGCGATCGGTCAGGCCCTGGGCATAAAGCTCCTGCGCCTGACGGATATAATCGGTTTTGAAAGTTGACGGTCTGGTTTCCATGCTTGCCGGGATAACGCGGGTTGCACGGGGGTTGAATCAGCGGCGCGATAAAAGGCGCGGGGGGAGATATGGGACACTGGTTGTGCCATATCTTTGGCGCGGGGCGAGCGCGGCGTTCGATGGGCTTGCCGGATGCAAGCGGCGGGCCGCCCTCCGCGAACCGCCTATTAATATCGTTATATATCAATGGCTTGTATTGCCCCATCGCGTCGGCGAAATCGGCTCACCAACGCGATAAATATCGTGTTCCCATAACGCCCCATAACGCGCCAGTCCGAGAGGCTCGCGATAGCTATCCGTTAACCAGGACAGTCTAGACCCGCGGAAACATTTGGCGGGGAACGGGTCTTGGCGACGCAATATTCGCAGTCTTTCGACCGGGCTCCGGCAGTGGCGCCGGCCGGGTCGCTCGCCGATCCCGCGCGCGCGATTCTCGGGCCCGGGCGCGATGCCCTGCTCTTCTGGGGCGCACCGCTGGTCGCTTTCCTGCTCGTCCAGGCATGGTTGCGCGGTTGGGATCAGCTGGCCCCGAAAGCGGCCGCCGGACCGATGGTGATCGGGATGTTCGGCGTCATTTCGATATTGACCTGGGCGCATCTGATCGCCGTCGTGCCGCGCGCCTATCTGAACCCCCAGGTGTTCAACGCCTATCGGCTGCGGCTCACCATCGTCCCGGTGGTACTGATCGCGCTGCTGCTGCTGTCGCCCACGGCGCTCGCCTTTGCCGCCGTGCTCGCGGTGTTCTGGGACGTGCATCATTCGGCGATGCAGAATTTCGGCTTTGCGCGCCTCTACGATATGAAGGCAGGCAATTCGCCGCAGCAATTGCGCACGACCGATCTCAGGCTCAACTGGGCGCTCTATGTCGGCCCGATCGCGGCGGGCGCGGCACTCGCGACCCATACCGACCATTTCCTCAAGTTCGACGGGACGATCTTCCAGACGCTGACCACGCTGCCCGGCGTGCTTGCCGCCGAACATCGCGGCATCCGCCTTGTCGCGGTGGCGCTTTACGTGGTGGTGATCGGCTGGACGGCGATCGACTATCTCCGCGCAATGCGCGCCGGATACCGGCTGCCGGCACACAAGCTGGCGACGATGGTGATCACCGGTGTGGTGTCGATCCTCGCCTGGGGCTTCTCGCCCCCGCTGGTGGCGCTGGCGGCGATCAATCTCTACCACGCCATCCAGTATTTCGCGCTCGTCTGGGCGAAAGAAGGCGATCAGATGGCCGGCAGGCTGGGGCGCGGCAGCAGGAAGCAGGCGGCCCTGTTCTTCTTCGCCGGCAGCATGGTGTTCGGATTGGGCTATGCCGCCGCGACGACGGGCAGCGCCAAAATATTCGTCGCGCCGTTCATCGCCTGCTCGCTGCTCCATTTCTGGTACGACAGCTTCGTGTGGTCAGTCCGCAAACGCCAGGTTTAGAGCTTGGCTTTGGGCTACGGTTGTGAGCGGGGTGGCGGTGGCAGGTCGTGCCAGACAATCCATCTATTAATATCATTATAAATCAATAGATTAAATGGTAATTGGCGAGCCGGTAAAATTGCCTCACCGGCGAACTAAATATCGTGTCCCATAACATGATCGCAAACAGCGCATATCCGGCCTGTTCGCCCGCACCGTTCCGGCATATCGGTCGGCGCGGGAGAGTGTGACGATGGTGCGGATCGACCGACGGCGGGTTTTGGCGGCGGGGGGTGCGGGGCTGCTCGCGGCGAGCCCGATCGCACGGGCGATGGCGATCGACGCCGATGTGCGCACCGGCACGCTCGCGGACATCGAGCATATCGTGATCCTGATGCAGGAAAATCGCGGCTTCGATCATTATTTCGGGTCGGCCGCCGGTGTCCGGGGATTTGGCGATCGCTTCCCGATCCCGTCGGCGGCGGGAACCGGCCGGCAAACGATCTGGACGCAATTCGGGGCGCCGGACCGGCCGGCGGGACTCGCGCCATTCCATCTCGATACGGTCGCCGCCTTCGCGCTGATGCGCGCCGAAGGGACGCCGCATAACTGGCCCGACGCACAGGCGGCATGGGACGAAGGGCGGATGAGCGCCTGGCCCAAGGCGAAGACGCCGGGGTCGATGGGCTATTACCGCGCCGCCGACCTGCCCTTTCAATATGCGCTCGCTAACGCCTTCACGCTGTGCGACGCCTATCATTGCTCGGTCCAGACCGGGACCAACACCAACCGGCTGTTCCTGTGGAGCGGGACCAATGACCCGACGGGCCGGAACGGCGGACCGTCGATCGCCAATTCGCACGATCAGCTGGCGAAGAATGGCGGCGCACCCGAGGGCTATCGCTGGACCAGCTATGTCGAGCGGCTGCAGGCGGCGGGAATCGACTGGCGCATCTATGAGGATATGGCGGACAATTTCACCGACAATCCGCTGGTCGGGTTCCGCCGCTTCCGCGATGCCGATGCGGCCGGGCCGGGCGGCGCGGATCATGAGCTGATCGCGCGCGGCCTGTCCACGCAGAAGCTCGACCGGTTGCGCCAGGACGTGGTGGCCGGCACGCTGCCGCAGATTTCCTATATCATCGCCGATGCCGCCGGATCGGAACACCCCTCCGCCTCCAGCCCGGCACAGGGCGCGGACTATACCGCGCGCGTGCTCGATGCGCTGACCGCCAATCCCAAAGTGTGGAGCCGCACCGCGCTGCTGGTGATGTTCGACGAGAATGACGGCTATTTCGACCATATGCCGCCACCCGCGCCACCGTCGCGCGATCCCGCCGCCGCCGATGGCCTGGCCGGCGGATCGACCGTATCGACCGAAGGCGAGTATCATATTGTCCGCTCCGCCGCCGATGCCCCGTTCGAGCGCCCGGAATATATGGGGCGGCCATACGGGCTAGGCCCGCGCGTGCCGATGTATGTGATCTCGCCGTGGAGCCGGGGCGGCTGGGTCAATAGCGAGACATTCGATCACACCTCCGTGATCCGCCTGCTGGAATTGCGCTTTGGGGTGCAGGAGCCGAACATCTCGCCATGGCGGCGCAGCGTGTGCGGCGACCTGACCTCGGCGTTCGATTTCAGGCATCCGAACGATGCGCGCAACTGGCCCGCTTTGCCCGCGACCGCGGCGCAGGCCGCGCGCGCCGCTGCTTTGCCCAAGCGGACGATAGCAGTACCACCCGGCCAGCCCGACATGCCGGTCCAGGCGACCGGTGCGCGCCGCTCACGCGCCCTGCCCTATGCGCTCGATGCGCAAGCGCATGTTTCTACGGGCGGTGTTCGCCTCGACTTCATCAATAGCGGCCGGGCCGGGGCGGTCTTCCATGTCTATGACCGACTGCAACCGAAACGCGCGCCGCGGCGCTACACGGTCGGCGCATCGGCCCGGCTGAGCGGCCTGTGGCAGGAGTGGCTGGATGACGCATATGATCTGTGGGTATTGGGGCCGAACGGATTTCATCGCCATTTCATCGGAACATTGAGCAACACCGCGCTGCAGATAGCGCTGCAGCCGAAGCCGATGCGGCGCGCGATCGTGCTAACGCTCGACAATCCCGGGCCGGCGGCGCGGCGGATGGACATTCGCCCGATGGCCTATGGCAAGGTGCTCGATGCCCGGACGATCACGCTGCGCCCCGGCCAGTCAGCCACTGAGCTCTGGCGCGTATCGGCGACATCCGGCTGGTATGATCTGGCGGTCGAGATCGCGACGGAGCCGGCCTATTTCCGGCGCTTCGCCGGGCGGCTGGAAACCGGGCGGGATTCGATTTCCGACCCGGCAATGGGCGGCACGGCGATCAGGGCGTATTCGCGATAGCGATTCGCCAACAGGATGCTGCTCATGAGGGGGGGTGGGCAGGTTGCGCCAGATATGCCGCCAATTAGGAGGCAGTTGCCTCGCCCGGCGAAATAGAACGCAGATGCACCCGGCAGGATTCGACCCTCTAGCCTCTGCCTTCGGAGGGCAGCGCTCCGTCACCCCAACACGCCCCGCTCCGCCCAATGCGCATGCGTCCCGCTGCAAATCTTGTGCGGCAACGCGATCCGGCACACCGGCCCATCGGCAAACCGCTTGCAGTCGATCAGGATACACTCCGACGTCCCGCGCAATTCGTCGGTGACGAAGCTCACCAGATAGCCGTCATCCTCATCCACCGCGCCCGTCCGTGGCGCGAACGGGGCTTCGCTGGCGTAGCGGCCTTCGGGGAGGGTGACTTCCCATGACTCGCCGGTGTCGAGGTCGTGCTTGACGAAGCCGTTGAACAGGAACCAGCCGGGCTTCGAGGTGCTGCTATAGATATAGCGGTGGCGTCGGCCGGCGACGCGCTGGTTGATCATGCCGAATTCGAGCACGCGGTCGTCGAGCCGCTCTTCCCTTGTGGTGCCGTCGGCCAGGTTGAAGCGCCAGCGGTGCAGTTTCGAGCGGAAGCTGTGTTCGTCGACAAAGGCCATGAGGTGGCCATAACCATCGGCGTTCTCGAGCGGTGCGGGGGTGGGATTTTCCTGGAAATAGCCGTCCATCACCACCTCGTCGCCCTCCTCATAGGCGTTGAGGAAATGGAGGATGTAGGTCGGCGCGGCCTCGAACCAGCGGATCTCCTCCGGGCTCCCGTGGCGCGGGATCAGCGCGAAGCGGGCGGGCACGCCCTCGTGCAGGCGGGCGGCGTGGATGTCGCGCTTGAGCAGTTCGGCGTCCCAGAACACCGGCAGGTCGTTGACGATCGACCAATGCTCGCTGAACGTCATGTCATGCGGCAGGCGCGGGCCGGGCAGCGGGACCGGGATATAATGGACCAGCCGCGCATCGCGATCGACCACGCCGTAATGCATGAACGGCGCGTGCTTCGAGTAATTGAAGAACATCAGCTCGCCGGTGCGCTCATCGACCTTGGGATGCGCCGACACGCCGTCGAGCGGGACCCAGGGCGCGACGCCGAGCGGCTCCAGCGTTTCGGGGTCGAGCATATAGCCCTCGCCGCACTGGTAGAAGGTCGAGATCGCCTTTCCGGCATGGACGATGATGTCGGTGCTGGATGAATCCTTGAGTGCGCCATGCGCGCCGAAGCCGGGGCGTTTCGAGGTGCCGGCGCGGTCGGCGAGGCCACCCCAGAGCGAGCCGCCCTCCTCCTGCTCGGCCTGGAAGCAGCGGGTGCGGACCCAGCGGTTGCGATAGCTGGCCGTGCCGGCGCGGAAATCGATCTGGTGGATCATGCCGTCGCCGTCGAACGGATGATAGCGGCCAAGCGGCTGGTGCAGCTGGTTCTCGGTATTGCGCAGATAGATGCCGTCGAGATCGGTGGGGATCTGCCCCTCGATCACCTGCAGGTCGGTGGCGGTGACCTCCTCATGCTGCGGGGTCCAGGCGCCGTTGAGATAGGGATGGTTGCTTGGCTGCAGCGTCGCGATGACGGGGTCGTGGCGGGTGATCTGCATGTGGCTTTGCCTTCGCGGCTTATGGTGCGGGGATGGTAAGCCGGGGTATGGGGCGGCGTCCAGCTTTTGGAGATGAGTCCCTCTCCCCCGTTCGGGCTGAGCCTGTCGAAGCCCCGTCTCCCCCAATGCCGCGGCGAGTTTGCGGCGCGCCCTTCGACAGGCTCAGGGCGAACGGTGTGGGGGGTGGGGATAAGACATGCGCGGGCATTGAGGGCTGCCCATAAGCGGCTATGAAGGCGGCATGACACGTCCCCGCCGCAGCCTGCTGTACATGCCCGCCTCCAACCTTCGCGCGATCGAGAAGGCGCGCGACCTGCCGTGCGATGCGGTCGTGCTCGACCTGGAGGATGCGGTCGCGCCCGAGGCCAAGGCGGCGGCGCGCGACATCGCCCTTGCGGTGGTCAGGGACGGCGGGTTCGGCACGCGCGAGCTGATCATTCGCGCCAATGGACTGGACACGCCCTGGGGGCGCGACGATCTGGCCGCGCTGGCATCGGTGGGACCGGATGCGATCCTGGTGCCCAAGGTCAATGACGCGGCCGAGGTCGCCGCTTATGACGCGCTGATCGCGGCGGCGCCGGAGCATACCCGGCTCTGGGCGATGATCGAGACGACGCGCGCGATGTTCCGGCTGGAGGAGATCGCCGCACAGGCGCGCACCACGCGGCTGAGTTGCTGGGTGATGGGCACCAATGATCTCGCCAAGGAAATGCGCGCGACGCTGGATGTCGAGCGGGTGCCGTTTCTGGGCTTCCTGGCGCAATCCGTGGCGGCGGCGCGGGCATACGGCCTGACCATTCTCGACGGCGTGTTCAACGGAATCGACGATGCGGCGGGGCTGGAGGCGCAGTGCCGGCAAGGGCGAGCATTCGGGTTCGACGGCAAGACCTTGATCCATCCGAAGCAGATCGAGACATGCAACCGGATCTTCACGCCGAGCGACGCGGAACTTGCCGCGGCGCGGGCCGTGGTGGCGGCGTTCGCACTGCCGGAGAATGCCGACAAGGGCGCGATCAGGGTCGATGGACGGATGGTGGAACGGTTGCACCTTGCCGAGGCGGAGGCGGTGATTGCGTTGCGGGAAATGGTGGGCGCTTAGATCCTCCCCGGCACGGGGAGGAGTGAAAACGCCCCCTCCTCATCGCTTACCCCTTGCCCCCCTGCCCTTGCATCGGCCATGCCGGTTCCATGACGTTTCAGGTGGACATGGGCACCGACGGCGCGGGGAAAAGCGTGCCGATCGATCTCGAGGAATTGCTCGCGACGCGGTTGCTCGTGCAGGGCAATTCCGGGTCGGGCAAGTCGCACCTGCTGCGCCGCCTGCTCGAACGCAGCGCCGGCCATGTGCAGCAGATCATCATCGATCCCGAGGGCGACTTCACCACGCTGGCCGGACCCTATGGCCATACCGCGATCGAGGCGGTGGCCTATTCGGTGACTGAAGTGACACGCTTCGCCGCGCGCTGCCGCGAGCACCGCGCCTCGGTGGTGCTGAGCCTCGAAGGGCTGGAGATGGAGGGGCAGATGCGCTGCTGCGCCGCCTTCCTGTCGGGCCTGTTCGATGCGCCGCGCGAATATTGGTACCCGGCGCTGGTGGTGGTGGACGAAGCGCAGATCTTCGCGCCCGCGGCCGGCGCCGAAGTATCGGAGGAAATCCGCCGTGCCTCGCTGTCGGCGATGACCAACCTGATGTGCCGCGGGCGCAAGCGCGGGCTGGCCGGGATCATCGCGACGCAGCGGCTCGCCAAGCTGTCGAAGAATGTCGCAGCGGAGGCCTCGAACTTCCTGATGGGGCGTACCTTTCTCGATATCGACATGGCGCGCGCCGCCGATCTGCTCGGCATGGAGCGGCGCCAGGCCGAGGCGATCCGCGACCTGCAGCGCGGGACCTTTCTCGCGCTCGGGCCAGCCGTGTCGCGCCGTCCGGTCGAGATCCGCATCGGCGCGGTCGAGACATCGGCGCGCAGCGGCAGTCCGATCCTGACCCCACTGCCCGATGCGCCGGCAGCGGACATGAAACAGTTCCTGCTCGAAGGGCTGGAGGACATGCCGCCGCCACCGCCACCTCCCCCACCGCGCCCCGCGCCGGCCGAGGAGCTGATCGAGCAGATCGCGCATCCGGTCGAAGCAGAGCCGGCGGCAATGAAGCCGGCCGAAGACCCGGTATTCATCGAACAGGTGGTGCGCGACGTGATGCGCGCGATCGTTGCCGATCCCGATGCGGCGTCGCGCACCGCGGCGGTGCTGTTCCAGGATTTCCAGGTGCGGTGCCGCATGGCCGGCGTATACCGCGCGCCGCTCGACACCTCGGCCTTTGCGCGCCGTCTCGCCGCCGCGCGCGCGGGGATTTTCGAGGGGCTGGACGAGGAATGGGCGGAGGTGATCCGCGCCGCTTACGATCTGCCCGACGACATGCTCGGCGCCTATCTGCTCGTCGCGCGCGCGGCGAAGGAGGGCGAGCCCTGCCCGACCGACGAGGATGTCGCGCGCACCTATGGCACCAGCTCGCTTGGCCGCGCACGGCGGGTGATGAGTTATATGGAGGGGCGCAACATCCTGGTCACGCGCACCGACCTGTCGGGGCGGCGCTCGATCACCATTCCGGGGCTGGGCTGGACCACGGCAGCGGCGGACGCGGCCTGATCGCCTGGAGTTTGATCCAGCTTCGCTGGATGGCGGCACCGGCCCGCTCGATCAAACTCTATCCCTCCATCGCCAGACCGCCTTTGGCGAGACGCGAGGGCTCCATGCCGAACATGGCGCGAAATGCCGCGCTGAAATGCGCCGATGAGGCGAAGCCGCCGTCCATCGCCGCGGCGGTCAGGGTTTCGCCGCGCGCCATGGTGCCGATCGCGGTGCGCATCGCGGCCCACAGCCGGTAGCGACGCAGCGGCACGCCGGTCGCGGCCTTAAACACATGGCGCAGGCGCGATTCGGACAAGCCGGTCCGTGCCGCGAGCAGATCCAGCGAGGGGCGCTCGCCGGCCTGCGCATGGAGCATCGCCAGTGCGGTCTCGACCCGCGGGTCGATCGGGCGCGATGCCCCGGCAAGCAGCGAATCCAGCGCGGCGCGCGTCGTCGGCCAGTCGGCCCTGTTATCGGCCAGCGCGGTCATCACGCCGATCAGGGCATCCTCTTCGCCCAGGTCGAATGCGGCATGCGGCGCCGGCGCCCGGGCCGAAGCGCGCAGCCGGGCAAGGTCGTCGCTGAAGGGATCGACATACAGGAACGCCATACGCCCCTGCGTGTCGGTGAAATGGTGCAGCCGGCCGGGCGGAATGACGACGCTGCGGCAGCGGCGATAATGCCCCGACGTCTCCGCCGGCGGGTCGGCGACGCCGAATGCGCCGTCAAGGGCAAGCGCGATCACTGCGACGGCATTGCGATGCGCGGAGAGATTGAGCGCCGGCCCCACATACAGCGCCCGCGCACCCCAGGCGAAGATGCGCGCCGCCGGCGGTTGGGGGGCAGCCGCATCATGAAAGCGTGATCGGGCCGGATTTGCCATGATCGCATCATGCAACATGAATGGACACGGCGCACCATGGTCAAGGCGATTACCCTGCTCGGCGCGGTTGGCGCATTGCCGGCAACGGCCGGTCCCAGTTCCGGACCGGGCGAAGCGGCAGTGCGACAGGCGCTGAAGCGCTATGCGGCGGCCTGGACGAGCGGTGATCTGGCCGCGATCGTGGCATGCTATCATGATGACTTCACGCTGCATTATTTCGGCCAATCCGCCCTGTCGGGCGATCATGTCGGCAAGGCGGCGGCGCTCAGGACATTGGCGGCCTTTGCGCAGCGCACGCGGCGCAAGCTGATCGGCGTCACCGACATCATGGCGGGCGACCGGTTCGGCGCGATCGTGGCGCGCGAAATGCTGATGCAGGGCGACCAGCCGGTCGAGGTCGATCGTCTGCTGCTCTATCAGGTGGCCGACGGGCTGCTGATCGAATGCTGGGTTCATGACCAGGACCAGCGGCTGATCGATACGATCATCGGCGAATGACGCCGGCACGAGATGGAGCCGGAACGGACAGCGCCCCTGCCATGACCATCGGTCATGACAGAGGCGCTGCGGATCTTTATCGTTCAGGTCAGATGGTCAGTTCGGGCACCGGCATCTTGCCGAGCTGTACCTGGCGCGCGAAGATATCGCGCATCAGCGGCAGCGAGAACAGATGTGCATAGAGCAGCGGCAGCATGCCGTTCTTGTGGATCTTGCGCAGCTGATCGCCGCGCAGATCGGCGAGCTTCTCTTCATTGACCATCTGGAAGCCGCGATAGACGAAGGGCTGTTCGGCGCCTTCGGGCTGGATCGAGACTTCGCCTTCCATCAGCAGGCCCATTTCGCGCAGCTCGCCCATGAACTGATTGGTGCGGGCGCCGGCCTGTTCGAACGATTCGTTGAACGCGAGGACGTTCTTGACCAGCTCGGTCGGCTGGCCGTCAGCGAACAGCGGCTCGCCATCGTCGAAATTGCCCAGTGCCTCCGAGGTCGGATCGAAGCACAGCGACAGTTCCTGTGCATCGGGACGCAGCCGCGCGAGCATATAGGGATAGCGGCGGACATAGGCCGGCACGTAGAAATTATTCTCGAGCAGCTTGCCGTCGTCGCCGATGAAGACGTTGACGCCTTCGTTCAGCCCCATCAGCGCGATCGGGATCGCATCGTCGCCGGCGGTGAAGACGATCGGCATGAAACGCTGCGCCAGGGTGAATTCGTCGACCGTGATCGGAATGGTGTGCTGGTTGACCAGGAACGGTGCGCTGTCCATCGCCCGGGCGCGATAATTGGCATGGGCTTCGGATGAGAGCGGCTCTAGCGCGTTATAGAAGAGCGGCAGTTGCGATTGCTGTTGCGGCGCGCTGGCCATTGGAATCTCCATTGAAAACGATCGTCGTTGATCGGGCGCACACTACGCGAGCCGAATGGCTCGTGGCTCTATGGCTTGGCGGGCGTCGGCGCAAGCGTCACGAGCTTCCCGGGATTGAACAAGCCATGCGGATCGAGCGCACCCTTGATCGCGCGCAGCACGGCCATGCGCGCGGGCGAGGACAGGCGTTCGAGTTCGCCAAGCTTCATCTGGCCGATGCCATGTTCGGCGGAGATCGATCCGCCGCTTGCCACGACGAGATCGTTGACGAAGCGCGTCACGCCCGGCGCATCCTCCGCATACCAGCGCGCCGGATCGACCCCGGCGGGCGCGCGGACATGGAAATGGACATTGCCGTCGCCGAGATGGCCGAAAGCGCTGGCATGCGTGCCGGGAAATGCCGCCTCGCAGGCCGCCGCGGCCTCGATCATGAAGCGCGGCATGACCGAGACCGGGACCGAGATGTCGTGCTGCACGGCGGGGCCGGCGGCGCGTTCGGCCTCGGAGATCGAATCGCGCAGCCGCCAGAACGCCTCGGCCTGCGCCTCGCTTGCGCCGATCACTGCGTCATTGGCCATGCCATCCGACAGCGCGGCGGCGAGCAGGCGCTCAAGCAGCGCCGCGGGCGATTCGGCCGCCTCGTCGGTCGCGACCGATTCGATCAGCACATGCCAGGGATGACTGCCGCCGAGCGGCGCCCGCGTGCCGGGGATGTGGCGCAGCACCAGGCCAAGCGAATCGGCCGGGATGATCTCGAAGCTCTCGATCGAGTGAGTCGCGGCTTCGAGCCGGCGGAGCAAGCGGAGTGCCGCCTCCGGGCCTTCCAGCCCGACCCAGGCGACCGCGCGCGCCGTGACGGCGGGGACGAGACGCAAGGTCGCCGCGGTGACGATGCCGAGCGTCCCTTCCGCGCCGATCAGCAGTTGGTTGAGATCATAGCCGCGATTGTCCTTCTTCAGCGCGGCGAGGCCGTCATGAATCGAACCGTCAGGCAGCACCGCTTCGACGCCGGCGACGAGCGCGCGCATCGTGCCGAAACGCAGCACCTGCGTGCCGCCGGCATTGGTCGAGACCAGCCCGCCGATCGTCGCGCTGCCGCGTGCGCCAAGCGTGAGCGGGAAACGGCGGCCCTGTGCGAGCGCCGCGGCATGGAGATCGGCGAGAATCACGCCCGCCTCGGCGATGGCGAGATTGTCCGCCGGCCTGACGCTGCGGATATGGTTAAGCCGGCGCAGCGACAGGATCAGCGCGGATCCGTCCGTGGGCGGTGTCGCGCCGCCGACCATGCCGGTATTGCCGCCCTGCGGCACCAGCGCGACGCCCTGTTCCCCGGCCAGCGCCACGATCGTCGCGACGCCCGCGGTGCTGTCAGGCGCGAGGATCGCCGGGCTCGCGCCGTGATAGCGGCCACGCCAGTCATGCAGCCAGGGGTCGATATCGGCAGGATCGGTCAGCACTGCCTTGGGCCCAAGCGCAGCGCGGACGGACTCAATCAGCAGGGATTGGGCGGATGTCATGGCGCTGCGCTATCACGCGGCGCGGTACAGGCCAATTGCGGTGCGCTCAAAAGCGACACACCGCCGAATGCTGCGCGGCCAGTGTCATTAGTTCATCGACTGTTCAAACGTTTGCGGTAATTGTTGGCGGTTCATGCCGAATCCGATCGTCCCTGTTGTGATCCTATTGCTGGCCGCCCCGCCCCCGACCGACAAGGATCAGGGTAACAGGGGCGTGTTGGTCGCACAGCTGACGATTCGGCAGCGGATCATCATCCGCGTGCCGCGCCCGCCGGTCGGTCCGCCGCCAATGGCCGATATCGTCATACCGGATTCACCACGGCGCATGGCCGAGAAGAACGGTCCCAAATGCATCCCGGTACAGAATCTCGCCGGGTCGGCGGAGGCACGCAAGGACAGCGTCGATTTGATGATGGCCGATGGCAGCAGGATGCGGGCGAAGCTCGATCATGATTGCCCCGCACTCGATTTCTACGCCGGCTTCTACATCAAGAAGACTCCCGACGGCATGATCTGCGCCGAACGCGACATCATCCGCTCGCGCTCTGGCCGCGCCTGCCCGATTTCTTCGTTCAAACGGCTTCAATCCAAACGCGGAAGAGATTAGGGCTTTAATTGCTCGTCGCGTAAAGTCGGACGAGCGCCTTTACCTTGACTTTTGCCCTCTTATCCGCAAGCGCACCATTACTGGCTGGTGGCTTTCCCCAAGCCTGATTTTTCCGGACACAGCATGACTTTTGCCGATCTCGGCCTTTCCGACGAACTCCTAAAAGCCGTGAACGAGTCCGGTTATACCGAACCGACTCCGATTCAGGCGAGCGCGATCCCGAGCGTGCTGATGATGCGCGACATCGTCGCCATCGCGCAGACCGGCACGGGCAAGACCGCGGCCTTTGTGCTGCCGATGATCGATATCCTCGGCGAAGGGCGCAGCCGCGCACGCATGCCGCGCTCGCTGATCCTCGAGCCGACGCGCGAACTCGCCGCGCAGGTCGCGGAGAATTTCGAGAAATACGGCAAATACCACAAGCTCTCGATGGCGCTGCTGATCGGCGGCGTATCGATGACCGACCAGCAAAAGGCGCTGGAAAAGGGCGTCGACGTGCTGATCGCGACGCCGGGCCGGCTGATGGACCTGTTCGGGCGCGGCAAGATCCTGCTCACCGGCTGCTCGCTGCTGGTGATCGATGAGGCCGACCGCATGCTCGACATGGGGTTCATCCCGGATATCGAGGAAATCTGCACCAAGCTGCCCAAGCAGCGCCAGACCCTGCTCTTCTCCGCGACGATGCCGCCGCCGATCAAGAAGCTGGCCGACAAGTTCCTCGACAATCCCAAGACAATCGAAGTGGCGCGTCCCGCGACCGCCAACATCAACATCAAGCAATGGCTGGTGCCGGTCACCTCGTCGAAGAAGCGCGAAAAGCTGACCGAGCTGCTGCGCGCCGAGGATGTGCGTACCGCGATCATTTTCTCCAATCGCAAGACCACGGTGCGCGAACTCAACAAGGCGCTGCAGCGCCAGGGCTTCCGTTCGTCGGAGATTCACGGCGACATGGAACAATCGCAGCGCATCGCCGAGCTCGACCGGTTCAAGGCCGGCGACGTCAACATCCTGGTCGCGTCCGACGTCGCGGCGCGCGGACTCGACATCAAGGGCGTGAGCCATGTGTTCAACTTCGATGCGCCCTGGCACCCAGATGATTATGTCCACCGCATCGGCCGCACTGGCCGCGCGGGGGCGACCGGGGTCGCCTTCACGCTGGTGACGTCGGACGATGCCGAGAATATCCAGAATATCGAGAAGCTGACTGGCCTGAAAATCGACCGCTACGAGGGCGCAGCGGACATCGCCGCGGCCGACGATGACGGCGACGCCAAGCCGCGCGGACGCTCACGCGCCAAGCCGGCGGCAAAGGGCCGTTCAGCCAAACCGGCACCGGTCGAGGCCGATACGCCGGAGGCGGAGGAAGCCCCGGCCCGCACGCCGCGAGCGCCGCGCGATGCACGGCCTGCGCGCGACGCCCGTCCCGCCCGTGAGGAGCGGCCGGCACGTGCGGCACGGCCGCCCCGTGACGAGCGTCCTGCCCGTGACGAGCGTCCGGCGCGCGACCATCGCCGCGAGCCCGACGATGGACCCGATGACGGCTGGAACGGCCCGATGCCAAGCTTCCTGAGCGCCAAGCTCATCGTCGACTGACACCATGGGCGGGATTTTCGAAACGGTCCCGGTGGTGCGGATCGCGAGTCCGTGCATCAATATCTGCGAGATCGACGAGGTGTCCGGCCTGTGCGCCGGATGCGCGCGGACGATCGACGAAATCGCCGGCTGGACCAGCGGCACGGCCGAATGGCGCGATGCTGTGATGGCGGCGCTGCCGGGGCGGGTTCGGGACCGGAATAAGCCGTAACAGCACCGTCACCCCGGACTTGTTCCGGGGCGACGGTGCCATCGCGATCCGCTCGTTTGTAGCGCGGTGGACCCCGGAACAAGTCCGGGGTGACGGTTTGATATATTCTACCCCTGTCTTTCCCTACCCGCCTGCCATCGGCAGCGAAGATCAGGCCGGCTGCTGTGCCGGCATCAATGCATCGTCCTTGGCATTGCCGCGCTGATACGCCTCGCGCGCCGTGAGGCGGGCGACATAATCGACAAAGGCATCGCGCTTCGGCAGCGTGCCGAACTGCGTGCCCCAGGCGACCTGCGATCCGACATAGACATCGGCGGCGGTGAAGCTGTCGCCGGTGATATAGGGATGCGCCGACACTGCCTGTTCGAGCACATCGACCATCAGGTCGTAACTGCCATAGCCGGCCATCCGGCCCTGCTCGGCGGTCGGCGCGAAGCCGAGCGACTTATTGGTGACCGCTTGCTCGGTCGGTCCCGAAGCGAAGAACATCCAGCGGTAATAATCCGCCCGGTCAGCAGTCGGCGGGGCAAGGCCAGCCTCCGGAAAGGCATCGGCGAGATAGGCGCAAACCGCGGCACACTCTGTCACGACATGGCCGTTATGGACGATCGCCGGCACCTTCCCCATTGGATTGACCGCGAGATAGGCCTCGTCCTTCATTGACGACGCGAAGTCGAGCACCACCGTTTCATAATCCGCGCCAGTCTCTTCGAGCATCCAGCGCGCGATCCGGCCGCGTGACATCGGATTGGTGTAAAAGGTCAGGCTCATCGCACTCTCCATGTTCAGATTATGGAACATATATAGAACATTCGAACGGTCAGCCGTCAAGATGGCTGTGCAGGAAAGCGATGGTGCGTTCCCATGCCAGCGTCGCCGCCGCCTCGTTATAGCGTTCCTTCGAGGTGTCGTTGTTGAAGGCGTGATCGACACCCTCATAGGTATAGGCGGTCACGTCCTTGCCCGCCGCCTTGAGCGCCTCGGTCCAGGGCACGCCGGTCGCCGCAACGCGTGCGTCCTTGCCGGCATAATGGAGCAGCAGCGGCGCTTGTACCTTGGCCGCCTCTTCCGGCGCGGGTGCGGGACCGTAATAAGCGACACCCGCCGACAGCGCATCGCCCGCCGCAACCGCGACGCGGTTGACCAGCGCGCCGCCCCAGCAAAAGCCGATGATCCCCGCCTTGCCATTGCCGTTCTCGCGCGTCTTGAGCCGCGCGATCGTCGCGATCGCGCTGGCGATGACGGCATCGTAATTGGCCTTGCCGATCAGGTCGCGCGCGGCATTCTCATCGGCCGGCGTACCGCCCTGGTCGGACAGGAAATCAGGCGCGACGGCGTAGAAACCGCCCAGCGCGACGCGGCGCGCGACATCCTCGATATGTGGGGTCAGGCCGCGATTTTCATGGATCACCATCACCGCACCCGCGCCTCTCGCATCGCGCGGTGCAGCGAAATAGCCGGTCATGCTCTTGCCCGGGCCGATATCGTAGCTGCCCTTGCGCGTCACCAGGCGCGGGTCGGCCGGATCGATGATCGCGGCAGCGGCGGGCGACGCGGCAATGCCCGCGATCAGCACTTCGGCCGCGGCGACCGATCCGGCGAGCGCCGCCATTTCGCGCAGCAAGGTGCGGCGATCGCGGTGCTCATGGGTGAAGGCGTCATAGATCTGGATGGCGCGGTCGCGAAGATCGGACATTGGCGGCTCCAAAGATGAATCGCCCCCCGGCGCGGCATAACTAGCGCGTCAGATCGCGCGATACCACCACACACCGTCGACAACGTTCCTCACTGCCCTGCCCTCGATCTCGAGCCGGCGGAGATGCGCCAGCGCTTCGCCCGTCGCCATGCCAAGCATGTCGGGACCGATCGCGCGGCGGAACAGGCGGCCGAAACAATCCACCGCGCGACGCGGCTCGGACAGGAAGACTTCGAGTTCATCGAGCCGCTCATGATGCTCGCGGTCCATCGCGTCGAGCCGGGCATGGAGGCCGGTAAAGGGATCGCCATGCCCCGGCAGCACGAGCAGATCGTCACGCAAGGTCTTGAGCTTGGCGATCGAGGCAAACCATTCGCCAAGCGGGTCGGCATTGGGCTCAGTCACGCCGAGCGAGACATTGGGGCTGATCCGCGGCAGCACCTGATCGCCCGCGATCAATATGCCCGTCGCCTCGTTAAGCAGGCAGGCATGTTCCGGGCTATGGCCCGATCCGACCACCACGCGCCACGCCTGGCCGCCGATGCTCAGCGTGTCGCCATCCTTGATCCGCGTGAAGCTGAGCGGCATCGGCGTGACGATGCGGCGAAAGCCCGCCCAGCCACGCTCCGCCGCATGGGCGATCTGCTCCTCGTTCCAGCCGGCACCGACCCGCATCGCGGTGACCTCCCCCGGAATCCCGTCACGCGCATCGGCGACGAGCATCTGCGCGGTCAGCCATTCGCCGCGCGTCATCACCAAAGGCGCCGCGTGATGATCGCACATCCAGCCGGCAAGTCCGATATGATCGGGATGGAAATGCGTGCCGATCATCTGCGTCACGCGCACCCCGGAGAGCGGCCCCTTGAACACGGCCTTCCACGCGGCGCGCGCCTCGGTCGTGTTCATGCCGGTGTCGATCAGCGCGACGCCGTCTTCATCATCGAGCAGCCAGCAATTGACGTGCTTGAGTGGCCCGGGGATCCTGAGCCGGACCCAGCGTATACCCTCGGCCACCGTCATCACATCGCCATCGGCCGGTTCAGCGCCGCCGAACGGGTAGGTCAGCCCCTTGTGGCTGGTGGGCACGAAGCTCTCGTCGGGAACGAAGGCGGCATCGGACTGGGGCGCGGTCGACATAGGTTGCGGGTAGCAACGGAATGACGCGCGTGCCAACAACTATGTGTGCGTTGCTGTGACTGGACGGAATGTCTTCAATGGGAAGACGCGCGATGCTCCCGAAAGGCGCACGCCAGGGTGCGCAGTGCTTCGCGAGATTTGGTATCGGTCAGCGTGGAGTGCAGGACAATCTCAGAGGATGGCAGCGGTGGCAGTCCGAAACGCTGGCTGACCTCCACCGTGTCGGCCGGTGCGAGGCGGCAGGAAAATGCCGAGACCGCCAGACCGGCCGACACCGCCGCCGTCACGACCGACGATCCGCCGCCAAGGAAAACCTCAGTCCAGGCAATGCCGGCGGCATCGAGCGCGCGGGTCGAGATGTCGCGGACGCCGCACACCGACGACAGGGCAGCGAGCTTGAGCGGCTCACCCTGGCGATGCTCGAACTGCGGGGCGGCGAACCAGCCGAAATGCTCCGGCCCGAGGACCTCGCCGTCGCGCCGGTCATCCTCACGGCGAATGATCGCCGCATCGAGTTCGCCGCGGTCAAAGGCATCGAGCAATGCGCGTGACGTATCAAGCTGCACTTCGATCGTCAGGCCCGGGTCATGCGCGTTGAGCCGGGCCAGCAACGTGGGCACTTCGGGGCCGGCGACATGCGCGGCGATGCCCAGCGCGAAATGGCGGCGGGGCGAGGAAAGCGCCATCACCGCCCGGTCATGCGCACAGAGAAAATCGCGGGCGGATTCGAGGAACACCGCTCCTTGTGCCGACAAGCGCACCGAGCGCGGCGTTCGCTCGATCAGCCGGTGATCGAGCCGCTCCTCAAGCCGCTTCAACTTCACGCTGATCGCCCCTTGCGTGCTGCCGAGCGCTTCAGCGGCACGGGTAAAGCTTTGTAGGTCAGCGATCGTCACAAAGGCACGGACCGCGTCCACATCCAGCGTCATCACGGCATCTATCCATTTCCGTCGTCTCTGAAATATCTAATCATCCAATTCTGTTATGATCAAGCACGCATTATCTCGCATCGGCCCATCCCGGTGTCGAAAGGCCGAACCATGCCCCTCACATCCCGCAGCCAGAGCCTGATCGCACTGGCCGCCGTCTGCCTGTCCTCGCTGATGTTCGGCCTGGAGATTTCCAGCATCCCGGCGATCCTGCCGACGCTGGAGCAGGCATTGCACGCGGACTTTAGCGAGCTGCAATGGATCATGAACGCCTATACCATCGCGGTGACCACCGTGCTGTTCGCCACTGGCACGCTGGCCGACCGTTATGGCCGCAGGCGCATTTTCCTGATCGGCATCATCGCTTTCGGCGCGACATCCTTGATCTGCGGCCTCACCGGCAACGTCGCCGTGCTGATCGCCGCGCGCTTCCTTCAGGGCATGAGCGGCGGGGTGATGCTGATCTGCCAGGTCGCGGTCCTGTCGCACCAGTTCAGCGGGGCGCAGGAACGCGGCATGGCATTCGGCTGGTGGGGAATCATCTTCGGCATCGGCCTCGGCTTCGGGCCGATCATCGGCAGTGCGATCGTCGCGCTGTCGAGCTGGGCCTGGGTCTTCCTGGTCCATGTCGTGCTCGCCGCAATCACCGCGCTCCTCGCCGTCATCGGCGTCCGGGAATCGCGCGATCCCGGTGCGGAAAGCCTCGATATGATTGGCATCCTCACGCTTTCCTTGTCGGTCTTCTGCCTCGCCTTCTACATCACGCAGGGGCCCGCGCTCGGCTTTGGCAGCCCGGTCGCGCTCGGCATCATCGGCCTGGCAGCGGCGAGTTTCATCGCCTTCATCATCGCCGAGAAGATCAGCCCCCGGCCGATGATCGACTTTTCGGTCTTCCGCATCCGGGCCTTTTCCGGCGCAGTGGTCGGGTCGGCGGCGATGAACATCAGCTTCTGGCCGTTCATGATCTACCTGCCGATCTGGTTCCATGCCGGGCTTGGCTATGACACCGTCACGACCGGGACGGCGCTGCTTGCCTATACACTGCCGGCGCTGCTGGTGCCGCCGGTCGCGGAGCGGCTGGCGCTGCGCTACCGCGCCGCTCTCGTCATTCCGGCCGGGCTATTCGTCATCGGCCTGGGATTCTTCGTGATGAAGGCCGGCAGCGCCGCCGCGGACGCGAGCTGGGTGACGATGCTGCCCGGCGCACTGCTTGCCGGGATCGGCATCGGCCTGACCAACACGCCGGTCACCAATACCACGACGGGCGCGATCTCGAGCGACCGCGCCGGCATGGCATCGGGTATCGACATGAGCGCGCGGATGATCTCGCTCGCGATCAACATCGCGATGATGGGCTTCATCCTGATCAGCGGTGTCGCGACACATCTCAGAAGCGTGTTGCCAGCGTCAGTCGATGATGCGGCACTGCGCTCGCTGGCGGAACGGATCGCCGCCGGCAACACCGCCGCCGTGCCGGAACTGTCCGGCGCAGTGGTTCACGACGCGCTGGTCAACGGCTTTGGCTGGGTCATGCTCTATGGCGGAATCGGCGTCTGGACGCTGGCCGGGATCAGCTTCGTGGTGTTCGGCGCGCGCGAAGAGGCCCAGACGGCAGAGGCGGCGAGCCCCTGCACGTCATGATGGCGTGTCGATAAACGGCGGGCGCCATGCACCAGCCTTGGCCGGCGCGCGGCGACCGACCGATCAGCGCTTGAACAGATTCTCGGCGGTCGGCTCGGCCGAGGCGGGCGCCTCGCCGGCTTCGACCGCTTCAGCGTCGAGCACGGCCTGGGCACGCTGCGCGCGCAGCTCAGTGATCAGCGCCTCACGATCGCCCTCAAGCCGCGTATCGACCGGCGCTTCGAGACCCGCCGCCTTGGCCGCCTTGGCCACCGCCGCGTCGAGCTCGCGCTGCGTGGTCAGGCCCAGGGTGACCGGATCCTTCGGCGTGATGTTGGCGATGTTCCAGTGGCTGCGGTCGCGGATCGCCGCGATCGTGGTACGGGTCGTGCCGATCAGGTTGCCGATCGCGCCATCCGTGATTTCCGGATGGTTGCGGATGATCCAGGCGATGCCGTCGGGCTTGTCCGAACGCTTCGACACCGGCGTGTAGCGCGGGCCCTTGGTGCGGCGGACCTGTTCCGGACCTTTCAGGATCTTGAGCGAATATTCCGGATCGGCCTGGCCCTTGTCGATTTCTTCCTGGGTCAGTTCATGGGCACGAACCGGGTCGCGGCCGGTCAGTTTGGTCGCGGCGGTATCATCGGCGATCGCCTGGATTTCGAGGATGTGCAGGCCGCAGAATTCAGCGATCTGCTCGAACGAGAGCGAGGTATTGTCGACGAGCCACGACGCGGTCGCATGCGGCATGAGCGGCTGAGCCATGGTGAAACTCCTTAAAAACAGAAAGGGCCGCCCCTTTCGGAGCGGCCATGTGCTGGCGCCCGACTTACTGCGGATGGCGCGGAGTGGCAAGGCATTGCCTCCCCATCCCCTTGTGCACTGGCGATCACCCTGTTTCTCGCTACGCGCGGCAAACAGTTTATCGACCGACTGGCCATTGGCGCGAAGGATCCTTTCGACCCTTTTGCGGCCTTCATAACAGGCCAGGGCCGGCACATGCCGGCTGGTAGCCTTCAATCCCGGACGCTCACGCGCCCAGCGGCCGCTATTCCACGCCCAATAGCATTCTGTAGAAGTCGCCATGCGCAGGGCCGCCCGCAAGCAGTATGCAGCGGTCAAGGGTTTGGCATTGCAGTTCCGACCCGGATTGATCGATCGCGATGCCAGCGCCCAGATATTTTGCTGCCGCCGCAAGTGCTGCGAGCAAGCTAGTTCCATCCCGCGCGCACGTCCATATCGTGTGGTCTGGACAAGTAATATCTCGCACCGTCACCTCGCCGGAAGAAGCTTCCAGGGCCAAGTAATCGGCTTCCACCTGCCCTATAATATAGCCGTATGACACTTGCTCCGGGACATGGCAGAAGCGCACCATTCCTATTTCGACATTGCTGGCGTCATAGCGCGCAAAAAGATCATTGAGCGTGGAGTCTGGTAGGCTGGTATCCTGCTCAACTGCGCGCTCGCGTACCTCAAAGGTGGCAATTATATCCGCAGCTTCGTCGCTGCTAAGTCCTTCTCCCAATAGAGATACCATATCGGGCTTTGCTGCTTGAAGGGCATTCTTGAATGACAGCGCGTCCATAGTTGTCCTATTGATAATTACGGTGACACTGTCGCCGCAATAACCAGAGAAGCAGACGCTCGTCTCTGGCAGGTCAGACGGCAAAGCGGTATCGCAAAGGCAGCTCAGGCCGCGGCGGCCTCGTCACCGAATGCCGGCACCAGCGCACCGAGGAACTGGCGCGCGCTCGCTTCCCAGGTGAAGGTCTGGCCGTAAGCCATGCAGGCCGCGCGGTCGCGGGTCAGCGCCGCCGCGATCGCCGTGTCGAGATCCTCGTCCATCGCCCCGACCCGGTCGTTCAGGATGTCGATCGGCCCGGTCACCGGATAACCCGCGACCGGCACGCCGCACGCCAGCGCCTCGATCATCACCAGCCCGAACGTGTCGGTCCGGCTCGGGAAGACGAACACATCGGCGGCGGCATAGCAGGCGGCGAGATCGGCACCGAAGCGGGGACCAAGGAACGTCGCGTCCGGATATTTCGCCTCCAGCGCGGACCGTGCGGGGCCATCACCGATGATCACCTTGGTGCCGGGCTGACTGGTCTGCAGGAACGCCTCGATATTCTTTTCCACCGCGACGCGGCCGACATAGAGCTGGATCGGGCCCGGCAGCGCCTTGATCGCGGGATCGGGCGCGACATCGGCACCGAAGACCGACAGGTCGACCCCGCGTCCCCAATGCCGGATGCGGGTCAGGCCATGCGCCTTCAGCGTCTCGGCAATCGACGATGTCGAGGCGAGGATCGACTGCGCCGGGGCATGGAACCAGCGGATATAGCGCCATACCCATTCGGGGTTCACGCCGGTCCGCGCCGCGACATAATCGGGGAACTGAGTGTGATAGGCGGTGGTGAAGGGAAATTCGCGGCTGAGGCACCAGCGCCGCGCCGCGACGCACACCGGCCCCTCGGTCGCGAGATGGATCGCATGCGGCGCGAAATCCTCCAGCATCTTGCCGACCGTATAGGTGCTGGCAAAGGCGAGGCGGATTTCCGGATAGGTCGGGCACGGCACCGAATAGAACAGGTCGGGCGAGACGATCAGCACTTCGTGGCCCAGGCGCTCGAGTTCGGCACGGACCATCTGCAAGGTCCGCACGACCCCGTTGACCTGGGGCGTCCACGCGTCAGTGGCGATCGCGATGCGCACTTTGGTCAGGCCGCCATCATCTCGATCCCCGCGCGGGCTTGTCCTGGTGCGTCATCGGGCAGTTCGCGCCGGGCGATCTCGTCGGCCCAGTGGATCAGCTCCATGCGGCCGTCGAAATGTTCGACCAGCGCCGTGCATCCCTCCACCCAGTCGCCATCATTATAATATTCCACGCCGCCGATGTCGCGGAACTCGGCGGTGTGGATATGGCCGCAAACGACGCCGTTGACGCCGCGGCTGCCCGCCGCCTGCGCCACGACTTCTTCGTAATTCGAAATGAATTCGACTGCGTTCTTCACCTTGGCCTTCGCGTGTTTCGACAGTGACCAGTAAGGCAGGTCGAAGAAGCGGCGATACGCATTTACCCAGCGGTTCAGGGCCATCATGAATTCATACGCGACATCGCCGACATGCGCCAGCCAGCGATGCGTCAAGGTAATCGCGTCGAATTCATCGCCGTGCAGCACGAGCAGGCGGCGGCCATCGGCGGTTTCATGGATCGCCTGGCGGCGGATCGACACGCCGCCGAAATCGAGCCCGGAGAATTGCCGGAACACCTCATCATGATTGCCCGGGATATAGATCACGCGGGTGCCGCGCTTGGCGCGCTTCAGCAACCGCCAGACAATATCGTTATGCGCCGACGGCCAGTAGAATTTCTTCTTCAGCCGCCATCCGTCGATGATATCGCCGACCAGATACATGGTCTCGCTGTCGACATGATCGAGAAAGTCGATCAGCATCGTCGCGTTGCAGCCGCGCGTGCCGAGATGCACGTCGGAAATCCAGATCGTGCGATATTGCCGCCGCCCCTCCACGATCCGCTCCGGAATCACCGGATGGGAATTGGCGAAGTCCGCCAGATCGGTAATATTGCCGTCGCTTACAAGCTTGCTGATGACGTTCATGGCCTCGCCCCGCTAAGGTTTCCCATTGCAGCGGCTATGACGATGTCGTGTTACATTTAGAATCGTGACGCGTGACAGTTCCGTGTCAGTTCAAGCGTCCAATGTTACATGCCCCGGCGTCGTCGCGACTTGCGCGGTCCATCTTTGTACGGATGGGTAGCGAGACAGATCGAAGCCTCCCTCGTTGGCGACATGGGTATAAGCGTAAAGCGCAATGTCGGCGAGCGTCAGCCGGTCGCCGACAAAATAATCGCGCGCGCGCAAATGCTCGTCCATCAGCGCAAGCGCCGCCTCGCCCGCCGCCTGTTTGAGCGGGAGCTGCGCGCGCTGCGTCTCGTTCAGCCCGCCCTCGCCGATGAACAGGCGCCAGAAGCGCAGTGTCGCGACATTGGGTTCGTGATTATATTGTTCCCAGAACATCCAGCGCATCATATCCGCGCGCTCGAACCGGTCCGCCGGGATCAATGCCGACCCGTCGGCAAGATACAGGCATGCCGCACCGCTCTCGGGCAGGAATTGATCACCGATCTGGAGCACCGGAATACGCCCATTGGCGTTGACGCTGCCGAGAAAATCCGCCGTCCGCGTCTCGCCTGCCAGGATGTCATACTCGCGCCGCTCGACCGGCAGGCCGAGATAGGCCGCGGTGAGGCGGATCTTGTAGCAATTTCCGGACTGGGCATATTCATGAAGTATCAGGCTGGACATCGCTGCGGCTCCCCTCGGCTGGCGCGCCCTTCATGACGCGCCAGCGGGTTGCGTCAAATCAAAGCGGCGGCGCAATTGACAAGCCCGCCTTGTGAAAGCGCCTGTCCGATCCGGCTCACGCCACGCGGGTCCAGTCCATGTACCAGTTTTCCGCCCAGCTCTTGCCGCCGTCGCGCGAGACGGTCTGATACCAGCGGTGCGAGGTCGGGGTGATCCGGTCCCATATCCCGCGCACCAGCATCCTGGCGCCGCCGTCCATTTCCTCGGACTCGAACGTGCCGACGCCGTCCCGGAACACGCCCAGCTGTCCCGGCACAGTGACCACGCCCGACTTGCCATTGACCCAATGATCCGACCAGAGTCGCTTTTCGAGATCGAGCAGGCGCAGCCCCATGCCGGAGAAGTCGCGCGCAGGGATGCGCAGTTCCTCGACGCTGCACACCCCGCCCAGGATCGCGCGCACCGTCGCTTCGCCGGGAAACTCGATCCACTCGCTCGCCGTGCCCGGTTTGATCATGCGGTTGTGAATCCGCCATTCGCCGGTCAGGAAGTCGAAATCGCCCGGCTTGCCCAGCGGTTCGACCCCGGCCGCGCTCGCCGCCGTCACGCCGCCTGTGAGCGCCAGTTGCGCGACGATCAGGCCCGCTGCGCCCTGCAACATTGTCCTGCGTCCGATTGTCTGTGCCATGTCCATTCCCTTTCGCCTGTGATGCGAAGCGCTATGGACCGTGCTACCTGACACTTTCCGTCAGCTATTATCGGGCATAGCCGATTCATGCGCGCAAGCCGGCTCCTGTCGATCCTGATCCTGTTGCAACTCCGTACGCGGCTGACCGCCCGGGCGCTGGCGGAGGAGTTCGAGGTTTCGGAACGGACCATTTACCGCGATATCGACGCGCTGAGCGCGGCGGGCGTGCCGGTCTATGGCGATCGCGGCCCGGGCGGCGGATTCCAGCTGCTCGACGGCTATCGCACCCGGCTGACCGGG
This sequence comes from Sphingomonas sp., assembly GCF_050725575.1. Classification (GTDB taxonomy): domain Bacteria; phylum Pseudomonadota; class Alphaproteobacteria; order Sphingomonadales; family Sphingomonadaceae; genus Sphingomonas. The sequence continues at coordinate 96,251 of NZ_JBOHHW010000009.1, read as the reverse complement.
CTCGCCAGCGACGAGGCGGAGGCGATGCTGATGATCGGCCTGCCCGGCCCGGCCGCGGCGCTCGGGCTGGGCCCGGCGGCATCGCGCGCGAAAGGCAAGCTGCTTGCCTCGCTGGCGCCCGGATCGGTCGATGGCGCGGTGCGGATCGGCGGACGCTTCCATCTCGATCCGGTCGACTGGTACCGCGACGATCAGCCGGCCGAGCATCTGCCCCGCCTGACCCGCGCGGTGCTCGACCAGCGCGTGGTCGAGATGCGCTACGAAAGCTGGACCGCGACGCATGACTGGCGGATCGAGCCGCTTGGCCTGGTGATGAAGGGCGGCGGCTGGTACTGCGTCGCCGCCGCACGCGGCAAGACGCGGATCTTCAAAGTGTCCAATATCCTTTCGGCAACGATGCTCGACACCGTGTTCGAGCGGCCGGCGGAGTTCGAACTCGGCAGCTTCTGGTCGATGGCGACCGAGCGGTTCGAAAGCGAGTTGCGGCAAGGCGAGGCCGTGTTGCGCGCCTCCCCGGTCGGCCTCAAGCGGCTGGCCCGGCTCGGCAGCTATGCCGCGCGCGCCGTGCAGGGCGCCGGGGCGGTGGAACGCGATGGCTGGGTGCGCCTGACCCTGCCGGTCGAACGCCCGGAACAGGCCGCGCTCGACCTGCTTGCGATCGGGCCGGAGATCGAAGTGATCGATCCCCCGGCCTTGCGCGCGGCGCTGCGTGAGCTGGCCGGGCAGGTGATCGGCCGAACCGCGCCGCTGGTTTAAAAGGACCGACCTGTCCGTCATTCCCGCTTTCGCGGGCACGCCGATGCTATAACTCGCCGAAGTAGCAATTTGAACGGTCGCACCGATCGAGGAACTAGCCGCTTTTACTCCCGACAACAGTCGAAGCCATGCCGGTGATGCCGGTCAGGACAAAGGCGCTGTTTGACTTCGGCCCTGATATCGTGCGCGAGGCCTGATGATCGCGCCGGTTGCCGCCTGTTCAAGGGCGTGTGCCACCCAGCCGACCGTTCGGGCAATGGCGAACAGTGCGAAACCGGATCGCGGCGGCAAGGTATATCGGCGCGCAATCGCGAGGAGCGCAAAATCGATGTTCGGTTGCAATCCCAGCATATCCATGACCGCATTCCGCAGCCTCGCGAGTTCCCCATCCGGCTGGATATGCACAAGCAAGGCGCGCGCGCGCAGGTCCCCATAGGGATAGAGCGGGTGGCCAAATCCGGGCAGCCCATGCCCTGTCGAGAGCCAGCGCTCTATCGCGGCGTCGGCGCCCGTATTGATCGCCTCGATGAGAAAAGATTCGAGCGCTGCGCCGGCGCCGCCATGTTTCGGTCCCGACAGGGTGGCCAGGCCGGCGAGGATGCAGGCGGGCATTCCGGCGCCCGTCGAGGCGGCGACGCGTGCCGCGAACGTCGACGGGTTGAGTTCATGATCGGCGAGCAGAACCAGCACGCGTCGAACCAGTTCCTCGCCTTCCATGTCGAGGGCCCATGCAGCGGAAAGCCGGTGATGGATCGAGCCCGCCCCAGCGGCGCCAAAAGCAGACGCCATCGCCGCGACGCACATCGCACCTTCGTTTACCAGTTTCGCGGCAGGCCTGCCGATCAGCGATCGCGCCTTTCCGGCTAATGCGGCGAGAGCCTGAAACGGGTCGTCACCCACGGAGGCTTCCGGAAAGACAATGGCGTCCGGCTGTTCCCACAGCAGCGCCGCAACCTCCTCCAGCCCCATGCGCGCGGCAAGGGCCGTGGCGGTCTCGCCCCGATAGATCAATTCCCCGTGACTGACCGTCGCGATGGCTGTGGGGATCACGGGTTCGCCCCATGCCAGCGTGCTCGCCGCAACGGATGTTTGGCGGCGCCCGCGCGCGCGCCGCTCGGCAAGCGCGAGAATGTCGTCACCCCGATAGAGGCTGTGCCGCGGGTCCGCGGGGTCGGCTCTGCGCTCGATCTGGCCACGGCTGACATAAGCATAGAGCGTCTGGGCCCGGACGTTGAGCTTCGCCAGCACCTCCTCCCGTGTCATCCATTCGCGCATGATTGATTCACTTGATCAAGATTGATTCACTACGGTGAAGGGATCATCTCGCTCGTTGCCAGTCAAGGAGCGAATGAAATGAATAATGGTCTAGAAGACGTCGTGGCTGCCGAAACGGTGCTGTCGGACGTCCGCGGCGCGGTCGGGCAGTTGATCATCCGCGGATATCCGCTTTCGGCATTGGCAGGGCATTGGACGTTCGAACAGACCGCTCACCTCCTGTTTACGGACTTCTTCGCCGATTTGCCCGATGCGGCGGAATTTGCGGCAAGGCTGGGCGCCGCACGCGTCGATGTGTTCGAGAGAACGCAGGAATTGCTCGGGCCGATGTCGAAACTGCCCGCCTATGACGGCATGCGTGCCGCGATGGCCATGCTGCCCGACGACACGGCGCTGCCCGATGCGCTACGCCTGCTCGCGGCCCCTGCGGTGTTTCTTCCGGCGCTGATCCGGATGCAGGCGGGCGACGAGGCAATCGAGCCATCGGCCAATGCAGGCCACGCCGCAGACGTGATCCGAATGCTGGGTCGATCGGACGGCGCACGGGCACTAGACACCTATCTTGTTACCGTAAGCGACCATGGTCTCAACGCTTCCACTTTCGCTGCGCGGGTGGTCGCCTCCACCCAGGCAGGGCTGACCTCCTCGGTTCTCGCGGGGTTGGGTGCGCTCAAGGGGCCGCTTCATGGAGGAGCCCCCGGTCCGGTTATCGACATGCTCGACGCGATCGCGGAGGAAGGCGACAGCGCACGCTGGATCGACCGTGCGCTGGACAAAGGCGAGCGGCTAATGGGTTTCGGGCATCGCATCTATCGCACGCGCGATCCGCGCACCGACGCGCTCAAGGCCGCGCTTCGGTCGTTCGGGGGTGTCGATGCCCGGTTGCGTTTCGCCGAAAGTGTCGAACAGGCCGCGCTCGATGCGCTCCATCGGCGCAAACCCGATCGCGTGCTCGAAACCAACGTCGAATTCTATACGGCTCTTCTACTGGAAGCGGCAGGGTTCCCGAAGCATGCATTCACGGGAGTTTTCGCCATGGGCAGGGTCGCGGGCTGGCTGGCGCACGCTCGCGAACAGGCGCTGACCGGCCGGTTGATCCGGCCCGCGTCCCGCTATGTGGAGGCGTTGACGAAGGATGCCGCCTAAAGCCGGCTGATTGCCATGTATCGGTCATAGCCGATGATTGTCGGGCCTGGCAGTCCGACGGCAGGTCGAGAAATCGCTACCATCGGTGCCCTCAGGTTCACGGGGATGACAATTGGATGGGATGCTACATGATCCCCGTGACCTCGCGCCGCCGCCGCGCAGCACCGAGCTCGAACAGCCCGACACCGGCGATGGCGACCACGAACAGCCAGCCCCACATATGTGGCCATAGCGGGAAATCGCCGTCATCGAGCGGTTTTGCCGTCTTGACGCCGATCCGCTGCAGATATTCGTCGTTGAGCGGCATCACGACGAACTCCGCGCCATTCTCGTAATAGATGACATGGCCATGTTGCTTGCGGACGATGAACGGCATCGCCGCCACAGTCTTCTCGTAGAAGGAATAGCCGAATCTCAGCGGCGGCTTCTCGTCGCCCAGCACGGGAAAGGGCGCACCGGCCGGGATCGTCCGCTGACGCCCGAGCTTGAGAATATGGATGCCATAGTCGTCAAGGACCCGGACATAGTCGCGCGGCAGATCACGATAGGCAATCGGGGCGCCGGGCAGAACCCAGGACTGGTCGCCGATGAACCGCGACCGTTTCGACAGGACCATCGTCGTCGCGATCGCCAGGATCAATATGCCCAGCAGGACGCCGCGAATCATCGCGTCCCGCCTGATCACCGGATCGTCGTTTACGGCCATCGTCTTGCTCCCCCCGAAGGTCCGACTTTAGGTTGATATGCGGACGGAAGGCGCCGTCATTCCTCCCCGGACGCCGCGACGCCCGGCGCGATGACCGATGCGATGATCGGCGGAGCCGGCGTTGCGGCCACCGACCGCGTCATCGCCTCAAGCGATGAGCCGTCGATGCCGAGTTCCTTCATCAGCCCGTCAATCAACGGTGCCTGAGCGCGGTAGCGCAGCGCCGCCGTTACCGCCGAATTGGCGAGATTGCCGTTCCCGCCATCGCCGTCGATCGCGATCCCCGCGCCGCCTTGTCCCTGCAGCCCTTCGACCTGGACGATCTTGATGCTGTCGATCGCTTCCATCGGCCGTGCCGCTTCGCGGATCAGGTCGGGCAGGACCTTGAGCAGGGCGAGCTTGGTCGCCATCGACACCTGGTCGGACGAGAGCAGGTTCGCCGCCTCGTTGACCGCCCGCTGGCCCGCCGCTTCGACTTCGAAGCGAACCCGGTCGCCTTCCGCCTTGAGCTTGGCGGCTTCGGCTTCGCTTTCGGCGGTCAGCCGCACCGCTTCGCCGCGATTGGCAGCGGCGTGTTTTTCGGCCTCGGCCTGCACCTTGATGCCGATCGCGGCACGTTCGGCTTCGCGCGATGCGTCGATCAGCTCGATGCGCTTCTGGCGCTCGGCAATCTCGGTCTCGCGCGCGGTGCCGACCTGTTCCTCGGCCGCGACGGCGCCGGCACGGGCCTTGTCGGCCTCCGCACGGGCCTGGCTTTCCTCGCGGCTCTTGTTCTGCACCGCGATCTGCTGCTCCTGACGGGCGAGCGCGAGTGCCTGTTCCTGCGCGATCTGCGCTTCCTTGACCGCGCGGTCGGCCTCGATCTGCGAGCTGTCGACCTTCTGCTTGGCCTCGATCTTCGCCTGATCGGCTTCACGCGTGCGCAGTGCCTGTTCGCGCGCCACTTCGGATGCCTGGCCGGCGCGCTTCAATTCGATCTCGCGCTCCTGCTCCAGCCGGGCGAATTCAGTATCGCGGCCGATCAGGAAGGACTGGCGCTCGGCCTCGAGATTCTTGGTCTCGATCTGAATCCGCGTGTCCTGTTCGATGTCGTTGCGCGCCTTCTTGCGCAGCTCGATCTGCTCGGTCAGCTTGGTCAGACCTTCGGCGTCGAACGCGTTATTGGCGTTGAAATGCTCGATCGACGTCTGGTCGAGCCCGGTCAGCGAGACGGATTCGAGCTCCAGGCCGTTCATCGCCAGATCGGCGGACGACACCTGCTGCACCTTTTGCACGAAATCGGCGCGCTGCTCGTGCAGCTGGTTCATCGTCATGCCCGCTGCGACCGAGCGCAGCGCGTCGACGAACTTGCCCTCGACCAGTTCCTTCAACGCGTCGGGATGCATGGTACGCATGCCGAGCGTCTGCGCGGCGGTTGCGATCGACTGCGCATCGGGGCGAACGCGGACATAGAATTCCGCCTTCACGTCGATGCGCAGCCGATCGAGCGTGATCAGCGCGTCGGTATTCTTGCGCTCGACCGCGAGGCGCACCGTGTTCATGTTGACCGGCATGGTTTCATGGAACACCGGCAACACCAGCGCGCCGCCGTTGATCACGACCTTTTCACCGCCGAAGCCGGTGCGCACGAAGCCGATTTCCTTCGAGGCGCGCTTGTACAGCTTGGCGAGGATCATGCCGAGGATCAGCAATGCGGCCAGGCCGACGCCCGAATAGATCAGATAGGGTATGATCGATCCCGACTGGGTCACGACGTCGTTCATTGCGGTCAGACTCCGATATGCGGCAGACGATGGTCGCCGCGGGAAATGGCACGAAAGATCTGCTCCTCGCGGCGCACGAGCAGGATGCGCTCGCCCTCCTCAAAGACCTGATCGGGGGTATTGGGCTCGACCATGACGTAATGCGCTTGGCCATGCTCGTCCTCGACGCGCGCGCGGGCAGGCGATCCGTACGCGGCGCGGCCAGTAACGATACTGCCGGTCTCACCGACCAGATCGTCGAGCAGGATGGCGGTGGTGTGGTCGCGCGGCAGGATGCGCGCCAGGCCACGCGCGGCAAGACCGGTGACGGGAAGCGCGGCGGCAAGCGCCGCCGGAATGGCGAACCAGGGATCCAGCAACGCACCGGTCGAATCATGGATCGCCTGCTGGCCGATCAGCCCGATCACGCCGAAGGTCGCCAGGAAAACGACCAGCAGCATGAGCATTGGCAGGCGGCCGACCCCGAGCCAGCTCAGCAGATCGGGGTGCGACTCGAAATCGCCATGGAGATGCGCGTCATGGCCAAGCCCGACCAGCTGCACGACGCCGATCAACAGCATCAGTACAATGGCCGAAACGAAGACGAAATTTTCCGGCGCCCCGAGAAACGCTAACATGCCACCCTGCCCATGGCGGCGATTGTAATGCCCTGTACGGGCCACGCTACCGAAATCGAAACGGGTGCGGCGATTGAGATGCCTGACGGCGCTGCCGCGCTTTTACCTGGGTCGATCCGAGCCTCAACGGCGGACCGGCGAAACGCTTTGTGAAGGACCGTCCTGGCGAACCGACGTTCAACGCGCCGACACATTCCGGGATCGCGCGGCCGCGTTGATCGCGGGATGCGGACGCAGGCCGTCGATATTGATTTAACTAGTTGATATATAATAATATTATACAAACATCCCGGCCGGTACGGTGGCCTGAGATATGCGACTTCCGGTGTCCCATATCTCAAATCTGTCGGCGAAGCGGCGGCCCCGGGACATGCGACATTCGGTGTCCCATATCTCCCATTGCCCATCCCCGCAGACCTGTCCCGGGCAGCGATTCAAGCTTCACGGGGAACCGGGCATGGCGTCCCTGGCCGGACTGGGGCCGGCACGCGTTCAATGTCGAAACAGGATTGCCACAGGACCTCCGAAGCCATGGCCTCGTACATTATTCTTCGATCACCAGCACGATCTTGCCGACATGGTCGCCCGCCTCCATCCGCTCATGCGCGGCGGGCGCTTCGGCGAGCGGGAAGGTGCGGTCGATCACCGGTTTCAGCCGCCCCGCCGCGACATGCGGCCAGACGGTGCGCGCCAGTTCGTCGGCGACCAGCGTCTTGAACGCGGTGTCGCGCGGTCGCAGCGTCGATCCGGTCAGGGTCAGGCGGCGACGCATGATCTCGAAGATCGGGATCGTCGCGGTCAGCCCGCCCTGCACGGCGATCGAGACATGACGTCCGTCATCGGCAAGGCACTGCATGTTGCGCGGCAGATAATCGCCGCCGACCATGTCGAGCACCACCGCACAGCCCTTTCCACCGGTGATCGCCTTCACCTCGGCGACGAAATCCTGCGACTTGTAGTTGATCGCATGATCCGCCCCGAGCGCCCTGGCCGCGGCGCATTTTTCGTCCGAGCCGGCAGTGACGATGATCGTCAGGCCGAACAGATTGGCGAGCGCGATCGCCATGGTGCCGATCCCGCTGGTCCCGCCATGGACCAGCACCGTGTCGCCTTCCGAGGCATAGCCGCGCTCGAACAAATTGGTCCACACGGTGAACAATGTCTCGGGCATCGCCGCTGCTTCGATCATCGACAGCGCCTCGGGCACCGGCAGGCACTGGCCCCAGGGGGCCACGGCATAGTCGGCATAGGCGCCGCCGCTGATCAGCGCGCAGACCGGCTGGCCGATAATCTCCTTCATCACGTCGTCGCCGACCGCGACGATCGTGCCGGATATCTCCATGCCGAGAATCGAGGGCGCGCCCGGCGGCGGCGGGTACAGGCCCTTGCGCTGCATCACTTCGGGCCGGTTGACGCCGGCGGCGGCGACTCGGATCAGCACCTCTTCGGGGCCGGGCGCCGGCACGGGACGCTCGACGATGCGCAGCACGTCGGGACCCCCGGGCGCCTCGGGATCGATCGCCCGCATCAGTTTCGGAATGTTGATCATCGATCCGCCGCCCCTTTTCGCCGGATATCCGGCGGGTCTTATTGACATCGCGATACGCCCGGTCAACTTTCATGTCATGGATTTGGATGAGATCCCTGCAGGAAAACCGGGCGACGCGCTGATAGCGCTGACCCGGCAGGACCTCGACCCCTTGTCGGTCGAGGAATGCGAAGCGCGGATCGCCGCGCTGGAGGGCGAAATCGTCCGCACACGTGCACGCTTGACCAAGGCCGTTAACCACCGCGCAAGCGCTGACGAGCTATTCAAGCGATGAGCATCGAGGCTCCGGCAGGCTGGAAGGGCCGGAGCGTTTTTCAAGTGCTTGATGCAGGCGACCTGCCTTCCAACATTAGTGGAAAGGGCCGTCCGCATTCCGACGGCCCGCATGGAGTAACCTGAATGCCTAGTTTCGCTTCCGCGCTCGAGACCACGCTGCACAAGGCGCTCGAAGCCGCGTCGTCGCGCCGCCACGAATATGCGACGCTGGAACACCTCCTGCTGGCGCTGGTCGATGACGAGCACGCCTCGAACGTGATGTCGTCATGCGGCGTCGATCTCGGCGAGCTGAAAGCGACCGTCGCGCATTATCTCGACACCGAGCTCGAGGCGCTGAAGGTCGATGCCGCCACCGACCCCTCGCCGACCAGTGGCTTCCAGCGCGTCGTGCAGCGCGCGATCCTCCACGTCCAGTCCTCGGGCCGCGACGAAGTGACCGGCGCCAATGTGCTCGTCGCCCTGTTCAGCGAGCGCGAAAGCTATGCCGTCTATTTCCTCCAGCAGCAGGACATGAGCCGCCTCGATGCCGTCAGCTTCATCTCGCATGGCGTCGGCAAGGGCGGCACCGTTCCCGAAGCGCGCGAAGTGAAGGGCGCCGAGGAAGAGAAGACGCAGAAACCCGGCGAGAAAAAGGGCGAAAGCGCGCTCAAGCAGTTCACCGTCGATCTCAACGAAAAGGCGAAGAACGGCAAGGTCGATCCGCTGATCGGGCGCGGGCCCGAGGTCGATCGCACCGTGCAGATTCTGTGCCGCCGGTCGAAGAACAACCCGCTCTATGTCGGCGATCCCGGCGTCGGCAAGACCGCGATCGCCGAAGGGCTGGCGCGCAAGATCGTCGAGGGCGATGTGCCTGAAGTGCTGCTGCCGGCGGTGATCTACTCGCTCGACATGGGCGCATTGCTTGCCGGCACGCGCTATCGCGGCGATTTCGAGGAGCGGCTGAAAGCGGTCGTCAACGAGCTTGAAAAGCTGCCCGACGCGATCCTGTTCATCGACGAAATCCACACCGTGATCGGTGCCGGCGCGACCAGCGGCGGCGCGATGGACGCGTCGAACCTGCTCAAGCCGGCGCTGTCGGGCGGCACGATCCGCTGCATCGGCTCGACCACCTACAAGGAATTCCGCAATCACTTCGAGAAGGACCGCGCGCTGCTGCGGCGCTTCCAGAAGATCGACGTCAACGAGCCGACGATCGAGGACACGATCAAGATCCTGACCGGCTTGCGCACCGCGTTCGAGACTCATCACTCGGTCAAGTACACCCCCGACGCGATCAAGTCGGCGGTCGAGCTGTCGGCGCGCTACATCAATGACCGCAAGCTGCCCGACAAGGCGATCGACGTGATCGACGAAGTGGGCGCGATGCAGATGCTGGTGGCGCCGAACAAGCGCAAGAAGACCATCACCACGCGCGAGATCGAGGCCGTGATCGCGACGATGGCGCGCATCCCGCCGAAATCGGTCTCGACCGACGACACCAAGGCGCTGGAAAGTCTGGAAACCGATCTCAAGCGCGTCGTGTTCGGTCAGAATGCCGCGATCGAGAAGCTTGCGTCCGCAATCAAGCTCAGCCGCGCCGGCCTGCGCGATCCCGACAAGCCGATCGGCAATTACCTGTTCACCGGCCCGACCGGCGTCGGCAAGACCGAAGTCGCCAAGCAGCTGGCCAGCATCATGGGCATCCCGCTGCAGCGTTTCGACATGTCGGAATATATGGAGCGTCACTCGGTCAGCCGGCTGATCGGCGCGCCTCCCGGCTATGTCGGCTATGACCAGGGCGGGTTGCTGACCGATGCCGTCGATCAGCAGCCGCATTCGGTGCTGCTGCTCGACGAGATCGAGAAGGCGCATCCCGACCTGTTCAACATCCTGTTGCAGGTGATGGACAACGGCAAGCTGACCGACCACCACGGCAAGACCGTCGATTTCAGGAACGTCATCCTGATCATGACGACCAATGCCGGCGCGTCCGACATGGCGCGCGAGACGCTGGGCTTCGGCCAGCTGACGCGCGAGGGCGAGGACGAGCAGGCGGTGCAGAAGATGTTCACGCCGGAATTCCGCAACCGGCTCGATGCGATCGTGCCGTTCAGCTATCTGCCGACCGACGTGGTCGCGCGGGTGGTGGAGAAGTTCATCCTCCAGCTCGAACTGCAGCTCGCCGATCGCAATGTGCACATCACGCTCGACGACGAGTCCAAGGCGTGGCTCACCACCAAGGGCTATGACAAGCTCTACGGCGCGCGCCCGATGGCCCGCCTGATCCAGGAAAAGATCAAGCAGCCGCTCGCCGAGGAATTGCTGTTCGGCAAGCTGGTCCATGGCGGCGAAGTGACGGTGAAGATGAAGGACGGTGCGCTGGTCTTCGAAATCACCGCCGCGGCGCCGAAAAAGCCCAAGAAAAAGGGTAAGGCGGAAAGCGTCGAAGCGAAATAAGGCGTTACGTCACCTACAGTGAAGGGCCGGGCGAAAGTCCGGCCCTTTTGCTATCGGCGGTAATAGACCGGCCCCGGCGAGGTGCGGATCACGACCGTAACGCGGGTGCCGGGCGCCACTGAATAGGTCATGGGCGGCGGGGCCGGCGGGGACCATGCCTGAGCGGGTTGCGGCGCGCACCCGCCCCAGCCGCAGGCGCGCAATTGCGCCGCGCGCTCCAGCGCCAGGCGCCGCATCCATTTGTCATGGCTGATCGCGGCCGAGGCCTGGTCCTCAGTGCTTTCCCAGGCCTCCGCGCGGCAGTCCCGGTCGCTGCCGCAAATCCGGTTCACCGCGCGATCGACCCGGCGATAGAGTTCGGCGATCCCCGCGCTGGTCGACAGATCGAGATCGGCGGCGGCCACCACCACCTGCTGCATGTCGTAACGATCGTCCCAGTCCGCCTGGGCGGCACTTGAGATCGTCGCCAGTGCGACTCCAGCCAGCAATTTCCGCACCATGTCCGACTCCCACGGTATGATGGTTAACAATAGGCGCCAGATGACAGTGAAACACAAGCGATGGTCAGCGCCTGTCTCGTATTCGGACAGGGTCGCGCGACATGCTTTCACCACTGTTCTTCCAATTGGCAAGTCATCATCCCCGCCGGTTGCAGCCGGCCCGGCAAATGATAGTATCGGCGGATACACCTTGGCGGCTTTCCCTTGCAACATTCCACCGGGATATGAGCGAGGCGGTGCCCGCATCCGTGCTGCGCGGCGTCGTTGCGGCCATTGCCGAGTTCCTGCTTTCGCTGCGGCTGGGCGTCCTCCTTCCCTTCACCTATCTCGCCGCGACGGTCGGAACCCTGTGGGCGGTCGGCAAGGCCTATGAGATGACGGTCGACGGGATCGAGCTACAACATGAACTGCTCGGCGAAGCCCCGGGACGATTCTGGATGCTGCGACGTTATGAGATCAGCGGCGTTCAGGACCCTCAGGCGACCTGGCTTTATTATTTGCCGCCCGATCAGGCCAAGCGTCTGGCCCGCAAATGCCTCCCGGGTCGGTCGGAGCACATGTATTTCGCGGAAAAGGGCCTACCGCGAACCGGCTGCGTGCTCCTGGACCGCCAGGAAAGCCCCAATTTTTATCTCATCCTGCTCAACGGACAATGGCTCGAAACGCAGTACAGCAATTCATGAGTCGGGCTATGACGCTTTTCCTCCGCCTTCACCGCCTGGTGCTGCGGAGCATTGTCGTTCTGATGATCATTGTCGGCCTTACCATGGTCGCGCTGGGCGGACATCGCGAGGCATTCTATTTTTACCGGTGGGAATGGCTCGCGCTCGCGCTGTTCATTCTTATCGGCGGTGAGACGACCGGCTGGGCAATGGCGAGGGCCCATAAGGAGCCTGCCGCTCCATCCGGACGGCCATAGCGCGGGGAAAGCCGCAACCATAATCGTTCAGCGCAGATCAAGCTGGCAAGGCGCAGCATCGCATTCGGTTCAATGGCGGGAGTGGATGGCATGCGTAAAGCATTGATCTTGTTGACGGTGCTGGCCGGATTGAGCGTCGCAATGCCTTTGTCGGCAAAGGAAGCGCCGCCGCCCGCCAATCCGTTGATCGACTATGACGGCTTTGTCGCGCTGACTCAGGATGTCGGCCCCTATCGCGCAAAACGGTTGCTGAATGTGGCTGACTTCAAACGCGAAAGCGTGGCGCCGAACGCGCTGTTGCTCGATGCGCGATCCGCCGAGGCATTCCGCCAGGGGCATATTGCCGGCGCGGTCAATCTGCCGCTGCCCGATTTCACTGCCGAAAGCCTGGCGCGGGTGATCGGATCCGACACGAACCGGCCGATCTACATCTATTGCAACAATAATTTCCGCAACAACATCGCACCGGTGGTCACCAAGTCGCGGCCATTGGCGCTCAATATCCAGACCTTCGTCAATCTGGTCGGCTATGGCTACAAGCAAGTCTGGGAATTGGGTGAGGCCATCGACATGAACGATCCGGCGATCGGCTGGGTCAGGGGTCAACCGACCCAGGGTTAGCCGCCGGCTGGTCGGCCTGGCCGGCGAGCCAGTCGAGAAACGCCGTCAGCACTTTCGACCGGTCGTCGCGGCGATGAATCAGGTTGATCGTCCAGGATGCCGGCGGATCCAGCGGAACCGCGACCAGCGAACCGGGACGCATCGAGTCGACGATCTCGGTATCGACAAAGCCGATGCCGGCGCAATTCCTGACCACTTCCGCAACTGAGCGCTGGCTGCCCATCTCATGGATCATGCCCGGACGGACGCCGAATTCTTCCAGCATGGCATCGACCGTGCTGCGGATATTATGCGCTCGCGGCATCATCACGAATATTTCGCCGTCGAGCTCGCTGAACCGGACCAGGTCGCGATCGGCAAGACGGTGATTCGGCGCCACGACCAGCGTCATGATGCGCTCCCCGATCGGGACCGTCGCCAGCTTCATGCCGATCGGGACCGGGCCGATGATCGCGCCCATATCGACTTCGCCCGCGAGGATCCTGTTGAGCACCAGTTCGGGCGGCGCAACATGCTGGTTGACGCTGACCTGCGGGTTTTCGCGCGCGAAACGGCCGAGCAGCGCCCCAAGCACGCCTTCGGCAACGACCGGAATCGCCGTCGCCCATAATGTGCCGTGCAGGCCGCCTCTGATCTCGCCGATCGTGCGCTGGACGGCGCGCAGGCCGGCAAAGCTGCGTTCGACCGATGCGAGCAGCACCTCACCCTCCGGCGTCAGGGTCATGCCGTTCCGGCCGCGATCGAACAGCCGGAAACCGCAGGATTTCTCGAACGTGCCGATCGATCGCGTCACGCTTGGCTGAGTGATGTTGAGCCGGTTCGCGGCGCGCGTCGCCGATCCGGTCTCGGCAATGGCCCGGAAGATTTCGAGCATACGAGGATCGACAGGGGTCATCCGTGTTACTGACCTCGATGCAAAGCGGCAGCCGGAACGATAGTCATATCGGTGGCGTAATGGATAGCGACCCGATCGAATTTTCATAGCCCGGTGCCGGCGTGCCGCCCCGGATCGATACAGTCGGTGGTCGCCAAGGCGCTCTTTACCTTCTGTTTGGCATATTCGGTCTACACGGTGCCGATGCTTCGGCCGTGGTTTTTCAATCTGTTGGCGCTGGTCTGCGCTTGCCTGGCGATGATGATCGCCATGCCGGCACCCGCGCGAGCCCAGGCCGGGACGGTCGGCAAACCGATTACCCTGTGTATCCAGCGCGCTGCGCCCGGCATCACCGCGGCACAGCTTTTGCGCGCACCATCGTCAGGCTTCGACTGCACGACCCCCCAGCAGAAGTTCGGCGCGGGCAATTTCTGGGCGATCAGCCAGCCCTTGTCGGTCGTGGATCTGCGCCAGCGCATTGGCGTGCGCGTCCTCAGCCAATGGCAGAAAAGCATGACGCTGTACGCGCTCTATGCCGATGGCAAGGTCGCGACGATCAGGACCGATGCCCATGCCGCGACGCGCAATCTGCAACTCGGCGCGATCGTCCATCGCTGGCTCCCGCGGCGCGATGTGCCGGTGGTGCGGCTGCTCTGGTATGTCGAGGACAGCATGAACCTGCGCGGGATCGTGCTCGGCGCGACGATCGCGACCGGCACCGAAACCGCGATGTCCAACATCATCCTGGCGGCAATCTATGCCGGATTTGGCGGCCTGTGCCTCGCGTTGCTGCTCTACAATCTCGGCCTGGCCCGGGCGCTGCGCCAGGACTATCTGCCGCTCTATTGCCTGATGCTCCTTGCCTTGATGCTCTACGCCTTTTCGTCATCCGGCACGCTCGCCTGGCTGCTGACGGACATCGACAATCGGACGCGGCTGCGCATCAACTATCTGACCCTGGCGATGGTCGGGGTGACGGCGGTCGCGTTTCTCGGCCATTTCTTCGAACATGGCGTGATGACCCGGCGGCTGCGCGCATTGACCCGGATCGCGTCGGCGGCCGTGGCATTGCCCGCACTGGGCATCGCATTGTTCGCGCCTTGGGGGATGGGTGCATTCGACACCGCCCTCTCGGTCGGCTTCGGGCTGCTGATCCTGTCGATCATCCCGATCCTGTACAGCGCCTGGCGGCACCGCAGTCCCTATCTGTGGCTGTTCCTGATCGCCTGGTCGGTGCCGATCGGTCTCGCGACAGCGCGCACCGCGTACAGCTTCAACCTGCTGCCCTATAATTTCTGGCTCGACAATTCGACCGTCATTTCGATGGCGGTCGAGGCCGTGCTGTCGTCGATGGCGATCGCCTATCGCATCCTGATGATCAGCCGCGAGCGCGATGAAGCGCGCGAACAGGAGATTGCCGCGCGATTGCTGGCCGACACCGATCCGCTCACCGGCCTGCTCAATCGGCGGGCCTTTTTGCACCGCGCGATCGGCCGTGCCGGCAATCAGTCGCTGCTGCTGATCGACATCGACAATTTCAAGCGAGTCAATGACACGATCGGCCATGACGGCGGCGATGAAGTATTGCGCGTGGTCGCCCGTATCCTGCGCGCCGCGGCCACGCCCGACGCGCTGGTCGCCCGGATCGGCGGTGAGGAGTTCGCGGTGGTCACGTCGTGCGATCGTCCGATCGAAGCCGAAGCGATCCTGGCCGGATTCCGTAGCGGCCGGATGCCGTTCGATCTCGCCGTCACCGCCAGCATCGGCGTGTGCGATGGCCCGCTCGCGCGCGAAACCGACTGGAAAGCCTTGTATCGCGCCGCCGACCGCGCCCTGTTCGATGCCAAGGAAGCCGGCCGCGACCGGGTGCGTGCGGCCCACGCGCCACAGCGTGAACGAGCGGCGGCAGCCTAGTTGCGCTTGCCGTAAAGCCGCCGAATCGTTACGCAGAACGACGACAGGGGCCATTTAACGAGAAGGACGCGCCGATGCGCGATCGTCGAATAGCCGTGGCCGTTGTCGTGGCATTGCTCTTCGCAATCGCCGTGCGGCATCCGTCCGCCGATATTCGTATCATCACCCATGACCAGGCCGACCGATCGCCGCGCCGCGTGCAGGCTGCGATCGATGTCGGCCTGTTCGGCGTGTCGGTACTGATCACCTGGACCAAGCGCTTCGCAGGCTGACTGTGTTTTAATGTTGCCGCCCGGGCGGCAGCACATTCTCGCGCTTGCGTGGGGGGAAACCGTTGCTTACACCAATGTCAATGTCAGACCCGATCGCCGCCTGGACCAACGCCTATCGCCATCCCACACGCTGGGACACGGTGTTCCCGCCACTCTCGATGGTGGAGCTGTTCGATCGTTCAGCCGCCCTTGCCGGAGAAGCGCCGCTGGTCGATTTTCTCGGCCGGCACTACAGCTATGCCGAGACGCTGGACGGTGCGAACCGTGTCGCTGCCGGGCTGACCGCGCTGGGTTATGGCCCGGGCGACCGGATCGGGCTCTTCCTCCCCAATGTGCCGCATTATCTCGCTGCCTATTACGGCATCCTCAAGATCGGCGCGACGGTGGTCAATTTCTCGCCGCTCTACACGGTTGACGAACTGGCGCATCAGGTCGCGGATTCGGGCACGCGCATGCTGTTCACCGTCTCGGCCAGCGCGGTGTTGCCGACCGCCTTGAAAGTGCTCGAGCAAAGTGGCCTTGAGCGGCTGGTGGTCGGATCGGTCGCCGGCGTGCTGCCACCGGCCAAGTCGCTGCTTTACCGCCTGTTTAAGGGCAAGGAGACGACCAAACGGCCCGACGATCCCCGGATCATCGCTTTCTCCAAGCTGATCGACAATGACGGCCAGCATGTGCCGGCGCAGATCGATCCGGCGACGCATGTCGCGCTGATCCAATATACCGGCGGCACCACGGGCACGCCCAAGGGCGCGATGCTGACGCATGAGAATCTGTCGGCCAATGCGCGGCAGGTAATGGGGCTCGATCCGCACCCCGGCGCGGTCGATCGCATTCTCGGCGTGCTGCCGCTGTTCCATGTCTTTGCCAATACCTGCGTGCTCAATCGCACAGTGCTCAATGGCGGCTGTATCGTGATGCTGCCGCGCTTCGATTCAGGACAGGTGCTCGCCGCGATCCACCGCACCAAGGCGACTGCCCTGCCCGGCGTCCCGACCATGTACCAGGCACTGCTCGATCACCCGAAGATCGGCCAGACCGATTTCTCCTCGCTGCGGATCTGCATCTCCGGCGGCGCGCCGCTTTCGTCCGAGCTGAAGGCGAAGTTCGAGAGCGTTACCGGCGCGACCGTGGTCGAGGGTTATGGCCTGTCGGAAAGCTCCGGCGTGGTATCGGCCAATCCGTATGAGAATGAAGGCAAGCCGGGGACGATCGGTCAGCCGCTGCCCAGCACCAATGTAAGACTGGTCGACAAGGGTGATCCTTCATCGCCCGCCCCCGAGGGCGAGCCGGGTGAGCTGGTCGCGTCGGGGCCGCAGATCATGAAGGGCTATTGGGGCAAGCCCGATGCCGATGCCGAAGTTTTCGTGACCGATGCGGCGGGCACGCGCTGGCTGCGCACCGGCGATGTCGGGACGATCGACCCGGATGGTTTTATCCGCATCGTCGACCGGCTGAAGGACATGATCGCGGTCAGCGGCTTCAAGGTCTTTCCGAGCCAGATCGAGAATATCCTCTACCGCAACCCGGCAGTGAAAGAGGCGTTGGTGATCGGCATGCCCGACGCGTATCGCGGCGAGCAGCCGCGCGCCTATGTGACGCTGGTCGACGGGAGCGCCGCCACGGGCGAGGAATTGCGCGACTGGCTCAATCCGCAACTCGGGCGTCACGAGCGGGTGGATGAAGTAGTCGTCCGGCTGAACATGCCCAAGACGATGATCGGCAAGCTCAGCCGCAAGGACCTGATCCACGAGGTTCTGGCCGAGGAAAAAACCACCGCTTGACACCGCCTTAACGGCGGGGGCTTCTGTCCCAGTCTCGTACGGCTATTGTTAACCATCTGCATTAGTGTTGTTTTAAGCATATCTCTGATGCCCGATGCTGTACCTCCTTTGTCAGGGACCGAGGGAAACATCATGAGATGCAAGCAATCCTGTCCCGGCTGCGCAATCGCCAAGAAGGCGAAATCGCCGCACTGATTCTGAAGAATATTCGGCACGGTATCGCCGCCCTCTCGGTCGAACAACGCCGTCGCCGCGCCGCCGATCGGGCGTTCGACCGGCGCTGGGGTACAGAGACCAGTCGCGGCGTGAGCGTCCATGACCTGGACATCGACCGATCGCGGATCGAACAATGCAATCGCTACGACCCGAGCAGTGCGGCGATGCTGCGCGATCCGATCGCGGCGCTGGGCATCGACCCGGCAATCCATCATTTCATCGATTATGGCGCCGGCAAGGGGCGAGCGATGATGCTGGCGATCGAGATGGGTTTCGCACGGGTTTCCGGCATCGAGCTGTCGACACGCCTGTGCGATATCGCCAATGCCAATATCGCGCACTTCGCCACCCGACGTCCCGACATGCCGCCTGTCCGGATGATCGCCGCCGATGCGGCGGCGTTCATGCCCGATGGCTGCGATATCGTGGCCTATTTCTACAATCCGTTCGACGCGACGGTCATGAGCATGGTCAGGAATCGGCTGGAGGGCGCGCTGTGCCGGCTGACCGGGCGGGTGGTGGTGATCTATGCCAACCCCGAACATGGCGCGGTGTTCGCCGACGCCCCGGGATGGCGGCAAGGGCCCTCCACACCGGGCGTAGCGACATTTGTGGCCGAGGCGGAGCGGTTCCGATGGCGCGCGCTGACGGCCCGCGCGCCTTTCTAACCGACTACCGTCTTCAGGTTCATGAATTCGTGCAGACCATAGGGCCCGAGTTCGCGCCCATGCCCCGATCGCTTGATCCCGCCGAACGGAGCTTCGGGGTTGCTCGCCAGCATCTGGTTCACGGCGGTCATACCCGCTTCGATATAACGCTCGAACTGTTCGCGTTCGGCCGGGTCGCTGGTCCATACCGAGGATCCCAGGCCGAACGGTACATCATTGGCCAGCGCGATCGCTGCGTCGATATCCGCTGCCTTGAACACCATTGCCACCGGGCCGAACAGCTCCTCCTGCGCAACGGCATGATCGACCGGCACGTCGACCAGGATGCCTGCCGACATATAGGCGCCCTTCCCCGGTAATTTTTCCCCGCCCAGGATCAGCTTCCCGCCCTCCTTCTCGATCATCGCGATCTGGTCGAGCACGGTCTGGCGCTGTTCCTCGCTGGAGAGCGGGCCCATATCGGTATCGGGCGACATCGGATCGCCGGCCCTGACTGCCGCCATACCGGCGGTGAACTTCTCCAGGAACTCATCATAGATCTCGGCATGGACGATCATGCGCTTGGCGCAGATGCAGGACTGGCCGGTATTCTGGATACGCGCAGTCACTGCGGTCTTCACTGCCTTGTCGAGATCGGCCGAGGGCATGACGATGAACGGGTCCGATCCGCCCAGTTCAAGCACGACCTTCTTCAACGCGCGGCCGGCAGCTTCGGCGACCTTCATCCCCGCGCCCTCGCTGCCGGTCAGCGTCACCGCGACGATGCGGTCATCGGCGATCAGCGCATCGACCTTGTTCGACTTGATCGCGAGATTCTGGAACACACCCACCGGCGCGCCGGCCGCAATCACCATTTCCTCGATCGCCGCCGCAACGCCCTGCACGCTCGACGCATGCTTCAACAGGCCGACATTGCCCGCCATGATCGTCGGCGCGAGGAAGCGTACCACCTGCCAATACGGGAAATTCCACGGCATCACCGCGAGCACCGGCCCCATCGGCAGCCAGCGCGCGGTGGCTTTACCGGTCGCGGTGGCGATCTCGCGCGAGGCAAGCATGGTCGGCCCCTCCTGCGCATAGTGGCGGAACCCGATCGCGCATTTCTCCACTTCGGCGAGGGCGGATTTCAGCGTCTTGCCCATTTCCCGCACCGCGATCTCGGCCAGGCGCTGGCGGTTCGCGTCGAACTGATCGGCGATCGCCGAGAGCAAGGCGGTCCGCGTCGCATAATCGGTCGTGCGCCATGACCGGAACGCGTCATGCGCACGCTGGACCTTGGCCTCGATCTCGTCGGCGGTCAGCTCGGCAAAGGAGTCGCCGGCGTCGCCGGTAGCGGGGTTGATGCTGGTGAACATGGGCGCGCTCCTGTGATCTATCGTCACAACGAAGCTGGTGACGTTGCTTTCCCAGTTAAAGGGGCTGGCCCAGTTAAAGGGGCTGGCCCAGTTAAAGGGGCTGGCCCAGTTAAAGCGCCTCGCCCAGTTAAAGCGCCTGGCCCGGAGAAAAGCCGCGCTTTGCACAGCCGCCGTCCTTGACCCCCCTCGCCCGCCTGCCGCATAGCGGCGCCATGGATAATCCGATCGAAGAATTGTCGTTCGAGGCCGCGCTCCGGGAGTTGGAGACGATCGTCTCGCGGCTCGAAAGCGGCGATGCGCCGCTCGACGAGGCGATCCGTCTGTACGAACGCGGCGACCAGCTGCGGCTGCGGTGCAAGGAACGGCTCGACGCGGCGCAAGCGCGGATCGAGGCAATCCGGCTCGACGGTGAAGGCCGGCCAACGGGCACCGTCCCCTTTGCCGCCGGCTGAGCGCGTGAACGCCGCATCCCTGACGCTGCAGGCTGCGCTGGGTGAGGTCGCCACCGATATCGACCAGCGTTTCGATGCGCTGCTGTCCATTCCCGACGATCCCCGCGCCGATCTGTACCGCGCGATGCGGCATGCCGCGATCGGCGGCGGCAAGCGATTGCGCCCGTTGCTGACCATGGCGACCGCGCAATTGTTCGGTGTCGACCGCGATTGTGCCGGGCGCGCCGGCCTCGCGATTGAATGTATTCATGTCTATTCGCTGATCCATGACGATCTGCCCGCGATGGACGACGACGATATGCGCCGCGGCAAACCCACCGCGCATAAATTGTTCAGTGAAGCGACCGCGATCCTTGCCGGCGATTGCCTCCATGCACTGGCGTTCGAGATCCTTGCCGACACCGCGACTCACGCCGACCCGCATGTCCGGGTCGAGCTGATCCTCGATCTCTCGCGCGCGTCGGGCCCGAGCGGCATGGCCGGCGGGCAGATGATGGATCTTGAAGCGGAGAAAGCGAGCTTCGATCTGCCCACCGTCACCCGGCTGCAGGCAATGAAGACCGGCGCGCTGATCGCCTGTGCGGTCGAGGCGGGGGCGATCCTCGGCAAGGTTCCGCCCGAACAGCGCACGCCGCTGCGCGGCTATGCCCGTGATCTTGGCCTCGCGTTCCAGATTGCCGACGACATTCTCGACGTCGAAGGTGACGAGGCGGTGGCGGGCAAGAAACTCGGCAAGGACGCGGCGGCAGGCAAGGAGACATTCCTGTCGCTGCTCGGCCTTGACCGCGCGCGCGGCCAGGCGCGCATGCTGGTCGATCAGGCGGTCGAGCATCTGCAGGGTTTCGGCCCCGAGGCCGACCTGCTCAGGGACATTGCGCGGTTCGTGATGGATCGCGACCGCTGAATTCGAGGGGCAACAGCATGACCATCCGCACCGGCGTCTATCCCGGCACTTTCGACCCCGTTACCCTGGGGCATATGGACATCATCCGGCGCGGCGCGAAGCTGGTCGACCGGCTGGTCATCGGCGTCACCACCAATCCGTCCAAATCGCCGATGTTCAGCCTCGAAGAGCGCATGGCGATGGTCAAGCGCGAGGTCGCCGAAGTCGGCGGCGAGATCCATGTCGTCGCGTTCGATTCGCTGCTGATGGATTTTGCCGAGCGCGAGGGCGCCAAGGTCATCGTGCGCGGCCTGCGCGCGGTGGCCGATTTCGAATATGAGTATCAGATGGCTGGTATGAACCAGCAGATCAATCCGCGCGTCGAGACCGTGTTCCTGATGGCCGATGTCTCGCTGCAACCGATCGCCAGCCGCCTGGTCAAGGAAATCGCCCTGTTCGGCGGCGACATCCACAAGTTCGTCCCCGCCCGCGTCCGTGACGACGTCGTTGCACGGGTCGAGAAGGTCGGCCGCAAGGGTTCGTGATACCACGGGAAGCTGCTCAGGATTCGGGCTCAAGGTTCGGATTGGCGCGGCCCCGGATTTGCTTTAGACGCGAGCCATTCCCTCGATAGTTGCGAGACCAAGATGCGTTTCATTGCCAGCCTGTTTGCGTGTTTGACGGTCCTGATCTCTGGCCCGGTCGCGGCGCAAGACGCCCTTGACAAGCTGATGCAGCGCGCGCCCGTCGCGTCGGCAACCGACAAGGAGAATATCCTTTATCTCGACCTGTCGACCGGCGGTCGCGTGGCCATCTGGCTGCGTCCTGACGTTGCGCCCAAGACGGTCGAGCGGATCAAGACCCTGTCGCGTCAGCATTTCTATGACGGGCTGCTGTTCCACCGCGTGATTGACGGCTTCATGGCGCAGACCGGTGACCCCAAGGGCGACGGTACCGGCGGATCGCCGCTGCCCGACCTACCCGCCGAGTTCAATTACCTGCCGCATGTGCGCGGCGCGGTCGCCGCGGCACGCGAAGGCGCGCCCGAAGGCGCCGATGCCGCCGCCAAGAAAAAGGCCGAGGACAGCGCCAACAGCCAGTTCTTCATCGTCTTCCAGCCGCGCCTGTCGCTCGACAAGAAATACACCGTGTTCGGCCGGGTGCTCGAGGGCATGCAATATGTCGACGCGATCGAACGTGGCGAGCCGCCGGCAAACCCTTCGCGCATTCTCCACGCCTATATCGCGGCCGACAATCCTCCGGCCTATGTGGCCGCACCGGTTGAGGCCCCGGCGGCACTGGGCCCACCCGTGGCGCTGCCCGGAACCGGAGCCGGGATCGGCGCGGGGATCGGAACGATTGCTCCCAAGCCCACACCACCGGCAGCGGTAACGCCCGCGACGAAAAAGCCGGCCGCCAAAAAACCGGCCGCAACGAAGAAGTAACCTTCGCCCCGCGGCCTTTGGGCGGCATGGCTGACGGGAACGGCATGAAAGTCGATCTGTTCGATTTCGAATTGCCGCCGGAGCGCATCGCGCTGCGGCCGGCGGAACCGCGCGACGCCGCACGCCTGCTGCTGCTCGATGGCGCGGCGACGCGCGACCTGCAGGTCGGCGATCTGCCGGCACTGTTGCGCCGCGGCGACCTGCTGGTGTTCAACGACACCCGGGTCATTCCCGCCCAGCTCGAAGGCACGCGCGGCGCCGCGAAGATCGGTGCGACGCTGCACAAGCGCGAGGGGCCGAGGCGCTGGCGAGCGTTCGTGCGCAATGCCAAGCGGCTGCACGATGGCGACGCGATCGATTTCGGCAATGGTGTCGCGGCGACCGCATCCGACCGTGCCGAGGATGGCAGCTTCGCGCTGACCTTTGCTGGTGACGAGCCGGTCGAGCTGCTGCTGGAGCGCGCCGGGCGCATGCCGCTGCCGCCCTATATCGCCGCCCGACGCCAGGCCGATGCGCGCGATGCCGACGATTATCAGACCATGTTCGCCGCCGAAAAAGGCGCCGTCGCCGCCCCGACCGCCGCGCTGCATTTCACCCCCGCGCTGATCGCCGCGCTGACCGAGGCCGGCATCGGCCAGGCGACGCTGACGCTGCATGTCGGCGCGGGCACCTTCCTGCCGGTCAAGGTGGACGACACGGCGGAGCATAGGATGCACGCCGAATGGGGCCGCATCGACGCCGCCACCGCGGACCGCCTCAATGCCGTGCGCGCCGCCGGCGGCCGCGTGATCGCGGTCGGCACCACCAGCCTGCGCCTGATCGAAAGCGCGAGCGGAGAAGACGGGGTGATCCGCCCGTTCGAAGGCGACACCGCGATCTTCATCACGCCCGGCTATCGCTTTCGCGGCGTGGACGGCCTGATGACCAACTTCCACCTGCCGCGCTCGACCTTGTTCATGCTGGTCTCGGCGCTGATGGGGCGGGAACGGATGCAGGCCGCCTATGCGCATGCGATCGGGACCGGTTACCGCTTCTACAGCTATGGCGATGCCAGCCTGTTGCTGCCCTGAATTGATCCCCGCCCGGTCTGATCCGCGCCTGACCTGATTCGCAGTCGCCGCATCCGGCCTGGATGGGGCGCCTGATTATCGTCGTTCTGATTTGCCATGCGCTGGCAGTCCGGAGCAGAGTGGCGCAACCGCTTTTTCAACCATGGCCAGAATCGGCTAGTCCATGTCCATCGTCAGATCCGCCAGTATCTCGCCCCTGGATCCAGCTTCGGCTGAGCCCTATTATCGGCAGATCTACGAGCGGGTTCGCGGTGCGATCGCCAGCGGCGTGCTCAGGCCCGGTGACCGGATTCCCTCGGCACGTGGCCTGGCCACCGAATTGGGACTGGCAAGAGGCACCGTCGAGACGGCCTATTCGCTCTTGTCCGCGGAAGGATATATCCAGGCCCGCGGCCAGGCCGGGACCGTCGTGGCGCCAGGCCTCGACCTGCGATCGCCGGTTGCGGAACCCCGGCGCGACAGCCGCACACCAACGGACAGTTTCCGCGCGGATTCAGTCCTGCCGTTTCAGATGGGTCTGCCGGCCCTTGATGCCTTTCCACGCAAGATCTGGGCACGGCTGGGCGCGCGCAGCATCCGTGCGCTGCAACCATCGGGCATGGCGCATCCGGCCGTTTTCGGCATGCCGGCCTTGCGCGCCGAGATCGCCGCCTATCTCCAGGTCTCGCGCGGGATCGACTGCTCTCCGTCGCAGATCTTCGTGACATCGGGCTATCGTCACACCCTGCACCTGATCTGTCATGCCCTGCTGCAGGCGGGCGACGGCGTCTGGGTCGAGACGCCGGGCTTTCCGCCGACGCGCGAACTGCTGGGCCATATGGATATCGCCGCAATAGCCGTACCGGTCGATCGCGAGGGCATGGTCGTTTCAGAGGCGATCGAGCGCGCACCGGGGGCACGCGCCGCGGTGGTCACCCCGGCGCATCAAAGCCCGCTCTGCGTGTCGCTGTCCCTGCCCCGGCGGCTGGCGCTGCTGGACTGGGCCGCAAGCAACCACGCCTGGATCATCGAGGATGATTATGACGGCGAGTACCGCTATGTCAGCCGCCCCTTGCCGGCGCTGAAGAGCCTCGATCGCGACGGACGCGTGCTGTATGCGGGCACGTTCAGCAAGGTGCTCTTCCCCAGTCTGAGGCTCGCCTATCTCGTCGTACCGGAGGCGCAGATCGACCGGTTCGAGCAGATCGCCCTGGCTTTTGCCGGGGGAAGCCCGGAGCTGACGCAGACCATCGTCACCGCGTTCATCAAGGAAGGCCATTTCGCGCGCCATATCCAGCGGATGCGCAAGCTCTATGCCGAGCGCCGCGAGGCGACGGCGGCCGGCCTGGAAAGCGTGCTGGGCGATCATCTGCGCATCGACGCCCAACCGGGCGGCATGCATCTGATCCTGCGGCTGCTCGACGGCCGATCGGATCGACAGCTTGCCGCAAGAATGCGGGTCGAGGGCCTTTATGCCGAAGCCCTGACCAACTGGACGCCGGATCGCGACGGCGCTCCGGCGCTGCTGCTCAACTTCACCAATATCGACTCCTTGGCCACCGCCGAAAAACTCGCAAAGCGTATTCTGAACCTGATCTAAGGGCGCTCGACATGAAGATCATGGCCTATCACACAACCTAGATCATGGCCCTTCAAACATGGTCCAAGATTCACGAGATGGAGCTCGTCAACTCGATAGGAATTCACCATGACCAAGCGCATCGATTACACAAAGGCATCGCCCGACGGCTATAAGGCTTTCGGCGGCGTCTATGTCGCAATCCAGAAATCCGGCCTGCCGAAAGAGCTGATCGACCTTGTCTATCTGCGCGTGTCGCAGATCAATGGCTGTGCCTATTGCATCGACATGCATAGCCGCGACCTGCTCAAGTCCGGCCTGAGCACCGACAAGCTCGTCCTGGTCCCGGTATGGCATGATGCCGGCGACGTATTCAGTCGGCGTGAACGTGTCGCGCTCGCCTGGGCGGAGACTGTGACGAACGTGGCCATCACCGGCGTTCCCGATGCCGATTACGACGCAGCATCGGCCGAATTCAGCGACAAGGAACTGGCCGACCTCACTTATGCGATCGGCCTGATGAACGCCTTCAACCGGCTGGGCATCACCTTCCGCGTACCCCCTGCGGCTGCGCTGAAGGCCTGAACCGCCCGGAAGCGAGTGCCGCGCCAGTGTCGGCTCTCGCTTCTCCGCCCCTTCCCGCCCGGCCCTCAGAGCGCCGGTGACCCATGAACGGATCGATCGCCCATGGCGTGGCTCCTCCTCGGCATCGCCGGCATTCTCGAAATCGCGTTCGCGCTGTGCATGAAAGCGTCCGACGGCTTCACCCGGTGGGTGCCCGGCCTGTTCACGGTCGCGACCGGCCTGTCGAGCGTCGTGCTTCTGTCGATCGCGCTGCGTACCTTGCCGGTCGGCACCGGCTATGCGGTCTGGACCGGGATCGGTGCTGCGGGCACCGCGATCTTCGGCATGATGATATTGGGCGACTCCGCATCGCCGCCGCGACTCTTCTGCATCATGCTCATTCTGGCCGGCGTCATCGGCCTCAAGCTGGTCGCGCCCAACTGACATATCGAAGGCGCCGGACCTCGCTGAGAGATCCGGCGCCCCCGGTGCGTGCGACGTCGCCTGCGGATTACTTGCTGTTGCGGGCTGCATCCTCAATGATCGATGCGACGGCTGCCGGCTTCGACACATAGATGGCATGGCTCCCGGCCACTTCCACGACCTGCGCCCCGGCACGTGCCGCCATGGTCCGCTGGGCGGCCGGCGGGATCATCTTGTCCTCGCTTGCCACCAGATACCAGCTCGGCTTCACGCGCCAGGCCGGTGCGGTCACCGTGCCGGAGAGCGCCTCGACGCCCCATGGCACCTGCGAGTCGGCCATGAACTGCGCGAGATCGGGCCGGACATCGGCGGCGAACGCGGTCGCGAACTTCGCTTTGTCGAGCGACAGATAGCCGTCCTTGGGCGGGAGGATCGGCGGCACCGGTGCGCCCGGCGCGGGGTTGGCGATCAGCGATGAAACCGACTCGCCCTTATCGGGGGCGAAGGCAGCGATATAGACCAGGCCGGCGACCTTCGGATCGGTGCCCGCTTCGGAAATGATCGCGCCGCCATAGCTGTGGCCGACCAGGATCACCTTGCCGTCGGCGGCGGCGATCGCACGCTTGGTGACCGCGACGTCATCGGCCAGCGAGTTGGTCGGGTTCTGGACGATGGTGACGTTGTAGCCGTCCTTCTTCAGGATCTTGTAGACATCCATCCAGCCCGAACCATCGGCGAACGCGCCATGGACAAGCACGACCGACTTGGCTGAGCCCGGTGCGGCGTCCTTGGCGGACACGGCGGCGGGAAGCGTACCCAGAGCGAGCGAAGCGGCAGCGGCGAGAAGCAGTTTGGACGTGGTCATTTTCAGTCTCCTTTATTTGTTATTGCGAAATTCCTTATCGCGATATCTATTAGGTAGTGCGGCGATTCTCCCTTGTCCAGATAAAAATTATCGCGATATGCATTTTAGTGATAAGAGCTTGATTCGAAAGCGAGGAATCCAGTGACCAAAACCGCCAGCCCACCCCTGCCGCTCGATGCGCAGCTCTGCTTCTCACTCTATTCCACGACCATCGCGATCAACCGGCTCTACAAGCCGATGCTCGATTCGCTCGGCGTGACCTATCCGCAATATCTCGTGCTCAGCACGCTGTGGGAGGGTGACGGCCAGACCATCTCCGCCATCGCCGACCGCCTCGCGCTTGAGCCCAGCACCATCACCCCACTGATGAAGCGGCTCGAAGCGGCCGGCTTCGTCTCGCGCCAGCGCAATCCGGCCGACGAGCGCCAGGTGCAGGTCTTTCTCACCGCCAAGGGCCGCAATCTGCAGAATGACACGCCGTGCCTTACCGATGCGCTGCTCGCCAATTCCGGTCTCTCGGTCGCCGAGATCATGGCTCTCAATCAACAGGTGCAGCGTCTGCGCTCGGCGCTGGTCGATCGGCACGAGCCTGTTCGCGACCAATAGTTGACACAGTCAACTATTGGTCGCAGTCTCCCTGTATGGACTCGACGATTCAGGCGCTGCGCGCCTTCAACCGCTTTCATACCCGCTTCATCGGGGTGCTCGGCGCGGACTATCTCGACAGCACCATGTCGCTGACCGAGGCGCGGCTGCTGTACGAGATCGCCACGCGCGAAGCGCCGGTCGCGGTCGACCTGCAACAGATCCTCGGGCTCGATGCCGGCTATGCCAGCCGCATCGTGCGGCGCTTCGAACAGCGCGGCTGGGTCGCGCGCGGCCGGAGCGATGACGCCCGCCGCCGTCCGATCGAGCTGACCGACGCGGGACAGGCGATCTTTGCCGACCTGCAGCAGCGCCAGCACGGCCTGTTCGCCGACCGCATCGGGTCGCTCACCGCGGCCGATCGCCGCACGCTGGAGGCCGCGCTCGACACGGCGCGCAGCCTGCTCTCCCGCACCGAACCCGCCGGCTATAGCGTGCGCACGTTCGAGACCGGCGACATGGGACTGGTCGCCGCGCGCCAGGCAATCCTGTACCGCGAAAGCCATGGCTGGGGCGCGCCGATGGAGGTTCTGCTTGGCGAGGTGACCGCCCGCTTCCTGCGCGATTTCCAGCCGGGGCGGGAGCAATGCTGGATCGCCGAAAGCGCCGGCGCGATGGCGGGCTCGGTGTTCGTCGTCGATGCGGGTGACGGCGCCGCGCAATTGCGCTTGCTCTATGTCGAACCCTGGGCCCGCGGCATGGGCATTGGCGGCGATCTCGTCGCGCGCTGCCTGACCTTTGCGCGCGCGGCCGGATATGGCTCACTGCGGCTGTGGACGCACACCGTGCTTGAAAGCGCGCGGCGCATCTACGCCAATGCCGGCCTCCGCATCGTCTCGACCGAAGTGCACCATGAATTCGGCGCGCCGGAGCAGGGCGAAACCTGGGAAATCACGCTGAACGCGTGACCGGGACCGGATATCGGCATAAGCCGTCGCCCATTGCGACTGTTTCGAACCCAGCCGACACCGTGTCCTTTCGCGCCAACAGAATGTTTCGATGCCCATGCTAAGTCAGGCCGAACTGGCGATCCTGAACCTGGAGCAAGCGCGTGATCTGCGGGCTTCCGGCACACCCTATCGCCAGATCGGTCGCCAGCTCGGCCTCACCTCCGGCCAGCTCAGCCATATCCGCCGGACGCTGAAGCGGGAAAAGGGCGCGCGGACGCGGCTGTTTTCGGCGAACCGCCAGGCGACGGATCGCGACCTGCCGGTCAGCCAGTCCGCCCTGCCGGCCGGACTGCGGCAGCGCCTCACCGCATCGGGGCACCGGACGCTTGGCGATCTGGCGGACAGGCTTGCCGATCCGGACTTTCCGGGACTGGAAACCATGCCCGGCATCGGCCCGCATCGGGCACGGCTGGTGACGCGGCTACTGGATCATTTCGGCCTGCTCCCCGGACCCAGTGACCTGCAGGCGGCGATCGAACGCATCTTTCCGGAATTCGGTGACGCGCCGCCCGACGGGCAAGCGCCAGGCGCCGCGAAAAAACCGGCGCCCCCTTCTGGACGTCCCCGCCCCGGCCCCGCTATCGGCACGCGATGAGCATCATCGCCACCATCATGAATTCGTCCACCGGCCAGCCGATTCAGCGCATGACCTTCGGGCGCATGCCCAAGCCCTGGGCCTCGTTCAATCTCGAGACCGGCGAGCTCGTCACCGCCGACCGCGTCTATGTCGGCAAGCCCGCCCCGGGCAAGTTCGTCGCGCCGGTTGAAGTATGGGTGACGCCCAAGGGCTGAATGGCGCCAACAATCTATCGCCATCACTTCCCAAATGCGGCTATCGCTTCCGTGACCAGGGGCGATGCCGGCCCCGAAAGGATCGCCGATGCGCCGCCTGATTCTCGCCGCTGCCCTCTTCACCACAGCGGCGGCCGCTCAACAGCAACCCGCACCGCCCGTCGCTGGCCAGCCCATCCCGTCCGTACCGCCGGGCCCGGGCCAGCCGGCCGCGACGATCATCGTCGAGCCGGCCGCGATGATGATCGCCGCGTGCGACGCCGACGGCGATGCGCGCGTCACGACCGCGGAGCTGACCGCCTGTGTGGCGAAATCCTTCGCCGGCACGGAGGGCGCTGCGACCGGATCGATCGGCTATATCGCTTATAGCGACTGGGCGTTGAAATGGCTCGGCGACCGCAACGCCCTGCCCAGCCCGTTCACCGTCGATGCCGATAACGACAACCGCATCACCCTGGCCGAGTTGCAGGGACAGTTCGCCAAATTCTTCGCACGCTTCGATGTCGACAAGGACGGCGTGCTGACGCGCGCGGAATTGCTGACGATCAAGACCGGATATCGCGACCTGGGCGAGCGCGGCAAGCGCGGCCGCAAGCGGTGATCGCGTGACGGCGATGGCGCAGGATGACGGGACCGATCCGGGACCGATTGCGGGCCGGCGATGGCGGCGGTATCGAGCCTGATGTCCGCGCCGCGCTACAAGATGGTGATCTTCGACTTTGACGGAACGCTCGCGGACAGCGGCGACTGGTTCCTGTCGATCTCCGACGAACTTGCCGATCGCTTTCGCTTTCGCCGCGTACCGCCCGACGAAATCGAGATGCTGCGCGGCCAGTCGAGCCGCGAAGTGATCCGCTATCTGCGCGTCCCGCGCTGGCGGTTGCCGGCAATCGGGCGCTTCGTTCATGCCAGGCTCGCTGAACAGACCGATCGCATTGCACTGTTCGACGGTGTCGTGCCGATGATCGAGGCACTGGTCGCGGCCGGCGTGCGGCTCGCGCTGGTCACCTCGAATTCGAAGCATAACGCCTGCGCCATTCTCGGGCCGCGCATCACCGATCATATCGAGCATTTCGAATGCGGCGCGTCGCTGTTCGGCAAGGCGCCGCGCTATCGCAAGGTGCTGCGCCGCGCGAAGCTGAGCACTGACGAGGTCTTCTCGATCGGCGACGAAACCCGCGATATCGCCGCCGCGCACAAGGTCGGGATCAAGGCCGGTGCGGTGATGTGGGGCTATGCCAATCGCGTCGCGCTGGCGCGGCTCTCGCCCGAGGCGATGTTCGAGACGCCGGATGCGGTGCTCGATCTCGTGCTGGGCCGGCACCACGATCCGGCAACGGCGGCCTGACCGATGCGTTCGATTCCCGACAGTTTCGACCCGGCCGTGGTCGCCGCGATCGATGCACGGCTCGATTCAGTCGCGCGCGACGAACGCGTGTCGCTCCCGCTGGTGATCGAAAGCGGCAGCCGCGCCTGGGGCTTCGCCTCGCCCGACAGCGATTATGATTGCCGCTTCATCTATGTCCGCCGGCGGCGGGATTACCTCGCGCTGTGGCCGAAACGCGATGTCATCGAAACGCCGCTCGATGGGCTGCTCGACGTCAATGGCTGGGACCTGGCCAAGGCGTTGCGGCTGATCATGAAGGGCAATGCCGTGGCGATCGAATGGCTGCGCTCGCCGATCGCCTATCGCGGCGCCGAGGAATTTCGCGGTGCGCTCGATGCCTTCGCGGTCGAGCATATGCCGGTCGATGCCGTGCGGAGCCATTACCTCCATCTCGGCCTCCTGCAATGGGGTGCGCATGGCGCGGGAATCACCTCGGGCAAGAAACTCTTCTATGCGCTGCGCCCGGCGGCCGCCTTGCGCTGGGGCCGGCTGCACGATCGCGCCCTGCCGCCGATGCATTTCCCGACATTGATGGCCGAGTGCGATCCACCCGCCGACGTCGCCGCGATCACCGCCGATCTGATCACGCGCAAGGCCGAGACCCGGGAACTGGGCGAGGCGGTCATTCCCACCGAGATCGCAGCGTTTATCGAAAACGAGTATGAGCTCGCGGCGAACGAGCCGCGCGATCGCGGCACAGACGATAAGGCGAAGGCTGCCGCCGACGCTTTGTTCATGACCTTATTGGACCGATTTTCCCCCGATGACTAAACCCCGTTTCGACTTCACCATCCACGCCACCGACGGCAAGGCGCGCAGCGGCGAGATCGCGATGCGGCGCGGCACGATCCGCACGCCCGCTTTCATGCCGGTCGGCACCGCTGCGACGGTCAAGGCGGTCAAGCCCGGCGATGTGCGCGCGTCGGGCGCCGACATCATCCTCGGCAACACCTATCATCTGATGCTCCGCCCCGGCGCGGAGCGGATGGCGCGGCTTGGCGGCCTGCACGGCTTCATGGGCTGGGACCGGCCGATCCTGACCGATTCGGGCGGCTATCAGGTGATGAGCCTGTCCGACCTGACCACCCGGTCGGAGGATGGCGTGACGTTCAAGAGCCATCTCGACGGCACGCGCCACACGCTCAGCCCGGAACGCTCGATCGAGATCCAGCGCCTGCTTGGCTCCGACATCGTCATGGCGTTCGACGAACTGGTCCCGACCACCTCGACCCGTGAGGTGCAGGCGGCGGCGATGGCGCGCTCGATGCGCTGGGCGAAGCGCAGCCGCGACGCATTCGACGCCGGCGGTGAGCATGCCGAGGGCGCCGCGCTGTTCGGCATTCAGCAGGGCGCGCTCGATCCGCGGCTGCGCGGCGAGAGCGCCGGCGCGCTGATCGAGATCGGTTTCGACGGCTATGCGGTTGGCGGGCTCGCGGTCGGCGAGGGGCAGGAGGCGATGTTCGCCTGTCTCGACTTCGCGCCCGGGCAATTGCCCGAGGACAAGCCGCGCTACCTGATGGGCGTCGGCAAGCCCGACGATATCGTCGGCGCGGTCGAACGCGGCATCGACATGTTCGATTGCGTGCTGCCGACCCGGTCGGGACGCACCGGCCAGGCCTTTACCCGCATGGGCCCGATCAACATCCGCAATGCGAAATTCAGCGAGGATCTCGGCCCGGTCGATCCCGCCTGCGCCTGCCCGGTATGCAAGACCTGGAGCCGTGCCTATCTTCATCATCTGGTGCGGGCGGGCGAAATCCTTGGCGCAATGCTGATGACTGAGCATAACCTGTATTTTTATCAGGCGCTGATGGCCGATTTGCGCGCCGCGATCGTTGAAGGGCGGCTCAGGAATTTTGCCGATGCGTTCCGGGCGGATTATTGCAAGAGTATAACGTGAGCGTGTGACGAGTGCGACGTGAAGGAAGATGGCGTGAGTGACGACAGCGTACCCGAGATGAACGAGATCGAAGCGGCAGCCCATGAGGCAAAGCGCGCCCGCGCCGCCGCCGATGCCAGCGCCGCGAAGCGCGAGGACGGCGGCAACTGGCCGATCGTGCCGATCGGCATCGGCATCGGTTCGGCTGCTCTGGTGGCGGCGCTCCTCTATGCCAACCGGTCGCGCAAGAAGCGCTGACTGAGGTGAGCGCGGCAAGCCGGGTCGCCGCCGCGCGTCGCTGGTTCCGGCTGCTGGGCAAGACACCGGTCGTTGATCACGGCGCGATCGTGGTCGCCGATCCGTCACACCCCAATGTCTGGGACGCCAATTTTGCGCTGGCCGAACCGGACGCTGATCCGGATGCGGTGATCGCGGCGCTCGACCGCGCCATGCCGCATAGCCAATGGCGCGTGGTCGTCGCCGATGCGCTGACCGATCCCGCGATGGCGGCGACGCTCGGATTCGAAGGCTTTGAACAGGCGGGGCCGTTGATCGAAATGCTCGCATCCGAATCCGCCTCATTATCGCAGGCTGTTGCGCCGATTACGCTACGCCGGGCGACACCCGACGAAAATTGGCCGGCGTTCGAGCTATTGGTGCGCGCCGATCATCGCGAAGGGCTGCGCACGGGACCCTATAATGTGGAGTTGAGCAACGGGTTGCTCGCGACGATGCGAAACCGCTCCCTGCTTTGCCATTATTCGATCATCGCTCTTGACGGTGTCGATGTCGGATATGGCCTGAGCACCCGCTGTCCGAACGGCTTGGGGATCATCGACGAACTCTTCACATTGCCGGGGTGGCGCGGGCGCGGCGTGATGTCGGCATTCATCGTCGCCGCTGATCGTGAGCTGCGCCAGGCTGGCTGTGACGGCGTGTTCCTTGACGCCTTCGCCGATGATCGGCCCCGGCTCCTGTACGCGCGGCTCGGCTTCAGGCCAGTCGCGATAACCTGCCGATGGACGAAAAGATTACCTTAACCATCTAGCGTTTCATCGCGGGACGCGGCGAAATCTAGGGCATCCTGTTAAGAGCTGCCGCGCTATGCGGGTGCAGGCGGATTCATCGGTTGAGTCGGCCTGAGCCTGGGGCATGACCGCTTGACGCTGGAGATGATCAGAAACGGGTTCCGGATACGGCGGCTGGGCTGGCTCGGCGTCGCGGGAACGGTTGCGCTGGTCTTTGCCGGTGTGTCTCAGGCCGCGCTGCGCGCGATCGTCGAACATAGCGGCGATGCCCTCGCCACCGCACCGCAGGCGGTCGGCTATGAAGCCGAGGATCATTTTCCGGGCTCGGCCTATCTCTATGTCGCGGACGAGAATGCCGCGCCGGCAAAGGGCGCGACCGGCACCGCTGCCCTGCCCGATCTGCCGCTCCCGCCCGAGGCCGCGTCGCTGGCGGCCGACGGCTCGATCCATGCCGCCGCGCCCTTCTCGATGCGCAATGCCAGCGCCACCGATCGCGGCCGCGCGCTGCAATGCCTGACCGCGGCGATCTATTACGAGGCCGCGTCGGAGCCCGATGCCGGGCAACAGGCGGTGGCGCAGGTGATCCTCAACCGCGTGCGTCATCCCGCCTTTCCGGCCACGGTGTGCGGCGTGATCTATCAGGGCTCGGAACGCACCAGCGGATGCCAGTTCAGCTATGCCTGTGACGGATCGATGGCGCGCGTGCCGGCCAAGGCCTATTGGAACCGCGCGATGCGGGTCGCGGCCCAGGCGCTGAACGGCGCGGTCTATGCGCCGGTCGGCCTGGCGACGCATTATCATACCTATGCGGTGACCCCGTCCTGGAACCGCAGCCTGGTGATGACCGCGGCGATCGGCGCGCATTTCTTCCATCGCTGGCAGGGTTATTGGGGCACGCCGGGCGCATTCCGCCAGGTCTATCGCGGCGGCGAACCGCTGCCCGGCCCGCATCCGCGTCCCGATGTGCCGGAGGTGCCGGCTGTTACCCTGGCCGCAGCGGCGGCAGTGCCGCCCGCCCCGCAGGCCTCAACACAGACTGCACCGGCGACAATTCAGCCGGCCTATGCGCAGAGCGGTACGCCGACCAATGGCTATACGCCGGCCGTTGCCTCGGCTGTTGCCAAGGTCGCAGCTGTACCGGCAGCGCCGGCCGGAGATTCGCAGATCCTCGATCGCTGGAAGGATTCCGGCAAGCCGCTGCGCTGACTTTCGCGGTCTGCGCCGTCCTTGCCGACCTCCGCCATCCTCGCCTACCTCCCCCGTTCGCCCTGAGCTTGTCGAAGGGCCGTTCTTCTTTTCTCGGCACCGGAGAAAGAAGGACGGTGCTTCGACAAGCTCAGCACGAACGGAGGAATATATGAAACGGCCCCGCCATCGCTGGCGGGGCCCCTCCTGTCAGATCTCAGCGCTTAGTAGCGGCGGCCCTGACGGTCATGCTTCTGGATCCGGATGCGCTGGCTCAGTCCGTCGAAGCGGCGGTCGAGATCGCGGCGTTCGGCAATGGTCAGGCCGGGACGGCTGCGGCGATACTGCGCCTCGAGATTGTTGAGCTGGCGGAACTCCGCTTTCAGCCGGCTTGCTTCGACGCGGTTGAGCGCGCCGGAACGGATGCCCTGGTCAATCCGGTTGTACAGATTGGCCTGGCGCTGGTTGATATTCTGCCACTGCCCTTGCGGATAAGGTGCTGCATTGGCGGCAACGGGAAGCGCGGTGGCGGCAAAGCCGAGGCTCGCGATCAAAATGGCAATCTTCTTCATAACCCTCACTCCTTGTACCCGGCCGATCCGATCGGCCTGACACGGGTTATGAGATCCGCCTGTCGCGCGGATGTCCCGCAAAGCCATGAAAAGTGTCGCGAACTTTGTCAGCGATGGGTGGTTCGTTCAGGTTCGCCGGAACGAGGGCCGACTTTGGCGGGCGACCCGCCGGGGCTTTATCGAATTATCTACTTAAATCATTGATATTATTATATAAATTGTACGACATCCTCACATGCCTTCGCGCCGAAGATATGGAACAACCGGTGTCCCATATCTCCCCCAAAACTTTATCGCGCGGCTGATTCAAGCCCCATGCAAGCCCGGTTATCCGGCAAGCATGGAAACCAGACCCACAACTTTCAAATCCGATTATGTCCGCCAGGCGCAGGAACTCTACGCCCACGGCCTGACCGATCGCGAGCTGGCCGAGGCGTTCGGCGTCTCGCGCAGCACCATCTTTCGCTGGCGTGCCGCTTACCCCGAGTTCGCCGAGGCGACCAAGCTCGGCAAGGACGTCGCCGACGACCGTGTCGAGCGCGCGCTGTACGAGCGAGCGATCGGCTATGAGGAGGAGGCGGTGAGCGTTTATCGCCCGACTGGTGCCGAGGCGCCGGTGATCGTGCGCTACAAGCGCGAAGTGCGCCCCGATGTCACCGCCGCGCTGCAATGGATGCGCGCGCGACGTCCCGGACTCTGGGCACGACCTGCCCCGCCATCCGAGAAGGATAAGAATTGGGCTGAAGAACTCCGCAAGGCGGCAGCCCGGGTCAGCGACATGGAATCGCCGGAAATTCAGGCGGCACTGCGCTATCATGCCCAGGAATAAGCATATTGACGGCGTGAGGCGATACGACCGCGCCCCGGCCGGATCGGTTACCGACTCAATTGGATGCGAGCCGCTTGGCGAAATGAACCTCGACCGCGCGGCGCACGCTCTGCGCGATCCGCTTGCGGCCGTCGGCCGAGTCAATGAACGCGGCGTCATTCGGATTGGAGATATAGCCGGTTTCGAACAGGATCGACGGCATGTCGGGCGCCTTGAGCACCATCAGCGACGCCATGCGGTGGAAGTTCGCCCTGAGCGGCATCAGCGGCTGCGCTTCGCGGCCAAGCAGCCGGGCGAAATTCGCCGAACTGTTCATCGTCTCGCGCTGCGTCAGGTCGATCAGGATCGACGAGATATCGGTGGTGGTGCCGCCGAGATCGACGCCGGCAATGATGTCGGCCTTGTTCTCGCGCGTCGCGAGCCGCGCCGATTCCTTGTCCGAGGCGACTTCGGACAGCGTATAGACCGATGCGCCGCTTGCGGTCCCTGCGCCGACGCTGTCGCAATGCACCGAGATGAACAGGTTCGCCTTGAGCTTGCGGGCGATGCCATAGCGTTCCTGCAGGATCAGGAACCGGTCGTCCTCGCGGGTCAGCGCAACCCGCACCCGGCCCGAGCGCAGCAATTCGTCGCGGATCGCCTTGGCGATGCGCAGGGTCACGTCCTTTTCGCGCAACCCGCTGTCGGGCGAGATCGCGCCGGGATCGACGCCACCATGACCGGCATCGATCACCACCAGCGGGCGGCTGTCGTCATCGCCATAGACGGTCGGCAGCGTCAGCGTCTTGCTCGGCTGGGGGACCGGGAGCGTCAGCTCATAGCGGCGCGGTGCTGCGGCCGTGGTGAAATTGTTGAACGGCGGCAGGAAACTCATCCGCCCTTCCGCTGCGGCGCGCGCGAAGCTGGCATCGTCGACGGTGCGCAGCGCGAGCGTCAGGGCGCGGCCGTCGCGGCCGAACGCGCCTTCGGTCACGATCGCGGGGCGCGCAAGGTCGAACACCACGCGCGCACCCTCACCGCCGCGCGGCGCCTGGCGGATCGACATGACCGGGCCACCAGTGCTGGTCCGTCCGCCCGGCGTGGCGCCATTGAGATCGAGCGCGATGCGGTTGGGCCCGGCCAGCATGAACATCGACGCATCGACGATGCGCTCGTCGAAATGCACCACGATGCGGTCGCTTTTGACCTCGACGCGCTCCACCGACGCCGCCCAACCGGGGGTGCCGGCAAGCCAGCATGCCAGGAGGGTCAGGAAGAAGGACACACGAATGTAATGCCGCGCCGACAGTGGCGCGGTCCAGCGAAAATACATGGGCGGGGGGTCCCATTCGAAACAATAATGACATTGGCTGGATAACGCCCGCCGCCTTCCAACACGGTGAAGCGAAGCGGTTAACGGTGCGTTCGGCATGATATTGCCGTAACGGCGGCAAGAACGTGCCGGTTGCTGCGCCGAACGTCCGGTGCTAGATGCGAAATTGCACCGGTAAGCGCAATGTTCATGCGCCTAATCCGGTCTCACGGCCGCCCCGGCTTCCCGGGCGTGGTCCTTCCAGGTTGAAGTTCGCAATGACGCATTTCCTTTCCCGCCCGCACCGACCGGTTCCGACCGGCGGGTTCGTGGGCGTGTCAGGTGCCACGGGCCAGGCGCCCAGGCGTGCGCTGCGAGCAGAGGCAAATTTCGACAACAGCGGCATGTCCGGGCCAGGCGACTCTTTCGCCCGGCTCGACGGCCATCACAATTGCGCGCGGCCATCCCGGCCCAGCCTTTACCAGCTGCATCCCGGACCGCGCGCCCGGAGAATAGTCAATGACAACGCGTATGCTGATCGACGCACGCCACCGGGAAGAAACCCGTGTGGCGGTCGTCAAAGGGAACCGGATCGAGGAGTTTGATTTCGAGTCCGCCGAGCGCAAGCAGCTCAAGGGAAATATCTATCTAGCCAAGGTTACTCGGGTCGAACC
This sequence comes from Sphingomonas sp., assembly GCF_050725575.1. Taxonomy (GTDB): domain Bacteria; phylum Pseudomonadota; class Alphaproteobacteria; order Sphingomonadales; family Sphingomonadaceae; genus Sphingomonas. The sequence continues at coordinate 58,115 of NZ_JBOHHW010000009.1, read as the reverse complement.
GTCGCTGCAGGCGGCGTTCATCGATTATGGCGGCAATCGCCATGGCTTCCTCGCGTTCAGCGAAATCCATCCCGATTACTACCAGATCCCCAAGGAAGACCGCGACGCGCTGCTTCGCGAAGAGGCGGAGCATGCCGCCGAGGAAGCCGCGCTGCGCGCCGAACAGGATGCGCAGGACGAGTTGCACGGCGACGAGTATGACGACGATCATGATCATGACGCCCATGATAATGACGGCGACATCGACGAAGAGACGGTAGAACGGTTCGAGGACGATGGCGGCGTGCAGGCCGAAGTCGCCGCCGAAGAAGGCGGCCGCTCGCGCGGGCGCCGCAAGCGCGGTGCGTCCGACGATGCGGTCGATGACCTGCGCGAACGGCGCATGAACCTGCGCCGCCGCTACAAGATCCAGGACGTGATCCGCCGCCGCCAGGTGCTGCTGGTCCAGGTCGTCAAGGAAGAGCGCGGCAACAAGGGTGCGGCGCTGACCACCTATTTGTCGCTGGCCGGCCGCTACTGCGTGCTGATGCCCAACACGTCGCACGGCGGCGGGATCAGCCGCAAGATTTCGAATGCGGGCGACCGCAAGCGTTTGAAGTCGATCATGGCCGACATGAAGCTGCCGCCGTCGATGGGCTGCATCGTCCGCACCGCCGGGCTGCAGCGCACCAAGGTCGAGATCAAGCGCGACTTCGATTATCTCGCCCGGCTGTGGGACGGCATTCGCGAAACCACTTTATCCTCGTCGGCTCCCGCGCTGGTCTATGGCGACAGCGACCTGATCAAGCGCGCGATCCGCGACATCTATAATCGCGAGATCGATGAGGTGATCGTCGAGGGCGAGGATGGGTATCGCCACGCCAAGGACTTCATGAAGCTGCTGATGCCGAGCCATGCGCGCAAGGTGAAGCATTATTCCGACCCGGTGCCGCTGTTCCAGCGCGCGCATGTCGAGGATCAGCTCGGCGCGATGTACCATCCGGTGGTGCAGCTGAAGTCGGGCGGCTATCTGGTGATCAATCCGACCGAAGCCTTGGTCTCGATCGACATCAACTCCGGCCGGTCGACGCGCGAGCATTCGATCGAACAGACCGCAACCGCGACCAATCTCGAAGCGACGCAGGAAATCGCCCGCCAGCTGCGTCTGCGCGACATGGCCGGACTGGTCGTGATCGACTTTATCGACATGGACAATGGCTCGAACGTCCGCAAGGTCGAGAAGGCGATGAAGGAGGCGCTGAAGAACGATCGCGCCCGCATCCAGGTCGGCCGCATCTCCAGCTTCGGCCTGATGGAAATGAGCCGTCAGCGCTTGCGCACCGGCGTGCTCGAAGCGTCCACCCGTCAGTGCCCGCATTGCGAGGGCACCGGCCTGGTCCGCACCGCCTCGTCGGCCGGCCTGTCGGCGCTGCGCCTGATCGAGGACGAGGCGGCACGCGGCCGCGGGTCCGAAGTCACGCTGCGCGCCAGCATGGAAGCGGCCTTCTACCTGCTTAACCGCAAGCGCGCGGAACTGGCCGAGATCGAGGATCGCTACGGCGTGAAGATCGAAGTCGCGCCCGATGGCGAGCAGGAAGGCGCGCGCATGTCGGTCGAGGTCTCCGGACCGCCGCCGGCGCATGCGCCGCGCTTCGACGCGCCGATCGAAGAGTTCGACGAGGACATCCCCGAGGATATCGAGGACGAGATCGACGAGGTCGAGGAAGACGAAGTCGAAGAGCCGCGCAAAGCGCGCGAACCGCGTGACCGCGGCGAACGTCCTGAACGGTCGGGCGATGATGAAGGTGGCTCACGCCGTCGCCGTCGCCGTCGCGGACGCCGCGGCCGCAACCGTGTCGAGGGCGATGGCACGCCCGAGGGCGATGCCGCCGCAGCACAGGCCAATGCACAGGCTGACGCCGAAGACGCGCTCGATGATGCGGAAGCCGGCGAAGGCGAAGCAACCGTCGATGCAGGCGGCGAGCAGGCAGCCGGTGACGGCGAAGGCCGTCGTCGTCGCGGCCGCCGCGGCCGTCGGGGCGGTCGCCGCAACGAAGGCGAGCGGACCAACGAGGCCGGCGAAGCGATCGCCGCTGACGAGGCCGTGGCCGAAGCACCGGCAGAAGAGCCGGTGATCGAGGCCGAGCCCGTGGCGGAGGCGCCCAAAAAGGGTCGCCGCCGTCCCAAGGCACGCGATGCGGCCGAAGCTCCCGTCGTGGTTGCCGAGGCACCCGTGGAGGCGCCGGTGGTCGAGGCTGAAGCCGAAGCACCGGCCAAGCCCAAGCGGGCGCGCAAGGCCAAAGCCAAGGCTAACGAGGCCCAGGTCGAAACCCCTGCACCAGCTCCCGAACCGGTGATCGAGGAGGCTGCACCCAAGGCAAAGCGCCGCGCACCGCGCAAGAAAGCGGGCGCTGCAGCCGAGGCGGCCCAGCCCGATGAATCCGACATGCGGGCCGTCACCGCTGGCAACGGACTCGATGGTACCGCCCCTGCCGATGCAGCGGCGGGTCCGGGTGATGCGGCCAATGACGCCGATCCGGGCGAGGCCGGCTCGCCGCGCCGCGGCTGGTGGCAGCGCACCTTCGGGGCATAAGCCGGGATAGCTCTTCCCTGTCGAGGGACGAGCAAAGGTTAGCGGCGGCGAGGGTTGAATGCCTTCGCCGCCATTGCCTTTTCCGGCGCGTGTTTCACCCGCTATTCGCCGGCCCCGCGCCACAGCCGGCCCTTCCCCCGTTGCCAGAGCGGGAAGAAGTGTCGATATGTCGGGCATGAAGCGGATTCTCGCTGGTCTGACGGCCGCTCTACTCCTCTGGGCACAGCCCGCCGCCGCGCAGTCGATCCTGCGCGATGCGGAAACCGAGACGATGTTCAACGACATGTCGCGGCCGCTGATCCTTGCCGCCGGGCTCAGCCCGCGCAATGTGCGCATCGTCCTGATCAACGATGATTCGATCAACGCGTTCGTCGCCGGCGGGCAGACCGTCTATGTTCATTCGGGCCTGCTTCAGGCGGCCGACAATGCCAATCAGGTTCAGGGCGTCATCGCGCACGAACTCGGCCATATCGCCGATGGCCATGTCGTGCTGCAGGATGCCGGGACCAAGCCCGCCATGGGCATCTCGATCGTCAGCATGGTGCTGGGCCTCGCCGCGATCGCCGCCGGTGCGGGCGATGCCGGGATCGGCATCCTGCAGGCCGGCCAGCAGGCGGCGATGGGCAAGTTCCTGGCCTTTACCCGCATCCAGGAATCGAGCGCGGACGCTGCGGGCGCGCGCTATCTCAATGCCTCGGGGATCACCGGCAAGGGCATGATCAGCTTCTTCAAGAAGCTGCAGAATCAGGAATATGCCTATGGGGTCAAGAATATCGATCCCTATGCGCAGAGCCATCCGCTGAGCGGCGCGCGTATCGCCAACCTGACGCACGACCTGCAATCGGCGCCGTCCTGGAATACCAAGCTGGATCCGGTGCTCGAAGAGCGGTTCAAGCGCGTCAGGGCCAAGCTTCTCGGCTTCGTCGCCGATCCCAAGACGACCCTGAACACCTTCCCCGAAACGGATCAGAGCGTCTATGCCCATTATGCCCGCGCCTATGCCTGGCATAAGTCCGGCTATCCCGAAAAGGCGGATGCCGAGGCTGCGGCGCTGATCAAGGCCGATCCGCACGACCCCTATTTTCTCGAAATCAAGGGCCAGATTTTGCTCGAGGCGGGCAAGCCGGTCGACTCGCTCGCACCGCTCCGTGAAGCGACTCAGCGGTCGGACAATTCGCCGCTGATCGCGACGACGTTCGGCCATGCGCTGATCGCGACCGAGAACAAGGCGAATTATCCCGAAGCGGTGACGGTGTTGCGCGGCGCGATCGCGCGCGACGACCAGAATCCGTTCGCCTGGTTCCAGCTCGGCACGGTTTACGAATTGACCGGCGACCAGCCTCGCGCGCTGCTGGCCAATGCCGAGACCGCGAGCATGCGCGGCGATTCGCCGACCGCGGCCTATAGTGCGCGCGGCGCGATGGCGGGGTTGCCCGCCAACAGTATCGACTGGATCCGCGCGCAGGACATTGCGATGACCGCGCAGAACGACATCGAAGAGAATCCGAAGAAATTCAAGCGCCGATGACCGGCAGCGGACCAGAGAAGTACCAGCATCAATGATCGATCGACTGTCCAGGAATCCATTGGCACTGGCCGGCGCCGTGCTGCTCGCCGCCCTGGTCGGCGCGGCCGCGATGTGGGGCCTGCAACGCGCCGCACCGGGGACGCTCGACGCCCTCGATACGGCTCGCGTCGAAGCCGTGGTACGCGACTATGTGCTCGACCATCCCGAGCTCATTCCCGAGGCAATGGACCGGCTGCGTGACCGCCAGATGTCCAAACTGATCGAGGCGAACCACAAGGCGATCCTCGAACCGTTCGGCGGGGCCTGGATCGGCAATCCCAAGGGCGATGTCACGCTGGTCGAATATTACGACTATAATTGCGGCTATTGCCGCGCCAGCCTGCCGGCGATCGCCGAGCTGGTCGCGCGCGATCCCAAGGTGAAAATCGTGTTCCGCGAATTTCCCATCCTGAGCGAAGAGAGCATCGTTGCTGCGAAACTGAGCCTCGCCGCCGCCGAACAGGGCAAGTTCAAAGCGTTTCACGACGCGCTCTATGCCGGCGGACAGCTCACCGCGCAGAGCATGGCCGCGGCGGCCAAACAGGCCGGCCTGGACATGACCAAGGCCGCAGCGATGACCTCGCGCGCCGAAGCCGAGATCGCGGCGAACCGCAGCACCGCGCAGCAATTGGGACTGACCGGCACGCCAAGCTGGGTGATCGGCGACAAGGTCGTCTCGACCGCCCTGACGCTCGAAGAACTGCAAAAAGCTGTGCAGGAAGCACGCGAAAAAAGCTGACGGAGAACACCCGGCATAGCGGATTTTTCCGGCACGGCGCTCGAAACAAAAAGACCCGCGCGATTGAAGCGTGGCCATGGCGGCCCTACCTAAGGCCGATCCTTAAAGGGGGCCAAGTGGACACCATTCTCTCCGTCAGCGGCGTATCTAAGACCTATGGGTCGGGTACCACCGCACTGCATTCGGTCGACCTCGACATTGCCAAGGGCGAAATCTTCGCGTTGCTCGGGCCTAACGGCGCGGGCAAGACCACCCTGATCAGTATTATCTGCGGCATCGTCACGCCCTCGACCGGCACCGTCACGGTGATGGGGCATGACGCGATCAACGAGTTCCGCGCCGCACGCCGGCTGGTCGGGCTGGTGCCGCAGGAATTGTCGGTCGACATGTTCGAAACCGTGCTGGCGACGGTCAAGTTCAGCCGCCGCCTGTTCGGCCGGTCAGGCCATGACGCCTATATCGAAGAGGTGCTGCGCGACCTGTCGTTATGGGACAAGCGCAACGCCAGGATCATGGAATTGTCCGGCGGCATGAAGCGCCGCGTGTTGATCGCCAAGGCACTGAGCCACGAACCCGATATCCTGTTCCTCGACGAACCGACCGCCGGCGTCGACGTGTCGCTGCGCCGCGACATGTGGAAACTGATCCACCGGCTGCGCGACAAGGGCACGACGATCATTCTCACCACCCATTACATCGAAGAGGCCGAGGAAATGGCCGACCGGGTCGGGGTGATCGACAAGGGCAAGTTGATCCTGGTCGAGCGCAAGACCGAGTTGATGAAGCGGCTGGGCAAGCGCCAGATGCTGATCTCGCTGCAGGAACCGATGACGACTGTCCCGCCCGAGCTGGAGGAATGGCATCTCGAGCTGGAGGATGACGGCAAGAAGCTGCTCTATATATTCGACGCGACCAGCGAGCGGACCGGCATTCCGTCGCTGCTGCGCAAGCTTGCCGAGCTCGGCATCGGCTTCAAGGATCTGGAGACGAGCAAATCGTCGCTTGAGGATATTTTCGTCGATCTGGTGGCTCAGGGCAAAGCTGAGAGGGTCGCGGCATGAACGGGCATAGTTTCAACGCGCATGGCGTGTGGGCGATCTATCGCTTCGAAATGGCGCGCGCGCTGCGCACCCTGTGGCAGAGCCTGGTCACGCCGGTCATCACAACCTCGCTTTACTTCGTCGTGTTCGGCGGCGCGATCGGCAGTCGCATGCAGACGGTCGATGGCGTGGGCTATGGCAGCTTCATCGTACCCGGCCTGATCATGATGTCGCTGCTGACGCAGAGCATCTCCAATGCCTCGATCGGCATCTACTTCCCGAAATTTACCGGCACGATCTACGAACTGCTCTCGGCGCCGGTATCGGCGATGGAGATGGTGCTCGGCTATGTCGGCGCGGCGACCACCAAGTCGGTGATCCTCGGGTTGATCATTCTGATCACCGCGATGCTGTTCGTACCACTGCCGATCGCGCATCCGTTTGCGATGCTGGCGTTCCTGGTGCTGACCAGCGTGACGTTCAGCCTGTTCGGCTTCATCATCGGTGTGTGGGCCAAGGGCTTCGAGCAGCTGAACTTCGTTCCCGCACTGCTGATCACGCCGCTGACCTTCCTGGGCGGCGCATTCTATTCGATCAGCATGCTGCCGCAGCCCTGGCAGACGGTCAGCCTGTTCAACCCGGTCGTCTATCTGGTCAGCGGATTCCGCTGGAGTTTCTTCGACAAGGGCGATGTCAGCGTCGGCATCAGTCTCGGCGTGACCGCGCTGTTCATGGTTCTGTGCCTCAGCGTGATCGGGTGGATCTTCAAGACCGGCTACCGGCTGAAGTCGTAGCGCACTCCTCCCCGGCACGGGGAGGAACTATTTCACGACCGGCAACACCACCTTCGACCCCGTACAAACGCTTTGCGTTGCCTTGACGAAATCGCCCGGTTTGGCCCGCGCGATATTGGGCACGAAGCTCTGCGGGTTGCGGTCGATCACCGGGAACCAGCTTGACTGAATTTGCACCATCAACCGGTGTCCTTTCAGGAAGACATGGTCATGGTCGCGTAGCGGCACGTCCCAGGCAATGACCTTGCCCGGCACCAGCGGCTTCGGATCGGCACCACTGGCGAGGAACCGGCCACGCCGGACCTCCATTGCGATCGGCAATTGATAGCCGCCCAGTTGTTGCGTGTAGGCGCCGAGCGGGGCGCTGTTGTCGAACGGCGCATAATCGTCGGGCAGCACGTCGATCAGCTTGACCACGAAATCGCTGTCGGTGCCGGTGGTCGCGGCCATCAGCTGCGCCACGATGTTGCCGGTGACGGTAAGGTTCTCGGTCAACGGCGCGCTGACATAACTCAGCACATCGGGGCGATGATCGACGAACCGCTGATCCTCCGCTTCCCACCAGCGCCATTCGGGGCGCGGATAGGTTTTCGAGATCGGACGCGGACGGAAGGGCACAGGGTTGGCCGGATCGGAGAGGTAATCGCGGCATGCTTCCCCGGCAGCAGGCGCGGTGAAGGACAGCGAGCCGTCGGCGTGGAGATAAAGGTCGGTCGCCTTGGCTTCGGCCGGCGGCCAGCTCTTATACTCTTTCCAGGCGTTCGATCCCGACTGGAAGCTCTTCATCTCGAAGTTCGGCCGCGGCCCCTTGCCGTGCAGCCAATAGGCGAAGAACGGTGCCTGGATCGTGTCGCGGAAATCCTTGCCGCTGTCGCCGCCAAGCGGCACGCGGCCGATCATCGACGTGTTGCCCTGCCACCCGCCATGCGCCCAGGGCCCGGCAACCATCTGGCTCAAATGGTTGGGGTCATTCTGTTTCTGCCGTGCATAGATCTGCCATGATCCCCAGGGGTCCTCCTGGTCCCAATAGCCCGCGACATTGAGTGTCGGCACGACCGTCTTGCCGAGCGTATCGGTCCAGCGCTGGCTGGTGTAAAAGCTGTCGTGATTGGGATGGTCGAGCAACGCCGTGAACATCGGCGAGCGGCCCTTGAACTGCGCCGTGTCGATACCCTCGGCAGTGCCCATGCGCAGGAACCAGTCATAGGTATCGAGCGTGTCATAGTCCGGCCCGACATCATTGGTCTTGCTCAGTTGCAGCGAGCCGACCCAGTCGGTCGCATAGCTCAGCCGCAGCGCGCCATTGCGGTGCAGGTCGTCATTCTGCCAGTAATCGATCCAGGCCGCTTGCGGCGAAACCGCCTTCAGCGCGGGATGCGGCTTGGCCAGCGCGACGGCGGCGGCGAAGCCGGGATAGGATACGCCCCACATCCCGACCTTGCCGTTATTGCCTTCCACCCTCTTCACCAACCATTCGATCGAATCGTACGCGTCAGTCGCCTCGTCGACCGCCTTATAGTCCTTCGGATGCACGGCGGTGGAGAGGGTGAAGACGCCGCCGGATTTGAAGCGGCCGCGCATCGACTGGAAAACGAAGATATAGCCGTCCTGTGACAGCGTCTTGAAGTTGCCTGGAATGGTCGGGGGCGCGGCATCCGGAACGCCGTAAGGCGTGCGCTGGAACAGGATCGGCAGGGGGCCTTTGGCATCGCGCGGGCGCAGGATCACGGTCTGCAGCTTCACGCCGTCGCGCATCACGATCATCACCTCTTCGAAGATGAAGGGTGACTGGGTGGCGGCAGCAGCCGGCGCGGCCTGGGGCCGGGCGATGGAAAGCGGCGCGGCGATCGCGGCCAATGCCGCAGCGGGGAAAAGAAAGCCGCGAATTCGCATCATCGTCACCCTTGATATGAGAGCGTCATTATAAGGACAGAGCAGCAAACTGGCGATTTTTCAATGATCCAGGCTCAGGTCCTGCGCGAGGCCGTTGCGCTGCTGGGCTGTAGCAATGCCGTTGCGGAAATATAAAAGACGAGCCGGGACTAGTCGGCACAGGATGAGTATCCGATCCCGTGTCTTGGTTGAATCGCCGCCGGCGACAGGGTGGGGCACGAGCCGAATAAGATATGTTACACCGAAATGTCGCATATCTTTCCACCACCGCCTCGGCGAGGCGAGGAATGAAGTGCATTCTGTAACAAATACTTAATCTTGTCATAACCATCCACAGGCCGGCCTCCTCATCATGGCATAGGCTGCACAATGGAGATTGCCTTGACGGTGATCTCTTCTATGCTCGCCAGCGACATTTCAGGGGGAGTCGGACATGGTGACTTTTGTGGGCGGTGCTGGCCGCGATGTTTATTATGGTGGCAATGACGACGACATCATCACCGGCAATGGTGGCAGCGACTACCTTTTAGGCGGCGCGGGGTCGGATAGTCTCGACGGCGGTGACGGCAGCGACATTCTTTACGGCGGCAATGGCGACGACGTCATATTGGGCGGCGCAGGCATCGACACACTCGACGGCGGAATCGGAGCCGACAACATGGCGGGCGGCGCCGACGGCGATTTCTATTACGTCGATAATGCCGGTGATAGCGTATCCGAAGACGCCAATGCCGGTCGAGATCTCGTCTACTCAAGCATCAGTTACATGCTAACCGCCAATGTCGAGGACCTGACGCTCACCGGTATCGCGAACCTGAGCGGTGCAGGCAATGACGCGGACAATGTCATCACGGGCAATGGCGGCGCCAATAGTCTCACCGGCGGTCTCGGCAACGACCAGATTTTGGGCGGAGCCGGTTCGGACATTCTCGACGGCGGCGACGGCAATGACAGCCTGTTTTCGAATCTCGTCGACCAAGCGTTTTATGGGTTATCGGATACTGGAAACGAGGTCGATACGCTGAGCGGTGGCGACGGATCGGACAGAATCTCCGCCGGCTATGGCGACAATATCGATGGCGGCGGCGGAGAAGATATTCTCTCGATCAGCTTCGCGGGCGCGACGGTGGGTGTGACGTTCGATTTCAGCACGCTGGCAAGCGGCGGTTCGTTGGTCATCGGCGGTGGACTTATCACCGGGATCGAGCAGGTCATCGACATCAATGGATCGAACTTCGCCGATAACATCACGATCAGTACTGGCGCCAATAGTGCTAATCCAGGCGGCTTCATCGATGCTTCGGGTGGCGGCGGCAACGATGTCATCACTGGCGGGATCGGTAACCAATATCTTTCCGGTGATGCGGGATCGGACACCCTCTATGGCGGTGACGGCAATGATATTCTTTTTGGAAACCTTAAAGCCCGCATCGATAATGGCAGCGACGTCGACACGCTGAACGGCGGCGCGGGATCGGACCGTTTCTATGCAGGCTATGGCGACAATATCGATGGCGGTACCGGCAATGATTTCCTGAATCTCAACTTCAAGGGCGCGACGGCCGGCGTTACGGTCGATTTCAGTCCGCTGGGCAGTGGCAGTTCGGTGGTCGTCGGCGGTGGTATCATAACTGGAATCGAGACGATTGACACCGTCGAAGGAACGAATTTCGCCGATAACATCACAACCGGCAATTCATACGCGTTTTCAGAGATATGGGTCTCGGGTGAAGGCGGCGACGATATAGTCACACTCGGGTTCTACGCCGGACGCGCCTTTGGCGGTGTCGGCAATGACACGCTTTCGGGTAGCACTGTAGGAGCGGACAGTCTTTACGGCGATGCCGGCGACGACATTATTTTCGGCAAGGGCGGCAATGACAGTATTTCTGGCGGCGACGGCAACGATACGATCGATGGCGGAACCGGAGCGGATACCATGGCAGGCGGCGCTGGTGACGATATCTATATCGTCGATTTTTTCGACGACATCGTAACCGAAGTCGCCAATGAGGGCCGGGATCTCGTCCTGTCGAGCTACAACTACATGCTGACCGCCAATGTCGAGAACCTGACGCTCACTGGTACGGCGACGGTCGGCGTCGGTAATGACGCAAACAACGTCATCACCGGCAATAGCGGCGCCAATACACTCAATGGCGGGCTGGGCGCGGATATCCTTATCGGCGGGCTGGGCGCCGACCGGCTCGATGGCGGCGGCGGCATCGACACGGTGAGTTACGCGGACAGTCTGGGCGCGATATCGATCAATCTGCAGACCGGTGTGGGCACCGGCAATGCAGCGCAGGGCGATATCGTCACGACCGTCGAGAACATGATCGGATCGGCGTTCGACGACACCCTGATCGGCGATGGCAACGCAAACCGGTTGAATGGGACGCGTGGCGCCGACACGATGAGCGGTGCGGCCGGCGCCGATGTTTTCGTGTTCGACACGATCCTCGACAGTGCGGACACCATTACCGACTTCGTCCAGGGCACCGACCGGATCGAGCTCGATCAATCGATCTTCATGGCACTCGGGCTCGGCACGCTCGACACCAGCGCATTCACCACCGGTGCCGCAACCACCGCCGACCAGCATATCCTGTACGATGCGGCGACCGGAAATCTGTCCTATGATGCCGACGGGTCAGGCGCCGGTTCCGCGATCCTGTTCGCCACGTTGCAGAACCTGCCGACCACCATCACCGCCGCGGACTTCGTCGTCGTGCCGTAAGGCCGGTATCAGCCGAGGCGGTGCTCGCCCTTTACCCAGCGCACCGTGCCGGAGCTGGCGCGCATCACCACGCTTTCAGTGGTCATCTTGCCGGCCTTGCGCTTGACCCCGGCGAGCAGGGATCCGTCGGTCACGCCGGTCGCGGCGAAGATGCAGTCGCCCCTGGCCAGCTCGGTCAGGTCATATTGCTTGTCGAGATCGGTCACGCCCCATTTATGGGCACGTGCGCGCTCATCGTCGTTGCGGAAGAGCAGCCGGCCCTTGAATTGCCCGCCGACGCAGCGCAGCGCGGCCGCCGCGAGCACACCCTCCGGCGCGCCGCCCGATCCCATATAGATGTCGATCGTCGTGTCGGGATTGGTCGTCGCGATCACGCCGGCGACATCGCCGTCACCGATCAGCATGATGCCGACGCCAAGAGCGCGCAATTCGGCGATCAGCTTCTCATGGCGCGGCCGGTCAAGCACACAAGCGATGATCTGCGACGGCGCGACGCCCTTGGCGGCGGCGAGCGCAGTGACATTCTCGGTCGGCGACTTGTCTAGGTCGATCAGGCGCTCGGGATAGCCCGGGCCAATCGCGATCTTTTCCATATAGACGTCGGGCGCATTGAGCAGCCCGCCCTGCTCGGCGATCGCCAGCACAGCGAGCGAGTTCGGACCAGCGGTGGCGCAGATCGTGGTGCCTTCGAGCGGATCGAGCGCAATGTCGATCTTCGGCCCCTTGCCGATCGCCGAGCCAACCTTTTCGCCGATGAACAGCATCGGCGCCTCATCGCGCTCGCCCTCACCGATCACCACCGTGCCGTCCATGTACAGTTCGTTCAGCGCTTCGCGCATCGCCTCGACCGCCGCGGCATCGGCGGCCTTCTCGTCGCCGCGGCCGACCAGGGTCGAGGCAGCGATGGCGGCGGCCTCGGTCACGCGGACCATTTCGAGCACGAGGACGCGGTCAAGGACCTTGCTGGCAGTAGTGGTCATGGAAACCCTCTCAAAGATCTTGACGGCGCGGATAGGCGGCGTGTGTTGCAATGTCGAGACTGGCCCGGTCTCGAACGTCGACCCTAGCGTCGGCGAACAGGCTTTGGGCGTGCGCCCTTGGGTGGCGCGATCTCGAACAGATAGGGCCATTCCTTGCCGGTCACGAACAGGCGACGGCGGGCAGCATCCCAGGCAATGCCGTTGGCGACCTGGTTATCGCCCCAGACATTGGCGCGGGCATGCAGTGCGGACAGGTCGACCCAGCCGATCACATGGCCGCTCTTCGGATCGATCCGGGCGATGCGGTCAGTGAGCCAGACATTGGCGAGGATCTCGCCATCGACATATTCCAACTCGTTGAGCCGCTCGATCGGCAAGCCGTTCGCGGTAACGCGGAGCGTGCGGCGCGGTTGGAAAGTCCGCGGGTCGAGGAAGCGCAAGGTCGCGGTGCCGTCGGACATGATCAGGCTCGTGCCATCGGCGGTCAGCGCCCAGCCCTCGCCCGGATAGCGGAAGCTGCCAAGCTTCTTGAAGCCGTTGATCGACCAGCGGAAACCAATGCCGTTTTTCCAGGTCAGGCTGACAATCTGGCCACGCCACGGCGCAATCCCTTCGCCGAACAAGGGCGGATCCACCGCGACGCTTGCCCGTACCTTGCCGCTGTCGAGATCGACCTTGCGGATACCCGATCGCCCGACCTCACCGGTGCTCTCGTAGAGCGCGCCGTCGAGATAGAAGAGTCCCTCGGTATAGGCGCGCGGATCATGCGGATAGGCGCGTATCAGTGCTGCCGGATCGACCGGCACCTGCTGCGCCATGACAGGGCCGGACACGAGCAGCGCCGCGGCGAGAAGCAGCCGGCGCATCATGCGGCAGGCACCGTATCGCGAACCCAGACATTGCCGCGCTGATGCGTGACGATCAATGTCATGGCATCGACCTTCCACCCTTCGGGCGTGCAGACGAGATGGTGACGATATGTGCCCCAGACCTCCCATAACGGCTCGCCATTGCCCTCCATCCGGTTCCACGCATAGTCAGCCGACTCCACATCCGCGGTATCGCCGGTGAGTAGCACCTGATGATTGGTGCGCATATGGAAGCTGGCCTTGGCCGTGGTCAGGTTGGTCGCCCAAGCCTGGATCAGCGCGTCGCTGGCGATTTCAGCGGCGGGCTGGCCCGACAGCGAGCTGAAATCGGCGGCCAGCCGGTCGGCAAAATGGGATCGCGCCGCGGCCCAGTCCTTTCCATCCACCGCCCGGTCGATCGCATCGACGACGCGGATGATCTCGGCGATGGTCTGATTATCGGGAGCCTGACTGTCGGGCATGATCTTTTCCTCAGTCGCGCAGCAACTCGTTGATGCTGGTCTTGGACCGGGTCTGCGCATCGACACGCTTGACGATCACGGCGCAATACAGGCCGGGCTTGCCGTCGCCACCCCCAGTCGAGCCCGGCACGACGACCGAATAGGGCGGCACTTCGCCGCGAAACACTTCGCCGGTCGCGCGGTCGATGATCTTGGTCGACGCGCCGAGATAGACGCCCATCGACAGTACCGCGCCCTCGCCCACCCGCACGCCCTCGGCGACTTCGGCGCGCGCGCCGACGAATGCGCCGTCGCCGATGATCACTGGATCGGCCTGAAGCGGCTCGAGCACGCCGCCGATGCCGGCGCCGCCCGACAGATGCACGCCCTTGCCGATCTGCGCACAGCTGCCGACCGTCGCCCAGGCATCGATCATCGACCCTTCGCCGACATAGGCACCGATATTGACGAAACTCGGCATCAGGATCGCGCCCTTGGCGATGAACGCACCGCGCCGGGCAACCGCGCCGGGCACCACGCGAATGCCGGCGGCGCGGAACTCTGCCTCACCCCAGCCGGCGAATTTCGAGGGCACCTTGTCGAACGCAGGCGCGCCGGCCGATCCGCCGTCGATCAGCACATTGTCGTTGAGCCGGAACGAGAGCAGCACGGCTTTCTTGAGCCATTGATTGACGCGCCAGCCGCCCGCGCCGTCGGGCTCGGCAACGCGCGCCGCGCCGGAATCGAGCAGCGCCAGCGCATCATCGACGCTCTTGCGCACCGCACCGACCGTGGTGAAGCCGAGGGTGTCGCGGTCGTCCCAGGCGGATTCGATCACGGATTGCAGATGGTCGGTCATTGCGCCTCCAGAACGGCTTGCAGCCAGTGCGTGATGTCATGGGTGGTGAAGTCGATATAGCTGCGATCGCTGTCGACCGCCTGTTCCGAGCCGTTATCGACCCACACCGTGGTCATGCCGATCGCCTTGGCCGGGGCAAGGTTGCGCGCCATATCCTCGACGAACAACGCGGTATGCGGATCGAGATCGAACGCTGCGCAGAGCCCGGCATAGGCCGATTCCTGCGGCTTGGGGGCGAGGTTCATGGCATGGATATCGTGGATCGCCTCGAACGTCTCGCCCAGCCCGAGCCGACCCAGCACCCTCGCCGCATAAGGCGTGTCGGCATTGGTGAAGACCAGCTTGCGCCCGGGCAGTTTCGCGATCGCGGCAGCGAGCGGCGCATTCTCCTCCAGCACATCCATCTCGATATCATGGACGAAATCGAGAAATTCGTGCGGATCGACGCCGTGCTCGGCCATCATCCCGGCCAGCGTGGTGCCGTGCCCAAGGAAATAGCCCTTCTGGATACGGTGCGCCTCTTGCCTGTCGACGCCGAGCCGCTGCGCGATATAGGCGCCCATCTTCACATCGATCTGGTCGAACAGCTTCGCGCTCGCCGGATAGAGCGTGTTGTCGAGATCGAAGATCCAGGTGCGGATATGGGAAAGGCGTGGGTCCATAGGGGCGAGGCTCTAGGCCGGGGGTGCGGATCGGGCAAGGCGGTGTGCCCTTAAGTCCGGCAAGCGATGACATGCCCGGTTCCGTGTCCCGGTTGAATAACCGCAACGCCGTCGGGAGATATCGGACACCAGAAGTGTCCCATATCTCCTGTCGCTCACTCTCAGCCGGAAGAGAATAATATCATTATATATCAATATGATAATGCACATTCATTGCTTCCCCGGCCTTCGCCGGGGACGCAATGAAGAAATACACGCCTGAAGGAGACAATCGCCAAACAAGTTCGGCACGACGAAGATTTTCTAATCTGGCGAACCCTCGCCCCCCTCCCCATCTCCTGAGCATGACAGCCTATTCCCTGCTCGATCTCGTTCCCGTCGTCGAAGGCGGCAGCGTGTCCCAGTCGCTCGCCAATGCCGCCGATCTGGCCAGGCATGTCGAGGCGCTGGGGTTCAGCCGCTACTGGACCGCGGAGCATCACGGCATGACCGGCATCGCCAGCGCCGCGACCTCGATCGTCATCGCGCATGTCGCCGCCGCGACCAGCACGATCCGGGTCGGTGCGGGCGGCATCATGCTGCCCAACCACGCACCGCTGGTCATTGCCGAGCAATTCGGGACGCTCGACGCCCTGTTCCCGGGCCGGATCGACCTGGGGCTGGGGCGCGCGCCCGGATCGGACCAGAAAGTGGCACGCGCGATGCGTCGCACGCTGGAAAGCGACGCCAACGCCTTTCCGCAGGACGTGCTCGAACTGCAAAGCTATTTCGCGGATGACGGGCAGACCGGAATCAGCGCCACACCCGGCGCCGGCGCCGATATCAGGCTGTGGATCCTGGGATCGAGCCTGTTCGGCGCGCAACTGGCCGCCGCACTTGGCCTGCCCTATGCCTTCGCCTCGCATTTCGCGCCGGACGCGCTCGATGGGGCGCTGGCGATCTATCGCCGCGATTTCCGCCCCTCGGCGGTGCTGGCAAAGCCCTATGTGATGGCCGGGTTCAACGTCTTCGCCGCCGATACCGATGACGAGGCCGAACTGCTCGCCAGTTCGCAGCAACAGGCGTTCGTCGCATTGCGCACCGGCAACCCCGGCAGAATGAAGCCGCCGGTCGCGAATTATCGCCAGTCGCTGGGCGCGCAGGGTGCGGCGATCCTCGATCATGCACTGCGCTGCTCAGCGGTCGGCGCGCCGGCCAAGGTCGCCCGCGACATCGCCGCGTTCGTCGCGCACACCGGCGTGGACGAGATCATGGTGGCAAGCTCAATCTATGATCATGACGCCCGCAAGCACAGTCTTGAGATCACCGCGTACGTCATGCGAGAGTTGGCCGTGGCGGCGTAACGGCCGTCAGCCAACGGGGGAAACGCATGCCCGACTTCACCTTACTGATGCACGACGACAGCGTACGCGAACCGTCCGCCGGCATATGGGATCGCTATTTCGCCAGCCTGCGGCAGCGCGGCGGCTTTTCCGGCGGGCGCGGTCGCCAGCCATCTCGTCGGCTATATCCGTATTGAAGCCACCGACCTTGCCGATGCGAAAAGCCGGGTTGCCGGCAATCCGGTCTATGAATGCGGCGGCACGGTCGAGATCAGATCGCTGCCGCGCGGCGAGGATTAGCCGGCGGCGCCCGGAACTGGCCCCGGAACAGACTGGCCCGGAACAGACTGGCCCGGAACAGACTGGCAACGTGAAACTGGAAGCCCGCGACGCCATATCGCGCTTCCATGATGACGGAGCGCCGCCCTATGACACCAGCAGACCTGATGCAGGAATTCGATCGCCAGACCGCTGTGCTGATCGACAGGGGCTATCCGCAGCATAGTGGTCTGGACGATGCGGCTTTCCGCGCACTGCTGACGCCGCTGGCTGAAAAGGTCGTGACGTTTCAAGTGAGCGCCGGCGACATGGAGATCGGGACGCTGCCGTTCGCCATTGCCGTCAAGAGCGACCTGGTCGCGACCGATGTGCAGATGGCGGCCGTCAGCAAGGATGGCCGACAGGGGATTTCAAAGCTTTATCCGCGCTCGGCAAGTGATTTCCATGTCACCGCTGACACCGTTCTGCCGCATGGCCTCGCCTATCTGATCGTCGATATCGATCGCGGGCAGCAGAACAGGAACCTGCCGCCGAACGAAGCGCTCATCCTGATCAAGCGCGAAGCCAGGCTGGCGCTGACGATCGAAGAAGGCATCGCGATCGCCACGCAATGTCCCGACTTTCTCAGGAAGAATAATTGCTACTCGCTGCTGGTGTCGCGCCATGCGGGCGACCAGCGCGTACCGGCGATATGGATCAATGCCGCCAAACAGCCGAACCTTGGCTGGTGCTGGGACGGCAATCCTCACACCTGGCTGGGTTCGGCCTCTTGCGCGAGTCGGACCGACTAGTTCGCGGCGGGCAACCGCAACCGCACCAGCAGTCCGCCCAGATCCTCGCTTTCTTCAAGGCTGACGGTACCTTCGTAAATCTCCGCCACGTCGCGCACGATCGCCATGCCGAGGCCAGTGCCGGGCTTGCCCGAATCGAGCCGCACGCCGCGATCGAAGATGCGCGTGCGCTGTTCTTCGGGAATGCCCATGCCGTCATCCTCGATCAGGAATTCGACGAAGCCCGAATGCTGGCCGACCGTCACGAACACGCTGCCGCCGCCATATTTCGCGGCATTCTCGATCAGATTGCCGAGCATCTCATCGAGATCCTGCCGCTCGACATGGACCTGCAACGTCTTCGGCCCGGCGATGTCGATACGGACATGACGATAGAGCCGCGCGACGGCGCGCTCGACCGATTCCAGGCTCGGCCAGACATCGGCGCGGCTGTGCGCCGATCCGCGACGGCCGACGGCGCGGGCGCGGGCGAGGTGATGATCGACCTGGCGCCGCATCGTCCGCGCCTCACGCACCACAGTCTCGCCGAGATCGTCGGCCTGGGCGGTGGCGGCGTTCATGATCACGGTCAGCGGGGTTTTCAGCGCGTGCGCCAGATTGCCGGCATGGCGGCGCGCTTCCTCGGCCTGGCGTTCGTTATGCGCGATCAGGCCGTTTAATTCCTCGACCATCGGCGCGACCTCGATCGGCATCGCACGTTCGACCTGGCGCGACTTGCCGGCGCGCATACGGGCGATTTCCTCGCGCACCTTGCGCAGCGGCCACAGGCCGTAAAACGTCTGCAACGCGGCCATGATGATCAGGCCGAGCCCAAGCAACACGAAACTGCGCACCAGGGTCCGCCGCAGTGCATTGATCTGCGCATCGAGCCCTTCGCGGGTCTGCGCGACCTGGAAGCGCCAGCGCAGCGGCGACCCCGGCAGTTTCACATCGCGTTCGAGGATGCGCAGCTTTTCCGCGTTGAACTGGACGCTGTCATAGCTGTGGATGCCGAGATCGGTGTGCTGCGATCCGAACGACAGGCGCCGGTCCCACAGCGAGCGCGACGGAAAATCCTCACGCCCCTTGGTGCTGACCTGCCAGTACAGGCCCGAATAGGGCTCCAGGAAGCGCTGGTCGGCGGGTTCGCGGTTGAACACGACCTCACCGTCCGGGCCGATCTCGGCCGAGACGATCAGCGCGGTCAGGACATATTCGAGCTGATCGTCGAAATTGCGCGTGATCGCCGATGACAGCACCCGGTCGAGCGCAAAGCCGCCGCCGGTCAGCAGCAGCAGGATCCATGCCGCAGCGATCAGGATCATCCGCCGGCTGAGCGACCCCGTCGTGCGGACATAACCCCGGCCGATCGGCGCATCCGGGTCGGCCGGGTCGCGGGCCGTATCGGGAGCCGTACCGGGTACCGCGACCTCATCTCCGTTCGCCCTGAGCTTATCGAAGGGCTGCTCTTCCTGTTCCACGGTCAGAAGGGAGAAGAACGGTGCTTCGACAGCCCCGGACCTGATCCGGGGACGAACGGTACAGAGGCGGCGTCAGAATCAAGCATCGGGGTCTTCAAGGCTGTAGCCCAGGCCGCGGATCGTGGTGATCACATCCTGGCCAAGCTTCTTGCGGATGCGCGTCACGAACACTTCGATGGTGTTCGAATCGCGGTCGAAATCCTGATCATAGATATGCTCGATCAGTTCGGTGCGGCTGACCACCTTGCCCTTGTGATGGAGCAGATAGCTGAGCAGCTTATACTCCTGGGCGGTCAGCTTGACCGGTTCGCCGGCCAGCGTAACCTTGCCCGAGCGCGTGTCGAGCCGGACATCGCCCGCGGTCAGTTCCGACGAAGCATTGCCCGAAGCGCGGCGAATCAGCGCGCGCAGCCGGGCGATCAGCTCTTCCGACTGGAACGGCTTGGCGACATAATCATCGGCGCCAGCGTCGAGCCCGGCGACCTTGTCCGACCAGCTGTCGCGCGCGGTGAGCACCAGCACCGGTGCGGTGCGGCCTTCCTTGCGCCAGCGGTCGAGCACGGTCAGCCCGTCAATCTCGGGCAGGCCGAGATCGAGCACGATCGCATCGTAATTCTCGGTCGAGCCCATGAAATGACCCTCTTCGCCATCGGTGGCGAGGTCGATCGCATAGCCAGCACCTTCCAGCGTGTTCTTCAATTGCTGGCCGAGATTGGGTTCGTCTTCGACGATCAGGACGCGCATTCTTGTTCCCTTCCAGCCACGATCGGGCGGCTCAATTGCCGGTACGGCCGATGATCTGGCCAGAACGGCCATCGACCTCGACCCAGATGACATTTCCATCGCGCAGGAATTTGAGCGTGTAAATGCCACTGATCGAATCGAGTTCGACACCGAGATACTGCGCACCCCGCATTTGCGGCACGACGCGGCGCTCAATCTCGTGAAGCGGCAGCAATCGGCCCTTTTTGAGCTGATCGAACGCTTCGACCTGATCGCCCCGGCGCTGGTCGGGCGCAGGGTCGGCAACGGCCGGTCCGGCCACGGCGAGGAGGCAGACTAAAGAGGATAACAACATCTTCATGTGCGTCGCATAGCGGGGCGGGCTTGAACAGCCTGTGAATGCTTCGGTCAGACAAGCGCAACTTGCCGTCTCGCGATCCGCCTCGTAACGGACCGCCATGGCAGCCCCAATCCTCGCATTTGAAAATCTCGGCATCATCCAGGGATCGGGGTGGCTGTTCCGCGGCCTCGACATCCATATCCAGCCGCGCGACCGGCTTGCGCTGATCGGGCGCAACGGTGCGGGCAAGACGACTCTGCTCAAGCTGATCGCCGATGCGGTCGATGCGGATGAGGGCCGGCGGACGATTCAACCAGGCACGCGCGTCGTGCTGCTTGAGCAGGAACCCGACCTGCGCCAGCATGCGACGCTGCTCGACTATGTGCTGCACGGCGACGATGCGCCGCTGCCATATGAGGCCGACGCGATCGCCGATCAGCTCGGCATCGACCTGTCGCGCGAGGCGGCCAGCGCATCGGGCGGCGAGCGGCGCCGCGCGGCGATCGTGCGCGCACTGGCGATGGACCCGGACGTGCTGCTGCTCGACGAGCCGACCAACCATCTCGATATCGCGGCGATCGACTGGCTCGAGGACTGGCTCGGCCGGTTCCGCGGCGCGTTCATCGCGATCAGCCATGATCGCACCTTCCTGACCCGATTGACCAAGCAAACATTGTGGCTCGACCGCGGATCGATCCGCCGCGCCGAAATCGGCTTTGGCGGGTTCGAGGCATGGACCGAGCAAGTCTATGCCGACGAGGCGCGCAATGCCGAACGGCTCGACGCGAAGCTGAAGCTGGAGGAGCATTGGCTGCTGCGCGGCGTCACCGGGCGGCGCAAGCGCAACCAGGGCCGACTGACCAAGCTGCTCGAAATGCGCGAGACGCGCGCGGCGATGATGGGGCCGCCGGGCACCGCCAACCTGTCGATCGGCAGCGACGATGCGCGCACCAAGATGGTGATCGACGTCAAGGGCGTGTCGAAATCGTTCGGAGACCGGCCGATCATCAAGGACCTGACGCTGCGCATCATGCGTGGCGACCGGATCGGCATCGTCGGTGCAAACGGCGCGGGCAAGACCACGCTGCTTAAGCTGCTGACCGGCGAGCTCGCACCCGATTCCGGTCATATTCGCCTCGCCAAGACGCTCGACCGCATTGTCATCGACCAGCAGCGCAGCCTGATGGCACCGGAGAAGACGGTGCGCGAAGTGCTCGCCGACGGCGGCGACTGGATCGAGGTGCAGGGCATCAAGAAGCATATCATCGGCTATCTGAAGGAGTTCCTGTTCGAGCCCGGGCTGGTCGATGCGCAGGTCGGCACGCTGTCGGGCGGCGAACGATCGCGCTTGTTGCTGGCACGCGAATTCGCCCGGCCGTCCAATCTGCTGGTGCTCGACGAACCGACCAACGATCTCGATCTCGAAACGCTCGACCTGCTGCAGGAAGTGATCGGCGATTATGACGGCACCGTCCTGATCGTCAGCCATGACCGCGATTTTCTAGACCGTACCGTGACGATCACGCTCGGCCTCGACGGATCGGGCACGGTCGATGTCGTCGCCGGCGGTTATGAGGATTGGGAAAAGCGCCGCCGGCTGAAGGTCAGCGGCGGCAAGCGGCCCAATCCGCGCAAGGTGGAGCCGACGGCGCCAGCAGCACCGAAGGTGAAGCTGAGCTACAAGGATCAGCGCGATTATGACCTGCTGCCCAAGCGGATCGAAGAAATCGAAGCCGCGATCAAACGCGACGAGGCGCTGCTCGCCGACCCGGCGCTCTATTCCCGCGATTTCGCCAAATTCGAGCGGCTGACCAAGGCGATCGAGGCAGCGCGCGATGAAAAGGACGCGGCCGAAATGCGCTGGCTGGAGCTCGCCGAACAGATCGAGGCGCTAAGCTAGAGTCTTTTCGGTTAGACGGTGCCAGCCCGCTCCCCCTCCCGGCCACCCATTCAGGATATGCTGTGGGTGGCCGGGAGGGGGAGCGGGCTGGCACCGTATCGACGTAAGTCGGAAAGACACTAAGCCGTCAGCTCCAGCGTCACGCGGGTACCCGTGCGATCACTGTCGGTCGTGATCGTCCCGCCCGCCTGACGCGCGAAGGCTTCGATCAGCCGGCTGCCCAGGCCATGATCCGGACCGGGAGCAACGGGCTTTTTGGGCAGGCCGACGCCATCGTCGGTCACCGTGACGGTCCATCCGCCGCCGGTGCGGTTGTAGAACAGGACGCTGATGCTGCCGATATCACGGCCGGGAAAGGCATGCTTAGCGGCGTTGGTAACCAGTTCATTGATGACCAGCCCGATCGACACGGCGCGGTCCCGCGGCACCGATGCCTGGTCGGTGTCGCAAGCGAGGGTGATGCCACCGCGCAGGAACAAGGCCTCGGACAATGCCGCGCACAGATCGGGCAGATATTCCTGCATCTCGACCATGCCGGGCTGTTCGCTGCCGCGATAGAGATGGCGGTGGGCGCGGGCGATGCTGTCGATGCGCATCTGCGCGACGCCCAGCGCCTCCGCCGTCGCCGGATCGACCGCACGACGCTTCTGCATGTCGAGCAGTCCGGCGACGATCGCGAAATTATTCTTCATACGGTGGTCGAATTCGGCGAGGAACAGGTCGCGATCGGCGATCTCCCGGTCACGTTCGCGCGTCGCACGGTAAGCGGAGCGGCGGAACAGCTCGGCCAGGGCGATGGTGATGAGCGCGGTGACCACCACGACGCCGATCTGGAGCGCCCCGGCCGAATCGGCGAAGCGGAACGAGTCGTGAATCGGGAAGAGATAATACCAGATATAGAGGATCATCACCGTCGCGGCGACAATGCCGGCCAGCGCGCGTGCGAACAATGTCGCGAGCATGATCGCGGGATAGATCAGTGCGAATGGCGCCGCCCCGCCCGCGACGATGTCGAAACCGATGCGCAGCAGCCGCGCCGCACCCGAGGTGACCAGCCCGACAACGACCTGAGTCACCCAGATCGGAATGGTGGGCGAGAGTCGATCGCACAGGTCGAGTTCGCCGATACGGGCCATTCGGTGAGACAGCCGTGGTACGACGATCAAGTCAAGCCGCGTTTGGCGAAACCTGATCCACTTCTGCTATAATCGCAGCGACCTGCCGTGCCGCCCGGCGAGATCGACGATGTAGTGCCACGCCACGCGGCCCGACCGACTGCCGCGCCGCGTCGCCCAGCCGACCGCCTCGACCGGGTCGAAGGGCAGGCCGTGCGTATCGGCATAGCCCTTGACGATGGCGAGATAGCCTTCCTGATCGACGACATGGAAGCCGAGGCTCAAACCGAAACGATCGGCCAGCGCGAGATTGTCGTCGACTGCGTCGCGCGGGTTGATCGCGCTCTCCTGCTCGGCGATGTCGCGCGGCACGAGGTGGCGGCGGTTTGACGTTACCAGCAGCCGCGCATTGGCGGGACGCGCCTCCGCACCACCCTCGAGCATCGAGCGTAGCGCACGCGCATCGCTGGCCGCGTTGAAGCCGAGATCGTCGATGAACAGGACGAACGCGCGGGGCACAGCGGCGATCACCGCGAACAGCGTTGCCAGCGTGTCGAGCTGCGTGGTGACGACCTCGATCAGCGCGAGCGCCCTGCCCTCGGCCTGCAATGCGGCGACGCTGCTCTTGACCAGCGCCGACTTGCCAGTGCCGCGCGCACCCCAGAGCAGCACGTCATGCGCCGCATGACCCTGAGCAAGGCGATCGAGATTGGCGACCAGCGTCGCCTTTTGCGCGTCGATGCCGTGAAGATCGCCGAGCGGCAGTGCCGCGAAATCACGCGCGGCGGCGAGCGCGGCGCCGCGCCACAGATAGGCCGGGTGCGCCAGCGGATCGGCGGGCACCGGTGCCGGCGGTGCAATGCGGTCAAGGGCAGCGGCGATAAGGTCGAGGGGCGTTTGCTGATCGTCGGCCATATCATCTTCCGTTCGGGCTGAGCCTGTCGAAGCCCCGCTCTTCCTGCACACCGCGTTAGAAGAAAGAACGGCCCTTCGACAAGCTCAGGGCGAACGGCTGAGATTAAACCAGCGTTTTCAGCAGCGCGGCCGCGGCCTCGCGATCCGTGAAGGTCGGGTCGCTCAGCGCAGCGTCGATCTGCACCCGGGCATCGGCACCGCGCCCGAGATCGGCATAGGCCTGGCCGAGGTGCCAGCGCAGCATTGCATGTTCGGGGGCGATCGAAACCGCCTTTTCGAGCAATTGCACCGCCCCCTTGTTGTCGCCACTCTGATACAGCGCCCAGCCATAGGCATCCGTCGTCGCCGGGTTGAGCGGCGAGAGGCTATAGGCCGCCTTGGCATAGGCCATGCCCGTCGCGTCATCGCCGTCACCGATATAGGCATAAGCGAGTTCGGCCAGCAGCGCGGCGTCGCCATTACCGACGCGCTGGCGCAGGCTTTCCAGCGTCTCGATCGCGGCGTCGAACTCGCCCGCGGCGATCTGCCAATGCGCGGCGAGCCGCTGGCCGGCGATATTCTGCGGATTCTGCGACAGGAACAGCGCAAGGGCATTGGACGCCTCGCCGCGGTGGCCGGCATGGTCAAGCGCGTCGACCATGCGCAGCATGGTCGGCTCATCGAACCGGATATCGGCGGCACGACGATACGCAGCGATCGCCTCGTCATAGCGCTTCATCACCATCAGCATGTCGCCGGTCGCGAGCCAGGCAGCAGGCGCGCCAGGCGCCGTGCGTGTCAATGCCTGTGCCTGAGTGAGCGCGGCGCCATAATCGCCGGCATCGGCCAGCCCGCGCAGAAAGACCACGCGCCGCACCGGATCGTCGGGATTGTCGTTGGCGAGGCTGCCGAGCACCGCGACGCTGTCATCGGCGCCGAACGGCATCGATGCGTCGCGCGCCGGAAAGGCTGCGCGGTCAAGGAATTTGGCCGCCCAGTCGCGCTCCCCGGTGCGTTCGAACGCACGCGCGACAAGGGTCAGCGTATAACTGTCGGCGTCGCTGCGTGCCGCGACCGGGCGCAATATATCGAGCGCGCCCTGCGCATCGCCCGAACGCAACAGCGCCGCGCCGAGCAGGCGGCGCGCAGTGATGTTCATGGGCTGGCGGCCGACCAGTTCGCGCCATTTGTTGATCGCCTGCTCATAGCCGCCGGCCTCATAGTCGAGCGTGCCGCCGAGCAGCAGCGCGCCGGGCAGATCATTCACGTCGTCGCCGATACGCTGAATCAGCGTGCGGGCGAGATCGTAATTGCCTGCCCGCGCAGCCAGCACGGCCTGGAGATAATAGGCCTGGGCACTGCCCGGGCGCGCGGCGAGCGCGCGGCGGGTGGCGTCAAGCATGTCATTGTAACGCCCCACATCGCCGAGCGTGGAGGCATATTCGATCAGCGCGGGATGATAATAGGCATCGCGGGCCAGCGCGGCCTCGAACCAAGGCAGTGCAGCGACCAGGCCATATTGGCCGCGGACCAGCTCGCCGCGCAGGGTCAGCGCCTCGATATTGGCCGGGTCGAGTTCGGTCGCCTTGACCGCCGCCTCGATCGCGCCGCCGACATCGCCGCTGTCGAACCGCACCCGGCCGAGATCGGACCAGGCCGCGCTATTCGCCGGATCGATAGCGAGGAGACTGGCAAGCGCCCGTTGCGCGCCCGGCATGTCGCCCTGCGCGGCAAGCGCGCGCGCGCCGACGCGCAGCGCATAGCCGGAGAAACGCGGCGGCACCGTCGCGATGGCACTCAGCGCGCGCTTGGGGTCGTCCTGCAGCAGATAGGCATGGGCATAGAGTTGCTGCGCACGTTTGGGATCGAAGCCCGCCGCCCTGGCGCGATCAAGCTCCCCCTCGGCACCGAGGCCATCGCCGAGCGCCAGGAAGACGCGCCCAAGCACCGCATGGGCAAGGCCCCAATTGGGATCTTCCTTGATTGCCGCCTGAGCATGATTGCGCGCCGCGCTGATGTTGCCGGTCTTGAGCATCGCCAGGCTCTTGGCGAGCGACAGGCGCGCGGCATCGGCATCGGCCCGTGCCGGGGTCGTGACGGCAAAGGCGAGCAGCACGGCTGCGCCAAGCGACGCGGCAATGGCGGTAGCCAGGCGCCAGAGCGTTTTGGGAGCGGGCATGTCACGCATGGAGATCATAGCTCTTCAACAGGTCGTACAAGGTCGGCCGGCTCACCCCTAGCAGCTTGGCGGTATTGGAAATGTTACCGTCGGCGCGGGCCAGCGCATGGCGGATCGCCTTGCGGTCGGCGACCTCGCGCACGCTGCGCAGGTTAAGCGGGACATCCTCGGCATCACCGGCCAGGTCGAGATCGGCGGCGGTAAGCAGCTTGCCCTCGGCCATGATCACCGCACGCTTCATGCGGTTCTCCAGCTCGCGGACATTGCCCGGCCAGCCCCAGGCGTCGATCGCGGCGCGCGCATCGGGCGACAGGCCAGTGACCGACGAGTGCATGGTCTTGGCGTATTTCTTCAGGAAATGTTGCGCGAGCAGCCCGGCATCGCCGCTGCGCTCCGCCAGCGACGGAATGCGCACGACGATCTCGGCCAGGCGGTAATAAAGATCCTCGCGGAAGCGGCCGTCAGCGATCATTGCGTCGATGTCCTGATGCGTCGCACAGACGATCCGCGTATCGACCGCGATTGGTTTGCGCCCGCCGATCCGCTCGATCACGCGCTCCTGCAGGAAGCGCAGCAGCTTGACCTGCAGCGGCAGCGGAATGTCGCCGACCTCATCGAGGAACAGGGTGCCGCCCTGGGCCAGTTCGATCTTGCCCTCGGTGGTCTTGACCGCGCCGGTGAAGGCGCCCTTTTCATGCCCGAATAATTCGCTTTCAAGCAGGGTTTCGGGAATCGCCGCGCAGTTGATCGCGACGAACGCACCGTTCCGGCGCGGGCTCGAATCATGCACCCCGCGGGCAAGCAATTCCTTGCCGGTGCCGCTCGCGCCGAGCAGCATGACCGAGACGTCCGCCCCCGCGACTCGCTCGATCGTGCGGGTGACCTTGAGCATTTCAGGCGCGGCGGTGATCATCCCGCCCAGCACGGTCGTCCCGGCACGCTCGGCGAGCCGGCGATTTTCCGCCTCCAGCGCATGAACATGGAACGCGCGCGCGACGATCAGGCCGAGCGCATCGATGTCGATCGGCTTGGCGTAGAAATCCCAGGCCCCTTCGGCAATCGCCCGCAACGCGCTTTCGCGCGCGCCGTGCCCCGACGCGACGATGACCTTGGTATCGGGCTTGAGGCTGAGGATCGCCTGCAAGGTCGCAAAGCCCTCGCTCGTGCCGTCGGGATCGGGCGGCAGGCCGAGATCGAGTGTGACGACATCGGGTTCCTCAGCGCGCACCGCGTCGAGCGCGGTGGCGCGGTCGGAAGCGACGACCACGTCATACCCTTCATAGGCCCAGCGCAGCTGGCGCTGCAGCCCGGCATCGTCCTCGACGATCAGGAGCTTGGGGAGCAGTTTCGGTTTCGCGGTCATGCGGCGTGTTCCATTGGTAGCGCGCGGGCGGATGACAGGATGACGCGGAAGCGGGTGCCCTCACCCTCCCGGCTGGTCACTTCGACGCTGCCGCCCATCGCCTGGGCGAGCTGCCGTGCCTCGAACGCGCCGATGCCGAAGCCGCCGGGCTTGGACGAGGCGAAGGGCTTGAACAATTTGTCGCGCAAGAATGCGGGCGACATGCCGCAGCCCTGGTCGATCACGTCGATCACGACATTGGCCGCATCGACCGAGACGGCGATCGTCACCGGCTCGACCGCGGGGCTGGCCTCGATCGCATTCTGCAGCAGATGGCCGAGCAGCTGTTCGAGCCGCGTCGGATCGGCCTGCGCCAGTGCCTTCACCCCGATGACCGCCACCGGATGCTGAGCGCGGCGCCGCGCCGCAACGCGTTCGACCAGTGGCATCAGTTCGACCGGGCGCAGCTCTTCCGCGCGAGCACTGTGATGCTGCGACAGCCGTGCGAGCAAGTCGTTCATGCGCCCGGCCGAATCCTGCAATGTCGCGACCATATCGGCGCGGAAGTCGGGATTGTCGGCATGGCGTTCGGCGTTGCGCGCGACCAGGGTCAGCTGGCTCACCAAATTCTTGATATCGTGCAGGATGAAAGCGAAGCGGCGATTGAATTCGTCGAAGCGCTCGGCATCGGCCAATGCTTCCTGCGCACGCGCTTCGGCGAGATAGCTTGCGGCCTGGCGGCCGGCGATGCGCAGCAGATCGAAATCCTCCCAGTCCAGCGCCCGGTCGATCGGCGGCCGCGCCAGCAGGATCGCGCCCTGCAGCCGGTCGAGATGGACGAGCGGAATCAGCGCCCAGGTGGCGCCATCGTCGAGCATCCATTGCGGCACGCTCGCCGCTTCGGCGCTGGCCTCGGCATCGAGCCCGACATCGCTGCGAATCCGGTCCAGTTCGATAATCCGTCCGCTGGCGACGAGATGGCGGGCGAGGATTTCATCCCCGCCGGACGCGGGTAGCCCGTCCCGAGCCCAGTTCCAGGCAGCACCAATGCCCAGCCCCGCGCCGTCCGGTACGAGCAGCAGGCCGGCGGGAGAATCGGTCAGGTCAGCGACCGCTTTCACGATCCGCTCGTCGAGCGGCGCGGCGCCTTCGGGCTTGCCAAGCGTGTCGGTGAAGCGGGCCCATTCGGCACGGTAATCATAGCGATGATTGAACAGATGCTTGGCCAGCTTCACTTTCGCCCAGGCCTTGAGCCAGGGTGACGAGACCAGGGTCAGTGTCGCCGCCGCCGACCCGAACACGAAAGCGGTCTGGGCAATGCGGACATAAGTGCCGCCGAACGCGGCAATCCCGCTGGTGATCAGCACCATCGTCACCAGCCACAGGATCGTTGCAGCGAGCGACAGCGATTGCCAGGCGACGGTGCGCGACAATTTCAGCGTCCAGTCGCCATTGCGCAGCACCGCCAATGCGAACAACGGCGCAAGCAGCGCCATCACCGCACCACGCAGCGCGACCAGTTCGACACCCCAGCTTTGCGTCAAATAAGCGGTGGCATAGAGGGCGAGATCGAGACTCCACATCACCGCCAGCGCGATGACGACCAGCAGAATGCCGCCACGCGCACGCGGCGCGACCGCAGCATAGAGGTGATGGACCAGCACCAGCGCGCTGACCGCGACCATCATGCGCAGCAGCAACCGGGAAGAGCTCATCGACACGGCGTCGGCCGGGGCCAGGGTGGTTTCCGCGATGGCCAGCACGATCCCGGCCAGCACGATCAGCACGACGACACCGTAGACCGTCGCCACCGCCTTGCCATGCGGCGCGCTCGGGTCGCGCCGGACCAGCGCGAACATGAAGGCGAGCCAGGCGAGATTGCGCCCGCTCTCGGCAATCCGGGCCATGATATCGCGCGGGTCGATCCCCGCCACCGCCAGCGCCCACAAGGCGGTGGCGATCAGGGCGACGACGAAGGTCAGGCGCGGCAAGGCGGTCGCCGCGTCGCGCAATTGCGACACGGCGATCATGCCGAACAGCAGGGCGGCAAATGCGTGGCCCCACAGGATGAGCGTCATCGCCACGGAGCCGTTACCGCGCGCCTTCCGGCCACAGCACGACGCGGATCGTCTGCAGCAGGATCAATATGTCGAGAAAGGGCGAATAATTCTTGGCGTAATAGAGGTCGTATTCGAGCTTTTGCCGCGAATCCTCGATTGACGCGCCGTAGGGATAATTGATCTGTGCCCAGCCGGTGATGCCCGGTTTCACCATATGGCGCTCGGCATAATAAGGCAGCTGCTGTTCGAGATCGTCGACGAATTGCGGCCGTTCGGGACGTGGGCCGACAAAGCTCATCTCGCCCTTCAGCACCGACCAGGTCTGCGGCAATTCGTCGATCCGCACCTTGCGGATGAAACGGCCGATGCGCGTGATGCGCGGATCGTCCTTTTCCGCCCAGACCGCCTGCCCGCCAATTTCGGCATCCTGGCGCATCGAGCGCAATTTGATGCAATCGAAGCCGACGCTGTACAGCCCCACGCGGCGCTGGCGGTAGAAGGCCGGGCCCTTGCTCTCAAGCTTGATCGCGATCGCGGTGAGCAGGATGACTGGTGCGGTCAATGTGAGCAGCAGCGCGCTCGCGACGATGTCGAACAGCCGCTTGAACACGCTCGACAGCATCCGTCCGGACGAGAAACCATCGGAGAAGATCAGCCAACTCGGATTGACGCTCTGCAGGTCGACTCGGCCCGTTTCGCGTTCGAGAAAGGTCGAGATCTCGTTGACGTGCACGCCCGTGGTCTTGATCCGCAGCAAATCCTTCAGCGGGAGCGCGTTGCGACGCTCCTCCAGCGCGAGCACGACTTCGCTGGCGTTGAGCAGCACGACGTGGTCGGCGAGATTATAGATCGCATCGCGCGCGATCGCCTCGGGAATGACCCGCGCGGCTTCGCTCATCGAGACATAGCCGACCACGACGAACCCCGCACCCGGGGTCGCGGCGAGCGCCTTGAGCCGCGCGGCGCGAGCGCCCGCGCCGAGCACCACGACGCGGCGTTTGAACGCCTGTCCGCCGATCATCTTGCCAAGCAGGATGCGCAGGCCGACCAGCAGGACCATCGCCGCGCCCATCGAATAGAGCAGGTTGGAGCGCCAGAAGGTGATCGCCGGCATGACGAAGAAGATCACGCTGAGGAAGATCACGCCGAGCGAAATGGCCACCACCAGCCGCGCCGCGGCATAGCGCAGCGATTGCAGCGAGCTCGCGCCGTAGACCCCGACCGCGATCATTGCGAGTTCGAGCGAGCCGGCAAAGGTCAGCAATTGCGGGATGCGGGTATGAATCGGCTCGACCAGCATCTCGATCTGGTTGGCGCGATAGATCCAGCCGAACTCGGCCGCGGCCAGCAACAGCACGACATCGAACAGGCCGAGCAGCAGCACGGCATGCGGTATATAATGCTTGAACAGCCTGATCATTACGTCGAGTCCCAGTCGGTCCGTGTAAATTTTCCCGACACGTGCGACCGGCTGTCGCAGAAATTGACAAATAAAGGTTGAACGCCGGGATCGGGCTTGATCGAGGACCGTTTGTCTGACGCGTGCGCTGCCCTAAGGAAGATGCGCATGCTGCCCCAAGCAACGGGCGCCGCCAGGAGGATTCGAATGCCGCTTTCCAGACCGATCGTCCCCGTCATCCTTTCGGGCGGATCGGGTACGCGGCTCTGGCCGATGTCACGGCCCGAATGCCCGAAACAGATGCTCGCGCTGACCGCCGAGGAGACGATGCTGCAGCTAACCGCGCGACGCGCGACCGGCGAGCGCTTCGCCGCGCCGATCGTGGTCGCCAATGCGCGCCATGCCGACATGATCGACGAACAGCTCAACGCGGTCGAGGCCGGCGCGCAAGCCGTGATCCTCGAGCCGATGGGCCGCAACACCGCGCCCGCCATCGCGCTCGCCGCGATCGCGGCAGGCGGCGGACCGGCGCCATTGCTGATCATGCCGTCTGATCATGTCATTGCCGATGTCGATGCCTTCCACCGCGCAATCCATGCCGCCATGCCGCTGGTCGCGGAAGGATGGCTGGTGACGTTCGGCATCGCGCCCGACGCGCCCGAAACCGGCTATGGCTGGATCCAGGTCGGGGACGAGATCGCCAAAGGCGTGCACAAGGTGGCGCGCTTCGTCGAGAAGCCGCCTCTGGACAAGGCCGAGGCGATGCTCGCGGCCGGCGACCATGCCTGGAATGGCGGCATCTTCCTGTTCCGCGCCGATATGTATCTCGGCGCCCTCGCCACCTATGCGCCCGATATACTGGTCGCGGCCCAGCACTCGATGGAAAAGGCCGGGCATGAGGGGAACCGAGTCTACCCCGACGCCGACGCCTTTGCCGACTCCCCTGCCGATTCGATCGACTATGCGGTGATGGAAAAGGCCGAGCGGGTCGCTGTGGTGCCGGTCGCGATGGGCTGGAGCGACCTCGGCAGCTGGGACGCGCTCTA
This sequence comes from Sphingomonas sp., assembly GCF_050725575.1. Classification (GTDB taxonomy): domain Bacteria; phylum Pseudomonadota; class Alphaproteobacteria; order Sphingomonadales; family Sphingomonadaceae; genus Sphingomonas. The sequence continues at coordinate 26,110 of NZ_JBOHHW010000009.1, read as the reverse complement.
CACGCTCAGCGCGGATGCCGATGGCCATGCCCATGCCGGCCATGACGGCGGCGAAGTCGTCGCGATCGACACCACCAACTGCCTGGTACGCAGCGATGGCGTGCGTATCGCGATCGTCGGCGTGCAAGACCTGATCGTCGTCGCCAGCGGCAACGACGTGCTGATCCTGCCGCGCGGCCGCAGCCAGGAGGTCAAGAAGCTGATCGAGGCGATGAAAGACACCTGACCGGCAGCTTATTGCAATTACATAACCAGGTATATAACATGCTATCGACTCACTGGAGCGACCGGCATGGCGAACGATATCATGAAGGAAATGGGTTATTTGTTCCTCGGCAGCCGGCTGAAGCGGCTGGCGGAGCGGATGCAGGGCGATGTCGCGAGCATCGCCGAGCGCGCGGGGCTGGCGATCCAGCCGAGCCAATATCCGATCCTGGTGGCGCTTGACCGTTTCGGCACGCTGACCGTCGGCGCGCTGGCCGAGAAGCTGGGCCTGAGCCAGCCGGCGATCACCCGTAACCTCGCCAAGCTGGTCGAACTCGGCCTGATCGAAACAATCACCACGCCGGGCGACCAGCGGCGCAGATCGCTGTCACTGACCGGGGCCGGCCATGACGCGATGGCGCGATCGAAACGCGACGTCTGGCCGCACATCGACGCAGCGGTGGTCGAGTTATGCGCCGGGCTGGATGGTCCGCTGCTCGACCAGATCACGACGATCGAGGATGCGCTCGAAGGCAATTCGATCGAGCAGCGCGTGCTGGCCGGGCCGGCATCCGGCCTTACGATCCGCGAATTCTCCGACGAACTGGCGCGCGATTTCCACGACATCAACGCCGAATGGATTTCGTCGATGTTCCGCATCGAACAGACCGACCGCGAGGTACTGGAGAATCCGCGCGCGCGGATCATCGATCCGGGCGGGGTGATCCTGTTCGTCGAAGCCAGGGATCTCGGCATCGTCGGCGCCTGTGCACTGCAGAAGACCGGGGAGAGCCGGTTCGAGCTGACCAAGATGGGCGTGCTGGAATCAGCGCGCGGCCGCAAGGCAGGCGAATATCTGCTCGAGGCGATCCTGCGCCGCGCTCGCCAGATGGAGATCGAGACGCTCTATTTGCTCACCAATTCGATCTGCGCCGCCGCGATCCATCTCTACGAAAAGCTCGGCTTCGAGCATGATGCGGAGATCATGCGCGATTTCGGCGCACGCTATGAACGCTGCGATGTGGCGATGCGCTATCGGGGTTAGGCCGTAGCGCCCTTCGCAGCCTTGACCGTTTTCGCCTTGGCCGACGCGGCGGCGACCGCAGGCTTGGCGGCGGGGCGTGCGAGCGCGCGATTGCGCCGTTTGTTGGCGGTGCGTAGCTGTCCCATCGGGAAGTCCAATCATGTCGGAGGCAATTGCGATTTCCGGCCAATCGCCGGCCATCGCAATGATGGCCTCATCCATGGTCATGATACGCAATCCGTTACAAGCCTTATCGGTGCCGATAATCTTTGTGAACCGGCGCGATTCCGATAGATGAAAACCATGGATCACGCTTTTGCAGCTCCGAAATATTCCTGGTGGCAACAGACACCCGCCATTCTCGCGCTCATTTTCATTATCCCGCTCGCGATCGTCGTTAAATTGATCACGACGCCGTTCGAGCGGCCCGCCAATCTTTCGGCCGATGAGGTTGCAGACCATTTGCGGGATTTTCTCGACGGAGCAGGTGATGATTATGATTGGGATGATTTCATCTCCATCCCGACCGCCGACCCTGCGCTGGAATCGATCAGGAGTCGGGCGGCGCAATTAACGATGGCGGACGGCGATCTGGCAAAGCTGAAGTCATTGCTTGCAGAGGCCGAGGCGCTTCGCGTGGGCCACCCGAACCAGCGATAGGGCTCACTTAGAAACCGCAATCGGAGGCGAGCTTCATGGGCCAGATACTTTGGACGATCTTTTCAAATCCCCGGACGATCGCCGGACCGGACGATGCGCCCTTCATCATCGTCGCCGCGCTGCTGGTCGCGCTGTTAACCCTCGGCTTCATGGCCATAATCGGCAAACGCATCAGCCGGCTGAGCGGTATACTGGCTGCGCTCATCGGTACGGCCTTCGTACCGGCCCTGATCGTGCTCATCGCAATCGTCTTGCTGGAGCTCGCGCCGAACGGCCCGCCGCCAAATGACGGTCCGGCCATGCTGTTCATGAGCCTGATCGTCCTCGCCATCTGCGCCCTGCCGGTCAGCCTCGCGGCAAGCGCACTATATGTTGTCAGACGTCGACGTGCGAACCTCCGCTAGCGGGAATGGGGTCAATTGCAGACATCGACAGGTGCCCGGTGTATCCTGAATGCCGATAACGATACCGGAGCAGAGAACGATGTTATCCCCCACCACCCTGACCGCCGCTTTCGACCGCGTGACCGATTACTGGTCGCCCAAGGTGGTCGGCCGGGTCAATGATCAGCTGCTCAAGGTCGCCAAGCTGAAGGGCGCGTTCGTCTGGCATGCGCATGACGGCGAGGACGAGCTGTTCTACATCGTCAAGGGCGCGCTGCGGATCGAGTTCGAGGATGGCCCGGTCGAGCTGTCACAAGGCGACTTCCTGACCGTGCCGAGCGGCGTCCGACATAACCCGGTGGCGGACGAGGAATGCTGGGTGCTGCTGATCGAGCCGGCATCGACCAAACATACCGGCGACGAAGTCACCTCACGCACCCGCAGCCTGGCAGAGCAGCTCGGTTAGTGCGCCGTCATCGCGCGAGGACCATCCGCTCATCGGCGGCATTGGCCTGCCTCCTGTTGCTGGGCAGTTGTTCCTATACCTATGAGCTGCTCGCAACGGTGATCAACGGTCGGCTGGCCTTTGTTGTTGATCCGACATCCCGAAAAACGCCGACATGCATCAACGCCATCGACGTGGTCGCGCACGACGAAGCGCGGGCACGGGAGGCGCCGGGCGATGATCCATCACTGATCGGGTCGGGTACGTTCTGGAGCGAGCGGGTCGGATTTGACTGCGTCGACCAGTTCCCGATCTTGTATGGCGCCCTCCTTAAAGGGCGACCGCGTCTCACCGATCAGCAGAGAGGGTCGGTTGCCGCCAAGCCGCTGCGCATTGGCGTCATATACGATGTAATCGTGGTGACCGGCGCGACCGGATATGGCGGCGGCGCATTCAGGATCCTGCCGGACCGGCGCGTGGTGAACGTCCGACCGCCACGGACCTCCGATTCCGATACCTAGACCATCAAGCGCACGATCGACGGCTGCACAGTAATTCTGTCATGCGGGAAGGCTTTGCGCCGACGGCGCAATGGACTGTTGTTTTCGACGCTGAGAAAGAGCGCGCCGGTGCACGTCCGGCACGGGATGACATGCCAGGCCCCGTGCAATGGTTGAATCGCAGCCGGCAACAATGCTGAGGGGCAACGCTGAAGGCGACGGGAGCGACCATCTGATTGGTCAAGCGGCTAGAGATATGGGACACCGGTTGTGTCGTATCTCCTCCACCGCAGCCTCAACGAGGCAACGCATAATATCACTATATATCAAACACTTAATTTAATAATGCCTGAGACAGCCTTCCGCTGTCCTCCTCGCAAGAAAGCACCGGCGCAGGCCGTTCCATCAGGCAACCCCTGAACACGCAGCGCATGCTCAGCCCGGTCCCGATCCCGCTGCTTCCAAATGCAAGGCAGGGCCGCGGTTCGCGCCTTCGCGGGAATGACGGCAGTGGTTCAGCAGATGGTGTCGTGCGACGCCAATCGTGTCAGTTGCTCTCCGGCCAAAAGCGGCGCAGATTTGACCTGCGGATCAGGAGAGACTCGATGAAGCGCACGCTGCGCCCCTCCCTGAACGGCGTCACATGAACCAGCAGCGCGCGGTGCGCAGAGCCGATCTCATCGCCGGCCTGTCAGTTGCCGGCCTGATGCTACCAGAGGCCGTCGCCTATGCCGGGATCGCCGGGCTTGCGCCGCAACATGCCATCCTGGCGGCGATCGTCGGCGCATTGGTCTATGCGGCGATCGGGCGCAGCCGTTTCGCGATCGTCTCGCCGACCTCATCTTCGGCGGCGATCCTGGCCGCATCGCTCGGCACGCTCACCGCCGACCCGGCCGTGAAGGTCGCGCTAGCAACGATCACGGTCGCATTGGTCGGCATTGCCTTTCTTGCGGCCTCGGCGGCGCGGCTCGGCGGGCTGACCGGGTTCGTATCGCGGCCGGTGCTGCGCGGCTTCGCCTTTGGCCTGGCGATCACCATCATCCTCAAACAGATGCCGCTGGTCGTCGGCGTCGCGCCGCAGGCGGGCAATGTCTTCGAGCTGGTTGCCGGCCTGTGGTCCGATTTCGGCGCATGGAACTGGGTGAGCATCGCCACCGGAACTGCGGCGCTGCTCCTGCTCCTCGCACTGCGGCGGCTGCCTTCGGTTCCGGGGGCGTTTCTCGTACTGGTGGCCGGCATTGCCGCGTCGATGCTGTTCGACCTGCCGGGGCACGGCGTGGCGACAGTGGGGCTGATCGACCTGAGCATCGCGATGCCATCGCTGCCGCATATTCCCTATCCGATGCTCACCGGACTGGCCGAGCTGGTCATACCGCTGGTGCTGATTCTGCTCGCGGAAAGCTGGGGGACGATGCGCGCGCTGGCGCTGAGCCATGGCGACCGGATCGAGCCCAATCGCGAACTGGCCGCGCTCGGCACGGCCAACCTTGCCTCGGCGCTGGTGCAGGGGCTCCCGGTCGGCGCGGGGTTTTCCGCCGGCTCGGCCAACGAGGCGGCGGGAGCCAGGACCCGCGCGGCCGGCGCGATCGCCGCGATCGGGCTCGCGCTGCTGATGCTGGCCGGGGTCAGGCTGGTCGCGCATCTGCCGCAGCCGGTGCTGGCGGCGGTGGTGATCGCGGCCTTGTCTCATGCACTCAACCCGCAGCCCATCGTCCGGCTGTGGCGTCTTGCGCGCGACCAATATGTCGCGATCGGTGCGGCAATCGGCGTGCTGGCGCTCGGCGTCCTTAACGGCATGCTGTTCGCGATATTGCTGTCGATCGCGGCACTGGTGCGCCGGCTCGCCTCGCCGCAACTGGTCAGGCTGGGGCGGCTGGGCAGCTCGCATAATTTCGTCGATCTCGCGCGCCATCCCGATGCGATCTCCCTTCCCGGCGTGGCGATCTGGCGGCCGGCCGAGCCGCTGTTCTTCGCCAATGCCGAAGCAGTGCTTGCCCTGATCGCCGACCATCAGGCCGCGGACTCCACCATCACCAATGTGGTGGTCAGCCTGGAGGAGAGCTTCGATATCGACAGCAGCGCGGCCGATGCGCTGATCGAATTCGATGCGCGGCTGCGGATGAACGGCGCGCGCCTGTTGCTCGCCCGCGTGCGTGACAGGGTGCGCGACCTGCTGGCCGCAGCCGGGGCGCATGACCTGGTCGCGCGATCCAGCTATAGCGTGGACGACGCCGTCGCCAGCCTGCCGCAATCACAAGTGCCAACGGGAGCCGCCGATGATCCAGGATCCTGAGCCGCTCCTGCATCCCAGGGAGATCGCCGGCCTGCGCCCGACCCAGATCACGGTCGGCCTGCGCGAGGTCGAGCGCAAGCGCCAGGAATGGCGCCACCGCGCCGACCGCGAGGGCTCCGATTATCTTGGGCGCCACATGCTGCCGGTGGTGATCGGGCCGAAGGATCGCGCCTACCTGATCGACAATCACCATCTTGCGCTTGCGCTGCATCTGGAAGGGGTGAAGCACGTCCTGGTCCATATCATCGCCGATCTGAGCGCGCTCGCCCGGCCCGCCTTCATCACCTTCATGGACAATCGCAACTGGCTGCATCCGTTCGATGCGAAGGGCATCCGCCAGGAGTATGACGACATCCCGAAGCACGTCGCCAATCTGGCCGACGATCCGTACCGGTCGCTTGCCGGAGCGCTAAGGCGCGCGGGCGGCTATGCCAAGGTCGACACCCCCTATGCCGAATTTCTGTGGGCCGACTTCCTCAGGCGGCGGATCAAACCGGGCCGTGTCGATGACCATTTCGACAAGGCGCTGTCCGAGGCGCTGGCATTCGCCAATGGCCATGACACGGCGCATCTGCCCGGTTGGGCGGGGACAAGCGACTAGCGGGGATCAGAGCGCGGTCAGCGTCATGCTGTGGCTGCACCCGCCCGACACGACGATGCGGATCGCGGTCAGGTCATGCGTCTTCGGCGCCGTCGATGCCAGGTCGTCACCGATCGCATTCCGGTCCGCCTCGGAGAGCGGCGTGGCGGGCGCAAGCGTGGCGACCAGGTTCGGCAGCGCGGCCTTGAGCGGCGCGGATTCGCTGCACCCCGTCTTCGGCCGGCTGATCAGGCGGACCTGCCATGCCTTGCCGTCGGGCAGCGCGAAGACCTGAGCGAGGCCACCGGTCGCGGTGATCGTGCGGATCGTCCCGCCGGTGGTCGAATCACGGATGCCGTCCTTGACCGTGCCGCCCTTCCACGGCGCCCCGGCTTCCTCGATCGCCGCCGATGCTCCAGCCAAGTCCGCCGCAAAGGCAGGACGTGCCGTCTCTGGTTCGGTTGTGACATTGTCATAGGTCACATGGGGCAGCGATGCCGGACCGCAAGCCGCCAGCGCAAGGAGCAAGGTCGCTGCAGGCAGGAAGGTAATCGTTCGCATCGTCTCTTTTCCTACGCCATCAACGCTTCGCACTGGTCGAGCGTATCCCTGAAAGTCGCGATAATCGCCTGATACGGCGCCGGCGACGCCATATCGAGCCCCGCGCGCTTGAGCAATGCGACCGGATGATCCGATCCGCCGGCCTTCAGCACGCCGAGATAATTATCCCGCTCCTTCACCCCGCCCTTCAGGATCGAACGCGCAAAATAGGACGCGGCCGAGATCGAGGTGGCATATTGATAGACGTAAAAGCTCGAATAGAAGTGACCAATATACTCCCATTCGGATGCATAAACCGGGTCGATCGCGACCTTCGGACCATGATAGCGCTTGAGCAGGTCGAGATAGATCGCGCTGAACGCTTCGCCCGACAAGCCCTCGCCCGCCTCCGCCTTGTCGTGGCAGGCGAGCTCGAACTCGGCGAACATGGTCTGGCGGAAAAAAGTGCCGCGAATTCCCTCAAGCTGCTGGCCGAGATAGAAGAGCTTTTCTTCCTTCGTTTTCACCCGGCCGACCATATACGCGGCAAGCAATTGCTCATTGCAGGTCGAGGCGATCTCCGCGGTGAACAGCGGATAGTCGGCCTTGTCATAGACCTGCGCCTTGGCGGCGAGCAGCGAATGCATCGCATGGCCCCATTCATGCGCGAACGTGGTCATGCCCTCATAATTCTCGCCGAGATTGAGCAGCAGATAGGGATGCACGTCATAGGCGCCGGGATTCATATAGGCCCCCGAACGCTTGCCCGGACGCGGCAGCGGATCCATCCATTTGCCCGCGGTCGCCTTGCCGAGCAGGGCGACATAATCGGGGCCGAGCGGCTTGACTGCCTCAAGCACGACGGTGCGCATTTCCGGGATGGTGACCTTGCGCTCGAGCGACACGAGCGGCGGGTAGATATCGTAATAGGCCATGTCGGGCAGCTTGAGCAGCCGCCGGCGCAGTTCGAAATAACGGTGCAGTTCGGGCAAGCCCTTGTTGGTTTCGGCGACCAGGGTGCGGTACACCGCCTCCGGCACGTCATTGCCCGAGAGCGAGGCGGCCAGCGACGTCTTGTACTTTCGCGTCTTCATGCCGAACACATCGGCCTTGAGCTTCGACAGATAGGCCGCGCCGAGCGAGTTGCGGAACTGGCCATAGGTCGCCCAGAAGGTGTCGAACACTTTCTTGCGGTCGGCGCGGTTCGGCGCGTCGCGCACCAAAGTATGGCCCTGATCGTCGAGCCGGATCGACTTGCCGGTCGACAAAGTGATGGTCGGCCAGGGGATGTCGGAAGCGACCAGCTGGCCGCGAATATCCTCCGGCCCCTGAAGCGGCGCGCTGGTGCTGGCGAGCAGCGCCTCCTCATTCGCGCTCAGCGTGTGCGGCGCCTGGCGCAAGATGTTGCGCAGCGAGAAATCGAAGCGCGACTTGAGCACCGCATTGGCGGCGATGAAGCCCTCGATCTTCTCCGCACCAATCGCCAATATCTCGGGTGAGAACCAGGAAACCGCCTCGCCATAAGCGGTGTAGAGATCGATCGCCTGCGCCTGACGCTGCTGATTGGCGGCGACGCGGACATCCTCATCGGCCTTGAGGCTGACATAGACATAGATGCGCGCGATCGTCTTGCCCATATCGGACGTGGCGACCATCGCGCTGGCGAGCGTCTCCGCACTGTCGCCGAGCTTGCCGCGCCAGGCGGTGAGCGACGGCACCGCCGCCAGCGCCGCCTTGCGTGCAGCCTCCCAGGCGGCGTCGCTGGGATAGATTTCCGAGAGGTCCCACGCCGCGCCGTTTGCCGGCGGTGCCGTTGCCGCCGTCGCGGCGTCCTGCGCCCAGGCCGGGGTCGCCGCGGCGATCGTGGCGGCAAGAGTGGTGGCAGTCGAGGCGGCAAGTGCCTCGCGGCGAGTCATACTGGTCATGGGTTCCCCCGGATAGCGATGCGATTGCCCGCACTGTGTCGCGACGGGCGGGCAATTGGAAGGGGGTGTATCAATTCTCTAAGGCACCTGGGATCGGGGCGCGGATTTCCCGGCGCTATGGGAAATTCTGGGCGGCCGTCATGAACTGCTCGATTCCGCGTCGGCTCGATTCAAATGATCCGTTGAATGGGCTTTACCTGTGACGCGCACCGCGGAGGGCGCAGAGATCATGTCGCACCTTGCCTAGGCGCAGTGCGCCGCCGCCGGCAAGGGACGCGTCGGTGCGATGACCGCGATACCGTCGATCATTTGTGCGCGCGCCGCGACTGCGGGCGGCGGTGCATCCTTTAAAAAGACGTATAGCCGGCTCGGGTCGATCTCACCGGCGCTGAGCCGCACGGCATCCCGCTCCATCCGCTCGCGGATCGATCGCGGCTCTCGCGAGGCATAGAAATAGCGCAGTGGGACCGGACGACATGCGGTGATCGCACGCCACGAAACTTCCTCCAGCACGGCGAGGTCGCGATAGGCTTCATAGGGATGGATCTCGATCGCCGACGCGCCTGCGACCAGTCCCGCCCAGCGTGGATCGGTGGTGCGATAATAGACGGCAGGCTGATCGGCGCGCGCGCTGAGCCCGCGAATGACCACCAGCATCGGGGCGATATCGATTAGCTGAAGTATCAGCGCGACGGACAATGCCAGCCGCGCCGTCTGCATCCGGCAAACGATCGCAAGGCTTGCAAATGCGATGGCATAATAGACCGGCCAGAACATTCGCCCACTGGCGCGAACCGGATCGAGCACGTCGATCCAGCGTGGCGGCAGCGGGATGGTGGCGATCATCTGTCCTCGCCAAATGAGCGCCGGGCCGATCGCAACCAGAGTCAGCACCGCAAAGGCAGGCAGCAACCAAAGCAAGGAGCGAAGCGCCGGCGCTTCCTCATCGGGTCGGGGCGCGATCCCCCTCGCGCGGGCGTAACAGGCCAGCACCGTCAGCAACAGCAGACCCGCGCCGAGATAATTCATCCCTTCAAAGCCTTGCGCCCCGCGCCATGCGGCCGCCGGCAGCAGCGCGGAATAACCGTCATTGCCGGGATTCCACAGCGCATCCAGCGCCAGCCCGAATCCACCATAGGTGCCGGTCGAGGCCAGCGGTTCGGCGAGATAGCCCAGCCACCATGCCACCGCGACCATCGTGCCGGTACCCAATGCCGCCGTGCCCGCAACCAGGCGCCGCGCCTGTGGTTCGGTCACCGCCAGACGCAGCAACGCGCTGGCCCAGATCGCGGCGACCATGATGAGCAGATAGGGATGGATCAGGCCCGATACCCCAAGCGCCGCCGCCCAGGCAAAGGGCAGGCGAGACCGCCGCCGGTCGATAAACAGCCACAGCGCCCACAGAATCAGCCACTGCGCGCACAGATTGAGATGGCCGTATCGCGCGAACAGCACTGGCGTGCCCGCCAGCAATGCGGTCGCCACAAAGGCGGCCATCCGGTCGCGTGTGAAAGGCCGTATCAGTGCCCAGGCAAAGCTGACTTGCAGCATCAGACAGGCAAACAGCCATAGACCGGCATATTGCCAACCATCCGGCAGCAGCCATCCGGCGAAAGGGCGAAGAACCAGCGCCAGCAGTGGATTGCTGTCGGTCAACGCGACGTTCAGTCCCTCCGGCGCCATCAGCAACGGATCATGCAGCGATGGCCAAAACGCGCGCGCGCGCAGATAGGCGATCAGACCGATGCTGTTCTGGCCATGGTCGTTGCCGTCGAGCAGCCAGCCGACCTGGCGCGGATCGAGCGCGCCGAGATGCATCCACGATGCGAACATCACCGACGCGAGTGCGATAAGGGCAAGCGGAACGTATAAGCGGCGCATCGACCCTGCCTAAGCGGCTGCGGGTAAAAATTGGTTAATGAATATTCACCAGGGGACGGGTGCGGATGACCTTGATCGGGTCGATCACGGCACGACGAGGAAGTCCGCGCTGGTGATATTGGCAGGATGGTTAGAGAGCGTCGCGAAGACGATCGCCGCACCCGCGCCCGACCCGTCGGCATCATAGGACAAATTGCCGGTCGCTGCATCGTACAGGATATGCTGGCCGGCAGTATTGGCAGGTCCGTTGCTGAATGCGCTGGCGCCCAGCGTCCCCAGTCCAAGCCCCGTGAAGATCGACTGGTCGAGCTCGATCCGGTCAGTGCCATGGACGAAGTCAGTGATCGTATCGACATTGGTCGCACCGAGCGCTGTGCCGAACACGAAGGTGTCGGCGCCGCCAAGGCCGGTCAGCGTGTCGGCACCGAGCCCGCCGTCGAGCCGGTTACCGCCGACATTGCCGCGCAGCATGTTGGCGAATTCATTGCCGGTCAGGTTGATGAAGCCGGTCCCGGCGTCGTTGACCGTCGCCAGCGTTTCGATCTCCTGCCCGGCCCGCAGTGTATAGGCCCTGGCGGCGAGCACGGTGTCGTTGCCGCCATTGATCAATTCAAAAACCTGGTCGCCCATCACATCGACATAATAAGTGTCGTCGCCAGCCCAGCCCTGCATCACATCGACACCCACGCCGCCATCAAGAATGTTCGCTGCCTCATTGCCGCCGAGAATATTATTCCCTGCGTTGCCAGTCGCATTGATCGCGGCAGTGCCGACCAACGTAAGGTTTTCCACCGAGGTCAAAGCACTCAAGGAAAAGCTCACTGAGCTCTGGACGCTGTCTATTCCCTCGCCATCGAGCTCGATCACGCGGTCCAGGCTGTTATCGATCATGTAAAGATCATCGCCTGCGCCACCATACATTCGGTCACCGCCAAGGCCCCCGATGAGCGTATCCTGTCCGGCGCCACCATAGAGCGTGTCGGCCCCCGCATCGCCCCGCAACGTGTCATTACCGCCGAGACCACTGAGGATATTGTTCCCGGCATTACCCCAGATGATTTGCGTAAAATCATTGCCGGTCAGATCGATGGCGAGTTGATTCGAGGGGAACTGATCCAGGGCGAAGAGCTCTTCGATCTCCTGGCCTGCCGCCAAGGTGTAGGATGCGGTCGTATAAACGCGATCATTGCCTTGTCCTGCCGCTTCGAAGACCATGTCGCCCGCGTTATCGACGTAATAAAGGTCGCCGTCAGCGCCACCGTACATCTGGTCGCTGCCTGCACCTCCGATCAAACGGTCGCTGCCGGCGCCGCCATACAGGACATCATTGCCGCCGGCACCGTCGAGCAAGTTCGCTGCGGCATTGCCGTTCAAGACATTGGCGAGAGCATTGCCCGTGGCATTAATCTCCGCAACGCCGGTCAAAGTGAGGTTTTCGAGCGCGGTCGTCAGCGAGAAGCTGACCGAACTTTCAACCGTATCGATGCCCTGGCCATCGAGTTCGATGACCTGATCGCCGATATTGTCGACGACATAGCTGTCATTGCCCAGACCGCCCGACATCCGGTCAATCCCGGCACCGCCGTCGAGCCGGTTGCCGCCGGCATTGCCGCGCAGCATGTTGGCGAATTCATTGCCGGTCAGGTTGATAAAGCCGGAACCGGCGTCATTGACCGTCGCCAGCGTCTCGATCTCCTGCCCGGCCGCCAGCGCGTAGCTTCGCGCCGCGAGCACGGTGTCGTTGCCGGCGCCGACTGCTTCCAGCACAACATCCTCGGCGAGATCGACATAATAGGTGTCATCACCCCCACGCCCCTCCATCCTGTCGATACCCACGCCGCCATCGAGCACATTTGCCGCGGCATTGCCGACGAGCAGATTGCTCAATGCATTGCCGGTGCCGTTAATCGCCGCAGTGCCATTCAAATAAAGTTCTTCGACCGCACCGCCCAGTGTGAAACTCACCGATGCCAGAACGCCATCCCGACCCTCACCATCGAGCTCGATCACGCGGTCCAGGCTGTCATCGACGAAATAAAAGTCATTGCCCACGCCGCCGTAAAGGCGATCACCGCCGAGTCCCCCCTCCAGCAGATCGTCACCTTCGCCACCAATGAGCGTGTCGGCACCGCCATAGCCATATAGCTGATCATCGCCACCAAGGCCGGTCAGAATATTGCTCAATCCATTACCGATGATGGTTTGTTTATATTCATTACCAGTCAGGTTGAGCGGCAGAATCGATTCAGTTGATACTATTAGCTCTTCGATCTCCTGCCCCGCTGCCAAAATATATGACGCGGTTGTTTGAATGGAATCATAGCCCTCGCCAGCGGCTTCGAAAGCCAGATCGCGCGTATCATCCAAAACATAAAGGTCGTTTCCACGCCCCCCATATAATTGATCGATGCCCGCGCCACCGATCATGCCATCATTGCCATCGCCACCGGACAACCGATCGTCCCCCGCACCGCCGTCAATTCCATCATTACCGCCGCCGCCTTCGAGTATGTTGCTACCCGCGTTGCCAGCCAGATAATTACCGAATTCATTGCCGGTCAGATTGATTGAGGTGACTGCCGCCCGATCAGTCGTTACCAGATCCTCGATTTCCTGGCCGGCCGCCAACGCAAATGATGTACTTGAATATACAGTATCATAACCTGCGCCCACGCCCTCCAGGACGCTATCCGCAGCATTGTCGACATAATAAAGATCACCACCCTGGCCGCCCTCCATCCGGTCGGCACCGATGCCGCCATCGAGGATATTCGCTGCCGCATTGCCGATCAGGATATTGTTCAGCGCGTTGCCGGTGCCGTTGATCATTGCGATTCCGGTTAGCGTGAGGTTTTCCACCTCGGGGGCGCTTGCGAGCGAGAAACTGATCGAGCTTTCGATCATATCCGTCCCGCCGCCGCTCAGTTCGGTGACCTGATCCCCGACATTGTCGACGACATAGGTATCGTTGCCGAGCCCACCGGCCATTTGATCCGCACCAAGCCCGCCATCGAGCCGGTTGCCACCGGCATTGCCGCGCAGGATATTGTTGAACTCATTGCCGGTCAGATTGATGAAGCCGGACCCGGCATCATTGACCGTCGCCAGTGTCTCGATTTCCTGCCCGGCAGCCAGTGCATAGCTTCTTGCGGCAAGCACCGTGTCGTTGCCGCCACCGGCCGCCTCCAGAACAACATCCTCGGCAGCATCGACATAATAAGTGTCGTTGCCCGCGCCGCCCTCCATCCGGTCGATACCGGTACCACCGTCGAGGATATTGGCGGCGGCATTGCCGATCAGGATATTGGCCAGCGCGTTGCCGGTGCCGTTGATTGCGCCGATGCCGGTGAGCGTCAGATTCTCCAGCGCGCTCAAGCTGACAAAGGAAAAGCTCACTGAGCTTTCGACCGTATCAATGCCTTCATTGGCATTTTCGATCACCCGGTCCAGGCTGTTGTCGAGGATATAGCGGTCATCGCCCGCGCCACCGTAAAGCCGGTCGCCGCCCGCGCCGCCGTCGAGCACATCATTGCCGTCGCCGCCGTACAGCGTGTTTGCCGCGACGTTGCCCCGCATGTTGTTGTTCAGCGCATTGCCCGTGCCGTTGATCGCCGCAGCGCCGGTCAGCGTCAGATTCTCGACCGCGCCCAGGGTGGCGAGTGAAAAGTCGATTGAGCTTTCGACTGTATCAGCACCTTCGCCATCCTGCTCGACGATCTGGTCGCCGGAATTGTCGACGATATAGCGGTCGTCGCCCGCGCCGCCGGAAAGCTGATCGGCACCGCCGCCGCCGTTCAGCATATCGTTGCCGATCGATCCCATGAGGACATCCGCCACCGAACTGCCCGTGAGCTGGTCATCGCCTGCGCCGCCATTGACGGTAACCGAGCTTTGGCCGGCGCTCACCATATCGTTGCCGTCTCCGGCATCGATCGTCAGCATGGTGGCCTGCGTTGCGATATTCAGGCGATCCCCGAAGCTGGTGCCGCGAAGATAGGTAAAGTCCTCAAAGTTGACGATCCTCCCACCGGCGTACACGAATGGTGTTGCCCCGGTGATGCCCTGGCTGGAAAAATCCACGCCAGTGCTTGCGCCGGCCAGCGACAAGCGCAGCGTGTCGAAGCCCGTGCCACCATCGGCATCATCCCCGATGCCGATCCCAATCAGGTCATTGCCTTCACCGCCGTCGATGACGTCGTGTTCAGTGCCTAAATCATCGTCGGGGGTCAGGGAGTTGAGAAGGCTGCCGGCCGAGCCAATCGTGTCGGTACCCGAGCCTCCGGTCAGGCGGTCGGCGCCCTCGCCCCCATAGATCGCATTACTGTCCCGGTTGTCGACCGAAGCGCGGATTTCGTCATCGCCGCTCTCGCCGGAGACCAAGCCATGATAATCGCTCGACTGGAGGATGATCAGATCGTTTCCGCTGCCGCCGTAAGCGCTGCTGCGTGCATAGATCGTATCGTTCCCGGCGCCACCATAGGCGGTCGAGAAGGTATTGCCGGTATAAAGCGTGTCATTGCCATCATCGCCCCACACCCCAACGAGATACTGGCTGCCACGACCATCAACGATATCGTCCCCGTCACCACCGAACATGCTTCCGGTAAAATAGCCGGCGGTCATGGTATCGTTCCCGCCCATGCCCATCAGCGCGCCAAACTGGCTATAGCCTCCCCCAAGCGATCGGCCGTCGATCGTATCGGCGAAATTGCTGCCTTGAACCAGGCTGATATTCTCTATGCCGGTGATCGTGGCGCCGCCGATGACTTGCGTTGCCAGGCCCCCGTCAAAGGTGATGCCAGTCGGCGCAGCCAGAAAGCTGATATGGAGATAATCGCCATAGACGCCGTCCGCCCCGCCATCGACGCTGTCGCCATAGCCGGCAAAGATCCAATCAGATCCATCACCACCGCGCAACGTGTCGCGCTCGCTTCCCGAATCGATGATCGGCGGAACGAAGGTTACGGTGCCGTAATAGGGAAGGTTGAAGGCCGGAACCACATCCGCCGAATAAAGATAATCGTCGCCATTGCCGCCATCCAGAATATCTGCTCCGGCGCCCCCCGACATGACATCATGGAATCCATCGCCGATAAACACGTCATCACCAGCGCCGCCAACGTAATCAACCATGTCGACTTCCCACCCAGAATGCCAAACG
Organism: Sphingomonas sp.; assembly: GCF_050725575.1. Classification (GTDB taxonomy): domain Bacteria; phylum Pseudomonadota; class Alphaproteobacteria; order Sphingomonadales; family Sphingomonadaceae; genus Sphingomonas. Next base: position 10,514 of record NZ_JBOHHW010000009.1, on the reverse strand, counting down.
TTGGCCGTCTGCGATTGATTCTGCAAGAATTAACGCAGTCTCTTTTCAAGATCGGATGACAAGCGATCGCGATCGGCATCTCAGATCTTCAACGCGCGCCGGATCACGGTACGGCAAGAAAATCCGCGCTGATGAGGTTGGCGGGATGACGGGCGAACATGGCGAAGACAATTGCCGCACTCGCTCCCGAGCCATCGGTAGCCAGGACAGCATACCAATCGCGGCATCGTACAGAATATGCTGCCCCGTGATGGCAGCAGCCGGGTCTTTGCCGGACGTTCCTCGGTTCCGGACACAGATAAGGCCGGAGGATTGCTCCCCCGGCTCTTCTTTTGCGTTAGTCGGTGTTTGGCATGAGCCTTGGGCGAGACCTGATTGAGCTTTCACTCAATCAGGCCGCCTTTTGGCTTAGAAGTCCATGCCGCCCATGCCGCCCATGCCGCCACCGCCGCCCATGGGCATGGCGGGCTTGTCTTCCGGCAGCTCGGACACGGCGGCTTCCGTCGTGATGAGCAGGCCAGAGACCGAGGCTGCGTCCTGCAGCGCGGTGCGAACGACCTTGGTCGGGTCGATCACGCCGGCTTCGACGAGGTTCTCGTACACGTCGGTCTGAGCGTTGAAGCCCTGGTTCGGATCATTGCCCTCAAGCAGCTTGCCCGAGATCACCGCACCGTCATGACCGGCATTCTGCGCGATCTGGCGGACCGGCGCGTAGAGCGCCTTGCGGACGATATCGATACCGCGGGTCTGGTCGTCATTCGCACCCTTCAGGCCTTCGAGCGCCTTGGTTGCGTAAAGGAGAGCCGTACCACCACCGGGGACGATGCCTTCTTCGACCGCTGCGCGGGTTGCATGGAGAGCGTCATCGACGCGATCCTTGCGCTCCTTCACTTCGACTTCGGTCGAACCGCCAACCTTGATCACGGCAACGCCGCCGGCGAGCTTGGCAAGGCGCTCCTGGAGCTTTTCCTTGTCGTAATCGCTGGTGGTGTTCTCGATCTGCTGACGGATCGCATCGGTGCGGCCCTTGATCGCTTCATGGTCGCCAGCACCATCGACGATGGTGGTGTTGTCCTTGTCGATCGTGACGCGCTTGGCGGTGCCAAGCATGCCGACGGTAACGCTCTCGAGCTTGATGCCCAGGTCTTCCGAGATCATCTCGCCCTTGGTCAGGATCGCGATGTCCTCGAGCATCGCCTTGCGGCGATCGCCAAAGCCAGGCGCCTTGACCGCAGCGACCTTCAGGCCGCCACGCAGCTTGTTGACGACGAGCGTGGCCAGAGCCTCACCCTCAATGTCTTCCGCGATGATCAGCAGCGGGCGACCCGACTGAACGACGGCTTCCAGGATCGGGAGCATCGCCTGCAGGTTCGACAGCTTCTTCTCATGGATCAGGATGTATGGGTCGTTCAGTTCGACCGACATCTTTTCCGGGTTGGTGATGAAGTAAGGCGACAGATAGCCGCGGTCGAACTGCATGCCTTCGACGACATCGAGTTCGAATTCGAGGCCCTTGGCTTCCTCAACGGTGATCACGCCTTCCTTGCCGACGCGCTCCATCGCTTCAGCGATCTTCTCGCCGACGACGGTGTCGCCGTTTGCCGAGATGATGCCGACCTGAGCGATTTCCTTGGTGCCCGAGACGGGCTTCGAGCGAGCCTTGATGTCCTTGACGACTTCGATGACCGCAAGGTCGATGCCGCGCTTCAGGTCCATCGGGTTCATGCCGGCCGCAACCGACTTCATGCCCTCGCGAACGATCGCCTGAGCGAGAACGGTCGCGGTGGTGGTGCCGTCGCCGGCCACATCGTTGGTCTTCGAGGCTACTTCGCGCAGCATCTGCGCACCCATGTTCTCGAACTTGTCCTTGAGCTCGATTTCCTTGGCGACGGTGACGCCGTCCTTGGTGATGCGCGGTGCGCCATACGACTTGTCGATGACCACGTTGCGGCCCTTCGGCCCAAGCGTGACCTTCACCGCATCGGCGAGGATGTCGACGCCGCGCAGAATGCGTTCGCGCGCGTCACGCGAAAATTTTACGTCCTTGGCTGCCATGTGAGGCTACCCTTTCAATGTAAAAGTTGGAAAATCTGAAGAGGCGAAAAAGTTAGCCGACGATCCCCAGGATATCGGATTCCTTCATGATCAGCAGGTCTTCACCGTCAACCTTGACCTCAGTGCCCGACCATTTGCCGAACAGGATCTTGTCGCCGGCCTTGACGTCGAGCGGCGTGATCTTGCCGTCATCGGCGCGGGTGCCGGTGCCGACGGAGACGACTTCGCCTTCCTGCGGCTTTTCCTTGGCGGTTTCCGGGATGATGATCCCGCCTGCCGTCTTCTCTTCCGCTTCTACCCGGCGGACGAGGACGCGGTCGTGCAACGGACGAAAGTTCATGCGCGATAGCCCTTCTAGTGGTGATGATCTGAATCGTTGTTAGCACTCTTACGAGTCGAGTGCCAGCACGGCGCATATGTGGAGCCGGCACGCGATCGTCAACCACCCTGCGACGAAAAGCCCGATCGACAGGGGGAGCATCGTTCAATAGCGTCACTCGAGCTGTTCAGCCCGGGAGATTGGCCATGTTGTCGTTGTATCTTCTTGCGTCAGCCATGGCCGCGACAAGCCCCGCAGCACCTGCCGACACGGGCACCCTCGCGGCGATCGAAGCAAGGGCTGAAGCTCTTCCAACCTATAATTTCGATATGTTTTGCCGGAAACTTTCTGGCGGTGACTTTGAAAAAGATGTGAAATGCGGCGAGCAGGAAGGCGCTGCCTATGCGACGCTTGAGAAAATATGGGCGTCCGTCCCGGAGGAGCGCAAGATCGAGTGTCACAATGCCGCTTATGATGCCGACACCGGCGCAGGCTCTTATGCCCTTCATTTGCGCTGCATAGAAAAGAGGGAATAGTGCGCAGATAGCGTCACCCAGCCCTTAGGAACTTCCACTATATAGCCCGGGAGATTGGCCATGATGTCGATATACCTTCTTGCGTCGGCCATGGCCGCGACAAGCCCTGCCGCGCCAGCGGATGCGGCCACCATCGCGGCGATAGAGGCAACCTGTTTCGACTATATCGATGGCCAGCTGGAAGGCGCGCCCGACCGGGTCGCGCGGTCGCTCCACCCCGATCTCGCCAAGCGCGCGGTGATTGGCGACACGCCTTATGAACGGCTGGGTCTGCGCCGCATGACCAAGGAAGAATTGGTCAACCTGACGAAGAATGGCGTGCTCAAGACACCGCGCGAGACATGGAACCGGTCATGCCGGGTACTCGACGTCACCGACAGCGCGGCATCGGTGCGCCTGGAAACGCCCTGGTTCGTCGATTACTTCCATATGGGTCGCTTCGACGGCAAATGGATCATCGTCAACGCGCTCTGGTACAGCAAGCCGAAGAAATAGCGCGCGGTGCTAGCCCGGCAATAGCCCCAGCCGCCCTCGCGCCGACCACCGCCACAGCAGCATCACCGACACCGCGAGCAACCCGGCCCCAAGCCCGAGCCAGATTCCGACGCCCTGCAGATGGAAGGTGAAGCCGAGCAGGATCGCGGTGCCGAACCCGATCACCCAATAACCGAATGCGGCGATCAGCATCGGAATGCGCGTGTCCTGCACCCCGCGTAAAATGCCCGCCGCGACCGCCTGTGCGCCGTCGACCAGCTGGAACAGCGCGGCGACGGCAAGATACTGAAGCGCCAGCGCCACGACCACCGCATTGGCGGGCGCTTCGGCATCGATATAAGCGCTGATGAACAGCCGCGGCAGCGTCCAGATCGAGGTCGCGGTCACCGCCATGAAGCCGATCCCGACGATCAGCGCGACACGGCCGGCGCGCGAGATCCACAAATGGTCGCGCGCGCCATACGCCATGCCGACCCGGATCGTCGCCGCCTGTGCGACGCCGAACGGCACCTGGAAAGCGACCGCGGCGATATTGAGCGCGATCGCATGCGCGGCGACTTCGGCAACGCCGATCAACCCCATCAGGATCGCCGCGCCGCCGAACAGCGCGCCCTCGAACGTCCAGGTCAGCGCAATCGGCACACCGAGCCGGACGATCTCGAAGAAGCGCGACCATTCAGTGCGCCACCACCGCCCGAACAGCCGGTAGCGGCGCAGCGTCCGATCGCTGATCAGGATCACCATATAGGACAGCATCATCACAGTCATGGTCACGACCGTGGCGATTCCCGATCCTTCCAGGCCAAGCGCGGGGAAGCCGGCATTGCCGAACACCAGGCACCAATTGCCGATGATCGCGGTCAGCAGCGCCAGCGCGGTGACCAGAAAGGCCCAGCCGGGCCGCCCCAGCGCCGCCGCGGTGGTGCGCATCACGGCAGCCGCGATGCCCGGAATCAGCGCGAACAGCGTGATATCGAGGAACGCCCCTGCGCGCCGCGCGACGGCAGGGTCCTGTCCCGCCGCGAGCAGCAATGTCTCGCCATGCGCCAGCACGAGCAGGAACGGCAGCGTACCGAGGATCGCCAGCCACAGCGCCATGCGGAACGACCGCCGGACTTCGCGCACGGCATGCGACCGCCGGCCAAGTTCTGCGGCGATGATCGGCGCAGCGGCGCTGGTCAGGCCGATCAGCGCGAACATGGTGACGTTGAACATGAACACGCCGAGCGTCGCGGCGGCGAACTCGACCGTGCCGAGCCGCGCGACAAAGATCACGTCGACTCCCGCAACGCCCATCTGCAGCAGATTCGCGCCGACCAGCGGCCCGGCGAGCCACAACAGCGCGCGCAGTTCGCTCCGCATTGAGTCAGGTGCGCCGAAGCTCCCGGTTGGGGAGGGATCGGCGGAGGAGAATGTCATGTCGTCGCCTAAAGGAGTGAAGCTGAGCCCTTGCTAGGCAATTTGCTCGATACGGCATTGCTGGCAGAGCGGATATGCCTCCAGGAAAGGGGTCAGCCGGCCGCGCATAGCCTGAAACCCGGTGCCATACATGTACAGCGCGGTCTCCTCCGGCCCCTGCCAGTGACTGCTGACCTCGCCAATGCCCTCCAGCAAGCGCTGGCACTCCGCATAGACATGGTTGGAGTCGTAATTCTCATAGACATCGTCAGGCAGATCGGTGCCGTTGAGATACAGCGCCAGCCCCTCCTGCACGCCGAAATCGATCTGCCGCCCCTGATCCGGCACGAAAATGCGCGACCCCTTTGGCGCGAGCATTGCCTCGAGCGTCCTGGCGACGGTGTCGATCAGCGCGTCGGACAGAGTATCCAGCTCAATCTCGATATCGCACTCGCTCACTTCCCCATTGTCGGCCATCAACGTCCCGCCGCCGACCACCCGGACACCATAGCCGTGCTTGGCCATGGCATCGTCCAGTGCATCCTCGATATCGGCGCGGTGAATTGGCTGCAGGCGCGCATTCAACGTCGCCACGATGATGGACGGCTTCTTCTTCTTGAAGATGTTGAACATGGAGTGCCTGCCGGATCAATGGATGTCGGGCCGGCTTATATGATCCTGCCTCGCCAAGTCCATCGATCGGGACTGCGCGATGACTGCGTCCGGCAACGGGACCCTTATGACACGGTCCGTATTGCTGAAACCACACACGCCGGGCTAGATGGCCCGCGATGGCGGGTGATCCGCGCCGGCAACGGAGACTGCAGACGTGAAATTGGTTCGAGGCGCCTGGAAGATCCTGGTCGGCATCAAGGACGCGCTGGTGCTTGCCGCCATGCTGTTGTTCTTCGGCATATTGTTCGCCGCGCTTGCCGCCAAACCCAGCCCGGCAACGATCCGCAACGGTGCGCTGGTGCTCGACCTGAACGGCTCGATCGTGGAACAGCCGGCCGAGGTCGATCCGGTAACCGCGTTCGCCGGCGGCAGTGCGCCCGTCAATGAATTCCGCCTGCGCGACCTGGTGCGCGCGCTCGACACGGCAAAGGACGACGACCGGGTGAAGGTCGTGGTACTCGACCTCGACAGCTTTACCGGCGGCTATCCGGCGGCGCTGAACGAAGTCGCCGAAGCGGTCCGCCGCGTCCGCGACGCCAAGAAGCCGGTGCTCGCCTATGCCACCGGCTATACCGATGCCGGCTATCGCCTCGCCGCCAATGCGAGCGAGATCTGGATGAACCCGATGGGCGGCACGCTGTTCACTGGCCCGGGCGGCAGCCAGCTTTACTACAAGGGGCTGATCGACCGGCTCGGCGTCAATGCGCACATTTACCGCGTCGGCAAGTACAAGTCGTTCGTCGAACCCTATACGCGCAGCGACCAGTCGCCCGAGGCGAAGGAAGCCAGCAAGGCGCTGTACGGCGTGATCTTCGACCAATGGAAACAGGCAATCGCCAAGGCCCGACCCAAGGCGAAGTTCGACCCCTTGCTGATGACCCCCGATGCCGTGGTCGGCGCGGCGCAGGGCGATATCGCCAAGTCGAACCTCGACGCCGGAATCGTCGACAAGCTTGCCCCGCGGATCGATTTCGACAAGCGCGTGGCCGAGATCGCCGGCAGCGACGCCAACAAGCCGGCGGGCAATTTCAACACGATCAAATATGCCAATTACCTCGCCGCCAATCCATTGCCGACCAGCGGCGACGCGATCGGCGTGCTGACCGTCGCGGGCGAGATCATCGACGGCAAGGCCAATGCCGGGACCGCCGGCGGCGACACCATCGCCAAGGCGGTACTCGACGGGCTGGCCAAGAAGAAGCTCAAGGCTTTGGTCGTGCGGGTCGATTCGCCGGGCGGGTCGGCGCTGGCGTCGGAAACGATCCGCCGCGCAATCCTCGAGGCCAAGGCGCAGAAGCTGCCGGTGGTCGTCTCGATGGGCTCGGTCGCGGCGAGCGGCGGCTATTGGGTCGCGACGGCGGGCGATGTGATCTTTGCCGAACCGACCACCATCACTGGTTCGATCGGCATTTTCGGGATCATCCCGACCTTCGAGAACACGCTGGCCAAGATCGGCGTGACGTCGGATGGGGTGCGCACCACGCCGATGTCGGGTCAGCCCGACGTGGTCGGCGGCACCACGCCGGAGGTCGACCGGGTGCTGCAGGCCGGGATCGAGCATGGCTATCGCCAGTTCCTGACCCGCGTCGCCGGCGCACGCAAGCTGACGGTCGAACGCGTCGACGAAATCGCGCAGGGCCGCGTCTGGGATGGCGGAACCGCGCGCCAGCTCGGCCTGGTCGACCGGTTCGGCACGCTGAAGGACGCGATCGACGAAGCGGCCAAGCGCGCCAAGCTCGACCCGGCCAAGGTCCATGCCGTCTATCTCGAAAAGGAACCCGGATGGCTGGCAAAGCTCGCCGCGCAATGGGGCGGCGATGAGGATGAAGAGGAAGCGGGCGGCGATGTGTTCGCGCGCATCAGCGGCGACCGCAAGGCGGTCTTCGCCCGTGCGGTCGGCGACATGCAGCGACTGACCCGGACATCGTCGATCCAGGCGCGCTGCCTGGAATGCGTCGGCATGGGCCCCGCCCTGCCGAGCCGCGACGATCTGCGCGTGATGGACCTCCTGCTCGCGCGGTTCACCAAGTGATCGGGATCAGAGCCGCACGGCCGGAAGACGCCGCCGCCATTGCCGCGATCTATGCCCCGCACGTGCTGACCGGCACTGCGTCGTTCGAGATCGAGGCGCCCGACACGCGCGCGATGCGCAATCGGATGGCGGCGTCGGACGGGCTGTATCCGTGGATCGTCGCGACCAATGGCGATGAGGAGGGCGGCGTGATCGCCTATGCCTTTGCCTCGCGCTTCCGCGACCGCCCGGCCTATCGTTATGTCGTCGAAACCTCGATCTATGTCGCCGGCACGGTGCAGCGCCACGGCGCCGGACGGCTGCTCTACGAAGCGCTGATCGACACGCTGCGCGCGCAGGGCTTCACTCAGGCGATCGGCGTGATCACGCTGCCCAATGAAGGGTCGATTTCGCTGCACGAGGCAATCGGCTTCCGCCGCGCGGGCGTGTACCGCGAGGTCGGCTACAAGAACGGCCAGTGGATCGATGTCGGCTTCTGGCAGCGCGAGTTGAACGACGCGACGGTGCCACCGGTCGAGCCGAAGCTGTTCAGCGACGTGGGCGTGGTGCGGATCTGAGGCCGCCACCCGGCAGCCTCACCGACCGAGCCCTTACCAACCGGGCCCTTACCAACCGAGCGCGGCGCGATATTCCTTCGCTTCGGCGGGCGGCATACGATCGATCAGGACGCGTGTGGTGTAATGCCCCTGCATCTGCTCGCCCTTGCGATATTGCCAATCGATGATGTCGGCCTCGTTGATCTTGACCGACTGACCAAGCGCATAGCCAGGGGCCTCCGGCGTATTGCCGAGCACTCCGACAATGCCGTTCGCATCGCGTTTCGATACCGATGCCCAGATATATTCGGCGGCCGGCCCCGGCAGGAGATCGAATTTCACTGAGAACATCGTCTCATCGGCGGCGGGTTTTGCCTGATGCTGCCAGAATTCCGGCAATGTCCGCTGTCCTTCCCGCTTGGCGGCTTCCATCGCGGCATCGTCGGTCGCGACCTTGACCACCTCGTCCTTGACTGCCGGCTTCTCATCCTGCCGAACCGGATTGGAACAGGCTGCAACCAGACCAGTGGCCAGCATCGCCATCAGCATATTGAGTCTCGGATTTCGCATCATCAGGCCATGGTGAGGCAATGACCGTTCCGGCGCAAGAGCGTCAGCGCCGCCCGCGACACACCGGCAAGGGATGACATGCCAGATCCTGCATCATTGCTGAATCGTCGCCGGCGACAGAGCCATGGAGACGAGCGGCGGGAGATATGGGACACCGGTAGTGTCATATCTTCCGCTGGGGTCTCGGCGGGTAATTTATATAATATAACTATATATCATATACTTATGATGAAGGCGACCTCGGGTGACCCCGAGCGCCATCGGGGCAGGCGTCGCGCCGGCCGAGCCTACCGCCTCAGCTCTCGCGCCGGATTGCCCGCAACAACGGCGCGTGCGCCGACATCGGCAATGACAACGGCGCCGGCGCCAATCACCGCGTCTCGCCCGACGTGCAGTCCCTGCAGGATCGACGCATTGAGCCCGATGAATACGCCCTCGTCGATCTGCACGGCGCCGCCAAGTCGAGCCCCCGGGCTGATATTGACATGGTCTGCGACACTACAATGGTGATCCACACTGGCGGCGTGATTCACGATGCAGGATCGACCCAGCCGGGCCAAAGGTCCGACAATCGCTCCCGCCAATACAACGCTTCCCCACCCGATCGCAGCGGAAGGGGATATGATTGCGCCCGGATGGATGATCGTCTGGAGGCTCGCTCCCTTTCGGTCGAGAGCGTCCGTCACAGATTTGCGTCTGGCATTTGACCCGGAGGCAACGACGAAAGATGCGTCGTGCGACAGCACCCCATTTTCCAGCATTTCAGGCCCGCCAAGATATTTACAATCCAGGACACTTGGCGGGGCGCCATCGTCGATCGTGACAAACCCCGCCACGACAATCCCGGAGAGCCTCGCCGCCTCATACACCACGGCAGCGTGCTGTCCGCTCGATCCAGCGACTATGACGACCTGCATTGCTGCTCCATTCCTAGCGCCGCCCGCGATACGCCGGCAGGGCAAGGCGGAAATGGATGGCGGCAGCCCGGAGCGCGAACCCTGCCGTCGCGGCGATCGTCGCGGCGACAGCGACCGGCGCACCGATCAGCACCAGGCCGATATAGAGCGTCGAGGCGAGTGCCGCCGCCGTCACATAGAGCTCGGGCCGCATCAGGATCGACGGCTCGCCCGCCAGCACATCGCGGATGATGCCGCCGACGCAGGCGGTGACGACGCCCATCAGCACCGCGGGAACCGGGGGCGCACCATAGCCCAGCGCCTTGGCCGCGCCGAACACGGCATAGGCGGCGAGCCCGACCGCGTCGAACCAGTCGAGCGCCGCGCCCTTCCACCAGCGTTCGGGCGTCGCCCAGATCACGAAAGCGACGAGCAGGCACACCGCGGCATAGCGGCTATCCTGCATCCAGAAGACCGGCGCGCCGATCAGCAGGTCGCGCACCGTGCCGCCCCCGACCCCGGTGATCAGCGCGAAGAAGGCGAGCGTGACCATCGTCTGCCCCCGCTTCGCCGCGGCAAGCGCGCCGGACGCGGCGAACACGGCGAGGCCGGCGATATCGAACCAGGGGGCGAAGTCGGGCAGGACATGCGTAGCGACGGGGAGCATTTGGAGGGGTGTAGCGAAATTGATGGCTTTCGCGAAGATGGCGATGACGATCGCTCTCCCCTTCGTCACCCCGGACTTGTTCCGGGGTCCACCGTGCCGCAAATCCGGAAAGCTATCGTTTTGCGGCTCCGTGGACCCCGGAACAAGTCCGGGGTGACGGTGATACTGCAGGGACAGCCGCGCAACCCAACGTGCCGGACCGGATGGGGCCCAAACGCAAATAGGGGCCGGCATTGCTGCCGACCCCCTGTCGCCGGACTTCGATCCGCTTGGCAGTCCCGAAAGAATGCCCGCGCCTTCTGGTTTCGGCGGCACGCTCCCCCTGCGCCGCGAAC
>NZ_JBOHHW010000008.1:0-159907 GCF_050725575.1 Sphingomonas sp. | reverse complement strand
GCTATTGCGAGGACTGCCATGTCGCTGAAATCGGCCATGGCCAGGGCCTTCGCGGCGGTGTGCAAGCCTATGCGCTCGACCCCGAGCACGCCAAAGCGCTGTGGGCGAAAAGCGAAGAGATGGTCAGTGAGCGCTTCTGACCGTCTCCTGGCCGCCCTTTCCCGCAACGCCTTGAAAGGGCGGCCAGGCACCTCTACTATCCAAAAACCGGCCTTGAAACGGATATGCACGACGATGGATTTCACCCCGACAGCGACGCTCACCCGCTCCGCCATCAGGGAAAACCATCTCCATGTCCGCCATCACGATCTCCAATCTCGCCTGGTCCACGCCTGACGCCCGCCCGGTCTTTTCCGGCCTTGATCTAAGCTTTGGTGCCGAACGCGCGGGGCTGGTCGGCCGCAATGGCGTGGGCAAGACCACGCTGCTCAAGCTGATCGCGGGTCAGTTGCCGCTCCAGTCCGGCACACTGGCCGTCTCGGGCAGGATCGGCCTGCTCCGCCAGACCGTACAGGTTGCGCCACACGAAACCGTCGCCGATCTGTTCGGCGCGACGGAAGGACTCGCTCTGCTCGCCCGCGCCGAACAAGGCCTCGCCAGCATCGATGAACTGAGCGAAGCCGACTGGACGCTTGAGGAACGCATGCGCTCAGCGCTTGGCCGCGTCGGACTGGATGCCGGTCCAGACACGCTGTTGAGCGCCTTTTCGGGTGGGCAGCGGACTCGCGCCAGCCTGGCCGGAGCCGTGTTTGCGGAGCCCGATTTCCTGCTACTCGACGAACCGACCAACAATCTCGACCAGGCCGGGCGCGATGCGGTGATCGCTCTGCTCGCCGGCTGGCGTGCGGGTGCCATCGTCGTCAGCCATGATCGCGCCTTGCTCGAGACGATGGACGCGATCGTCGAGATGACGACGCTCGGTATCACGCGCTATGGCGGAAACTGGAGCTATTACCGCGAGCGCAAGGCAATCGAACTGGCGGCGGCGGAGCATGATCTGGCCGATGCGGAGAAGCAAATCACCGAGATCGACCGCCGCACACAGGAAGTCGCAGAACGCAAGGCGCGCAAGGACAGCGCCGGCCGGCGCAAGGCCGCAAAAGGGGATATACCGCGCATCCTGATCGGTGCGCGCAAGAACCGCGCCGAGGGCACCAGCGGTGCGAATGCGCGGCTGGCCGAGCGGCTGCGCACGGATGCAGCCGACACGGCCGCTGCGGCGCGTGCGCAGGTGGAAATCCTGCGCACCATGTCGGTCACGCTCGCCTCGACCGGCCTTCCCGCCAACCGCATTGTGCTGGAGATCGATCGGGTCACGGCCGGCTATACCCCCGGTCAGCCGATCATTCGCGACCTGTCCCTGACGATCAGCGGTCCCGAACGTGTTGCCATTACCGGCGCGAACGGCGTAGGAAAGACGACCGTGCTGGCGTTGGTCACCGGCGCGCTGGCTCCCTGGACCGGGACCATCCGGGTCGGGACCCGGTTTGCGTTGCTCGACCAACGCGCAAGCCTGCTCGATCCGGCCAGCTCGATCCGCGACAATTTCACGCGTCTCAACGACCAGGCCGACAATAATGCCTGCCGCGCCGCGCTCGCGCGTTTTATGTTCCGGGCCGATGCCGCGGATCAGATCGTCGGCACATTGAGCGGCGGCCAGATGCTGCGTGCCGCGCTGGCCTGCATTCTGGGTGGGGAGATGCCGCCTCCCCTGTTGATGCTCGACGAACCGACCAATCATCTCGATCTCGACTCGATCGAAGCGGTGGAGGCCGGGCTGCGCGCCTATGACGGGGCGGCGCTGGTGGTCAGCCATGACCAGGCGTTTCTCGAAGCGATCGGCATATCGCGGCGCATCGCGCTGCCGTGAAACCGCTCAGGCGCGCTTTTTCCGTCTCGGCCGCTTGAACCAGAAGGACCACACCGCAAGGCTGCCGAGCATTGCCAGCGCCAGGCCCGATACGGTCATCACCAGCCGCCAGGCGAGCCCGCCGACCTTCCCGGAATGGAGCGGATAGGCGGCGTTGAAGACTTGCGCGCCCGCCGGCATCGCCAGCGCGTCGCGCGCATCCAGCAGGCGTCCGTCGCTCGCGTCGAACCATAAGGTGGTGCGGCCATTGGGCAGCCATTCGCCGGCGCGCTTCATGCGCAGGCTGATCGGGGCACCGGGCTTGCGCGGCAGGCTCAGGACGCGGAAATCGGCATCGGGGAAACGTTGTCGCGCCGTCGACAGCATCGCGCGCCAGTCGGGTCGGGCCGCCAGCGGACCGCTTTTCAGCTTGGGTTGAGCCATCGCCGCTGTAACTTCGGCGGGCGAGGAGAATGGTGCGACGACCACCGCCGCGACCGGCTTGAAGATCATCATCGTTCCGGTCAGCGCCGACAGCAGCAATAACGGCGCGACGACAATGCCGAGATCGCGGTGCTGCATCACGATCGCCGGGCGGCTCAGCCGCTTTGGCCATAGGCGGAATGCAAAGGTGCCGCGCGTGCGCCACCACAGGATCACGCCGGTGATGACGAACAGCAAAGCGCACAAGCCGGCCACGCCGATCACCGTTTCGCCCGCATCGCCCGCAAACAGGTGATGATGCAGGTCGAACAGCCACAGCTCGGGCCGCTCCCACTGGCTCGACCAGCGCGTAACGATCGCGCCGGCCTGATCGGCATAGGCGCCCGCGCCATCCGCGCCGCGCAACTGATGTAGCCCGAAGCGCTCGCTCGCGAAGACGATGCCGTTCGCTTTGGGATTCGCCGTCAGCAAGCGCTCGGTCACCGCCGCGACCCTCGCCGGATCGCGAACCAGCGTGTCGGACGTGTGCGGCAGCGTGATCCAGCTATCCTCATGCACCAGGATCGCGCCGGTCAAACCGAGCATCGCGAGCACCAGCCCGATCAGGCCGCCGGTCCAGCGATGGACCAGATCTAGCAGCTTCATCAGAACCGGTAATCCCAGCCGAGCGTCAATGTACGTCCCCGCCCGGTGAAGTAGCTCAACGGATCGCCCGCCAGCCGCGTATCGCTGCTGTAATCGATATATTGCTTATCGAAGAGGTTCTGTGCGCTCAGGCTCAGACCACCGAAAGCGGTTTGATAGCGGATACTCGCATCGGTCAGCGCGTAGCCGCCGAAATCATTCTCCCGAAGCGGCTTCGCCTTGCCGGTGAAGGTTCGCGACAGATAGAATTGCGTCTGCAACCGGACGGCAAGCGGACCCCTTGCATAACTCGCCGCCAGGTTGACGCGGTCGGGTGATATATTGGTGCCGTCGAGATCAGTATCGACGATGCCATCCGGCTGCTTGTCGCTGTCATAGCGACCAAGGAGATGCGCATAACCTATGCTTACGCGCGCACCGTCGATCGGCAACTTCACGCCCAAATTCACTTCAAGCCCCTGAATCTCGACGCGCAGTCGTTGCACGTCGAACGTGCGATCAGGGTTCGCGATCAGCAATTGGCCCTTGTCGCTCGACGACCAGAAATATGTCGCCGATGCGTCGAGCGGACCTCGCTTGATCTCAACACCGACCTCGCGATTGTTCGATACGATCGGGCTGATATTGCGGAAACTACCGATATCAGTGCCGGGCTGGCCAATCGATCGGGTGATGCGTCCGATATCGGGGACGGTAAATCCTTCGGCATAGCTGGCATAGGCGCGGATCCCGGGCACCGGTTCCAGAATCACCCCGCCATTGATCAGCGCATCCTTGAACTTGGGTTTGCCGCCCTTGACGGATACGCCCCCCGGCGGCGTCGTTGTGGTGGCCAGAGTATGGTAATCGTCGATTTCAATCTGGATGTTCTCGTAACGCACGCCGCCCGCAATGCGCAGCTTCTTGTCGAACAGAGCGAGATTGGCCTGGGCGAACGGCGCCAGACTGCGGAAATCCGTTGGCGGCACCCAAACGCGATTGGTTGCAATCAAGCGCTGCTCGGTCGAATCCCAGATCGCATCGAAACCAACCGTCGCGGTCAAAGCTTCAAAACCGGGTACGGCGCGTTCGTAGCTGATCTTGCCGCCATATTTGCGTGACCGATTCTGTGACTGGTCAAACAGCGTCCCGAGGGGGGCAATCCGAATATCCTGAAATGTCGCCTGCGTTGCAATCTCGCCACCGAACGTATCGCGGCTTCGATTGAAGAAGATTTGGCTGACCAGATTGCCGCCGCCCAGATCGGTGTCGGTCAGCGACAGGGCGACACTTTCGGTGCGGCTGGCCGCTGGAACGCCTGGAGGATTGCCCCGCGTCGCGCTGGTCGGCAAGCCGGTCGCTCGATTGCCCGGAACCCCGACATAATCGCCGTCACCCTTCATTTCGAACCGGCTGGCGATCAGGTCGAGCCGCGCCGTCTCGCTCAGTTCATAGCCAAAGCGTCCGAACAGCGAGAGCGTCCGCGTATCCTGGGTTTCCCCTTGAGTCAGGTTGAGGCCGACACGGCGCCCCTCGCCATCATAGAAAACGCCGCGCTTCTCATAGGCGGCGCCGACCGTCGCGTCGAAGCGTCCGGCCTTGTACTGGATCAGACCGGCCACCTTGCCGCCCAGCGCATCACTGTTGAAATCGCTGTCAGTGGTGCCCTGGAGCAGCACACGACCGCTCACACCCTCCTTGCGCGGGGCGCCGACCGTGACCTGGTTGACGATGCCGCCGGTGCCGCCAATCCCCTGCAATGCATTGGATCCATAGATCAGCTCGACCCGGTCGACGAAGAAGCCGTCGATGGTGAAGCCGTCACGGCTGCCGTCGCGCAGCGGCGTCGATTGTGGAATGCCGTTGATCGCATAAAGCGGTGAGCGTCCGCGCAGCGACTCCCCCGCCCCCGACAGTTTTTGTCGCGTCGGCGAAAAGGACGGGGTCAGGCTCGATACCGCATCGGTGACCGAGCCGGAGATCGCGATCTGCTGGTCGAGCATCGCCTTGTCGATGATATCGATGGTCAACGGCAACGCATTGGGCGGCAGGACCGTGCGTGCGGCAGTCACGACGATGTCGTGCGGCACGGCATCGCCCGTCGGCTCGGTCTGCTCATCGCTCGCGGCAATATCGCCTAGCACCTGGGCCAGCGCGGATGACGGCAGCGCGGCCAGCAGAACAAGCGCCGCCAGCGGCAGCGGACGTGACATTCGACGGATCATGGAGTCCTCCCGGCCGCGCCGCTATCAAAAGCGCCTCAGAAGTGCAACTCATTCGCAATAGCGTGGCACACGTCCGCGATTGTCAGCGACCCTTTCCGTCACCCCGGACTTGTTCCGGGGTCCACCGTACCGCTACGATGGCAGGTGCGGCACTTGCGGGCCGGGGTGGATAAAGGTGACGGCATGCCCCAATATGAAATCGACGGAAAACGCCCGCAACTGGCCGCCGGGGCCTGGGTTGCGCCCAGTGCCGACCTGATTGGCGACGTGCTGCTCGGCGAGGACGCCAGCGTCTGGTTCGGCGCGGTCATTCGCGGCGACAACACGCCGATGATCGTTGGGCCGCGCAGCAATATCCAGGAAGGCGCGATGTGCCATTCGGACCCCGGCGCGCCGCTGACCATCGGCGCCGACTGCACCGTCGGGCATCATGCGATCCTGCACGGCTGCACGATCGGCGACCGCGTGCTGATCGGCATGGGTGCGATCGTCCTCAACCGCGCCGTGATCGCCGAGGGCTGCATTGTCGGCGCTGGGGCATTGGTGACGGAGGGCAAGACTTTCCCCGCCGGCAGCCTGATCGTCGGCAGCCCGGCGCGCGCCGTTCGCCAGCTCGACGACAATGCGCAGGCAATGCTGCTGATGTCCGCAAGGCACTATGTCGACAAGGCACATGGCTGCGCGACCGGCCTGAAGCGGGTCGACTGAACGGGTCTGCCCTTTCGGCTCATGCGTTGCCGCCGCGAAACCCGACTGGAGTGCCTTCCATGACCTCACCCGCGCTGTTTCAGCCGCTTCGCATCGGCGATCTCGATCTTGCCAACCGCATCGTCATCGCGCCGATGTGTCAATATTCGGCCGAGAATGGCTGCATGACCGACTGGCATCTGATCCATCTCGGCCAGCTCGCTTTATCGGGTGCTGCGCTGCTGACGATCGAGGCGACCGCCGTGCTGCCCGAAGGGCGGATCAGCTGGGCCGATGTCGGGCTATGGGATAACGCAACCGAAACGGCGATGGGCCACGTGCTGGACAGCGTGCGGCGCTGGTCGCCAATACCGGTTGCGATTCAGCTCGGCCATGCAGGGCGCAAGGCATCGACTGAGGTGCCCTGGGCCGGCGGGGCCCAAATTCCGCCGGGCGATCCGCATGGGTGGCAGACCCAGGCGCCCTCCCCGATCGGTTTCAATGAACGCGATAACGCACCGATCGCGCTCGATCGCGATGGCCTGACCCGCGTCCGCGATGCCTTTGGAGCAGCAGCGAAGCGCGCGGCGACCCTGGGTCTGGATGCCGTCCAGCTGCACGGGGCGCACGGGTATCTGATCCATCAATTCCTCTCGCCGCTCTCCAACCGGCGCGACGATGACTTTGGCGGTTCCCTGGAAAACCGGATGCGCTTCCCACTCGAGATATTCGATGCGGTGCGCGCCGCCTTTCCTGCCGGCAAGCCGGTCACGATGCGCCTCTCCGGCACCGATTGGGTCGAGGGTGGCTGGGATATCGACCAGACGGTCGCGTTCGCCCAGGCACTCGAACGGCGTGGATGCAGCGCGGTGCATGTCTCGAGCGGTGGCCTTCACCCGGCTCAGCAGATCCCGGCGGGTCCGAGTTATCAGGTGCCACTGGCCCGCGCCGTTAAACAAGCAACGCACATGCCGGTGGTCGCGGTCGGGTTGATCACCAATTTCGAGCAAGCCGAAGCGATTGTCGCGACCGGCGATGCCGACATGATCGCGCTGGCGCGCGCCATCCTCTACGATCCGCGCTGGCCATGGCACGCCGCCGCCGAACTTGGCGCGCAGGTCGTCGCGCCGAAGCAATATCTCCGCTCTCAGCCGCGCCAATTCAAGACGCTATTCGGCAAGACGTGATCATATAATAAAAGATAATGAAAGGTAATTGATCTTGGTCAGCGCCATCACGGTTTAACCCTGATAGCTCGATATGAATAGCGATAGGAAAAAGCTGTGCGTCAAATTCTATATATCAGCACAAGCACGGCGCCCGGCGACAAGGCCGATCTTGCCGGTATTCTCGAACAATCTCGTCACAACAATGCGATCGATGGAGTTACCGGCTTGCTCTGGTCGGACGGACGCCACTTCATGCAGGTGATCGAGGGGCCCAAGGTAAGCATCAGCGACACCTTCGCGCGCATCCAGGTCGATACGCGCCACGAACAGCTTGAAGTGCTGCATGACCGGCCCATCGAAGATCGCGAATTCGGCGGCTGGAGCATGGCCCATCGGCGCGCAAATGATCCCGCCGACGCCTATGATGCGCAGATGCACCGATTGCTTTCCCGGGCATCGCCATCGATCAGCAAACCCTTCTTCGATCTGATGAACAATGGTCGGGCCGGCGGCTGACGAAAACCTGCGGTTCCTTATCACGCGCGTCCTGCATCCCGGGCCTCGAGATCGAACATCAGATTAAGTATCTGATATATAAATATATTATGGAATCTCTGCTGAGATGGCGGTGGAGAAGAAATCGGACATTCCGGTGTCCCATATCTCCCGCCGCCGCTCCCTCTGGCCCTGTCGCCGGCAGCGATTCAGCCATGACAAGATCCGACATATCATCCCTCGCCGGACTTATGCGGGCGCGCTCTTCCTTAATCTCGAGGACAGCATTCCTACTGCGTCGCGGCATCCACGCATCATCGAACCCGATCTTTTTATGGGGTCGTGTCCGGTCCGGTGAAATTTCCCCGTCTAGCCACCCGTCAGCACTTCGGTGCGCCGCTTCATGCGAGCGCGGCGAAGGTGGGCAAACGCGATCAGGGCCCTTGCCCTGATCGTTCGGGGGGACGCCGCAGGAAACCATGCGGTGCCCATGGGTCGCAGACAATCAATCATGCCGGCGATGAACTCGCTTCGGCACAACGGGGATTTGACTCATGCGTACATCCATCAAACTACTCGCCACCGCCGCGCCACTCGCGCTGTTCGCCACCCTCGCCTCGCCGGGCGCTGCCTATGCGCAGGACGTCAATTGCGAGAATACCGCCGGCGTTCCCGCCGGAACCGTGACCGCAGGGTCCGTCAGCACCAGTTGCGGCCCGGGCGCCAAAGCCACGGGTATCGCATCGACTGCGGTGGGCACAGGCGCGGAGGCCAGCGATGACGGTGCAACCGCCGTTGGACGCACGACGATCGCCAACCGCGCCAACGCCACGGCGATCGGCGCCTATGCCAACGCCACAGCCGCCAATGCGTTCGCCGGTGGCTCCTTTTCCAACGCCAGCGGCCTGCAAGCTGTCGCGATCGGCTTCAATGCCCAGGCGATGCTGGACCGGTCGGTTGCCATCGGCGGTAGCGCCCTGGCGCAGGACGTCGCCGCAACCGCCATCGGCAGTAACGCCCTGGCTGCGCAAGCTTCGACGACCGCCGTCGGCGCAGGCAGCAAGGCAACCGACGTTGGTGCCACTGCGGTGGGCGTCAGTGCGGAAGCAAGAGGCGGCAGTGCATTTGCCGCCGGCGACAAGGCGCACGCCGGCCTGGTCGAGACGATTGCCATCGGTCATGATGCACTTGCGGGCGACGACTCGATCGCCGGCAATACCTCATTCGGCCAGATCGCGATCGGCGCCCGCGCCCGCGCACCATTCGGTGAATCCACCGTGATCGGCATGGATGCCAAATCCAGCGGTTTCGACACGCTGGCGATCGGCGTGCGTGCGGAGGCGGTCAGCAGCGGCACCGTCGCGGTTGGCAACGATTCGCGTGCGACGACCTTTGCTACCGCCGTCGGCACCAACGCCAACGCGATGATCTTCGCCACGGGCATTGGCTATATCGCTCAGGCGACGGGCAGTTCGTCGGTCGCCGTCGGACACCGCGCCACCGCGGCCGCGACACGCTCGATCGCGATCGGCGCTTCCAATACCGGCAGCACCTACACCACCGCATCGGCGGAGGATGCCGTTGCGCTCGGTTCCGGGGCGAATGTCGGGCTGAACGCCAATCGTGCGCTCGCGCTGGGCGCTCTTGCCAAGGTCGGCGCAGATGCCGCCGATGCCGTCGCTATCGGCGCCGATGCGGAAGCATCCGGCGTCAATTCGATCGCCCTTGGCCGTAACAGCAACGGGATCAACGAGGCCACGATTGCTATTGGCACCAACGTCACCGCCGGTGGCCGCGGTGCCGTTGCGATTGGCGAGGGAGCGGCCGGCGCCTTTGACAGCACCACTGCCGTTGGTCAGTTCGCCTATGCCAATAATTCGCGCTCGACCGCGATCGGTGCATCATCATCGGCCGACACCGATCTGTCGAGCTCGTTCGGCTATAATGCCAAGTCGCAGGGGATCGGCACGGCAGCGATCGGCGCGAACTCGCGCGCTTTCGGTATCGCCGCAGTCGCATTGGGCGGTGGCGGTACTGCGCTGACCAACGGCGCGCTGGCCGATGGCGACTATAGCTTCGCGGTCGGTTCAGCAGCTCGAGCCATCGCGCTCAACTCGATCGCCATCGGGCGGGACAGCAGTGCATTGCAGGACGACGCGCTGGCTTTTGGCGCGGGCGCCAGTGCGACGGCGGCCAACTCGGTTGCGCTGGGGGCGAATTCGATCGCCGACCAGGCCAATACCATATCGGTCGGCCAGGCCGGCGCCGAACGCCGCATCGTCAACGTCGCCGACGGCAGCGCGCCGACCGATGCAGTGAACAAGGGCCAGCTCGACACCGTCGCCGCGCAGGCGGCCGCAGCGCAGAATACCGCAAATCAGGCGCTGGCAGGCAATGCGACCAATGCAGCCGCAATCACCACGGCGCAGACGACGGCGGATACCGCTCGTGCCGAAGCCGCGGCCGCACAGGGTACCGCCAACACGGCGCTGACCAATGCGGCCACCGCCCAGACAACGGCGAACACCGCCCGTGCCGAAGCGGCCGGGGCGCAAAGCACCGCCGATCTGGCGCGCACCGAAGCGGCAGCGGCTCAGGCAACCGCTAATTCAGCCGCCGCCAACGGGACTTATTTCCGCGCCAACAGCACGGGACCGGCTCCTCAGGCGACCGGCACCGACGCGATTGCGATTGGCCCGTCGGCGGTCGCCGGCGGCAATCAGTCGGTCGCGGTCGGCGCGGGCGCCCGCGCGGTGAACGGCCAGGCGGTGTCGATCGGGGCAGGCAATGTCGCCTCGGGCAATGGCGCGGTGGCGATCGGTGATCCCAACACCGCGACCGGAACCGGTGCGGTCGCGCTGGGCGCCAACAACAGCGCGATCGGCACCGGCGCGGTCGCATTGGGTAACGCCAGCGCCGCCATGGGTGATGGCGCGATCGCGCTCGGCAATGGCGCCAATGCCGGCCAGATCGGCTCGGTCGCGATCGGCACCGGCGCCACCGCGACCCGCGCCAACCAGGTCGTGCTCGGCAGCGCGGCTTCCACGCACACGCTGTCGGGGATCGCCTCATCGGCCAGCCGCGCGGCGCAATCGGGTGCGCTCAGCCTCGTCACCACCGATGGGCTGGGCAATCTCGCCACGGCTGCGCTGAACATTGATACGCTCGCGGGACTCGATGGGCGCACGACGGCGCTGGAGGGCCGGGCCTCCGCACTCGAAGGGCGCGCGACCCAGCTCGAGCTGCGCGTCGGCGCGCTCGACAAGGGGCTACAGCGCGGCCTGCGTCGCGCCGATGGCGGTATCGCCGCAGCGATGGCGCTCGGCGGCACGCTGCTGCCGCCCGACAGCACGATCGCGGTGTCGTTCAACCTGGCAACCTATCGCGGACAACAGGGCTTTTCGGGCGCCGCGGTGGCACGGGTGACCGATAATATCTGGGTCAGCGGCGGCTTTGCCGGATCGACCGTGAAGGGATCGAGCGGCGGCCGGGTCGGCGTAACCTTCGGCTGGTAGTCCCGCCGGGTTAAGGTCGCGATCGAAGAACGGGGGGCCGGTTACCGGCTCCCCGTTCGACCCTACTTGGCCGCAGCCACCCAGGCCTCGGCCGCAGGCCGCAGCCGTTCGGCCACCTCCCGCCGCGCCGCCATGCTCGCGACCACTCGCGCCGCCCCGCCGCGTGCGGCTTCGGGCAGGTTCTTCTCGGCATAGGCGGTGATCTTCGCGGGCATCGCCGGATCGTTCGACCCGCCCCCCAGCCCGGCAATATAGGTCGAACGATTGCTCGCCTCGGTAAAGCTGTCGACCAGCGGCAAGTTGGCGAGCGCGAAATCGAACGCCAGTTCGGGATGCTTGCTCGCCACCGAGCGCAACAGGCTGGCCTTTTGCGGCGCACTCAGCTCATTGGCCTTGATCAGATCGAGCGCACGCTGCGCCAGCCCCGCATCGCGCGCACCGCCGAGCAGCCGGACATAGGAATTGCGCGTTACCGGGTTCTTCTCCGCACGCATGATCGCCAGCAACGCCTCCCATTCCGGCGCCGTGGCATTGGCGGCATAGGTGCGCAGGATCGGCGTGCGGATCGCCGGCGGGATTGCGTTGGCATCGGTCGCCAGCGCCGCGACATAGCGCCGTGCCGTCGCCGCGATGCCGGCATCGCCAATGCCGCCAAGGCCACCGATCAGCGTTTCGCGCAAATTGGTCACCAGCGGCGATTCGCCGGCCTTTGCCTCATAGCCGACGCGCTGCATCACCGGCGAGATGATCGCCACGGTGCGCGCGTTGAGCCTGTCCTCCAGCGGCGTGCCCTGGAACCGCTCGCCGAGACGCCCGAGCTGGCCCGCCAGCATGGTCCATTCGAGCGGATCACCATCGACCGGGACCTTGCCGGCCAGTTCGAGATAAAGCGCCAGATCCTGGTCGCCGCTCATCGCCAGCGCATAATCATCACCCAGCGTGCCGATCCGGTCGGCCAGCGCGAGCGTGCGGAAATCGCGCACGATCGCGGCATGGCCGGTGGCATCGTAGCGCGCGCGCAGATAGCTGCCCTTGCCCTGATTGAGCACCAATGTGCCGCAGCCCCTGACGCTCACGGAGGCCGGCGCGGCACCCTGCACGATCGCGCTTGTCGCATCCTGCCCGACCACGCCGATCCGCAGCGGCACGCGCCAGGTCTGGGGCTGCTTCGAAATGGCATCGAGCCCGAATCGCCCCTGCGTCAGCGTCGCGCTGGTCGTGCCGTTCGCGCAGGTCGCGCCGGTCAGCGTGACCAGCGGCACCCCGGCCTGCAGCGTGAAATCATGCATGATGTCGGCCACCGGCTTGCCCGCCGCCTCGGCCATCGAGTCCCATAGCTGGTCAGTGACGGTGTTGCCGTATTTATGCTTCGCCATGTAGCGGCGGATGCCGTCGCGGAAGACATCGGGCCCCAGGGTCGCCTCGAGCATTGCGATCACCGCCTGGCCCTTTTGATAGGTGATGCCGTCAAACGCCTCGCCAATCTGGTCGACGGTCTCGATCTTGCGGATGATCGGGTGCGTCGCCGCGGTCGAATCCGCGCCCAGCGCGACTTCCCGCTCGGTCCCGACCAGCGCCGCTTTCGCATTCCAGCTCGGGTTGAGATCGGCGCTCGCCTTGCCCTCCATCCACGACGCGAACCCCTCGTTCAGCCACAGATCGTCCCACCACGACATGGTGACGAGATCGCCGAACCATTGGTGCGCCATTTCATGCGCGACGACGGTGTAGATGCGCTGGCGGTTGCTCTCGGTCGCGCGCGCCGGATCGAACAGCAATTCCTGTTCGAAATAGAAGATCGCGCCCCAATTCTCCATCGCGCCAAAGGTCTGGCTGCCGCCCGGCCCGGCGATCATGTCGAGCTTGGGCAGTGGATAGGGCTGGCCGAAATAGTCGTTGTAATAGCTCAGCAGCTTCTTCGCCGCGTCGAGCGAATATTGCCCCTGGCCGGCCACGCCGCGACGTGTGATCACGCCGATCTCGGTCTTGCCGGCCATGACGGTGCGGCGTTCCATGTCGCCCATGCCGAGGAACAGCAGATAGCTCGACATTTTCGGCGTCGTCGCAAAGGTATAAAGCTTCTTGCCGCCCGCAACATTGGCAGTCTTGCTCACCGGCATGTTGGAGAAGGTCAGCTGGTTCGCCGGCGCCTCGGCGGACAGCGTGAAGGTCGCCTTGAACGAGGGCTCGTCCCACATCGGCGCGAAGCGGCGCGCATCGGGCGCCTCGAACTGCGTCGCGAGCATCCGCGCCGCACTGCCGTCGGGGTTCTTATAGTCGATCGCGAACAGGCCGAGCGGCGATTCGTTGATCTTGCCCGACCAGCTGAACGTCAGCACATGCATGCCCCTGGTCGCCGCCCTGGGCAGCCTCACCGTCAGCAGCTGCGCATTCTGGTCCTGCTTCACGGTCACGGCGGCACCGTCGAAAGTCGCCGAGTCGACCACCAGATCGGCCGCGTTGAGCGTGATCACGTCAGTCGCTTCAGTCACCTCGACCTTGATCGTTTCCTTGCCGGTGAAGGTCATTGCGCCGGCATCCGGCTTGACCGTGATGTCATAGGCGACCGGCACGACTGTCCTGGGCAATTGTCCCGCAGCAAGCGCGGGCGCGGAAACGGACAGCAGCAGGAGCGACGCGACCCGCGCAACAGGAACAATCTTCATGGCAACCTCAAGGATATATTATCTCGTGCGTTGGCCCCTTAATATGTTCGGGCAGCTTGGCAAGGTGCACGCAATTCCCCCGCTGGACAGCCATTTCAGTTGCGCTATGAAACGGGCTTATGAGCTTGCCCACCATCCTGCAGCGCCTGCGCCTGCCCGTCATCGGTTCGCCGTTGTTCATCATCTCCGGCCCCGACCTGGTCATTGCCCAGTGCAAGGCGGGAATTGTCGGCGCCTTCCCGGCGCTCAACGCCCGGCCCCAGGCGCAGCTCGACGAATGGCTGCACCGCATCACCGAGGAACTGTCGGCGTGGAACCGCGACCATCCCGATTCGCCCGCGGCGCCGTTCGCGGTCAATCAGATCGTCCACCGCTCGAACGAACGCCTCGAAGCCGATCTCGCGACCTGCGCCAAATGGCAGGTGCCGATCGTGATCACCTCGCTTGGCGCGCGTGAGGACCTGAATACCGCGGTGCATGGCTGGGGCGGCATCACGCTGCACGACATCATTGACGACCGCTTCGCGCGCAAGGCGATCGAAAAGGGCGCCGACGGCCTGATCGCGGTCGCCGCCGGCGCGGGTGGCCATGCCGGGCGCCTGTCGCCCTTCGCGCTGATCCAGGAAATCCGCCAATGGTTCGACGGGCCGCTCGCGCTGTCCGGCTCGATCGCGACCGGCGACGCCGTGCTGGCGGCGCAGGCGATGGGCGCTGACCTCGCCTATATCGGCTCGCCCTTCATCGCGACCGACGAAGCCAATGCCGAATCGCGCTACAAGGAGTCGATCGTCGCATCGAAGGCCGCTGACATCGTCTATTCGAACCTGTTCACCGGGGTGCACGGCAATTATCTGCGCAGCTCGATCGAGGCGGCCGGGATGGATCCGGACAATCTGCCCGAGGGCGATCTGTCGACGATGAATTTCGGCGGCGGCAATGGCAGCAAGGCCAAGGCGTGGAAGGAAATCTGGGGCGCCGGCCAGGGTATTGGCGCGGTCTCCGCGGTCGAATCGGTCGGCGTGCGGGTGGACCGGCTGGAGCGCGAATATCTCGCGGCACGGACCCGGCTCGCCGCCTGATCTTTTTACAGGCTGAAGTGACATGCGCGGCCATTGCGCTGGCGGCGCAGCGGTCAGGCTGTTTTCGACATTGAGAAAGAGCGCGCCGGCGTCAGTCCGGCACGGGATGATATGCCCGATTTCGCGTCATGCTTGAATCGCCGCACGCGCCCCTGCGGAGGCGCGCCAGGAGATATGGGACACCAGGAATGTCCGATATCTCACCGCGGGCGCCGCGGTGAGATTGTCACATAATTCATTGGTATATCAGATACTTGTTAAGAGATGTTATGGATCAATCTGCCTGACATCTCCCGCGGCGGGCGGTGCGCGATCCGTCGATCAGAACGCCGTCGCCAGCCGGTCGAACATCGACCGGGCCGGGCTTTCCATCACCTGCTGATCGGCCTGGGCATCGTCGAGCCGTGCGACGCGGCGATAGAGTTCAGTGCTCGACGCGATCAGCGCCTGCGCCTGAGGCGGCATGGCCATGATCGCGGCGGTCTCGCTCATCGGTGCGGGGCCAAGCCGCCGCGACGGATCGAGCGCGTCGCGCGCCTGCAATTCGCCGGCATCGACCGCGCGCTGCGTCAGCAGCCAGGCGATGATATGCATCAGCCGCGTGGTGACCTTCAGCGATTCACACGAAAAGGACACCCGCGCCAATGGATCGAGCGTTTCACGCTCTTCGCGCCCGCCCTCATCGAAATAGCTGCGCGCCTCGTCCGCGAGCACCATCGCATCGACATAAAGGGTGTCGATCAGTCTGCGGTGGATCCGCGCGTCGGAGGCAAAGCCCTGCATGGTCGTGACGGTGACATAAACCAGCTGTTAACGACATAGATCTTTTGCGATCTTTTGCGCGCCCTACTCCCCGAATGCGTCCCAAAGCGGAGCAATGTGCGCGTCCGGTAAGGTTTCAGGCGATGATATCCGGGATCATCTGATCCTCGAGCATGCCGATCTCGTCACGCAGCCGCAATTTGCGTTTCTTCAGCCGCGCGAGCTGGAGCTGGTCGGTTGAGCCGGTTTCGAACAGCGCGCCGATCGCGGAGTCGAGATCGCGATGCTCGATGCGCAGGATTTCCAGGCGCTTGGCGATCTGCGTGTCGTCCATCTTTTCCCCATTTCCTGCGCGCCACCCTTAGAATGCGGACCGGGAACCGGCAACGGTCGTCATCACGGGCGGGCAGCCCGGGCGGGTGGGCGACGAACGCAACGCATTTTGGGGCGCATTTGGGGCGCTTGCACGGCCTGGCCCGCAAATCGCCTCGGCATATCGATTGTCGGAAAATTCGATGAAGACAATTCGTCAAGGACGTGTTTCAATCATTCCCCCGCCCAGCAAAGAAGGAGGCTTTCTTCCATGCAAACTGCGCATTTCTCGGCACTTGAGGCCAAGCACGCCGTGCTCGATCAAAAGATCGCAGCCGAGTCGCAACGCCCACTCCCCGATACCGTGGCACTGGCGGCGCTCAAGAAGCAGAAACTTCGCGTCAAAGAGGAAATGACCACACAATAGTCGTGCGTCTCCCTCGCGCGGGTTCGCCCGCGCGGGGTCAGGCGGCCATCCGCCTCATAACATCACCACATCCGATCATTCCGCCGGCATCAGTTCCGCGGAAAAGTGCGCGGCACCGGATCGCCCATCCATGTGGTTTCCATGACATTCTTGCCGAAGCGCACGCGCAGCTTATCGGATCCCTCAATGGCAAACAGCGCGTTCGCCAGGGGAATCAGCTTGCGTGGCGGGCGATCGGGGCGGCCGAGCGATAACGCCCCGTCGACCAGCGTGATATCGTTGGTGCCGTATCGGCCCACAAACGACTGCAACTGCGCCCGCTCCGGCGAAACCGGATGGAGCTGCGCGTCCACCGCGACCTTTGCCCAGTCATATTCTGCCCGGCGATCTCGTGGCAGTCCGGGCGTTTCGCCGAGACGGGCGAGCGCGAGCGACTGAGCGGTGATCAATGCCTGGCCCGGCGGCGTCCCGACGCTCGGGCTGACACCGACCGCTTCCCAATTGGTGTGGCTGACGGCGTGTTCGGGGCGCCCAGTGGGTATGCTGAACATGAAGCCCGGCGCGATCGGCGTGAAATCATTGTTGTTGGCGGCCCCGGCGGTCTTCGTACCGACCAATTGCCCAAGCTTGAACTGCTGCACGTCATAAGCGAACGCTTCCGCCGCCGAACCGACGCCGCCGTCGATCAGCACATAGAGCGGCTTCCCCGTCAGTCGCCCGGCCGGGACATGATCCAACGTGCGCGACTGTTCAGGCGCTTTGCCCCGGGCCAGGAAGGTCAATTCCAGCACATCGCCATCCATGAAATGGCTGACCAGATAGCGGACCGCGCCATGCGACCCGCCGGGATTCCCGCGAAGGTCGATGATCACCGCATCGCCATCCTTCAGGAAGCGCATGGCCTCATCATAGATCGTGCCCGTCACGTCCGGCACCCATTGGAACTCGGTCAGCTTCAGATAGCGAATATTGCCGGGCAGGATCTTGAGTTCGGTCAATCCGTGATGGTCGCGGGTCGCCAGGCGCTGCTCATAGCCTTGGGTATCGGGTCCCGGCGTCGCGGTGGCCGCTTTCTTTGTCGTCGCCGCCGCATATTGTTCGGGATTGTAGAGCAGATAGAGATGCCGGTCGCCGCTGGCCGTCCGCAGATCCTCGGTCGCCCGCTCAGCGAGCACCGCAGGATCGGCAACGTCATAGCGCCCCGCACGACGCTGCTCAGCGAACCGGGCGAGGATCGATGGCACTTTTTCCGGAAAGACATAGGTGTCCGGAAGCGCCTTAGCGATCGCGTCCAGCGCTGCATCGCGTTGCGCGGGCGCAAGGGTGCGCTGCTCCGCCCCGGCACCCCGGACTTGCTCCATTTGCGCGACAAGCGGCGATTCCGCGGCGACGATCAGCAGGGGAATGGCCAGCAGGGGAATGGCAAGATGGTAAAACTTCATGGATCTCTCCTGTTGCTCGACGCGGCCGGCGCGGCTGCTTGTTCGATTGTCTCAAGATCATGCCGGGCCCGGTCGATGCGGTCGCCAAAGGGGTCAACGGCCAAAGCCCGGATGGCTTCGTTCAGAATATGCGACAATGGCGCGGTCAGCTCGCTGTCGAGCCCGCTCGCCGCCCTGTTGGTTGCCGCCCAATGCCGCTCCAGCGCGGGCAGCAAGGCCAGCGCCCGCGGCGTCAGCATTGCGATTCGTTCCCGTGCATCCGCGCCCTTGCGCAAGCCGACCAGGTCGTTTCGCGCCATCTGGGCTAGGGTCTGGCTGATCGCGGAATGAGTCAGCCCGGTCTGCGCGGCAAGCGCCGCCACTGACCCCTCACCCAGCGAAACCAGGGCTCGCACCACGGGCGTGTACCGGGGCCGATAGTCGAGCCCGGCATCCCGGTAGGATTTTTCGACGGCCCCATCGAGCAAGTCGATCAGGTGACGAAGCTGTGAGCCAAGGGTGAGTTTGCTGCCGGCCATTGGGGGATATAACAGTGCTGTTACATTTTTCGCAAGCGCAACTTTCCGCCTGTTCCGGACGGCTCCGATTCATGCCGATTTGAAGATGTGCCCCGAGATTTGCCTGCCATCGGCAGGCGCGGATGCCTGGGGCCGGTAGCCGCGCTTTTCGAAAAGGCTCAGCGCCGCGTCAGAATCGGCTTCACGAAAACCGGCGTCTGGGTACCCTGACCGACCGGCTTGCGCGCCAGCATCGGATCAATCGGGTGCGAGAAGGCAACGCCGACTCGGCCGGCGGCGGACCAGGCAATTTTACCCGATACCCAGCCGACCCCGCGAACGTCGAATTCGACCTCAAGCCCTTGCGGCAAGCCATTGGCCAGCTCCGCCATCAGACCGCCGGCCGACAGGTTGCGAACGCGGACATGCTGAATCTCGTTGCTGCCGGCGACTCGGAAATCAGCCATCAGGAACAGGCTGTCGCGCGCCTCGTTACGGTTGCGCGTCGGGTCGTCAGCGGCC
This sequence comes from Sphingomonas sp., assembly GCF_050725575.1. Lineage (GTDB taxonomy): Bacteria > Pseudomonadota > Alphaproteobacteria > Sphingomonadales > Sphingomonadaceae > Sphingomonas. The sequence continues at coordinate 141,192 of NZ_JBOHHW010000008.1, read as the reverse complement.
AGCCCGCTAAAAGGATCATAAGGCAACTGGTCCATATGGGTGCTCGCGCCAACCTCCGTTCGACACCCGATAGACCAGAAATTCGTATCGAATCGCTTAAGAGATTGCGCAAACCGCGCAGAATCAGTCCTCGCGCGATACTTTTTCGTGGCGCTCGTGGCGTTCCTGCGCCTCGACAGTCATGGTTGCGATCGGCCGGGCTTCGAGCCGGGCAAGCGAGATCGGCTCGCCGGTCACTTCGCAATAGCCATATTCGCCCTCATCGATGCGACGCAGCGCGGCATCGATCTTGGCGATCAGCTTGCGCTGACGGTCGCGCGTGCGCAGTTCGATCGACCAGTCGGTTTCGCTTGAGGCCCGATCGGTCAGATCGGCCTCACGCAGCGAATCGACCTGCAACTGAGTCAGCGTGCCCGCCGCCTCCCGCAGGATCGCGTCCTTCCATTGATGCAGCTTGCCGCGGAAATAATCCTGCTGGCGCTCATTCATAAACGGCTCATCCGCGCTGGGGCGATAGCCGTCAGCTGCGCTGTTCGCCGCAATGGCGCCTGGTTCTTCGGAGTCGTCCAATCGATTCAAGACCGTCGCCATCCCACTCTCCTGTCGGTCGACACGGTGCTTTGCGCACCTCTGGACCGCCCCTGTCCTGCCCCAGTAATGTTCGCGCCTATAGACATGCCGTTCTCACACCACAAGCAACCGACTCACTGAAATGGTTCGATTGTTTTCGACGCGCCCTTAGCCGCCATCCGATTGCACTTTTGTGAACCCGCGCGATCATGGCCGGGTTCCGGCCGGCCTCCGCCATTAACCATCATCCTTAACACATGGTTAGTATTAACCAGTGAACTGTGCCGGCTTGGCACGTTAACGAAACTAATGACGCAGCAACGCCATGAATTCGTCATTTCAACGCTCGAACAATGGTTAACGAGCTTGAACTTAATAGTTTGTTGGTCCCTTTGGGCAATAGCGGCAATCCAGCTGCGATGGATCCGGATCTGGTGCAGCCGGACCAGTAACGAAAGAGTGACATCATGTCTGTGCGGATGGCCTTGGCAAAATTGTGCGCCTGCGCTTGCGGTGGCGCGCTCATCGGTGGTGGTGCGGTGCACGTCGCTGAAGGTGCGAAGACGCGACAGGTCTACGCAACCAAGACGGTCACCAAGCGCGTGGTTCGCCGCGTGGCGGTGAAGCGCCCGGTGAGCAAGGTGCGCCGAGTCGTCACGCAAACCCGTGCGGCCTGTCCGCCTGCGGTGGTCACGGTCACCAGCCAGGGTGCGCCCATCCCCCTCCCCCCCGTGGCCTTTGCCGGATCGAGCGGCGAAATGCCGATTAGCGGCGGTGGCGGCGGCGGTGCGGCCGTGATTGGCGGCGGTGGCTTCGGCGGCGGCGGCGGCTTCTTTGGCGGCGGCTTCTTCGGCGGTGGCAGCTCGAGCGGCAGCGGCGGGATCGTCATTTCGTCCACATCAAGCGGCGGGTCGACCAGTTCCAGCACCAGCGCCGGCTCGACATCGACCAGCACCAGCAGCGGCTCGACCTCGACCTCCTCTTCGACATCGGCATCGACGTCCGCATCGACCTCCGCGTCGACCAGCAGCAGCAATTCCTCGTCCACCAGCTCGGGCAACTGGAGCAGCAATGGCGGCTGGGGCTCAAGCGGCTGGTGTCGCCGGTGCGGCAGCACCCATGGCAGCACGGGCAGTACCGGCGGCACACCGTCGCCGGTTCCGGCCCCGCCGATGGTCCTGTTGTTTGGTGCCGCGGCAGCCGCTCTTGTGGCGCGCAAACGCTTCGCGAAGAAGACGGCGATCGCGGCCTGATATCCGCTCGAAGCCCAAAGGAATAAAAAGCTCCCACGCACCGCGCGGGGGCTTTTTTCTTGTCAGGCGGCCTGAAGCGCCGCCTCGATCCGGTCGATCGGATGGCCGGTCAGATCCTTGTCGAGTTCAGCGGTCAGTCGCGCACTGACTTCCTTGTGATAGTGCTTGCGCAATTCGCCCAGCGTCCGGGGCGGCGCGATGATGATCAGCGATTCGAAATCATTGGCCAGCGCGCGGCGCTTGAGCAGATCGGCGGTGTCGGCGGCGAAGCGGTCCTCCTCCTGCTGGTGGAAATCCACTTCCTGCATCGAATTCTGACCACCGCCGACACTCGATGATGACCGCCCGGCATGGTCGGTCTTCTGTTCGCCATCGGACGGGTTGACCTGCTCCACGGCATTTTCGACCACCAGATTCGGATGGGCCGCATCGCCTTCGTTGCGCAGAAACAGCATCTTGCGCCCATCCACGACGAGGACGACGGCGTTGTGCGAAACCTGCATGAAATGGCCTTTCCGATCGTTGATATTGGTCAGGGTAACGCACCGGCCTTCCTGCGGGTTGCGCGTCGTCCGCCGCGCCGCCATAGCCTGCCGCCATGCATGATATCCGCCTGATCCGCGAAAACCCCGAAGCCTTTGACGCCGCGCTGGCGAAGCGCGGCCTGTCGCCGCATGCCGCCGAACTGGTCTCCCTCGACGAGCGCCGCCGCGCGCTGATCACCGAGGCGCAGGCCGGACAGGCGCGCCGCAACGAAGCGAGCAAGGCGATCGGTGCGGCAAAGGCGTCGAAGGATGAGGCGACCGCTGCCACGCTGATGGCCGAAGTCGCCGCGCTGAAGGAACGGCTGCCGGCAATCGAGGCCGAGGAGAAGGAATTGGGTGAAGCGCTGAACGGCCAGCTAGCCGCGCTGCCCAACCTGCCGCTCGCCGATGTGCCGCAGGGTGATGACGAAGTCGGCAACGAACTGGTTCATACGCACGGCACGCCGACGACCTTCACCTTTGCGCCGAAGGAGCATGATGCGATTGGCCCGGCGCTTGGGCTCGATTTCGAGACCGGCGCGGCGATGTCCGGAACGCGTTTCACGCTGGTGCGCGGTGCGGCCGCGAAGCTCAGCCGTGCGCTCGGGCAATTCATGCTCGACACGCTGAGCGGACAGCATGGCTATGAGGAATGCGTGCCGCCGTTGCTGGTCCGCGACAATGCGGTCTTCGGCACCGGACAGCTGCCCAAATTTGCCGAGGATCTGTTCCGCACCACCGACGGCCGCTGGCTGATCCCGACCGCCGAAGTCAGCCTGACCAACATCGTTGCCGACAAGATTCTGACCGAAGGCGAGCTACCCCTGCGCTTCACCGCGCTGACGCCGTGTTTCCGCTCCGAAGCCGGCGCCGCGGGGCGCGACACGCGCGGCTATATCCGCCAGCACCAGTTCGAGAAGGTCGAGATGGTCTCGATCGTCACCCCCGACAGGTCCGAAGCCGAGCATGAGCGCATGACTGCGTGCGCCGAAGGGCTGCTCGACGCGCTTGGCCTGCCCTTCCGCCGCATGAAGCTGTGCACCGGCGACATGGGCTTCACCGCGGCACGGACCTATGATCTCGAAGTCTGGCTGCCCGGGCAGAACCAGTATCGCGAGATTTCGAGCTGCTCGACCTGCACCGATTTCCAGGCGCGGCGCATGAACGCGCGCTATCGCCCCGAGGGCGAGAAGGCGACTCGCTTCGTGCACACGCTCAACGGGTCGGGCCTGGCGGTGGGCCGGACGCTCGTCGCGGTGCTGGAGAATTATCAGCAGGAGGATGGCTCGGTCGCGATCCCCGATGTGCTGCAACCCTATCTCAAGGGAATGAACCGGCTGGAAGCCGCCTGATGCGCATCCTGCTGACCAATGATGACGGCTATCATGCCCCCGGCCTCAAGGTGCTGGAGGACATTGCGGCGAAATTCTCCGACGATGTCTGGATCGTCGCGCCGTCGGAGGAGCAATCCGGCGCCGGGCATTCGCTCACCCTGAGCCGCCCGATCCGCATTCGCCGTCACGGCGACAAGCGGTTCGCCGTTGCGGGCACGCCGACCGACGCCGTGATGATGGCGATCGCGCGGATCATGAAGGACAGCCCGCCCGACCTGATCCTGTCGGGAGTCAATCGCGGCGCCAATCTCGCCGAGGACGTGACCTATTCCGGTACCGTCTCCGCCGCGATGGAGGGTGCGCTGGCCGGCGTGCGCTCGATCGCGCTGAGCCAGGTCTATAGCCGCGAGGGCATGGGCGACACGGTGCCGTTCGAGGCCGCTATCGCCTGGGGCGAGCGCGTGCTGCGCCCACTGATCGATGCGCCGCTCGCGCCGCGCACTTTGGTCAATATCAATTTCCCGGCCGGGCCCGCCGCGGACGTGAAGGGCATCCGCGTCGCCAACCAGGGCCTGCGCGATTATGGCCGGTTGCAGATCGTCACCAATCGCGACCCGCGTGGCTATGAATATCACTGGTTCGCGCTTGGCCCGACGGTGGAGACTCCGGCACATTCAACCGATTTGGAGGCGATTGCCGAGGGTTTTATCGCCGTTACGCCGCTCCATCTCGATCTGACCCATCATGAATCGCTCGACATGCTGAACATGGCGTTTACCTAGGGGTAACCAGCCGGGGGGCTGGTTTGGGGGAAGGCTCATGGGGGGAAGTATCGGACGCGGCTTCGCGCCGCTCGCAGCGCTGTCGTTGCTGGGCGCGTGCATTCCGGGTGGGGATCGGCCGGAGCGCCAACATTATCCGATTTATGACGAACCACGCCCGGACGACGGCTATGAACGCCATCGCCTCGATGAGGGCGTCCAGCAGCTGCCCAGCGCCCCGCCCGCCTGGCAGGCGCGTCCAGTCACCGCCGATGCGCGCCTGATCGGCGCGATGATCTACACCGTCCGGTCCGGCGACACGCTGCGCGGCATCGCCGACCGCACCGGTTCGGGATCGGAGGCGATCGCGCGCGCCAATGGCTTGCGGCCGCCATTCCTGATTCGCCCGGGCCAGCAACTCGAAATTCCGGCGGGGCGTTATCATCTCGTCCGGGCGGGAGAGACCGGCATCGCCATCGCCCGCGCCTATGGCATCGACTGGTCGCGGATCATCGCCGCCAATGACCTTGTCGAGCCCTATGTCCTGCGCGTCGGCATGCGCGTGCTGATTCCGGCAGCGTCGTCGGGCAAGACCAGCATAGAGGAGCGCGCCGCCGCCTTCCGGCTCGACGTCGATGACATCCTCACCGGCGGCGAGCCGGCGCTGGCCGCCCATCAGCGCCCGGCCCGCCCGGCCCCGTCGTCGGGCCGTGTCCTGCCGTCGAATGCCGCCATTGCCGAGCCGGCGCGATTGCGCGGCGCCTTTGCCTGGCCGGTCCATGGCCGGCTGGTCGGCCGCTTCGGTCCGGGCGCAAGCGGCGAGAAGAATAACGGCATCAAGATCGCGGTGCCGATCGACACTCCGGTCCTTGCCGCGGCGGACGGCGTCGTCGCTTATGCCGGTGATGAGATCGCCGCGCTTGGCGGGCTGGTGATCCTCAAGCATGGCGATGGCTGGACCACCGTCTATGGCCATGCCAGCCAGTTGCTCGTCCAGCGCGGTCAGGCGGTGAAGAAGGGCCAGACCGTGGCGATGTCGGGCGATTCGGGCTTCGCCGACCGCCCCGAGCTGCATTTCGAGATGCGCAAAGGCCGCACGCCGGTCGATCCGCTGGGGCAATTGCCGGGGCAGTGATTGATGGCCGGGGTCTTCACAATCCTGCCTAGTTAGTGGAGCTATTTGCAATAATACATTGATATATAACAATAAAATATTGGAACAGCTTGTTTGGGTGGCCACTCGAAATACGACACAACCGGTGTCCCATATCTCTGCGGCTCCCTCCCATAATCTTGCCGCCGGCGATTCACTCCTTGCAGGCCGTGGGGCTACTCAGGACGAACGGAGCTTGTTAAGCGGATTTCACCATGACCGACTTCAGCTCCGATCTGCTCCGCCTGCTCTCGTCACGCGGCCATATCCACCAGGTTACCGATGCCGCGGCGCTCGATGCGCTCGCGAATCGTCAGGTCGTCTCCGCTTATGGCGGGTTCGATCCAACCGCACCGTCGCTGCACGTCGGGAACCTGATGCTGGTCATGCTGCTGCGTCGGCTGCAACAGGCTGGCCACCGGCCGATCGTCCTGATGGGCGGCGGCACCGCCAAGGTCGGCGACCCCTCATTCAAGGACGAAGCCCGCAGCTTGCTCGGTGAGGAAGTGATCCGCAACAATGTTGCCTCGATCAAGCGCATCTTCGAACGCTTCATCACCTTCGGTGATGGCCCGACCGACGCCATCATGGTCGATAACGCCGACTGGCTCGATGCGCTCGAATATGTGCCATTCCTGCGCGAAGTGGGGCAGCATTTCACGATCAGCCGCATGCTCAGCTTCGATTCGGTCAAGCAACGGCTTGAGCGCGAACAGTCGCTGACATTTCTCGAATTCAACTACATGATCATGCAGGCTTACGATTATCGTGAACTGGCGCTGCGGCGCGATTGCCGGTTGCAGCTTGGCGGTTCGGATCAATGGGGCAATATCGTCAACGGCGTTGAACTGGGACGCCGCATGGATGGTGCCGAACTATACGGCCTGACTTGCCCGCTGATCACCACCGCCGATGGCGTGAAGATGGGCAAGACCCTGTCCGGCGCGGTCTGGCTGCATGAGGATCAGCTGCCGCATTTCGATTACTGGCAATTCTGGCGCAACACCGACGATCGCGATGTCGGGCGCTTCCTGCGTCTGTTCACCGATCTGCCGCTCGACGAGATCGCCCGGCTCGAGGCGCTGCAGGGCGCAGAGATCAACGAGGCCAAGAAGATCCTCGCCAATGCCGCGACCGCGATGTGCCGCGGCGAGGCGGCAGCCGCGGAAGCCGCGGAAACCGCGCGCCGCACCTTCGAGGAGGGATCGGCCGGCGGCTCGCTGCCCAGCTTTACCGTCACCGGCGAGGTGTCGATCGTCGATGCGCTGGTCGGCCTCGGCTTCTGCGCATCGAAGGGCGAGGCACGTCGCCTGATCAAGGGCGGCGGCGCACGCGTCGGCGCGGACAAGGTCAGTGACGAAGCGCTGATCATTACGGTCGGCGCCGAGCCAGTGCCGGTATCTGCCGGCAAGAAGCATCATGGCCTTCTGATCGCAGGATAAAATTTGTCGAAAAAGCGCGCCGCAAGACTTTGTTAAACAGCTTCGTTGCGACCCGGTTTACACCGCATGCCCTAGCCTTCGGCCGGGACCACAAGGGACGCGGGGCCATGAATTTCGGAAACGCGGCAATCGCCGACAATCGCAGCCTCGTGCGCGACGAAGTGCATTACCGCGCCCGTGCCTATGGGCCCGACGCGCAGCCGCTTTCCCTGCTGATCGTCAACATGTCCGCGCTGGGCATGATGGCACGCTGCGACCGCGATATTCCCGAGGGCGCGCGGTTGCGCGTCACCTTGCCGATCGTCGGCGTGGTCTTGGCGGAAGTGCGCTGGTGCCTGGGCGGCCGGATGGGCTGCGAGCTCGACCGGCCGATCGACCTGGCGGATTATTACGAGCTGCTCGCGGCGCTGATCAAGGGGCGCTGATCAAGGGGCCTGTCAGCCCGACCGCAGCAGCGCTACCCCGGCATCACGCTCGAACAGGTACAGCGCGGTCCGCGCCGCCTGTCCCCGGTCAGCGCTCAATCCGCCGTCGCGATCGATCAGCAGCCGCGCATCGTCGGTAGCGATCGGCAGCAACTCGTTGAGCATCTCCGGCGTGGCGATGCGAAACGCGGCCTCACCCGATTGTTTCGTCCCGAGCAGTTCGCCCGACCCGCGCAGCCGCAGATCCTCCTCGGCAATGCGGAACCCGTCATTGGTCTCGCGCATCAGCGCCAGCCGCGCGCGCGACGTTTCGCTCAATGCATTGCCGCGAATGAGCAGGCAGATCGACCGCCCGCTCCCCCGCCCCACGCGGCCGCGCAACTGGTGCAGCTGAGCAAGCCCGAACCGGTCCGCCGCCTCGATCACGATCAGCGTTGCATTGGGCACATCAACGCCGACCTCGATCACCGTGGTGGCGACCAGCACGCCAGTGCGGCCGGCTGCAAACGCCTCCATCACCGCATCCTTTTCGGGGCCCTTCATCCGCCCATGCACCAGCCCGACCCGGTCGCCGAACCGCGCGCGCAGTGTCTCCGCGCGCGCCTCGGATGCGGCAAGGTCGGTTTTCTCGCTTTCCTCGACCAGCGGGCATACCCAATAGGCCTGACCGCCATCGGACAGATGCCGCGCCAGTGCATCGACCATCTCGCTCAGCCGGTCCTCGGAAATCACCCGCGTCTCGATCGGCTGGCGGCCCGGCGGCATCTCGTCGATCTGGCTGACGTCCATCTCGCCATAATTGGCCAGCGTCAGGGTACGCGGGATCGGTGTCGCGGTCATCGCCAGCAGGTGCGGCGCGGCCTTCGCCTTGGCCTGCAGCATCATGCGCTGCGCGACACCGAAGCGGTGCTGTTCATCGACCACCACCAGCGCCAGATCCTTGTACGCCACCGCTTCCTGGAAGATCGCATGCGTGCCGATCAATATGTCGATCGCGCCCGAGGCGAGCCCCATCAGCGTCGCTTCGCGCACCTTGCCCTTGTCGCGCCCGGTGAGGATCGCGACCTCGACCGGCAAGCCCGCCAGCACCCGCCGCAGCGTCTCATAATGCTGCCGCGCCAGGATTTCGGTCGGAGCCAGCAATGCGCCCTGTGCGCCTGCCTCCACCGCAAGCAGCAGCGCCATCGTCGCGACCAATGTCTTGCCCGACCCGACATCGCCCTGCAGCAGCCGCAACATCGGCTGCGCCTGCGCCAGATCCCCCTCGATCTCGTTCACCGTCCGAACCTGGGCACCGGTCAGGCTGTAGGGCAGCTTCAGCGCATCGCGCAGTCGCCCGTCGCCGGTCAGTGCCCTGCCCCGCCGCGCCCGCGATGATTGCCGCACCAAAGTCAGTGCGAGCTGATTGGCGAAGATCTCGTCATAGGCGAGCCGCTCGCGCGCCACCGTGTCGGACGGATCGGCATGGACTCGCGCCATCGCCTCGCGCCATCCCGGCCAACCGCGCTTCGCCAGCAATCCGGGTTCGATCCATTCGGGCAGGTCCGGCGCGCGCTCCAGCGCCTGCGCCGCCAATTGCCCCATGCGCCGCGAGGTCAGCCCTTCCGACAGCGGATAGATCGCTTCGCGCTCCGGTTGCTCGCCGGCCTCATCGAGCGGCAGGACATAATCGGGGTGCACGATCTGCAATTCCTGCCCGTACAGCTCGAGCCGCCCCGACACGCGGCGCGGCTCGCCGATCGGCGCGAGCTTCTTCGCCCAGCCCGAATGCCCGCCGAAATAGACCAGGCTGACGATGTTACCGCGCGCATCGGCGGCATGCACGCGGGTCGGCCCGCGCCCGGTGCTGCTGCGATAGTCGCGCGCGGTCAGCGTGATGACGATGGTGCGCCCGGCATCGGCCATGTCGAGCTCGTCACGCGCCACCCGGTCAATCCAGCCGGTCGGCAAATGGAGCAGGACATCGATCACCCGGCTCAACCCGAGCTTGTCGAGCGGCTTGGCGAGGCCCGGGCCGATGCCCTTCAATGCCGTGACTTCGGCAAACAGTGGATTGAGGATATCGGGCCGCATGACTATCTGCGTCCTGTAGCCTCACCCGACGGTCGCCGCCAGCGCCCGCCGGGCAATTGCGCATGGAAGATATCCGGGGAAGACGATGGACCGCGACATACGCCTCAAACGCCTCGGCTTTCGCGCCTCGCATCGCGGCACGCGCGAGGCGGATCTGCTGATCGGTGGATTTTTCGACGCAAAATCCGCGACCTGGAGCGATGCCGAGATCGACCTGTTCGAGGAGCTGCTCGAGGAACAGGATGTCGACATCATGGCCTGGGCGATCGGCACCGATACGGTGCCGGCGAAATATGCCGGATCACTGATCGAGGCGATGAAAGTGCTGAATTACGTGCCAATCGCCGAGTGACCCCATCTCCCTCTCCTCTCGCCGAGAGGGCTTAAGAAGAAACCATGCCCGACCTGAAGACGATCCTCTCGGCCAAGACGCCGCTCACCCTTGCCGGCGTACCGACCGGATTCGAGCCCTGGCTGCTCGCCGACCTCGCGCGCGCCGCGAAGACCCGTGCGGTGTTCATCGCCCCCGACGAAGCCGCGATGCGCGCGATCGCCGCGACCGCGACGATGTTCGCGCCCGAGCTTGAGGTGCTGACCTTTCCGGCCTGGGACTGCCTGCCCTATGACCGCGCTTCACCGACCCTGCGCACCATGGCCGAGCGCATGGCGACGCTCCACCGCCTGCAGCAGCCGACCAAGGCGCCGCAGCTTCTCATCACCACCGCCAATGCGGCCGCGCAGCGCGTCCTCACTCCGTTCCGCATCCGCCAGCTCGTCACCACCCTTGCTCCCAAGGCGCGGATCGATCGCGACAGACTTGCGGCAATGCTGCAAGCCAATGGCTATGTTCGCGTCGAAACCGTTGCGGATTCAGGGGAATTTGCCGTCCGCGGTGGACTGGTCGATCTGTTCCCAAGCGGCGAGGAGCAGGCATTACGGCTTGATTTCTTCGGCGACGAGATCGAGAGCGTCCGCACCTTCGATCCCGCCGACCAGCGCACCACCGGCCGGGTCGATGGCTTCACCCTGCTCCCTGCTTCGGAAACCCTGCTCGACGAAGACAGCATCAAGCGCTTCCGCAGCCGTTACCGCGAACGCTTCGGCGCGACCGCGACCGGCGACCCGCTTTATCAGGCGATCTCGGACGGCCGACGCCTCGCCGGCATGGAGCATTGGCTGCCGCTGTTCGAAGAGAAGATGGCGACATTGTTCGACCATCTTGGTGACGATGCAGTCCTCGTCCGTGATGCCGGCGTGATTGGTGCAGCGGAACAGCGTTTCGAGGCGATCACTGACTATCACGCCAATCGCGTCCGCGCGCAGTCGAGCGATCCGGGCAGCTATCGCCCGCTCCCGCCCGACGCGCTCTATCTCACCGCAAAGGATTTCGCCGAGCGGCTTGAACAAGCCCCGACGCATCTCACCACGCCGTTCCATGAGCCGGAAAGCGCCACGGTGCTCGACTTCGCGGTCGACGGGCCGCGCGATTTTGGGCCAGAACGCAACAGCGGCGTCAATATCTATGAGGCGGTCGTCCACCATCTCAACACGCTGAAGAAGGACGGGCGCAAGCCGATCCTCGCCAGCTATTCGAGCGGCTCGCGAGAACGTTTTGCCGGGCTGCTCAAGGATCATGGCGCGACGCATCTGTCGCTGGTCGATACCTGGCAGCAGGCGCTTGGCGTCGGCACGGGCGGCGTCGCGCTGATCATCCTGCCGCTCGATCATGGCTTCACCGCTCCGCAAGTCGCGCTGCTCACCGAACAGGACATGCTTGGCGACCGGCTGGTGCGCCGCGCCAAGCGCAAGAAATCCGCCGATGCGTTCCTCGCCGAGCTGGCGATGCTCACGCCCGGCGATCTCGTCGTCCATGTCGATCACGGTATCGGCCGTTACGAGGGCCTGACCTCGATCCCGGTCGGCCAGAGCCCGCATGATTGTGTCGCGCTGAGCTATGCCGGCGGCGACAAGCTGTTCGTACCGGTCGAGAATATCGACGTGCTGTCCCGCTACGGCTCGGACAGCGAAGGCGCGAGCCTTGACCGGCTCGGCGGCGAGGCATGGCAGCGCCGCAAGTCGAAAATGAAGGAGCGCATCCGCGAAATCGCGGGCGACCTGATCGCGACCGCGGCCGAACGCGCGCTGCGGCCGGCCGATGTGATCGAACCCGATGGCGGCGGCTATGCCAGCTTCGTCGATCGCTTCCCCTATGAGGAAACCGACGATCAGGACCGCGCGATCAACGACGTGCTTGGCGATCTTGCCAAAGGCACGCCGATGGACCGGCTGGTGGTCGGCGATGTCGGCTTCGGCAAGACCGAGATCGCGCTGCGCGCTGCTTTCGCCGCGTCAATGGCCGGCCTGCAGGTCGCGATCGTCTGCCCGACCACATTGCTTGCGCGCCAGCATTTCAACAATTTTACCGCCCGGTTCGAAGGCTTCCCGCTCAATGTCGGCCGCCTCTCCCGCCTCGTCACTGCGGGCGAGGCCAAGACGACGCGCGAAGGGCTTGCCGCCGGCACGATCGACGTGGTGGTCGGCACCCATGCGATCCTCGCCAAGTCGGTCGAATTCAAGCGGCTCGGCCTGGTGATTGTCGATGAAGAACAGCGCTTCGGCGTGACGCACAAGGAGCGGCTGAAGGCGCTCAAGACCGACGTCCATGTCCTGACCCTCACCGCGACGCCAATCCCGCGCACCTTGCAGATGGCAATGTCGGGCCTGCGCGAGCTGTCGGTGATCCAGACCCCGCCGGTCGATCGCCTCGCGGTACGCACCTATATCATGCCATGGGATCCGGTGGTGCTGCGCGAAGCGCTGCTGCGCGAACATTATCGCGGCGGGCAAAGCTTCTTCGTCACGCCGCGCGTCGCCGATGTCCCCGATATCGAGCAATTCCTGCGCGAGCATGTGCCCGAGGTGCGTTACGTCACCGCGCATGGGCAAATGTCCCCGACCGAGGTCGAGGAACGCATGTCGGCCTTTTACGACAAGAAATTCGAGGTGCTGGTCTCGACCACCATCGTCGAGAGCGGCCTCGACATCCCCAGCGCCAACACCATGATCATCCACCGCGCCGACCGCTTCGGCCTCGCCCAGCTCTATCAGTTGCGCGGCCGAGTCGGGCGGGCAAAGACCCGCGCCTATGCCTATCTGACCACGCCGGCCGGCCGCATCCTGACTGAAGCGGCGGAGAAGCGGCTGAAGGTGCTGAGTGATCTCGACAGCCTCGGCGCCGGCTTTCAGCTCGCCAGCCATGACCTCGACATTCGCGGTGCCGGCAATCTGCTCGGCGACGAACAATCGGGTCATATCAAGGAGGTTGGCTACGAACTCTACCAGTCGATGCTGGAGGAGGCGATCATGGAAGCGAAGGCCGGCGGCGCGCTTGCCCGGCCACGCGACTTCTCGCCCCAGATCACCGTCGATGCACCGATCCTCATTCCCGAGGATTATGTCCCCGATCTCGACCTGCGCATGGGCCTGTACCGGCGCCTCAACGAGATCGAGGAAGCCGACGGCATCGAGGCGTTCGCGGCCGAACTGATCGACCGTTTCGGCCCGATCCCCGATCCCACCGCGAATCTGATCACCCTGCTCGAAATCAAGCTCCACGCGAAAAAGGCCTGTGTCGCGAAGATCGATGTCGGCCCGCGCGGCGCGCTGGTGACGTTCCACGACAACAAGCCGCCCAATATCGACGGGCTGCTTGCCTGGGTCGCGCGACTCGACGGCGTGGCGAAGCTGCGTCCCGACAGCAAACTGGTGGTCAACCGGGTCTGGGGAGATCCCAAGGCGCGGTTGAATGGTGCGCTGCAATTGTCCAGGGGCTTGGCGAAAGCGGCGGGATAGTCGATCTCTCACCCCGAGAAGATGGACTAAAGACCGGCGAATTGAATGAGTTGTTCGTGTCATTTCTTCGTCATCCGGATATCTCTGCTGCAGCCGACATCATCTGTTCCAACCTGTAGCAAAGCTGCCCGTTGACTCCCTGCAAGGTCCGGCACATAGAGGCGCCGTCAAAAAAAAGATCCGGGTTAAACCGGGGGTCGCACCAACTCGCTGCACTAAAAGGGGCAGGTTCATGGTGTGCACTTACAGACTCGCCGGCGTATCCGCTGGGCATTCGACCGCGATTACCGGACAGACTTCCACAAAATCAGCATTCCGCAAGAGCCTGCGCTCGCAAGCGAGCCGGCTTGCGCTGCGATCGACCATCGGCATCGCCGCCCTGGCGGGCGCGAGCCTGCTGGCTCCGGGGCAAGCCTGGGCGGACTGCCTTGTCGGCGGCGTCATCGTCCAATGCGGCGATACCGTCACCACCGACACGACATTTCCTGCCAACCCGCCCAGCGACCGTCATTATACCGGCCCGATTGCAACGCCGATCATCCTCACCGTCGATGGTGGAGCGACGGTCAGCGGCAACGGCCTTGCAGTGACTAACACGGGTCCCGGTGGCGTCACCGTCACCAACAATGGCACGATCAGCGTCGATGCCGGCAATGCACCCGTTACGGGCGGCACGGCCGCCCTGTCGGTCTCGACCGCCGGCGGCGCAATTACCTATACGGGTGGCAGCATCATCAACAACGGCACCGGCAACGGGTTCGATGCTGTGCAGACCGGCGGTATCGGTTCGGTCAACATCAACATCACCGGTAACGTTTCCGCGGCCACCGGCGAAGGCATCACCGTCCGCGATGTGGCGGGCAGCACCGGCATTTCGGTGACGACCAACGATGTCACCGCCCTGGCGGGCGGCAAGGACGGGATCGACGCCCAGAGCCAGTCACTGACCGGCAATGTCAGCGTGGTCGCCAATGGCAATATCCAGGCTGGCAATGCCGGCATCGTCGCCGCGATCTTCCCGGCGGCAGGCACCGGCAATATCGACGTGACCGCCAACGGCGCGATCGATGCCCGGTTCGGCATCGACGCCGAGAATTTCGGCACCGGCTCGACCACGGTCACGACGGTCGGCCCGGTCAACGTGACCACCGGCAACGGTATCTTCGCGCTGGCAACCGGCGGCAACGTCACGGTCACCGCGGGCGACGTCACCGCCACCGGCAATACCGCGATCATCGCCCAGCAGGTCTCGGCGGCCGGAGCCGGCATAGTCGACGTCACCGCGGGCAATGTTTCCGGCACGACGGGCATCGTTGCCCTCAACAACGGCACCGGCGCGATCGGCATCACCGCCAACGGCACCGTCACCGGCACCTTCGCCGAGGGCATCAAGGCGACCGGCAACGGCGCGGTGACCGTGAATGTCGCCGATACGGTGACCGGCGCGACGCGCGGCCTGAGCCTGATTGGCGGCACCGGCGGTTCGGGCAATATCTCGGTCACGGGCACCGGTGGGTTCGTCGGCGGCACCGGCGACGCGGCCAACATCCTCAACAATGGTGCAGGCACGGTCACGGTCAACATCTCCGGCGCGAGCAGTTCGGCCGGCGGCGAAGGCATCGTCGTGCGCGATACCGCAATCGGCGGTGATATCAGTGTCACCACCGGCGCGGTGACCGCGCTGGCGGGGGGCAAAGACGGGATCGATATCCAGACTCAATCGCTGACCGGCAACGTCACGGTGGTCGCCAACGGCAATATCCAGGCCGGCAATGCCGGCATCGTCGCCGCGATCTTCCCGGCGGCAGGCACCGGCAATATCGATGTGACCGCCAACGGCGCGATCGACGCCCGGTTCGGCATCGACGCGGAAAATTTCGGCACCGGCTCGACCAGCGTGACCACCGTTGGCCCGGTCAACGTCACCACCGGTAACGGCATTTTCGCGCTGTCGACCGGCGGCGCCGTCACGGTCACCGCAGGCGATGTCACGGCCGCCAGCAATACCGCGATCGTCGCGCAGCAAACATCGGTTGCCGGTGCGGGCGTCGTCAATGTCACTGCCGGCAATGTGTCCGGCACGACCGGCATTCTCGCCCTTAACAACGGCACTGGCGCAATCGGCATCACCGCCAACGGCACCATCACCGGCACCTTCGCCGAGGGCATCAAGGCGACCGGCAACGGCGCGGTGACCGTGGCGGTTGCCGATACAGTGACCGGCGCAACGCGTGGCCTGAGCCTGATTGGCGGCACCGGTGGCTCTGGCAATATCTCGGTGACTGGCGCCGGCGGGTTCGTCGGCGGCACCGACGATGCGGCGAACATCCTCAATAACGGGTCGGGCACGGTTACGATCGACATTTCCGGCGCGAGCAGTTCGGCGGGCGGAGAAGGCATCATCGTCCGCGACACAGCGGCTGGTGGCGATATCAGCGTCACTACCGGCGCGGTGACCGCGCTGACGGCGGGTAAAGACGGGATCGACATCCAGACTCAATCGCTGACCGGCAATGTCACGGTGGTCGCTAATGGCAATATTCAGGCCGGCAATGCCGGTATCGTCGCCGCGATCTTCCCGGCAGCAGGCACCGGCAATATCAATGTCACCGCCAACGGCGCGATCGACGCCCGGTTCGGGATCGACGCCGAGAATTTCGGTACGGGCTCGACCAGTGTGACCACCGTTGGCCCGGTCAACGTCACCACCGGCAACGGCATCTTCGCATTGTCGACCGGCGGCAACGTCACGGTCACCGCAGGCGATGTCACCTCTACCGGCAACACCGCCATCGTCGCGCAACAGACGTCGGCTGCCGGTGCGGGGACGGTTGACGTGATGGCGGGCAACGTCTCGGGCACGACGGGTATCCTGGCGCTCAACAACGGCACTGGCGCGATCGGTATCACCACCAACGGCACCGTCACCGGCACATTTGCTGAAGGCATCAAGGCGACCGGCAATGGTGCGGTGACCGTGGCGGTTGCCGATACGGTGACCGGCGCAACGCGCGGCCTGAGCCTGATTGGCGGCACCGGCGGTTCGGGCGACATTTCGGTAACCGGCACCGGCGGGTTCGTCGGTGGCACCGGAGATGCGGCAAACATCCTCAATAACGGCGCAGGCGCGGTCACGGTCAACATCTCCGGCGCGAGCAGTTCCGCAGGCGGCGAAGGCATCGTCATCCGCGATACCGCAATCGGCGGCGATATCAGCGTCACCACCGGCGCAGTGACCGCGCTGGCGGGCGGCAAGGACGGCATCGACGTCCAGGCCCTATCGACCACCGCCAATGTGACGGTGGTCGCCAATGGCGATATCCAGGCGGGCAACGCCGGCATCGTCGCCGCGATCTTCCCGGCGGCCGGCATCGGCAATATCAATGTGACCGCGAACGGCGCGATCGATGCCCGGTTCGGCATCGACGCGGAGAATTTCGGTACGGGCTCGACCACCGTCACCACGGTCGGTCCGGTCAACGTGACCACCGGCAATGGCATCTTCGCATTGGCGACCGACGGTGCCGTCACGGTGACGGCGGGTGACGTCACGTCCACCGGCAACACCGCGATCGTCGCGCAGAAGACGTCGGCCGTCGGCTCGGACACTGTCTCGGTAACCGCGGGCAACGTCTCGGGCACGACGGGGATCCTGGCGCTCAACAATGGTTCGGGCGCGATCGACATCACCACCAATGGCGTGGTGACCGGCACATTTGCCGAGGGCATCAAGGCGACCGGCAACGGCGCGGTGACGGTGGCGGTTGCCGACACAGTGACCGGCGCGACGCGTGGTCTGAGCCTGATTGGCGGCACCGGTGGCTCGGGCAATATCTCGGTGACTGGCACCGGCGGCTTCGTCGGCGGCACCGGCGATGCGGCGAACATCCTCAACAACGGCGCGGGCACGGTCACCGTGGATATCTCCGGCGCGAGCAGTTCGGCGAGCGGCGAAGGCATCGTCGTGCGTGACACCGCAATCGGCGGCGACATCAGCGTCACCACCGGTGCGGTGACCGCGCTGGCGGGGGGCAAGGACGGCATCGACGTGCAGAGCCTATCGACCACCGGCAATGTCACGGTGGTCACCAATGGCAACATCCAGGCCGGCAATGCCGGCATTGTCGCCGCGATCTTCCCGGCGGCAGGCACTGGCAATATCGATGTGACCGCCAACGGCGCAATCGATGCGCGGTTCGGAATCGACGCCGAGAATTTCGGCACCGGCTCGACAAGTGTGACCACAGTCGGTCCGGTCAACGTCACCACCGGTAACGGCATCTTCGCGCTGTCGACCGGCGGTGCCGTCACAGTGACCGCTGGGGACGTCACCTCCACCGGCAACACCGCGATCGTCGCGCAGCAAACCTCGGCCGCCGGTGCGGGTGCAGTCGACGTGACCGCGGGCAATGTCTCGGGCACCACCGGAATCATCGCGACCAACTTCGGCACGGGCACACTCGCCGTCACCACCAATGGCACGGTCACCGGCACGCTTGCCGAGGGGATCAAGGCGACCGGCAATGGCGCCGTGACCGTGGCGGTTGCCGATACGGTGACCGGCGCGACGCGCGGCCTGAGCCTGATTGGCGGCACCGGCGGTTCGGGCAACATCTCGGTAACGGGTGCCGGCGGATTCGTCGGTGGTACCGGCGATGCAGCGAACATCCTCAACAATGGCGCAGGCACGGTCACGGTTGATATCTCCGGCGCGAGCAGTTCGACAAGCGGCGAAGGCATCGTCGTGCGCGACACCGCGATCGGCGGCGACATCAGCGTCACCACCGGCAGCGTGAGTGCTCAGGGGGTCGGCAGCGACGCAATCGACGTCCAGACTCAATCGCTGACCGCCGACGTCACGGTCGTCGCCAACGGCAATCTTCGAGCCGGCAATGCCGGCGTGGTCGCCGCAATCTTCCCGGCCGCCGCAACCGGCAATATCGACGTTACCACCAACGGATCGATCGATGCCCGGTTCGGCATCGACGCGGAGAATTTCGGCACCGGCTCGACCACCGTCACCACGGTTGGACCGATCACCGCGGACACCGGCAACGGCATTTTCGCACAGGCAAATGGTGGCTCCGTCACGGTGGCCGCCGGCAATGTCACGTCGACGTTCAACACCGCGATCGTCGCGCAACAAACTTCGGCGGCCGGTGCCGGCACGATCGATGTCACGGCAAATAACGTCGTCGGCGGCACGATGGGGGTCTTTGCCAATAATTCCGGCAGCGGCGCCGTCTCGGTCACGA
Organism: Sphingomonas sp.; assembly: GCF_050725575.1. Lineage (GTDB taxonomy): Bacteria > Pseudomonadota > Alphaproteobacteria > Sphingomonadales > Sphingomonadaceae > Sphingomonas. The sequence goes on along the minus strand of NZ_JBOHHW010000008.1, from coordinate 122,550 downwards.
CGACCGGCATTGTTGTCGGCAGGCACAATGAGGGCATTTTGGCGACCGGCAGGGGCGCTGTGACCGTGAACGTCGCCGACACGGTCACCGGCGGAACGCGTGGCCTGAGGGTGATCGGCGGTTCCAGTGGCGCCGGCGATATCCTCGTGACGGGTACCGGCGGATTCAGAGGCGGAACCGACGAGGCGGCGAACATCCTCAACCAGGGCGCAGGCACAGTCACCGTCGACATTTCCGGCGCGAGCAGTTCCATCGACGGCAGCGGCTTCATCGTCCGCGATACGGCGATTGGCGGCGACATCAGCGTCACCACCGGTGCGGTCACCGTGTTGACCGCCCTCCAGAACGCGATCGACGTGCAGAGCCTGTCGACGGGCGCCGATGTGACCGTGGTCGCCAATGGCAATCTCCAGGCGGGCAATGTCGGCATCATCGCCGCCATCCTCCCGGCCGCCGCGACCGGCAATATCGATGTGACCGCCAACGGATCGATCAATGCAGAGTTCGGCATCGATGCAGAGAATTTCGGCACCGGCTCGACCTCTGTGACCACGGTCGGCCCGGTCACCACAGGCGTCTTCAACGGCATCTTCGCACGGTCGACCGGCGGCAATGTCACGGTGACTGCCGGCGATGTCACCTCGATTGGCGACACGGCGATCGTCGCTCAGCAAACCTCGGCAGCAGGGGCTGGCGCCGTCACGGTAACCGCCGGCAACGTCTCGGGTATGACGGGTATCATCGCCAACAATCTGGGCACCGGCGCCATCTCGGTCACCACCAATGACACAGTCATCGGTACTGAGTTCGAGGGCATCAAGGCGGTCGGCAACAGCGCGGTGAGCGTGAGCATTGCCGACACGGTCACCGGCGCGACGCGCGGCCTGACCCTGGTCGGCGGCACCGGCGGCACGGGCAATGTCGCGGTGACCGGCACCGGCGGCTTCGTCGGCGGCACCGGCGACGCGGCGAACATCCTCAACAACGGATCGGGCACAGTCACGGTCGATATCGCCGGCGCGAGCAGCTCGGCGACCGGCAACGGCATCGTCGTGCGCGATACGGCGCTTGGCGGCGATATCAATGTCACCACGGGTGCGGTGGCTGCGCTGGATGGGGCCGCAAATGCAGTCGACATCCACACCGCGTCGCTGATCGCCGACGTCGACGTGATCACCAATGGCGCTATCCGGGCGGGCAATGCCGGGGTCGTCGCGATCGTGGTTGATCCAGCCGCGACCGGCGCGATCAATGTGACCACCAACGCGTCCGTTGACGCCCGGTTCGGCATCGCCGCCCAGAATCTCGGCACCGGTTCGACCACTGTCACCGCGGTCGGCCCGGTCACGGCGACCACCGGCAACGGCATCCTGGCGCAGGCCAATGGCGGCAACGCCACCATCACCGCAGGCAATGTGACCTCAACCGGCACAACGGCGATCGTCGCGCATAACGGCCTCGCCGCGCCCAACACCGGCACGATCGACGTCACCCTGACCGCCGGCAGCACCGTAACCGCCACCGCGCCGGCCGCATTCGGCATCTTCACCAATAGCGGCCAGTCCTCAGGCACCACGACGATCAATGTGAACGGCAGAATCAATGCCGGCGCGGCGGGCGTCGGCAGCGTCTCGACCGTCGGCGACATCGTCACCAATATCAGCGCGACCGGGGTGATCGATCCGCTGATCGGCATCGACCAGATGACCCTGTCGGGCGCGATCACCGTCAACAATGCGGGCCTGGTCGAAGGTGACAATATCGGCGTGCGGCTGAATTCGACCGGGGCCGGCGCAGTGGGCGCCCTGACGGTCAACCAGGCCGGCGGCGGGACGATCAACGGCGTGATCGGCGTCGATCTCGCCGGCGTCGATGCCGCACTCGCCGTCACCAATGCCGGGCTGATCTCGGGCACGGCCGGCATCCGGATGACCGCGACCGGCACCGGCAACGCAACGATCGCCAATTCCGGTACGCTCACCGGCACCGGCAATGCCGTGCAGGCGACGCTCAACAATGGCAGCTTCATGCTGACCAACACCGGCACGCTGAACGGCGCGGTCAATGTGACCGGTTCGAACGTCGCGACCTCGACGGTGACCAACGCTGCCGCCGCGACCGCGAATTTCGGATCCGGCGCCTCCAGTGTCTCGGGCAACTTCGTCAATGCCGGCACGGCCAATATCGGCGCAGGCGGCACCGTTACCTTCCTCGGCAGCACCAACAATTCAAACCGGATCAATTTCGCCGGGGCCGGGTCCTTCACCACCAACGGCGCGATGACCAATACCGGGATCATCAACGCTCAAAATAATCTGACCAGCAACGTCGTCACGGTCGGCGGCGCCTATACCGGCGGTGGGCAGTTCTTCGCCGACTACAGCACCGTCACCGCGACCGCGGATCGCCTGAACATCGCCGGTGCGGCATCCGGCAACACCAATGTCACCATGAACCGTGTCGGCGCCCGCAGCTTCGTCGCCGGCGGTTTCCTGCCGGTGGTGACGGTAACGCCGGGCGCCGCGGCCACGGCCTTCACCTCGAACACGATCTTCCCGACCACCGGGTTCGTGCTTGAAAGCTTCGGGCGCAATCCGGCGAGCAACACTCAGTTCGGCCTGATCCAGCAGATCAACCCATCCTCGACCGCGCTGGGCAGCCTGACCTATGTCGCCGAATCCGCCTCGATGCTGCTTGATGAGCCGATCGCGCCCTATATCACGGCACGGACCGATCCGGCCGCGGGCGACAAGAGGTTCAGCCTGTGGATGCGCGGCGCCAGCGGCCATACCAAGCAGACGATCGCCTCGACCATCACCGGCGGTGGGGTCACGATCAACCCGGTCAACCGGGTGCGAACCGAGCATCAGGCGATCCAGCTGGGCGCTGATCTCGGCATCCTCAACATCGGCGGCGGCGGCTGGAACGTCCATCTCGGCGTCACCGGCGGCTGGTATGATGGCGCGGCCCGTCCGTCCGCCACTGAATCGCTGGCGGTCGATACCCGTTTCGTCGGCGGCTATGTCGCGGTCAGCAACGGGGCGCTGACCATCGACGCCATGATCCGCCGCGAATGGCGCAATTATGACGTGGTCCTGCCCACATTGTTCGGCGCCACGAAGAAGGAGATCGATGGCAAGGCGACCGCCGGCTCGATCCACGCCTCCTATCGCTTCGGCGGGCGTAGCGGCTTTGCGGCGACGCCGTTCGTCGGCTTCAACTATGCCGACAGCCGGATCGACGACCTGGCGATCGACGCGCTCAGCGCCTATTCGCCGGGCGGCGACAAGACCAAGGTCGGTCAGGCCGGCCTGCGCGTATCGTATCGCGCCGGCAGTGACGATAAAGTGGTGGTCGAGCCATTCGCCAGCGCGGCGGCGATGAAGAACTGGTCGCGCGGCGATAGCGGCAGGTTCACCTTCGGCTCGCCGGCAACCGACTTCTCGCTGACCACCACGAGCTGGGATGACGCCATACGCTATTCGGTCGGCGTCATTGGCCATGCCCGCGGCGGGCGCCTCTCGGCTTTCCTGGTCGGTAATCTCGATGACGGCTCGGGCCTGCGCGCCTTCACGGTCAATGGCGGGATCCGGTTCAACTTCTGACCGGGGGCGGACCTGGCCCGGCGGCGATCATGTCGCCCGAGCCAGGTCCAGCACCGTGTCGAGTTCCGTAGTCGAGGTAGCGACATTGAAGCGCGCGAAGGTCGATGGGTGCGGAACCGGAAAGAACAGGCTGCCGGGCGCGACCAGCAGGCCTTTTGACTGAGCCTGCACCGCGACGGCATCGGCATCGCGTGCCAGATCGACCCACAGGAACATGCCGCTGTCCGGCGTTCCACAGACGCTGAATCCCCGCGCCTCAACCTGGCGTTGCAGGCTGGTTCGTGCGTCCGCGACGCGGCCGCGCAATTCGGCGACCCGCCCGACGTCTCCACGCGATGCCAGTATCTTGTGGATCAGCCGTTCGTTGATTTCCGGCGTGGTGAAGCCGGAGAGGATCTTGCGTTCGGCCAATGCCGCCGCATGCTCGCGACTACCGGCGAGAAACCCGACACGGGCATTGCCCAGCAGTGTCTTGGAAAAACTGCGCGCATAGATCACCTGCTTCAGACCATCCCGCGCGGCAAAGCGGGACGCGCCCTCCGCACCGAAATCGGAATAGATATCATCCTCGAACAGCAAGGTGTCATGCTGCCGCGCCAGGGCAAGGATGGCGTCAATCGCCGCCGTCGTAAGAGTAAAGCCGATCGGATTCTGCGCGGTCGCGCTCAGCACCAGCATCCGCGGCCGTTCCTCGGCGAACAGGCGCGCAAGCAGAATTGGGTCGGGGCCGTCGGCGGTGCAGGGAACCGTGATGACGCGAACCCGATGTGCGGCCAGGATGGCAAAGACACCGAACCAGCTCGGCGTCGGCACCAGGACGGTGTCGCCCGGCTTGATCAGCGCCCGGAGCACCAGGTCGAGACCGTGCGTAACGCCCGTGGTCAGGACGATCTGGTCGGTATCGGTCTCGACCTGGAGCGACGCCAGCCGGCGTTGCAGCATCAACCGAAGCGGCTCGAATCCAAATGCCGTCCCCGCATCCAGCAACCGCACGGAGGGTTCGCGGCCAATGGCGCGGAGCGCAGTCGCCACTGTGCCGCCATCCAGCCAGCTCGGCGGCAGCACCCCTATCCCCGGGCCTTTCGCGGTGGCGGACGCAAGCATGTTCTGCATCAACCAGGCAAGATCGACCTGTGGCGGCTCTACCGCCAAGAGCTCTGCATGCCGTTGCGCGCGGACATAGCAGCCCGATCCGCGCCGTGCCTCGATCAGCCCTGCAACGGCGAGGTTTTCGAACGCCGCGGCAACGGTAAACGGTGACACGCCAAGCAATTGTGCAAGACGCCGCACCGAGGGAATGCGCCTGCCCGGCAGGAATTGCCGATTGTCGATCCGCTCCTCTACCCAGGCCGCAACCATCTCGGTGCGATTATGCGGGGCAAGCATCGGCGCGATCCAGTGTATCGGAGGAAATCGCCCAAAGTGTAGCGGGACTGTACCGGGGTAACCAGCTATCCCTCAGCGAATGCGTTATGCGAAAACATTAGGGACGATCATCCTCACCGGACTGGCCGCGCCGCTTTGCGCCTTGGCTCAGGCCCAAGCCCCGGCGCCTCTCCAGCCCCCTGCCCAAGCGCCGGCTACCCAATGCGCGCCGGCCTATTACCGGCTTGCCGATGGCTCCGGCGTCGACATCGCCCCCTCCGACGACAGCCATTATCGCTGGCGGCGACTGGATGGCACGTCGGGATTATTGTCCCGAAAGCCGGACGGCACATGGTCGAGTACGCTGGGCTGGACCGGGCGCGACGACGGAAAGACCGTCGACCTGTCGCGCTGCGACCGGGGCGAGATCCGTTTTGCCGGCATGGCCGGCAAGCACCTCTCTCTTGCCACAACGGAGAAGCGCTTCGTCAGCGGCGATGCGGAACTCGCCGGCCGTCTCATCCTGCCTCCAGGGCGTCGCGCGGCGCCGATCGTGGTGCTGGTCCATGGGTCGGAAGACAGTTCGGCGCTGCGGACCTATGCGCTGCAGCGGATTCTCGCGGCTCAGGGCGTCGGTGTGTTCGTCTATGACAAGCGCGGCACAGGGCTGTCCAAAGGCGCGTTCACCCACAATATCCATCAACTGGCCACGGATGCGCACGCCGCACTCGAAACCGCTCGATCGCTCGCCGGCGCCCGAGCCGGCCGTATCGGCTATTACGGCACCAGCCAGGGCGGCTGGACCGCACCGCTTGCCGCGACATTCGGCTGGGCCGATTTCGTGATCGCGGGATATGGCCTCGCCGTGTCGCCCGTGGATGAAGATCGCGAAGCACTGGCGCTCGACATGAGCCGGCACGGCTTCGGCGCCGCGGAGACCGCCAAGGCGCTCGAGATCGGCGCGGCCGCACAGGCGATCGCGCGCAGCAAATTCCAGTCCGGCTATGATGCCCTCCGCCTCGTCGTCGCGAAGTACCGCGACGAACCATGGTTCCGCTTCGTGCGCGGAAACATCACCGGGATCATCCTTCAGATGCCCGAGGCCACATTGCGCGAACAGGGCCCGCGCCTGTTTGCCGGGATCATTCCCGATTATGATCCGATGCCGGTGCTCAGGACGCTGAAGACGCCGCAATTGTGGATCCTGGGGGCGGACGACATCGATGCACCCTATCTGGAGACCTATCGCCGCCTCATCGCCCTGAAACAGGCCGGCCATCCGCTTTCAATTGTCGTCTATCCCGGAGTGGAGCACGGCCTCTACGCCTTCGAGACAAAGGGCGAGGAACGGCTCTCGACTCGGCAACCGGCATCACTGCAGCGCCTTTTGACCGATTTTGCGCGCGGGGAGCGGCTTGCCGATGCCTATGGCGATGCGCGAGTGGATCGATAACCCGCCCGGAGCAGGCCATTGTCCCCAGGCAAAATCGCCGTGAGATCAGGCCGTAACCCGACTCTGCGGTGACGCGGCACGGCAATATTGTTCGACATAGGCCTGATGCTCGGGCAGCGTGGCGACGGTTCTCGCGACATTGTCGCGCAGCGTCGAGAGAAGTCTGTCCAGCTCATCTTCGCCGAGCTTCTCCGCGATCGGATGATAGGCGCGCGGCATGATCCCCTGCCCCATCATCACTTGCACCCAGCTGTTTTCAGCGAACAATTCCTCATTCTTGCGAAACACGCGGCCGGTCTCGCGGAACAATTCGATCTTCTGGGCCAGCGATTCCGGGATCTCCATATCGGCGCACTGCCGCCAGAACGGGCTGTCGCGGCGTTCGGTTGCCTTGTAGTGCAGGATGATGAAGTCGCGGATCTGCGTGATGTCCTGCAATTGCTGCTCGTTGAATTCGGCGGCATCGCGTTCGCTGACCCGACCGTTCGGCATCAGCCGGATGACGCGCAGCACGGCGCGCTGAATGAGGTGAACGGTGGTCGCCTCGAGCGGCTCGACGAAACCGCCCGCCAGCCCGACCGCGACGCAATTGCGATACCATTGCCGCCGCCGCACGCCGCCCTTGAAGCTGAGATAGATCGGGTCGATCAACGGCTCGCCCACGCTCGACATCAGGCGATCGAGCGCCGCGTCGCGTGAGAGATAGCGGCTGCAATAGACAATGCCGCTGCCCATGCGGTGCTGCAGCGGGATGCGCCATTGCCAGCCGACGTCATGTGCGATCGCCTGGGTATAGGGCTGTGGCGGCCCGAGATGTTTGGTCTGCAGCGCAATGGCGGAATCATTCGGCAGCCAATGAGTCCAGTCCTCGAACCCGGCATGGAGTGCGCCCTCGATCAGCAGTCCGCGAAAGCCGGTGCAATCGATGAAGAAGTCGCCTTCGATCCGGCGATCGCCTTCCAGCACCAGCGCCGCGATGTCGCCGCTTTCCCCGTCGAGCTCGACGCGGGCAATCTTGCCCTCGATGCGCTTTGCACCGTCCGCTTCGGCCAGCTTGCGCAAATACCGGCCATAGAGCGTGGCATCGACATGATAGGCATAGTTCATCCGGTTGTCGGGCAGATGCGCGAATTTGCCCTGCATGCCGGCGACCAGTTCCAGGCAATAATCGTCATAGGATTGCGGGTAGCCGCGCGCCCGGCCGTGAAGCCAGAAATGCTGGAAGCCCGCCGACCAATGATCCTTTCCCGACAAGCCGAAGCTGTGGAAATAGCGGTCGCCATCCAGCTTCCAATTGTCGAACAGGATGCCCAGCTTGAACGTCGCCTGCGTCTCCCGCATGAATTCAGGCTCCGGGATGCCCAGGATGCGGTTGAAGTTCACCAGCGGCGGGATGGTCGACTCCCCGACCCCGATCGTCCCGATCGCTTCGGATTCGACGATCGTCAGATCGACCGCGGCGCCAAGCGTCCGCACGATGGCGGCCGCCATCATCCAGCCCGCGGTGCCACCGCCTGCAATGACGATCCGGCGCGCTTCAATCGGGCCCATTTCCCCTCCTCCACTTAACCCGGCTGGCGCGGGCGGTTCTTGGCGCCAGAGGAACAACGAACCTGCTGTGCGACAAGCTCATTTCCGGATCAGCGACAGCGCAGCGGTTCGATTTCCGCGATTATCCGGCGTTCTGTTGCCGGCAGGGCACAATGTAGTGATGTACCTACATGGGAACGTTATCAATTCGCTTATCAAGATCCCCGTTAGCATGTCTCTTTACGGCGGAAAACATCCCGCACTTGTCAGGTGATTCGCGAATTTCCTGATTCGATCAGATGTCATCCGACGCTGGCTTTTCATGTCGGCAACTGGGAAATTCGGTACATTGGCGGCTTAGCTATCCATTTCATGGATAGCAGAACGCGATTCCTATAAATGCCGTTTATACCAGGAATCGCTGTGCTGCGCGCTAACCCATTGCTGTATCATGATAATCATGAGATTTGGCACAATTGACAGCGTGCCTCGCCCGCCCCGCGCCGGAATGTGGCACAATAGGGTGTCCCATATCTCTCGTCGCCTCTCCCCGCGGCCCGCATCGCCTTCCCCTTAAGCGCATCAGACCTTGAGATATCTACTCGCCTCGCCGTCCCGCCTGATACGCCCGACGCACATGCGCGGGCATGCGCCGAGCCAGCATGAGGCTCGCCACGCCGGGACAATTGCCGGCATTGGCGAGCCCCAGCGCGAAAATCCGCTCATAATCCTGCGGCTCATAGGTCCGGCAAAAGGACGCGGCCGACCGAGCGACACGGACCGCCAGGACAGCGCGGCCGGCTGCCGTCTCAAGCGGCAGATCGCGATAGCCAAGCGCCAGATCCGGCACCTGCCGATCGACTTTCCCGTGACCCACGCACGCCGTCAGAAGCAATAGCGAGGAAAGAGTAAGATATTTCATCGTCCGTCCTTTGTTTTGGGCAAGCCGGGGGCGTCGCGCGAAACGCGCCAAAATGAGTGCGAAACGGGTGAGTGAGCCGCTATCGGCCGGGGCGGGCTATCGCTTCCTATTCATAGCGCAGGGCATCGATCGGTCGTGCGCGTGCCGCCGCGAGCACATTCGCCAGCACAGCGGAAATCGCGAAGACCGCCGTTGCCAGGACAACCGCGCCGAGCAGCCATAGCGGCACATCGACCCGCGACGCGAACTGCTCGAGCCAATGGCGCATGAAGACGGTGCTCAGCACGATCCCGATCGCGCAGGCCACCAGGAACGGCTTGAGGAACTGCCACAGGAGCAACTGGACGATTGCGCCAGTCGACGCACCCATTGCGCGGCGGACGCCAATCTCCTTGGTGCGGCGATCCGCGGTGAACGCCGACAGCGCGAACAGCCCCATCGCGGCGATGACCAGCGCGACGAGCGCACAGGCGCCGGTCACCCAGCCCTGCACGATCGCGGTCCGGTAGCGGTGATGCTCAAGCTGCGCGAGCAGTTGCGCGTCGAGCGGAGCGCCGTCGCCAACCTCGCGCCAGAGCCGGTCGAGGCGGCGGCGGACATCGGGAAGCGCTTCGGGGCGGGTTTCGACGGCCAGGATGCCCGCCTCGGGCGACCCCACATTATAGATTAGCTCGCCGGCCGGGCTCAGCACGCTTGCCGCGATATCGGGCACGACGCCGATGACCGTGTGGGGAACGGGTCGCGGATTGGCGCCGACCTCCAGCGCGATCCCGATCGGCTGACCGATCACGGCGCGCGGCGACGCGAAACCGAAATTCCGGGCAGCGGCTTGGTTGAGAACGACTTCCCGCTTCGCGTCTCCGCTTCCATGGTCAGGCGAAAAGACGCGCCCGGCGAGCGGCTTTACGCCGAACGCGCCGAAGAAATGCGCATCGACATCGACGAATCCCGGCGTGAAGCGCTGTCCGTTGCGGTTGATCGCAGTAACCGCGCCTTGCGGCCCCATGTTGAGCGCGCCCACCGATGCGCAGGTGGCGTCGCGAACCCCGGGCAGCTCGCGCGCCGCTTGCGGGAAGCCGGAGCGGCAATTGGCCGCAACCGTGAGAATGGGTCCGCGATCGGCGCCGAGCGCGCTGGCGATGGCCAGCTGCGTCTGGCGATAGAGGGTGATCGTCGCCACCAGCAGGCCGGTCAGGATTGCGAACTGGACGACCACCATCACCCGCCCGATCCACGCCGTGCCCCCGAATCCCGAGGAACCACCACGCAGCGCCACCGACGGCGCGAACGACGACAGGACGAGCGCCGGATACAGGCCGGACGCCAGCCCTACGGCCAGCCAGACGACCAGCACCGGCAGGAGGAACCACGGTTCGCGCGTCAAATCGAACGACAGCGACAGGCCGAGCACACCGTTGACCGCGGGCAGCACCAGCTCGACCACGCCCATCGCCGCGATGAGCGCGACCAGGGTCAGGATCAGGCTCTCGGCCAGAAACTGCACAAGCAGCTGGCCGCGACTGGCGCCGCACGCCTTGCGGACCGCGACCTCGACCGCACGCCGGCCGGCGCGCGCGGTCATCAGCGCGACATAGCTGGTCGATGCCATGGCGAGGATGAGAATGCCGACCGCGCCGATCGCGACCACGACGGCCGGATCGACGCTCGGCTTGCCGTGCGGGCTGTCGTCAGCCGGGCCGAAATGCACGTCGGCGATCGGCATTGCATAGCCGCCCACCTTGGTGCCGCTCGCCGCGGCCATCGCCTGAAACGGGCGGATGATCTCGTCGAGCACGGGTTGCAGCACCGCGCGCGTCACGCCCGGTCGTGCGCGTACATAGGTGACGATCGGCGCCTGAATCGTCGGCACCGGGCTCGCATCTGCCCGCCCGAGCGGCGAGGTCGCGCCGCGCCCCGAGGCGATGAATTGCAGGTCGAGATGCGTTTCGGGTGGCAGATCTTCGATCACGGCAGTGATTTTGAGGCGTCGCACTACGCCCTTGGCCTCGACGATATCGAGCGCCGCGCCGATTGGCGTATCGCGCCCGAACAGACGCCGCGCAGTGCTGCGGGTGACCACGATCGTTTCGGGCTCGGCCAGCGCCGTGTCGAGCGCGCCGGCGATCACAGGCAGCGGCAATATCTTGAAGATGGAAGGATCGGCCCAGACAAATCCGCGCGCGCGCGCCGATGCCCGATCGCCGCTGGCGCGAAGGACCGGCGCGTCCTGGTAGAGCCGCGCCACCGCCTCGATCCGATCGGTCCGTAGCGCCAGCGCGCCGGCAAGGACTGAGGGCGTCACCGCCGCAACCCGTTCCGGCTGGCCTGGCTGCGCGACGGTCGCTGTCATCCGGAACACGCGCTCATATCCCGGAATGAAATGCTCATAGGCATATTGCTGCCGGACGAAGAGCCCGATCAGGATCGCCGCGGCGAACGCCAGTGCAAGGCCGATCAGCGTCACCACCGCGTAAAGGCGGTTCAAGGCGAGCGCGCCGAAGGTCGAGGCAAGGAGATTGCGCAGCATGGCTCAGGCTCCGAGTTGAGTCTGGCTGACGATCCGGCCATCGAGCAGCTGAATCCGGCGGTCCGCCTGGTCGGCCTGCGTCAGCGAATGGGTGACCATGACGACCGTAGTGCCGCGTCCGACCGCATCCTTGAGCAATTGCATCACCGCGGCGCCATTGGCGCTGTCGAGATTGCCGGTCGGTTCGTCGGCGAGGATCAGGCGGGGGTCGGAGACGATGGCGCGTGCGACCGCCACACGCTGCTGCTGGCCGCCCGATAATTGCTTGGGGATATGGCGCGCGCGGTGGCGCATGCCGACCTGGTCTAGTGCTGCCTCGACCCGCTCGCGCCGCTCGCGCGCGCTGAAGCCGCGATAGAGCAATCCCAGTTCGATATTCTGGACCACCGTCAGCTCGTCGACAAGGTTGAAGCTCTGGAACACAAAGCCGATCGCCGAGCGCCTGATCCGGGTAAGGTAGCGGTCGCTCGCCTGGCTAAGGTCTTCGCCGAGAAGTTCGGTGCGCCCCATATCGGCGCGGTCGAGCAGGCCGAGAATGTTGAGCAAGGTCGATTTGCCGCACCCCGATGGCCCCATGATCGCGACGAACTCGCCTTCATCGATCTCGAGCGACACATCGCTGATCGCATGAGTGCGAACGTCGCTCGTCTCATAGGCTTTTGAGATCGCCGTCACTTTCAGCATGTCCCGTTCCTATCGAAGATTGATGCGTTGATATTGCTGCCAGCCGTCATAGCTGGAGCTGATCACAGGGTCGCCAGGGGCGAGCCCGGCCAGGATCTCGACCTGGTCGGCATTGCGTCGCCCGATCCGGATGCGCCGCCGCTCGGCGGAGCGGCCGCCTCTCGCCATGACGAACACCCATTGCCCGCCCGAAGCATCGAGAAACGCGCCGGCGGGAAGCAGGATCGCCGCGCGGTCTGCGCCGAGCGACAATCGGCCGCGCACCGCCTCCCCGGCGACCAGTCCCGCCGGCTGCCCGCGATCGAATTCAAGGTCGGCAACAAAGGCGCCGTCCTTCACCTGCGGATAAAGGCGCGTCACGACCAAAGCGGTCGGGCGTCCTTTGACATCTGCCTCGGCGCGCTGCCCGGTCTGGACCCGGCCGAGATAATATTCGTCGATGCTGGCGGTAACGCGAAACCCCGTGTCGAGCGCGATCTCGCCAAGCCGGTCGCCGCGGTTGCGGTTCTCGCCGAGCTCGAGGTCGAACGCCGACAGGCGCCCGCCCACCGGCGCACGGACGGTGAGGTCACCAAGCTTTGCCTGGGTCACCGCGAGACTCTTGTGCAAGGTGGCGAGTTGCGCCTCGATTTGCGGCTGCTGAAGCACGCGCAGCCCTTCCTGACGCCGGCTGCGGGATATCTGGATCATCTGCCGGTCATCGACCGACCGCAGCTCGTCCTTGAGCCGGTCCATCGTCTCGCCAGTGACGAAACCGCGCGCGGCGAGCGGCACGCGTCGGCTCAGGGCGCGATCGACGCGGGTGCGATCGTAACGGATCAGCGCAAGCGCCTGTGCATTGTCGCTGCGATTCTGTTCGAGTTGCTGCTGATAGGCCTGAAGCTGGGTGATCGACTCGATCAGACGCCCCTCCTGCGCCAGGATGTCGAGTTCGAGCGTGGTGTTGGTGAATTCGACCAGCGGCTGCCCGGCCACGACACGGTCGCCCGACCGCACGAGCACCCGCCGCACGCGGCCGCCCTCCACCGCGTCGAGATAGATCGTGTCGCGCGGCACGACACGACCCTGCAGGCTGGTGGTGTCGCGGAATATGCCCAGCACCACTTGGTCGATCGCGACCTGCCCGGCGGGCACGGTCAGCGCGGGCGTGGCGAAGTGCCAGATGCTCGTCGCGGCAACGCTCATCAGCACGACCAGCGTCACGACCACCGCCACCACGCGGCGGTGCCGGTGCAGCCAAGGTTGCCGAAGCGGCTGGTCCATTGCGTCATGATCTCCTCATGGCGTCAGTATCGCTCGGGCTTGGTCGAATCTGAAATCCTGTGAATATAATAACTTAAGCGGAATCTTCCGCTGGACAGCTGCTGCAGGTGTCCGGCTTCGGACAGTCTGTTCCGGCGATTCGCCGCCGATCAAGGCGTAAGGAGCTGCTTTTGCTGCGGTTTCGTATCGTCTCCGCATCCGATACACTCCGTAGATGGAGCCTTTGGGACGCATTCTGCTGATTGAGGACGATGCCGCGATCGCGCAGGCGATCCGTCTCGCCCTGCGCGGCGTTGCCGAGGTGGAGTGGGTCGCCGCACCGGCGGATCTGCCCGCCCCCCTTCGGCTCGACGGTTACGATGCGGCGCTGCTCGACATGAATTTCGCGCCGGGCGAGCGTGATGGCGAGGCCGGGCTGAACGTGATCGAGATCATCCGCCGCGCCGACCCCACGCTGGCGATCGTCATGCTGACCGTGTTCGGCGGCGTCACGCTCGCGGTCGAAGCACTGAAACGGGGTGCATCGGACTTCCTGCTCAAGCCGTGGCGCAACGACCGGCTGGCCGCCGCGATCGGGACCGCTGCCGCGCTGACCGCCACGCAACGGGCGGGCGCCGCGATGAGCCTCGAGGCGATCGAGCGGCACGCGATCGCCCAGGCGCTCGTGCGCAGTGACGGCAATATCAGCAAGGCGGCGGCGGCATTGGGCCTGACCCGGCCCGCGCTCTATCGGCGAATGGAAAAACATGGCCTTTGAGCCGACGCGCCGCTGGACCTTCGCGGCGCGGCTCGCCTTACGGGGGCTGATCGCTGGATGTCTTGGCGCCGCCGGCCTGATGCTGATCGCTGGCGGCCGGCCGGTGCTCGGTTTTATCGCCTGGGTGCTCGCCATCTTGGCCGTGATCGACCTGATACGCGTTGCCGGTATCGCCGAGCGCGCCACCCGTGACCTGATCGATCAGCTCTCCAGCGGAGCTGACGATCTTCCCGCCAGGCTACCGCCCAGCTTTGCCGGTCTGGAAGCATCAATCGTCCGTGCGATAGAGGCGCGGCACGTTCGCGAGACGCGCCTGCTCACACGGATCGACGCTGATCGGGCATTGCTCGACACAGTCTCCGCGGCGATCTTCGTGACGGATGCCGATGGCCTGATCGTGCAGGGCAATCGCGCTGCCCGCGCACTCGCCCCGTCATTACCAGGCCGGTTTGCCGACCATCCGTCCCTGCGGCCGGAGGACGTGGCGACGCTGCTGACCAGCCGGCCTGAAACGGGGCGGGTCATTCGCCTGGCCGACGGGCGCGCGGCTCATGCCTCGGTCGCGCTGTTTGATCTGGCCGATGGCACGCGCCGGCGCCTCATCGCCCTGCACATCATATCGGAATCGCTGGGCGCCGTGGAGATCAATGCCTGGCATCGCCTCAGCCGGGTGCTGGCCCATGAAATGATGAATTCGCTCAGTCCGGTCATCTCGCTTGCCGACAGCCTTGTGTCATTGGCTCAAGATCCGGACGCCGACCCCGATCGCAGCCAAAGCGCGGCGGCGGCAGCGACAATTGCGCGCCGCGCCCAGCATCTGATGGGATTCGTCGAACGCTATCGCCAATTGCTCGCCATTCCCGAACCCGAACTGGCGCACGTGCCGCTTGAGGAATTTGCCCGGGACCTGGCCGCGCTCGCCCGGGCACTTGACCCGCGCGTGGACGTCCGGGCGATCGTCGTGCCGTCCGATCTGACGGCGCCGATCGACCGCGAGCTGATCGAGCAAGCGCTGCTTAATCTGCTCAAAAATGCGGTCGAGGCGTGCCGGGAAGCCGAGCAACCCATCGTCATTCTCCGCTGCAGCGCCGACGCCAGCGGCATCGAAATGACGGTCGAGGACAATGGTGTTGGCCTTCCCGACACGGCTGACGACCTTTTCCTGCCCTTCTTCACAACCAAGGCGGACGGCGCCGGCATCGGCCTTGCCATCGCCCGTCAGATCGCCATCGCGCATAATGGCAGCCTGCTGGCAAAGCCTCGGGCGAAAGGCTGCACCTTCGCGCTACGCATTCCAACGGACGCCGCCCGTCGGGACTTCTGTTGACAATCCAGCGACATCATGGCGGACGATTAGATAGGGCCGCGACCACCGCAACAATCGAGGCACTTGCCCGGCGACACCCAAGATCGTCACATCTCATATTAAGTAACTAATATATAATGATATTATATAGGGCGCCCGCCAAAGCGGTCGCCTGAGATATGGAACG
Source organism: Sphingomonas sp. (assembly GCF_050725575.1). Classification (GTDB taxonomy): domain Bacteria; phylum Pseudomonadota; class Alphaproteobacteria; order Sphingomonadales; family Sphingomonadaceae; genus Sphingomonas. The sequence continues at coordinate 106,951 of NZ_JBOHHW010000008.1, read as the reverse complement.
ACCGGTGTCCCATATCTCCCGCCACCAATCCTCTCAGCCCCGCCGCCGGTGGCGATTCAACCTTCACACAGGACCCGGCATATATCCTGTGCCGGACCGATATCGGCACGCTCTTTCTCAGTGTCGAAAACAGGATTGCCATGGCGGGGCGGACGCAGTGGTCCCGCGCAGGGCCGTGCCTTATGCACCAGTGATAACGGGTCGCACGCTAACGACTCTCGGGTCGCGCCTTGCGCGGAGCGCCATCGGTTTCATAATCGCGGCTCGCGTCGAACCGGCGCCAATCGCCCAAGGTCGCCTTGATCAGCGGAAGGCCGCACCGGCGGCACGGCGCGCGGTAATTGTGGCCGTCGTCCCACACCCGTGCGGCGTCGCGACGATGGTTCAGGATCGAGCATAGCAGATTCATCGCCGCGTTCCCGTCCGGCACCAATCGATCGTGTGAGGAAAGCTGGGCCCTACATCGGCTCGCGTGCGCATAATGCCCATTCCCCCGCTTCTCAATCTATTTTGGTCAATCTATTTTGGACTGAGCGCAGCCAGCGTCTCGAACGCGGCATCGTCGAGTGGGTAATGGAACTGGCAGCCGGCCTCGAAGTCATCAGCCCACATCACTGTGGCGGCAACCTGTCCACGCAGCGGCAGAGTCAGCCAGATGACCGCGCCCCTGCGCAATCCCGAATAGCTGTGGATACGGGCGCCATGCACCGACAGGTCGTTCACCTTGCACAAGGTGCGATCGAGTCCGCCCCGCCCGATCCGCGCGTCGAGCGACACCGGCGCGCGCGGGGCTCGCCGGAATCCGTTGCTGATGACGGCTGGTTCGTATTCGGCGGCGAACATGGCTCCCCTTTCATGCGGGCGACGGATCGCCGACACCCAGGGGGAGCCTATGCTCGCTTGGCTAACGCGCCGTTAACGACGGCGCGAGGCCTTACTTCTTGAGGGTGAGCCCGCCGAAACGCTTGTTGAAGCGTGCGACCTGGCCGCCGGTGTCGAGCATCGTGCCGCGACCGCCGGTCCATGCCGGATGCGCCAGCGGATCGATTTCGAGCGTCATCGTGTCGCCTTCCTTGCCCCAGGTGGAGCGGGTTTCGTACACGGTGCCATCGGTCATCTGCACCTTGATGGTGTGATAATCGGGATGGATGTCTTTCTTCACGTCAAATCTCCGAGAGTGGCTGGTTCCGACCAGCCTGAAGGAAGGCGCGCCTTACAGAAGACGCTGCTGAAACACAAGCACGGCGCCCCTTCGCCCGGGCCGGCATCCCTGGCCCGAATCTGCGATACGCCGCGCGCGTATCCTCAGGCCTTTGGGGGATCCGCGATCATCGCGGTGAAATTCGCTTCGGCGGCAAGCTGCCCGTCGATCGTGGCACGGCCCGCGAATTTGCAGACGCTCGAACGCTTCTGCACGAATTCGACGTCGAGCCGCAGCAGAACGCCGGGTTCCACCGGCTTCCTGAACTTGGCGCCCTCGATCGCCATGAAATAGACGAGCTTGCCCGACCCGGCGAGGCCAAGTGATTCGACCGCAAGGATTCCTGCCGCCTGCGCCAACGCCTCGACGATCAGTACGCCGGGCATGATCGGCCGCCCCGGGAAATGTCCCTGGAAAAAGCCTTCATTGATCGTCACCGCCTTGATCGCCGCGATCGACCGGTCGAGGATCAGTTCCTCGACGCGGTCGACCAGCAGCATCGGATAGCGGTGCGGCAGCGCGGCCATAACCCGCCCGATATCGAGCGGGCCAAGCGCTGTCGTAGTCACCGTTTCCGTCACCGGCTTTCGGGCTGCTTCTTGGGCTTCGTGCCAGTTGCCGGCGCTGCGGGCGCCGCAGCAGCGGCACCGGCCTGCTGACCCTGCTGACCGGGCTGCCAGCCGGCCGGCGGTGTGATGCTCGCCTTGGGGAAGAGGCGATCGATCTCGGCCGTGATCGCCGGCGTGATATCGGCGGTCGGGCTGGCGAAGAACGCCGCGTTCGGGCGGATCAGCACCGAGATGTTGCGCGTCTTGACGACGTTGGTGACGGCTTCATTCACCTTGCCGGTGATCTGCTCGATCGCATAGGCGCGCGCGCGCGACGGCTGTACGGTCATACGGCCCAGTTCTTCCTGCGCCGCCTTTTCCTTGGCTTCGATCTGCGCCAGTTCCGACGCACGCGTGCTCCGCGCGGTGGCGATTTCGGCCTGGCTCAGCTGATTGTCGCCATTGGTGTCGAACTTCTTGTAAAGCGGGGCCAGCTCGGCGGCGATCGCATCGCCGCGCGTCTTGGCCTGGTCGAGCTGCGTCTTGTACGTCGTGCCGATCTCCGCCTGCGCTGCAGCCCAGACCTTGGAATTCTCGACTGCCGCTTCCGGGTCGGCAACCGCAACGGTTTGCGCCTGGGCCTGCGTGGTGGCGATGATTGCGCCGGGGGCTACCAGCACCGCGGCCAACAGAAGCTTCTTGTGCATATTCATTAGAAGGATGTCCCTACGTTGAAAGTAATGAGTTTGGTGTCGTCGCCCTTATCCTTGAGCAGGGCATATGCAAGGTCGATACGCAACGGGCCGAAAGGTGAAGTCCAGTTGACGCCGGCACCGATCGAGAGACGCGGCTTGGCCGAATTGCCGACGAACTGCTCCTTGAACGGTAGCTGCGTGTTGTTCAGGGCCGTATTCAGATTAAGACCGTTACACGTGCCTGACGCGTCGGGGATACCCATTCTGCAGGTGGTGACGACCTGGTTGCCGTCCGCCTGAGCGAAAGTAAAAAGCGGATTGCCCGCCGCATCCACGACAGGCGTGACCTTGGGCTGGACCACGCCGTCCACCGTGTCGAACGTGATGGTCGGCTCTGGCTTGGTGATACCAAACAGCGCACCTGTCTGGAGATAGATGGACGGACGCAGGCCAAGCTCGCGCGCGCCGGCGCTGAGCGGGATTTCCAGTTCGAGCCGTCCGGAATAATAAGCCCGGCCACCCAGCGCATCGTCGATGATGTTGTCCTTGTTAGTATCCAGGACCTGCTTGCCGTCGACCGTCGTATATTGGATGCGCTGGACGCGTGGGCCGACGCCGCGAATGTCGAAACCGCGGAACTCCGGCTCGCCGAGATAGAAGCGATCGGTGATGCGCACCTTGTCAATGCCCTTACCGCGACTACCTTCCAGTGAATGGATGTAGCCGCCCTCAACGCTTGCCGACAGGATGAAGCCGCCACCAAGGCCCCAATATTTGTCGGCATCGAAGCGGGTGCGGACATAGCGTACATCACCGCCGAGGCCGGCGAAATCCTGGCTCAGCACCAGTCGCTGGCCGCGGCTTGGCCGCAACCGGCTGTTGAGGCTGTCGAAGATCAACGAATAACCGACCGACGAGGTGGCGCGGTTGCCGATCGCTTCGCAGAGATATCTGCCCGCCTTGACGACGTCGCACGCGCCGTTGGTGAAATATTGGTTGTCGAGGCTCACATCGTCGAAGGTCAGGCCGTAACGGGCCGACGCCGACCAATATTCAGTGAGCGGAATGCCCGCACGAATCTGGAAGCCGGTCGAGACCTGGCTATAGGTGGTCTGGCGATCGTCGCCGACATAATTGAACGAGTTGTAATCGCGGCGGAAGATGTCGCCGCCGATCGCGATATTCTTGTCGAACAGATACGGCTCGGTAAAGCCCAGTTCCACCGACTTGGAATAGCTGGAATAATTGACGCTCGCGCGCAACTCCTGCCCCTTGCCGCGGAAATTGCGCTGGCGGATCGAGGCCTGGACGATAAAGCTTTCGAGACTGGAGAAGCCGGCCGAAAGCTGGAGTTCACCGGTCGACTTTTCCTCGACATCGGCGGTCAGGACCACGCGATCAGGCGCAGATCCGGGCGTCTGCTTGATCTCGAACTTTTCCTGGAAAAAGCCGAGCGAGTTGATCCGGTCCTGCGAACGCTTGACCTGGAAGCTGTTGAACGCGTCGCCTTCCGAAAGCCGGATTTCGCGACGGATCACCTTGTCCTGCGTGTTGGTGTTGCCGTTGATGTCGATGCGCTCGACATAGGAACGCTTCGCCTCGGCAATGTTGAAGTTCAGCGACATGGTGAGCGTTTCGCGGTCGCGCTGGAATTCCGGATTCACTTCGGTAAAGGCATAGCCGAACAGGCCCGCCGTTTCGCTCAGGCTGTCGACCGAGCTCTCGACCAGCTTGGCATTGTACCAATCGCCCTTCTTGATCGCCAGCCCCTTGGCCAGCGCCTCGTTGTTGAAGTCGCGGATCGAGCTGTCGACGGTGACATCGCCGAATTTGTAGCGCGGCCCCTCTTCGACGACATAGGTGATGATGAAATCGGACTTGTCGGGGCTGAGCTCGGCAACGGCGGAGGTCACCTTGAAGTCGGCATAGCCTTCCGTCAGGTAGAATTGGCGCATCTTCTGCTGGTCATACGCCATGCGGTCCTGGTCGTAGCTCGTGTTCGAGCTGAGCAGCCGGAACAGTCGCGCCTGCTTGGTCGCCATCTGCTCACGCAGCTTGTCATCGTCGAACACCTCGTTGCCGATGATGTTGATCTGACGAACCTTGGATTTCGGCCCTTCGCTGATTTCGAACACGACATCGACGCGATTCTGGTCGAGCGCGACCATCTTCGGCTCGATCGACGCACCGAAACGCCCCTGGCGGCGATACAGTTCGACGATTCTCGCGACATCCTGACGCACCGCGGTGCGTGTGAAGATCTGACGCGGGGCGAGCTTGATTTCCTTGGTGATCTTATCGGACTTGAGGCGCTTGTTGCCCTCCAGCACGATGCGGTTGATCACCGGGTTTTCCCGGATGCGGATGACGATGTCGCCGCTCTCGACGCCGGCGATCGACACGTCAGCGAAAAAGTCGCTCGCCAGCAGGTCCCGCAGGCCCTGATCGAGCGTTTCATTGGTGTAGGGCTGGCCGACGCGCAGCTTGGTATAGGAGAGCACGGTATCGGGCTCGATGCGCTGCGATCCCTCGACGCGGAGCGACTTGATCGTGCGCGTCACTGGGGCCGCGACGGGTGCCGGCGTCTCCGGCGCTGCAGCCTGAGGAGCCCCGGCCTGGGGCGCCGCAGTTTGGGGCGCGGGAGTCCGGGGCGCGGGGACCGGTGCGGTCTGCGCGCTGGCGATGCCCGACAGCATCGTGCCCGCAAGCAACGCCGCCGTGGCGCTCGCGCCGAATTTCGAAACCTTGATCGCTGTCACTGTCCACCCCAACCGGAGAAAATTACGCGGGCCGCCTAATTCGCCTGCCCTGCCTCAACCGCGTCAGCCGATCAACCCGGCCAAATTCTTCCACAGCCCAAAAGCGCCCAGATCATTGAACGTTACGAGCATCATTAACGCAAGCAGTGCCGCCAATCCCCCGCGAAACGCCCATTCCTGAACCTCCGGCTTGACTGGCCGCCGCCGGACCGCCTCGATCGCATAGAAAAACAAATGGCCACCATCCAGCATGGGGACTGGCAATAAATTGATGAACCCCAAGTTAATCGACACCAGCGCGATCAGGAAAACAAACGCATCGGGGCCCAGCGCCAGCTGTTCGCCCGAGGCTTTGGCGATGCTGAGCGGCCCGCCAAGTTCCTTCACCGAGCGTTTCCCGGTGATGATCTGACCGAGCGTTTCAACCATCATGGTGACGATGTCGCGTACGCCGCGAACGGCCACGCCGGGCGCTTCCAGCAGCCCGACCGAAACGCGAACCGCCTGAGCCGGCGCGACACCGAGGAGGCCAAGGCGATATTCATTGTCGAAGCGGTCACGCTGAACCTGCGTTCCGATCGTCACCGTGCGGCTGATTGACGTCCCGCCGCGATCAAAGGTGATCTCGGCCTGTTCGCCGGCACGAATTCGGACATAGCGGCGAATATCTTCAAACCATTCGACCGAGCGTCCACCGACCGAGGTGATACGATCACCGGGCTGCAGCGCGATCGCCGCGGCGGCACTGCCCTTTTCAACCGCTCCCACAACGGTGGTGGTGCGGCTGTCGCCGTACGCCAGGGCAAATCCCATCAGGATCAGGATCGCCAGAAGGAAATTCACCACAGGTCCCGCCGCAACGATGATCGCGCGCTGCCACACCGACTTTGCCTGGAATGTTTTTGCACGCTCATCGGCGGGCAGCGCCAGCCATGCCGCGTCGGGCTGGCCCGCCGCATTCATGTCGCCGGCGAACTTCACATAGCCGCCAAGTGGCAGCCAGCCGAACTTCCACCGCGTCCCACGCTTGTCGGTCACCCCGAAAATCTCGCGGCCGAAGCCGATCGAGAACGCATCGGCCTTCACGCCGAACAAGCGGCCGGCGAGATAATGGCCCATCTCATGAACGAACACGAGCGGTCCGATCACCAACATGAATGCCAGGATGGTAAGCCAGAGGCCGGGGGTCTGGATCAAGTCACGCAGTCCTTCACACGTTCGCCCGCGATCCTCCGCGCTTCGGCGTCGATTTCCAATACCGCATCGAGCGTCTCCGGGGCGGACGGGTCGTAACGATCCAGCGTATCGGCGACGATTGCGGCAATTTCGAGGAAGCCGATCCGGCGGTCAAGAAACGCCGCAACCGCAATCTCGTTGGCGGCGTTGAGGATTGCCGGGCGCGCGCCCCCCGCTTCCAGAGCCTCGCGTGCCAGGCGTAGCGCGGGAAAGCGCTCCGTATCCGGCGCCTCGAAGTCAAGCCGCCCAATTGCGATCAGGTCGAGCGGCGCCATCGGCGTCGCCATGCGGGCGGGCCAGGCAAGGCAATGGGCGATCGGCGTGCGCATGTCAGGGGGGCCAAGCTGCGCAAGCACCGAGCCGTCGACATAGTCGACCAGCGAATGGATCACCGATTGCCGATGCAGGATGATCTCGATCCGGTCATGCGCAATGGGGAATAATCGCGCCGCCTCGATCAGCTCGAGCCCCTTGTTCATCAGGGTCGCCGAATCGATCGAAATCTTCGCCCCCATCGACCAGTTGGGATGCGCGACCGCCTGTTCCGGGCTCACGCCGCGCATCTGCTCGATCGACCAGTCGCGGAATGGGCCGCCGCTCGCGGTCAGAATGATACGACGAACGCCTTCAGGGCGATCGAAATCGAAGCATTGGAAGATGGCATTGTGTTCGGAATCGGCCGGCAACAGAGTCGCGCCGCAGCGCTTGGCCGCGGCGAGGACGACCTCCCCCGCCGAAACCAGCGGCTCCTTGTTGGCAAGGACCACCGTGCCACCCGCCTCGACCGCCGCCATCACCGGTTCGAGCCCGGCGCAGCCGACGATTGCCGCCATCGTCCAATCCGCACCCATGGCCGCGGCCTCGAGCAAAGCCTGCGCACCGCCCGCCGTCTCGATGCCGGTCCCTGCCAGAATGTCGCGCAGCGCCGGCAAGCATCGTTCGTCCGCCACCACCGCGCGACGCGCATTGGTGCGAACCGCTGCCGCGGCGAGCTTTTCGACATCGCAATTGGCGGTCAGCGCCATGACCTCGAAGCGCTCGGGTTCGCGCTCGATCAGATCGAGCGTCGAACTGCCGACCGATCCGGTCGCGCCAAGGATGGAGACCGTTTTCAAGAATAAAATCGCGGCAGGATGACCAGGAATGCGGCGACCGGTGCTACCGGCACCAGCCCGTCGAGCCGATCGAGCACCCCGCCATGGCCAGGCAGGATATTGCCGCTGTCCTTGACCCCTGCCCTGCGCTTCAGCCAGCTTTCGAACAGATCGCCGCCCTGTGCGAGAATTGCCAGCACCGGCGTTGCCAGGGTCATGCGCCAGGGCAAGCCGTAAAAGACGTGCATAACCACCCCGAACAGGCTTGCCAGTGCGACACCGCCGATCAGGCCGGCCCAGGTCTTGTTCGGGCTGATGGCGGGCCATAGCTTCGCCCCGCCGATCGCACGGCCGGCGAAATAGGCACCGATATCGCACGCCCAGACCAACGCCAGCGCCCATAGGGTGTAGACGATGCCCTCGTCCTGGCGGCGCATGAAGACCAGGGCCAGGACCGGCAGCCCGCAATAGATCACGCCTGCCGCCAGCGTCGGCCGCCGGGTCACGATCGCGATGAAAAAGGCCGCACCCGCGAGCAGGCCGAGCGTGAAGAAATTATGTACCTCGATGATCAGCGAAGCCGGTGCCATCAGCGCGAGTGGCACCGACAGGGCGAACTGCGCCATGCGCCGGGTTTTCCGATCGGCGCCGTCGAGATCGGCCCATTCCGCCATCATCACCAGCGACAGGACGACACAGACCAGCCAGAAGCCGATCCCGCCGCACCATAAAGCCAGTGCCGCGACCACAACGAGCAATATGGCGACGGCGGACCGCAGCCCAAGGTCGGAGCTTTTCATGGTCAAAGGCCGCCGAAGCGCCGCTGACGCCGGCCAAATTCGGCAACCGCCCTTTCAAGCGCCGCAGCGTCGAAATCGGGCCATAATGTGTCGATGAAAAGCAGTTCGGCATACGCCGCCTGCCACAGCAGGAAATTGGACAGGCGCACTTCGCCCGAGGTGCGGATCAACAGATCGAGCGGGGGCAAGTCACTGGTGTCGAGTTCAGCTTCGATCGCCGCCTCGTCGATATGGGCGATGTCCAGCGCGCCGTCCGCAGCCTTGGCGGCAAGTCGCCGGGCCGCCGCCGCGATCTCGGCCTGCGCTCCATAATTGAGCGCGATGACCAGGATCGGCCCGCTATTGCCCGCGGTCCGTTCGATCGCATCCTCGACCTGAGCGACGAGATCGGCCGAAAAGCGCCGATAATCGCCGATCACGCGCAACCGCACATTTTCGCGCACCAGTTCGTCGATGTCAGTGCGGATGAACAGGCGGAGCAACCCCATCAGGTCGCTCACTTCCTCTTCCGGGCGCCGCCAATTCTCCGACGAAAAGGCATAGAGCGTCAGCGCCTCGATCCCCATCGCGCGCGCGGCGCGGGTGACGGCGCGAACCGCCTCAACCCCGGCCTTGTGCCCGGCAAAGCGCGGCAGGAAGCGCTTCTTCGCCCAGCGACCATTGCCGTCCATGATGATCGCAACATGGCGTGGCAAATGCGTCGTCCCGGCAGCGGGAGGCGCGGCCGTGGCGGGCACGGGCATCACTTGCCGAGGATTTCCTTTTCCTTGGCCGATGCGGTGGCGTCGATTTCACCGATCGTCTTGTCGGTCAGCTTCTGGACTTCGGTTTCGTGACGCTTGCGGTCGTCCTCGCCGAACAGGCCCTTCTTTTCATCGGCCTTCAGGCTGTCCATACCGTCGCGGCGCACATTGCGCGCGGCGATGCGCGCATCCTCGGCATATTTGCCCGCAAGCTTGGCGAGTTCCTTGCGGCGTTCCTCGGTCAGGTCGGGGATCGGCAGGCGCAGCGTGGTGCCGTCGACAATCGGGTTGAGGCCAAGGCCGGCCGAGCGAATCGCCTTGTCGGCCGGGCCAACATTGGATTTGTCCCACACCTGCACCGACAACATGCGCGGCTCAGGCGCCGAGACCGTCGCGATCTGGTTGAGCGGCATGTGCGCGCCATAGACTTCGACCGTCACCGGATCGAGCAGCGAGGTCGAGGCGCGCCCGGTGCGCAGACCTTGCAGATCATGCTTCAGCGCTTCGACACTGCCGGCCATGCGGCGTTCGAGATCTGCCTTGTCATAGGCGGCCATCAGACTTGCTCCTCTTCATTCTGTACGATCGTCGATGTCCCCTTCCCGCTCAGGACGGCGGCAAGATTGCCCTCCCCGCGAATGTTGAACACGATGATCGGGATGTTGTTGTCACGGCACAAGGCGACCGCGGCGGCATCCATTACCTTCAGATTATCGGCCAGAACGCGCCCAAAACTCAAGCTTTCATAGCGCGTCGCCGACGGGACTATTTTGGGGTCGGCATTATACACACCATCGACGCTGGTGCCCTTGAACAAGGCCTCGCAATTCATCTCGGCGGCGCGCAACGCCGCCGTGGTGTCGGTGGTGAAGAATGGCAGGCCGGTGCCGGCGGCAAAGATCACCACCCGGCCTTTCTCCATGTGCCGCTCGGCGCGGCGGCGGATATAGGGCTCGCACACCGATGCCATCGGGATCGCGGACTGGACGCGGGTATCGACGCCGATCTTCTCGAGCGCATTCTGCATCGCCAGCGCATTCATTACGGTGGCGAGCATGCCCATATAATCGGCGCTGGCACGGTCGATGCCCTGGGCAGCGCCGGCCAGGCCGCGGAAGATATTGCCGCCACCGACCACCAGGCAGATTTCATGGCCGGCCTCTCTGGCGGCCTTGATCTCGCCGGCGATGCGATCGCAGGTTTCGGGATCAATGCCGAACTGGCCCTGGCCCATCAGGACCTCGCCCGACAATTTCAGCAGAATTCGTTTGAAGCGGGGTGCTGTCACAGGGTTCCAACATGCTGGCGGACGGGGCGGCGCGGACCTTAGTCGGCGGGGCGAGTGATTGGAAGCGGGAAGGCGTGCCCCGAACAAGCGCCCGAAGAAGCGGTTGCACGGCCATCGCCGACCCGACCGCACCATGCCGGTCCAGTTACAATTTGGGCCGGCTCAACAAGCCGGCCCAAACCTGTTCGACATCCTGCCCAAAGGCAGGAAGATTTGGATTATGCGGGCTGCTTGACGCCCGATGCCGCGGCGACTTCGGCGGCGAAGTCGCTGGCTTCCTTCTCGATGCCTTCGCCGAGCTGGAAACGGACATAATCCTTGAGCACGATCGTCTTGCCCGCTGCCTTGGCGGCATTGGCGACCACGTCGGAGATCTTGGTCTTGCCGTCCATCACCAGCAACTGGCTGACCAGCGCGTTTTCCTTGCGATACTTGGCGATCGCACCATCGACCATCTTGGCGACGATGTCGGCCGGCTTGCCGCTCTCGGCTGCCTTTTCGGTGGCAATCGCACGCTCGCGCTCGACGATCTCGGCATCGAGATCCTCCTCGTTAAGAGCAAGTGGGAAGGCCGCTGCGATATGCATCGCGATCTGCTTGCCGAGCGGCTCGAGCACATCGGCGCCCGCATCGCTTTCCAGCGCGACGAGCACGCCGATCTTGCCCAGGCCGGGAGCCGCCGCATTGTGCACATAAGGCACAACCGCGCCCGAGGTGACTTCGAGGCGCTTGGCGCGACGGATCGCCTGATTCTCGCCGATCGTGGCGATATTGTTGGTCAGCACTTCCTCAACGGTCTTGCCGCCGAGCGAGGCCGCCTTGATCGTGTCGATCGAATCGCCGAGTTCGAGCGCGACCGAGGTCACGTCGCGGACGAAGGTCTGGAACTGGACGTTCTTGGCGACGAAATCGGTTTCGGAATTGACCTCGACTGCCGCACCCTTGGTGCCGGACACTTCGATGCCGACCAGGCCTTCCGCTGCAGTGCGGCTGGACTTCTTCGCGGCGGACGCAAGGCCCTTGGCGCGCAGCCAGTCGATCGCCGCCGTCATGTCGCCATTGGCTTCAGTCAGCGCCTTCTTGCAATCCATCATGCCTGCGCCGCTCTTCTCGCGCAGGTCCTTCACCGCTGCTGCCGTGATCTCGGCCATGTCAAATTCCTCTTGTGCTTCGAATATGGGTACGGACGGGGAAAGGCTGCGCCCTACCCCGTCCGCATGTCAGTTCCGCGACGCTCAGGCGTCGATCTGGCGCTCGCCCTCGGCAGCCGTTTCCGGCTCGGTCGAGGCCGCGGGAGCCTCGGGCTCTGCCGGTGCTTCTACTGCTGCCGGCGCCTCGACTGCTGCCGGCGCTTCGGCGGCGGGTGCCTCAGGTGCGGCAAAGTCTTCAGCCGTGACGACCGTATCGGCAATCGGCGCTTCCTCAGCGACCGGTGCGACGCTCAGGGCTTCCTCGACCGGCGGACGCTCCAGCGCGCCGACATCGACGCCGCGGCGCTGCTGCTGCTCCTGGCCACCGCGGGTCGCGGCGATCGCGATCGCTTCGCAATACAGGCGGATGGCGCGGCTCGCGTCGTCATTCGCCGGCACCGGGAAAGCGATACCGTCGGGCGAAACGTTCGAATCGAGGATCGCAACGACCGGGATACCCAGCGTATTGGCTTCCTTGATCGCCAGCTCTTCCTTGTTCGCGTCGATCACGAACATCACGTCGGGAATGCCGCCCATGTCGCGGATGCCACCGAGCGACAGCTCGAGCTTGTCCTTCTCACGGGTAAGCTGCAGCACTTCCTTCTTGGTCAGGCCGTGCGTGTCGCCGGTCAGCTGCTCTTCGAGCGTCTTGAGGCGCTTGATCGAGCCCGAAATGGTCTTCCAGTTGGTGAGCATGCCGCCCAGCCAGCGATGGTTGACGAAATGCTGGCCCGACCGGCGCGCGGCCTCGGCGACCGGCTCCTGTGCCTGGCGCTTGGTGCCGACGAACAGCACCTTGCCACCCGCAGCGGTCGAGGCAGCGACGAATTCGAGAGCGCGCGCGAACAGCGGTACGGTCTGCGACAGATCGAGAATGTGGACGCCGTTGCGGTCGCCAAAGATGTAAGGCTTCATCTTCGGGTTCCAGCGATGCGTCTGGTGGCCGAAATGCGCGCCCGTTTCGAGCAATTGCTGCATGGAGACGACAGGTGCCGCCATAAGGTAGTTCCTTTCCGGTTGAGCCTCTGGGAAGCGAGTAATCCGTCGAGCGAACTCGAATGGACACCGGCGATGTGTGCTTCCCATGCGGTGTGAAGGCGCGCCCTCTATCCGAAGCATTCCTGCAAATCAAGTGTTGACATGCAGAACATGAGCGGAACATATAGTGTCCGTAAGGCGGACATGGAACGGAACGACGCTACTCTTGTTGGCGTACCCTGACCCTGGCCCGAAATTCAGGGAGTTGGGCAATGATGACGATCGTCGCACTATTGGTTTTCGCCGGCGCCTTCGCCGCCGCGGTCGCGGTGTTCTCCTATACATTGCTCCCCGCGATGCCGCGGATCGCCGCGATCCTGTCGGGGCGCGAAGATCCGGTGCTGTCGGCAACCCACCGCCTGGTGGTCAGGGATCGACGCTTTTCGACTCCGCGGCGAGCGGTTGTGGAGCCGGTTGCGCTCCGCGCAGCCGCTTGACCCGCGCATAGGATGAGACGCTGAACGGCAGCGACGCGATATAGGCGAGGCACAGCAGCGACAATGTGTGCCACGGCGCCGAGATGATGGCCGCCCCGAGCAGAACGAACACGGCCAGCGCTTCAAACCGGATGTTGCGCCGCAGCTTGAGCGAGCTCCAGGAATAGGTCGCGACGCTCGACACCATTAAGAGTGCAACCGCCGCAACCCAGGGCGCGACAAGATAGGGCGAGCGGAACAGTGGTTCACCGGTCCAGAACCACAGGAACAGCGGCAGCAAGGCCATCGCCGCGGCGGCGGGTGCGGGAACACCGGTCAGAAACCCGGCCGATTTATGCGGTTGTTCGGTAAGATCGATATTGGCGTTGAAGCGCGCCAGGCGCAGCGCGCAGAACACCGCCAGAACCAGCGAACAGAGCCAGCCGATCCGCGGCAGCGTGGACAGTGACCAGAGATAGAGGATCAGCGCAGGCGAGACACCGAACGAGATCGCGTCCGCCAGCGAATCGAGCTCGGCACCGAATCTGCTTTCGCCGTGCAGCATTCGGGCAATTCTGCCGTCCAGGCCGTCAAGTACCCCGGCAATCAGGATCAGTGCGACGGCAATCTCCCAGTCGTGAGAGATGGCAAACCGGATTCCGGTCAAGCCGCAGCACAGCGCCAGTGCAGTCACCGCGTTCGGCGCGACCGCACGCAATGGCAGGCCGCGCGTGAATTGCCGGGGACGGCGACTCACGGGCGGCCAGTCATGGATAATCTCACTGCGATATGCCGGTCGGCACAACGCCGCCGAGCCGGCCCAGAACCGTTTCCCCGGCGACGCTGCGCTGTCCAAGCGCAACCTGGCACGCGATATCGTCGGGCAGATAGACGTCCACCCGGCTGCCGAAGCGAATCAGCCCGACGCGCTGGCCGGTGGCGACCATGTCGCCCGGCTTCACGAAACCGAGAATCCGCCGCGCCACCAGGCCGGCGATCTGTGTCATGCCGACGCGGCGGCCATCGCGCCCCTCGACGACGATATGCTGGCGCTCATTTTCCTCGCTCGCCTTGTCGAGATCGGCATTGAGGAATTTGCCCGAGATATAGACCACCTGGCGGATCGTGCCCGCGATCGGCGTGCGGTTGATGTGCACATCGAACACCGACATGAAGATCGACACGCGGATCAGCGGCGCATCGCCCAGGCCATTCTCTCCAGCCAGTTCACGCGGCACCGGCACACGCTCGATCATCGTGATCAGGCCGTCGGCCGGGGCAATGATCAGCCCCTCACCCGCCGGCGTCACGCGAACCGGGTCGCGGAAGAAGGCCGCGACCCACAGGGTGAGCCCAATCAGCGGCCATGCCCAGAAATCCCAGAAGATGATCGACAGCATGACGAGCACGCCTGCGATCAGAACATATTTGCGCCCTTCGGGGTGCATGTCGGGGAACCGCCATTTGATGGTCGGGTTCGCCACTGGCGGTTTATCGAGTGATGACATGAGGCGGGGTGTAGCCATGCAGCCGGTGCAAGACAACGTGCGTCGTCAAAGGCGCGCCTGTGATGACATCGTTCCCGGTACCCGCGCCCACGCTTTCCACTGGCCGAACCCGCAACAATGGAGTAGTTTTTGCGACGGCCCGCAACGTCCCTGAGCAGGAACGAACTGCCGAGACATTGCCGGCTTCGCGCGGCAGCGAAAAAAGGTCGCATTCGCAAGCCGCCTTCACCTTTACGGGAGGGCGCAATGGGCATCACCATTACTGTTACGAGTTCGGATATCCTGAACGACGATGGCACGATCCAGCCATTATTCGTCGACTGGATGAAGGTCTGCTACACAATCCACAATCCCGATGGTTTCAATCAGGGAGACAGGCTCGCGATCGACCTGCCAGCCGATACGGAGATCATGTCGCCGGAACGGGCGGGCAAGATCGGCGGCAAGACCAGGTTTCGCTATGATCTCGACGATAAGGGGCCCGGCCCCGCGGGCAGAGTTGCCCAACCAAACCAGCAGGACGTCACGATCTGCTTTGTCGCCAGGAAGGGCGCAGGACGCGAGGGCGACCTGAGCCTGGAGATACAGCATTATCTCGGCGGCGCGGGCGGTATGGTGGAGCGATGGCAGAGGCTGCCTTATGACGGCGGACCACAGGGTATCGGCCCGCACTGGATTCCTCCGGCAATGGCGCAATTGATCCCGCAGGATCATGAACAGGGTGCATTGCTGGCCGCCAGTATCGGTAAAGCACTGGCATCCAGGCGCGTCCTGGTCAGTTTATCCGGCGAGCAAGCTGAGGGGCCCCAATCCCGCAAACCCCAATCTCGCAAACTCGAGTCTCGCAAAAAGGCCTGATCCACCCCTGATGTGAGCATGGGTGCCGGAAAGGCGCGAGGGCCGGTCACGCGCCAACCGAATGCCCATGCTCGCTTCGCTGTCCGCGACGGTTGACCATCCGCCCGCCTTGCTCCTAGACGCTTGGCGAAACCTCCCTTTACGGAAAGATTATCGATGGCGAAGATCAAGGTGAAGACGCCTGTCGTGGAGATCGACGGCGACGAGATGACGCGGATCATCTGGCAGTGGATTCGTGAGCGCCTGATCCTTCCCTATCTCGATATCGACCTCGATTATTACGACCTCGGCATCCAGAAGCGCGACGAGACGGATGACAAGATCACCGTCGAATCCGCCCGCGCGATCCAGAAATATGGCGTTGGCGTGAAGTGCGCGACGATCACCCCGGACGAAGCGCGGGTCGAGGAATTCGGCCTGAAGAAGATGTGGAAATCGCCCAACGGCACGATTCGCAATATTCTGGGCGGCGTCGTGTTCCGCGAGCCGATCGTGATGAAGAACGTCCCCCGCCTGATTCCGGGCTGGACTCACCCGATCGTCGTCGGCCGTCACGCTTTTGGCGACCAGTATCGCGCGACCGATTACCGCGTTCCCGGCCCGGGCAAGCTGCGCATGGTGTTCGAGGGCGACGACGGCACCGTGATCGACGAGGAAGTGTTCCAGTTCCCCTCGGCCGGCGTCGCGATGGCGATGTACAATCTCGACGATTCGATCCGCGATTTCGCGCGCGCCTCGATGCATTACGGCCTCAACCTCGGCTGGCCGGTCTATCTGTCGACCAAGAACACCATCCTCAAGGCCTATGACGGCCGCTTCAAGGATATCTTCGCTGACGTTTTCGAGAGCGAATTCAAGGACAAGTTCAAGGAAGCGAATATCGTCTATGAGCATCGCCTGATCGATGACATGGTCGCGTCGGCGCTGAAATGGCATGGCGAATTCGTCTGGGCCTGCAAGAATTACGACGGCGACGTGCAGTCGGATCAGGTGGCGCAGGGCTTCGGCTCGCTCGGCCTGATGACCTCGGTGCTGTTGACCCCGGACGGCAAGACAGTCGAGGCGGAAGCCGCGCACGGTACCGTCACGCGCCATTTCCGCATGCACGAACAGGGCAAGGCGACCTCGACCAACCCGATCGCGTCGATCTTCGCCTGGACTGGCGGCCTGAAATATCGCGGGAAGTTCGACGGCACACCCGAAGTGACCGAGTTCGCCGAACTGCTCGAAAAGGTCTGCATCGACACGGTCGAAAGCGGCAAGATGACCAAGGATCTCGCAATCCTGATCGGTCCGGATCAGCCCTGGATGACCACCGAGCAGTTCTTCGAAGCGGTTCGCATCAATCTCGAAACCGCGATGGGCGCCCAATAAAATCTAACGCGGCAAGATCTAACGCGGCGGCTCGGCTTCCGGCGATCGGACATGTTCCGGCCGGAGGCCGAGCCCCAATATCCGCGCCGGCAACCGACGCATCAGCGGCACTGAATTGAGCAGACGGGCGACAAATGGCGGTCGCTTCATTGGCCTGGCACCGGCCAGCAGTGGCTGAATGACGTTGTCTTGAATTGCCTGCTGCGCCCCCTGGGTGAGGCGTGTTGGCAACATACGGCGCCGTTCGACCTGTTCCAGCAGCGCATCGACATCATCACCCTGCGCCATCGGTCCCGCCAGCACATTGGCCGCGGCGACCGCATCCTGGATCGCAAGGTTGATCCCTACGCCGCCGATCGGCGACATGGCATGCGCTGCGTCACCAATCACGAGCAAGCCGGGACGATGCCAGCGGCCCAGGCGGTCGACCGTCACCGTCAGCAACTTCACGTCATCCCAGCGCTTCACGCTCTCGCGGACGGCTGCCGTTTCCGGCCCGACAGCGCGAACACGGGCCAGGAAGGCATCAAGGCCCTCGGCCCTGATTTTCTCCGCTCCGCCCTTGGCGAAGACGAAGGCGCACTGCCAGTAATTACCCCGGTCGATCAGGACGAACAGCCGTCCGGTGTCGAACACGCCCATGCTGTCATTCTGCGGCTGCGCGATTTTCGGGATGTGAAACCAGAATACGTCCATCGGCGCGCCGATCGTGACAAGCGGAAAGCCGCTACGAAAATGCGAATCGCGTCCGTCGCAGGCGAGGACGAGGCGGCTGCGGATCTCCATGCCGTTGCTGGTTCGAACCCCAACGACACGACCGCTTTCCTCGATCAGGCCGATCGCCGCGCAGCTCTGTTTCAGGGTAAATGCGGCATAGCGTCGCGCCTGATCCGCAACGAAATCGAGAAACTCCCATTGCGGCATCAGCGCGATATACGGCGCGGGGACGCGGAGATGGCGGAAATCCACCAGCGTCAAATCCCGGCCCGCGATGCGACCGCCCAATTGTTCGACCCGATTATGCGGGCGCTGCAAAAGCGCATCGAGCAAGCCGAGCTCGTGAAAAACCCGCAAGGTCGAGGGATGAACGGTGTCGCCGCGAAAATCGCGCAGGAAATCACCATGCTTCTCAAGCACCAGCGTCTTGACGCCCGCCCGAGCGAACAGCAGGCCGGCGACCATGCCCGCTGGCCCGCCGCCGATAATGACCAGATCGGAATTTAGCTCAGTCACCGGCTGACAAACCGCGAGCGTTACGATTAGATGCAGGAATGGCATCACCGCTCAGTAACGCAGGCTTCAGCGACGCACTCGTCATTCTCGGCGCGGCCGGCATCGTCATCCCAGCATTCGCGCGTTTCAAGATCAGCCCGGTCATCGGCTTCATCCTGGTCGGGTTGCTGGTCGGCCCATCAGGCCTCGGCTCGCTGGTCCGGGATTATCCCTGGCTCTACTATGTTACAATCTCGGACGCGCATTCGATCGAGCCATTCGCTGAATTCGGTATCATCCTGCTGCTGTTCTCGATCGGCCTGGAGCTCTCGCTCAAACGATTATGGGCGATGCGACAATTGGTGTTCGGGACCGGCGCCGCCCAGTTGCTGGGATCCGCACTGTTCATCGGTTTCGCGCTTCATTTGCTCGGGCAAAGCTGGGCCGGCTCGACCGCGCTCGGTCTGGCGCTCGCTTTGTCGTCGACCGCCCTGGTGCTGCCGATCGCGGGGACCGCAAGTCCGGTGGGAAAGACCTCGTTCGCGATGCTGCTATTCGAGGATCTTGCGCTGGTTCCGATCATCTTTGCGCTGGCGGCGCTCGCACCGAGCGCGGCGGGCGATGGATTCAGCGGGATATTGGGAGTCGCGATCCGCGGCCTGTTCACCATCGCGGTGATCTTCGTTGCCGGCCGGGTCTTTCTGCCGCGCCTTTTTGCGCAGGCGGCACGCACCAAAAGCCCGGAACTCTTCCTCGCCGCGTCGCTGCTGGTGGTCATCGTCGCCAGCCTTGCGACCACGGCCGCCGGCCTGTCGCCGATCGTCGGCGCACTGCTTGCTGGCCTGCTGATCGCTGAAACCGAATATCACAGCGAGGTCGAGGTTATCACCGCGCCGTTCAAGGGACTGGCGCTCGGCGTGTTCCTGATCACCGTCGGCATGAGCCTCGATATCAGGCTCATCCTCGAAAATTGGGTCAGCCTGTTGCTGGCAATCACTGCCGTGGTCGCGATCAAGACAGCAATGACCTTCGGCCTGCTCAAGCTCTCCGGCATCCGCAACGGCGTCGCAGCCGAGGCCGGTGTATTGATGGCAAGCCCGTCGGAAACCACCCTGATCGTGCTCGGCGCCGCAGGGCAGGCGCAGCTGATCCAGCCATCGACCGCAAATTTCTGGCAGACCGTTACCGCAATCGGGCTCACCCTGACCCCGTTGCTCGCCGAATTGGGCAAGAAGGTCGCGCGCGGCATCGAGCAGCGCGACAAGAGCGACGAGGAAGCGGAAATTCCCCCCGAGGGCCCCGGCACGGTGGTCATCGGATTTGGCCGGGTCGGGCGGATGGTCGCCGACATGCTCAAGGTTCATGGCCAGCCCTTCATCGCAGTGGAGGCCGATATCGATGCCGTATCGGCCGCGCGCGCCGAAGGCTATCCGGTGATCTTCGGCGATGTCGCCCGGGCCGAGCTGGTCGACCGCCTCAATCTCGGGCGCGCCAAAGCGTTGATCCTGACCATGGACGATCCGGTCCTGTCGGTCCGCCTCACCCGCCGCGTGCGTGGCTGGGTTCCCGGGCTGACCATCGTTGCCCGCGCCCGCGATACGAAACACGCCGCCGAACTCTACCGCGCCGGCGCGACTGATGCCGTGCCGGAAACGCTGGAAAGCTCGCTGCAATTGTCGGAGGCCGTGCTGGTCGATCTCGGCGTCGCGGTCGGACCGGTGATCGCGTCGATCCATGAAAAGCGCGACGAACTGCGCAAGGAGATCATGGCCGCGGCAAGCCTGGAGCGCGAGCCGCGCATCCGGCGATTGCAGCGGAAATCATCCGGGCCAAGTACCTTGGGCGAGAATAACACTCCCTAGCGGGACCGGATCCGCCAGTCGCTGCGGTTGCGACCTGACTGGCGAGGCGGCTGGGCTCATTGGCTCCGTTCGCGTCAGACATCATGTTAAGTATTTGATATATAATTAATTATGCCAAAACGACAGCGGGAGATATGGCACACGACTGGTGTCCCATATCTCCCGCCACCCGTCTGTTTAGCCCTATCCTCACAACCTTCTCGGCAGCGATTCAACCGCCATGGGAAATCGGGCATACCATCGCTTGCCGCACTCGCACCGGCGCGCTCTTTCTTATGGTCGGAAAAAAACGGCCCTGCCGCTGCGCCATGGCCTCGCGCATGACCAGATCTCTGCCTATGCGTCGGAGACCCCCAAAGTAACCTCGGCTTGGGTGGAATCACCCTCCTCCGTTCGGGCTGAGCTTGTCGAAGCCCCGTTCTTTCTTGTGACAGCGGCGGCAGAAGAAAGAACAGCCCTTCGACAAGCTCAGGGTGAACGGAAGGGGGTAAACCAACTTGGTTTGAAACCGCCCTAGGCCGCCGCTTTCGCTTCTTCCAGCGCAGCCCGAATCGCCGCGACGGCTTCATCGGCCTTGTCGCCTTCAGGCCCGCCGCCTTGCGCCATATCAGGGCGACCACCGCCGCCCTGCCCGCCCAACACGGATACCGCACGACGCAAAAGGTCGACGGCATTGTTGGTCGCGACCAGATCATCGGAAACGCCGACCGCAATCGACGCCCGGCCTTCATTGACCGCCACGATCGCGACGACGCCCGAACCGATGCGCTGCTTGGCTTCATCAACCGCGCCGCGCAGGCCCTTGGCATCGAAATCGGCAATCACCTGACCAACGAAATTAACCCCGCCGACCTGCTCCGGCCCGGCCGGAGCGGCCCCGGCTCCACCGCCGAGCGCCAATGCCTTCTTCGCTTCGGCCAGTTCCCGCTCCAGGCGGCGGCGATCTTCGACCAAAGCCGCGACGCGCGCGGGGACTTCATCGGGTGTCGCCTTCAACGTCGCCGCCGTCTCGCGCAGTTTCTCGTCGCGGCCGGTGAAATATTGCCGCGCCGCCTCGCCGGTGAGCGCCTCGATGCGGCGAATACCCGACGAAACAGCGCTTTCGCCGACAATTTTGAACAGGCCGATATCGCCCAATGCCGTGACATGGGTGCCGCCGCACAGTTCGAGCGAATAGGTCTTGCCGTCTTCGCTGCCCATCGACACGACGCGCACCTCGTCGCCATATTTCTCGCCGAACAGCGCCATCGCGCCTTCCTCGATCGCCTCGTCCGGCGTCATCAGGCGCGTGGAAACGGGGCCGTTGGCGCGGATGTGGTGGTTCACATCGGCTTCGACCTCGCCGATCCGCGCCGGATCGATCGCGCTTGGCTGCGAGAAATCGAACCGCAGGCGATCGGGCGCGACCAAGCTGCCCTTTTGCGCGACATGCAGGCCAAGCCGCTGGCGCAGTGCCTCGTGCAGCAAATGGGTCGCGCTGTGATTGGCGCGGATCTGGTCGCGGCGCGTGACATCGATCTGCAGCTTCACCGTATCGCCGACCTTGACCCCGCCGGCATCGACGATCGCATGATGGACGAAGACGCGACCGAGCTGCTTCGACGTTTCGGTGACGCTGGCACGCAGGCCTTCGTCATTCGAAATGGTGCCCGTGTCGCCAACCTGCCCGCCGCTTTCGCCGTAGAAGGGCGTCTGGTTGACCACGATCGACACCGTGTCACCGGCAGTCGCGTGCTCGACGCGTACGCCGTCCTTGACCAGCGCCACGACCTGCCCCTCGCCCGTCGTGGCTGTATAGCCGAGGAACTCGGTGCCGCCCGATGCTTCGGCGATGTCGAACCAGACATCGTCCGACGCCTTCGCGCCCGATCCTTTCCAGGCGGCGCGTGCGGCCTCCTTCTGCTTGGCCATCGCGGCGTCAAAGCCTTCGCGATCGATCCCGAACCCCTGCGAACGCAGCGCGTCCTCCGTCAGATCATAGGGAAAACCGAACGTGTCATAGAGCTTGAACGCGGTTTCACCGGGCAGCGTCGCACCCGGCGTCAGGCTCGCCGTCGCTTCATCGAGCAGGCGCAAACCGTTGGTCAGCGTGCGCCGGAACTGCTTTTCTTCCTGCAGCAGCGTCGATTCGATCGATGCCTGGGCGCGCAGCAACTCGGGATAGGCGGCCCCCATCTCGGCGATTAGCGCGGGCACCAGCCGATGCATCAGCGGCTCCTTTGCCCCGAGCAGGTGCGCATGGCGCATCGCACGGCGCATGATACGGCGGAGCACATAGCCGCGTCCCTCATTGGCCGGCAGCACGCCGTCCGCGACGAGAAAGCCGCTGGTGCGCAGATGATCGGCGATGATGCGGTGGCTGGCCTGATTGTCGCCGGTGGTGGACGTCCCGGTCAGCGCGCCCGATTCCGCGATCAGCGCCTTGAACGTGTCGGTATCGTAATTGTCGTGCACGCCCTGCAGCACCGCGGCGACGCGCTCCAGCCCCATACCGGTGTCGATCGACGGCCTGGGCAAGTCGGCGACGATCTGATTGTCGGCCTGCTCATATTGCATGAACACCAGGTTCCAGATCTCGACGAAGCGGTCGCCATCCTCATCCGGGCTGCCCGGAGGACCGCCCGGGATATGGTCGCCATGATCGTAGAAAATTTCCGAGCACGGCCCGCACGGGCCATTATCGCCCATCGTCCAGAAATTGTCCGAGGTCGCGATGCGGATGATGCGCTCTTCGGGCAGGCCGGCGATCTTGCGCCACAGATCGAACGCCTCGTCATCGGTATGATAGACGGTGACGGTCAGCTTTTCGGCCGGAATGCCCCAGACCTTGGTCAGCAAAGTCCAGGCATGGGTGATCGCCTGGTCCTTGAAATAATCGCCGAACGAGAAATTCCCGAGCATTTCAAAGAACGTATGGTGCCGCGCAGTATAGCCGACATTGTCGAGATCATTGTGCTTGCCGCCGGCACGCACGCACTTCTGGCTCGACACTGCCCTGACATAGGGCCGCGTTTCGAGGCCGGTGAAGACATTCTTGAACGGCACCATCCCCGCGTTGACGAACATCAGGGTCGGATCGTTCTGCGGCACGAGCGGCGCGGACTGGACGCGGGCGTGACCGGTGGACTCGAAATAATCGAGGAAGCTGCGGCGGATGTCGTTGGTCGATGTCATGCCGGTCGATCTAGGCGAGGACCGCGCCCTACTCAAGCCACCGACGATGCCGGGGCGATGACGGTCAACGCCAACGCGTCGATCCGCAACTTGAGCGGCAGCGCCAGTTCCATCACCTCGCCATCCAGCGCGATCTCGACCGATCGGGATGGCCCCCCAATCTCCAGTTCGGGGACGTCGCCGATCGCGACGAAATCCCGCTCGCGGTGAACGCGCCGCAACAATGCTCTTATGGCGAAACCGATCAGGGCGAAGCGATGGCTTGGGCCGATCGCGAAGACGGACAACAGCCCGTCGTCGAGTGCCGAGCGCTTGCCGGGATGCCCTTCCTCGATTTCGTAATGATTGTTGCCGACGAACAGCATCGGCGTAACGATCTCACGATCATGCCCGGCGCTCGTCAGCCGCAGGCGATGATGGCGAGCGCGACGCAATGTCGTGGCGCTGGCAGCAAGGGCGGCGAGCCATTTCGCCACCTTGTGCCGGCGTTGCGTATCGTCGCGCGCGCGCACCATTTCCGGGTAAAGACCGACCGATGCGTTGTTGAGGAATATCTGCTTCCCCGCCCGGGCGACATCGATCTGCCGCCTGACTCCCGACGCGATGACCGCCGCCGCACCGGCGAGATCGAGCGGGATGCCCAGCTCGCGCGCGAGGTGATTGCGCGTGCCGAGCGGCAGAATACCCAGCGCGACATCTTCGCGGCGCTCAATCAGCACGCGCGCCGCGCAACCCAGGGTGCCATCGCCGCCGCCAATCACGATCAGGGATATGCCGGTGCGACGTTCGACCGCGTTGCCCAAATCATCCGCATCGAGCAATTCGAGATCGACCTCCATACCGGCCTCGGCAAATGCCGCGCGTACCTCGTCGGCCAGCGCAGCCCCCCTCCCCGCTGCGGTACCACCTTGCCTGTTGATCAGAACCGGTATGCGCTGCGTCACCTGAACGGCTTGTCGATCGAGGTCGGCGGCAGCGAAAACCATTTCGGCCCGGTCGCCGTCATATGGAAGCAATCCTCCAGCCGGACACCGAACTTGCCCGGCAAATAGAGTCCGGGCTCGTTCGAAAAACACATGCCCGGCGCGAGCGGCGTCTTTTCACCGCGCACCAGGTTGACCGGCTCATGACCGTCCATGCCGATCCCATGGCCGGTGCGATGCGACAGGCCGGGCAGCTGATAATCGGGCCCATAGCCGTTGGCGGTGTAGTAACGGCGCACGGCATCATCGACTTGACCGGCCGGTGTCCCGACCTGCGCGGCAGCGAAGGCGGTCGCCTGCCCGGCGCGAACCTGGTCCCACACCTTGCGCTGCTCCGCGCTCGCCGTTCCGAACACGAAAGTGCGCGACACGTCGGATTGATAGCCCTGCACGGTGCAGCCGCAGTCCATCAGCACGACCTCGCCATCCCTCACCAGCTGCGGCTTGCCGCTGCCATGCGGATAGGCGGCAGCTTCCCCGAGCAGGATCAAGGCGAATTCCGGACTGCCGCCGAGTTTGCGTGTCGCTGCATTCATCAGCGCACCGATTTGCTGCGGCGTCATGCCCCTTTCGATGCGTGGATAGGTCCAGCGATAGGCGGCAATGGTCACATCGGTCGCCGCCTGCATCAACGCGATCTCCGCCGCCGTCTTGATCATGCGGCATCCCCGCACGACCGGATTGGCGGACACGATCGTCGCGCCGGGCAGCGCATGGGCCAGGCCGTCGACCGCGAAATAGCGCGTCGTTTCCTCGATACCGATCGGGCGGCCGGCAAGTTTTCGGTCGCGGAGGAATCCGGCGACGACACCAAGCGGATTCTGGTCTTCCTGCCAGACCCGCACATCGGCCTCGATACCGAGCGATTCGCGAATCGACGGCTCCTCGAAAAAGGGCGTGACGATGCAGGGCAGACCTTCGACCGGGATCACCACAGCGGTCAGGCGCTCGCTCCGACTCCAGCGAACGCCGGTGAAGTAGATCAGGCTCGATCCCGATTCGATCAGCACGGCGCCAATGCCGTTGGCTTTCATCAGCGCCTGGGCTTGAGCGACGCGCGCCGCACGCTCTGCCGCGCCGATTGCCTGGGTCGCAGACGTCATATCGCTCAGCGCGGAAAGGTCCGGATCCGCGGCGCGCGCGATGCCGGCAACGCCGAGCAGCGGAAGCGTTGCAGCCCCCGTCATCATCCGGCGTCGATCTATCAAAAATGGCCGCTGCATCGTCATTCTCTTTCCTAACCCGACGGACACAGCGATACGGTCCTTGACCGCGCCGTCGCAATCCCCTTCCCTACCGGCAATCGTTTCTCGGAGAGTTTCATGGCCAAGCGCCTTACATGGTTTATTCTGCTCGGGCTGGTGCTGGGCCTGGTGGTCGGATGGACGCTCAATGCCATAATCGATGACGGTACCCCCGCAGCGGCGGCGGAACTCAAGAACATCGCTTATTATCTCTCGATCGTGACGACATTGTTCCTGCGGCTGATCAAGATGATCATTGCCCCCTTGGTCTTTGCGACATTGGTCGGCGGCATCGCGCATATGGGTGATACCGGCGCACTCGGCCGGGTCGGACTGCGCTCGGTCGCATGGTTCCTGTGCGCAAGCCTCATGTCGCTGACACTCGGCCTCATCCTGGTCCATCTGTTCCAGCCGGGTGTCGGATTGAACCTGGCAATTCCGGCAGTGACCGCAGCGAGCGGCGTGGATCAAAGCGCGTTCGATCTCGCCAAGTTCGTTACCCATGTCGTTCCCGCATCGGGTGTCGCGGCAATGGCGGACAATGAAATCCTCCAGATCGTCATCTTCGCACTGTTCATCGGTGTCGCCATCACCGCAGTCGGCGAAAAGGCAGCGCCGCTCGTGCGCGGGATCGAGGGGCTGGCGGCGGTAATGCTGCAGGTGACCAATTACGTCATGCGGTTCGCGCCTTTCGCGGTGTTCGCGGCGGTCGCCAGCACGCTGACGGAGCGCGGCCCCGGCGTGATCGGCGATCTCGCTTACTTCATGGGCACATTCTATATCGGGCTGTTCACCTTGTGGGCGCTGCTGATCGGGATCGGCTTCCTGTTCATCGGCAAGCGCACCGGGCTGCTGGTCCGCTATATTCGTGAACCATTGCTCCTCGCCTTTTCGACCGCCTCCTCGGAAGCAGCCTATCCGCGCACGCTCGAAGCACTCGATCGTTTCGGCGTGCCGCCCAAGATCTCCAGCTTCGTCCTGCCGCTCGGCTATTCGTTCAACCTCGACGGCTCGATGATCTACATGACCTTCGCGTCATTGTTCATCGCGCAAGCCTATGGGATCGAGTTGAGCCTGGGGCAGCAGATCACCATGCTGCTGGTCCTGATGGTCACATCGAAAGGCATTGCCGGGGTCCCGCGCGCCAGCCTGGTGGTGATCGCGGCGACCTTGCCATTATTCAAGATTCCGGAAGCCGGGCTGTTGCTGGTTCTGGCGGTGGACCACTTCCTCGACATGGGCCGCTCGGCGACCAACGTCATCGGCAATGCCGTCGCCGCAACGGTTGTGGCGAAATGGGAGGGCGATCTCGATCCACTCGAGCCGGCGGAGATCGAGCCGCCTCATGCGCCGTCCAAGGGGCTGACGGGCTAGGCGCCGGGAGTTTGATCCAATCACTGGCTGAATGAAGATCGTCGTCCGGTGACGACCGGCCGATGATTTCATTTTAAGTATTTGATTTATGGTGGATTATCCACCCACCAATCGGAGTGGTGACAGAAAGAGATACGGCACAACCGGTGTCCCATATCTCCGAACGCTCATCCCAAGCCACATGGCCAGCGGCGATTCAACCATAACACAGGATCGAGCATGTCATCCCTGCCCGGCTGATACCGGCATGCTCTTTCTCAGTGTCGAAAACGGGATTGCCGCAAGGCTGTAAGTGCAAAGCCTTTGCATGACCTGGGCCGCCTGTTGTTGCGCTCGACGCTCTTGTGACGACAAAGCGAACCGACCCGTTCCAGTCGCTGCTTTCTGCTGGACCAGTTGTTTCGTACATGAAACAACGACACCGAACTGGGGATGGGCGATGGGGCGATCGGTGATGATCTGGCAGCGGCTGCAATTGGTTCTGACCGGGCTGATCGCGGTCGCGTTGCTCAACGGCTGCGCACCGATCATGCTGGTCCCGCCTTATGACGAGCAGATCGATAACGGCCTGACGACGCTTTACAGCGATACGACGGCGTTTGTTGATCGGATGATCTCGCTGCGCGGCACGCCCGAGGGCAGCTATGCGAAAAACAGCGATTTCTACGAGGCCGCCACGGCGAAAGTCGGCGCGCTGGTCGTCCGCGCCGAGGCACACCGCGTGCTCAACGACTGCCCCTCCAGCGCACTGGTGTCGCGCGCCTTCGCGTTGGCGCGCATTCCTGAGGATGTGCGCGGTACGATCGGCACCTTGCCCAGGGACGATTGCCAGGTCGTGCTGCTGCGACTGATCCAGGACGGCTATGGCAACATGGCCAAGGTGCACCAGATTCAAGGCGATGCAGGCCTGCCGCCAATGGCGCATGGCCAGTTCATCGATGGCGGCGTCGGCGCGCAGCTCCGCGCGGCGATCACCGTCGAAATTGCCAAGCGGGCGCGATAATCCAGAGGAACGGGTGATGGGGATCGATGTCGGAACGCTGACGGACAAGATGGTCGATGCCGGAAAAGGCCTTGCCGGGGTATCTGGGCTCAAATGCAGACCTATGCGATCCCCGAACTCAAGAAAATCGCGATCCAGATCGAAGCCCTGGCCGAGCCCGATAACGGCTTCAAGCCCGAGGCGATCAAGCTCCTGTTCCAGATGCAGGTCAACGCGGCCGTCAGTGTGATCGTCGCGATGACCGCGTTGACCATGCAGCTTGTGCAGGAGGCGATCAACGCGATCCTGTGCGCCGTGCGGGACCTGGTCAACGGCGCAGTCGGCATCCCGCTGATCTGACGTCCGGACCGTTATCGGTCAGGCATAAGCGTAGGGACCGCCCTTCTCCAGCGCGGTCTGGTACGCCGGGCGAGTATGGATTTTGTCGAGCCAGGCGATGGTTGCCGGGCGCGAGGCATCGAGGCCGCCACGGCTGCGTGCGGCTTCAAGCGGGAAGCTCATCATGATATCGGCCGCGGTCATCTCGTCGCCGGCAAACCAGGGACGGCCGGCAAGTTCGGCTTCGACATAGTCGAGATGCACATCGATCATCGGCTGGATCCGCTTCATCGCCTTCTTGCCGAACAGGGGAATGCGCGCGAGGACCAGTTTCAGCAGCAGCGGCGGCATCATCGAGCCCTCGGCATAATGCAGGAACTGGCGATAGCGCAGCACCGAATCGCGGTGCGCCAGCGGGCCAAGTTTGCCGTCGGCCTTCTCGACGAGATATTCGGCGATCGCGCCGGTTTCGGCGATCACGCGTCCGCCGTCTACATCCTTATCCTCGATCACCGGCGACTTGCCGAGCGGGTGAATGCGCTTGAGCTCGGGCGGCGCAAGCATCGTCGCCTTGTTCCGTTCATAGCGTTTGATCTCATAAGGCAGCCCAAGCTCTTCGAGCATCCACAGGATACGCTGCGAGCGCGAGTTTTCGAGATGATGGACGATGATGGTCATGGCAGTCCCTCTCCTGCTTTGCCCGCACGCTAGCGGCTCGGGAGATGATGTCGAGCGGGCAGCCACGTTCTTCGCGCGACAATCGTCACTCGAAAACGTCGGGAAACGCGAAAGGCCCGCCATGACAGGCGGGCCTTCCCATGTGTTTGCGACGCGCAAGACGCCGACTTGAAACTGGCGCGATCGTGACACCATCCCTCTCCCCGTCGGGAGAGGAAGATCTCACATCTCTTCGCCGTCATCCTCCGGCTCGGGGCCAGCCATCATTTCCTCGGCAACCTTGTCGGTGCGGGTGCGGATCGCCTTTTCGAGACGGTCGCACATTTCCGGGTTTTCCTTGAGGAAGGTCTTCGAATTCTCCCGGCCCTGACCAATGCGGACGCTGTCATAGGAGAACCAGGCCCCCGATTTTTCGACCAGCCCGGCCTTGACGCCGAGATCGAGAATCTCGCCGATCTTCGACACGCCCTGGCCGTACATGATATCGAATTCGACCTGCTTGAAGGGTGGCGCGACCTTGTTCTTGACCACCTTCACCCGCGTGGTGTTGCCGATGATCTCTTCGCGATCCTTGATCTGGCCGGTGCGGCGAATGTCGAGCCGGACACTGGCATAGAATTTCAGCGCATTGCCGCCCGTCGTCGTCTCCGGGTTGCCGTACATCACGCCGATCTTCATGCGCAGCTGGTTGATGAAGATCACCATGCAGCGCGAGCGGCTGATCGATCCGGTCAGCTTGCGCAGCGATTGCGACATCAGGCGCGCTTGCAGGCCGACATGGCTATCGCCCATCTCCCCCTCGATTTCGGCGCGCGGCACGAGTGCTGCGACCGAATCGATCACCAGCACGTCGATCGCGTTGGAGCGGACCAGTGTATCGACGATCTCGAGTGCCTGCTCGCCGGTATCCGGCTGCGACACGATCAGCTCGTCGATATTGACGCCGAGCTTCTTGGCATAAACCGGGTCGAGTGCGTGTTCGGCATCGACGAATGCCGCGGTACCGCCGCCTTTTTGCGCTTCGGCGATGACATGCAGCGCGAGCGTGGTTTTACCCGAGCTTTCCGGACCGTAAATCTCGATCACGCGGCCGCGCGGCAAGCCCCCGACGCCGAGCGCGATGTCGAGCCCGAGCGAGCCGGTCGAGATGACTTCGACCTGCATCGTCTCCTTGGAGCCGAGCTTCATCGCCGATCCCTTGCCGAAGGCACGATCGATCTGTGCGAGTGCGGCGTCGAGCGCCTTTTGGCGCTCAGTGGCCGCCTTATCGTTGGAAACTGCCATTTTGCTGTCGATGACCTTCAAATTCGCCGCCATTGGGAGCCTCCGCCGCTAGACCTATACCGCCACGCATTCAATGCGTGTTGGATTCATGTATCGCGTTTGTTCTCATAGAACAAGAGCGGAACATGAACTTTTTTCACAGAAACCATGGCGCCCCTTCCCCGACATGGACGTTAAACCGGCAATCCACCCGGTCAGCAGGGGAATAGTCATGTCCGACGCCTTCTCCACAATGGAGGTCGATACTGGCGAAACTCACATCTTTGCCCGCGTGAGCGGCTCGGGACCACCGCTGCTGTTGCTGCATGGTTTTCCCCAAACGCATCTCATGTGGCGCGACGTCGCGCCAACGCTCGCACGTCACTTCACGGTGATTTGCGCTGACCTGCGCGGATATGGGCAAAGCGGCTGTCCGGCATCGAGCGACGATCATGCGCCTTATGCGAAGCGCGCGATGGCGCAGGACATGATGCGACTGATGGCGTCGCTGGGTCATGATCGTTTCGCGGTGGCTGGCCATGATCGCGGTGGCCGGGTGGCCTATCGCCTTGCGCTCGACCACCCCGATCGCATCACCCGTCTCGCGGTCCTCGATGTGGTGCCCACAGCAATGGCCTGGGATCGCGCCGATGCACGCCTTGCCCTGGCCTTCTGGCCATGGTCGCTGCTCGCCCAACCCGAGCCGTTGCCCGAACGGCTGATTGCCGGTGCTCCCGATGCGGTGATCGCCGATGCAGTCAGCCAATGGGGTTCGGACAGCGCAGCCTTCCCCCCTGAAATTATCGCAGCCTATACGGACGCGCTACGCGATCCCGCCCATATCCATGCGATCTGTGAAGAATATCGCGCCGCAGCGACAATCGATCGCGAGCATGACGCCGCCGACCAGGAAGCCGGGCGCCGCATCGCATGTCCGACATTGGTTCTGTGGAGCGCGCGCGGCGGCCTGGCGCACTGGTATGCCGATGACGGCGGCCCGCTCGACCTATGGCGCGGCTGGAGCCAGGACGTCTGTGGCAAACCGATATCGGCCGGGCATTTCTTTGCGGAGGAAGCGCCCGATGAGACCGCAACGGCCCTGCGAAATTTCTTTCGCGACTGATCCTCCCGGATCAATCCCCCGGATCAGCCTAACGCATCCAGTGCTTTGGCCACGCCGTCCATCGTGAAGGGTTTGGCCAGCGTGGCGCGATCACGGTGCTGCTCGCTGATGCTTTCGGCGAGCCCACCGCTTGCGAACACGAAGGGAATATTGTTGCGGGCCAGCGCATCCGCGATCGGAAAGCTCTTTTCACCACCGCGCAGATTTACATCGAGGATCGCGGCATCGATTCCGCCTGCATCGATAAGTTTCAGCGCGTCGGCGATATTATCCGCGCTGCCGGCCAACTTCTTGCCGAGCACATCGAGAAAATCCTCGAGCATCAGCGCAATCAGGGGTTCATCCTCCACAATGAGGATATTCTGTGGCGAACTCATCCCGCGGCCTTAGCCAAACACCGTTCGCGCCGCCAAGTCATTTCGGCATCAAAACGCTACGAGCTGCCTCGGCAAGCTGCTGAACCGAAAAGGGTTTCGCGAGAAATTGAACATTGTCGAGGTCGATCGACTTGCGCAACGTCTCCTCGGCATAGCCCGACATGAACAGGATCGGCAGATCGGGATAGCGCTGACGAACCTGGCGAACCATGGTCGGACCGTCCATCAATGGCATCATCACGTCGGAGATGAGCAGATCGGGCTTCTCGCTGCGCGCGAGCACCTCAAGTGCGGCTTCACCATGTTCGGCGGTGAGAACGGTATAGCCCTGACGACTGAGCGCGCGTTCGGCGACGGCGCGGACCATGTCCTCATCCTCGACCAGCAGGATTGTCCCCGTGCCCCAGAGGTCGGCTGGCTTCTCCTTCGGCGCGGCACGGACCGTAGCCGGTGCGGGAGCCTCGATGACGCCACTTGCGGTATGCACGGGCAAATAGATGGTGAAGATCGCCCCGGGACCGGCCTTGTTGTTATCGGCGAAAATATAGCCACCCGACTGTTTGACGATGCCATAGACGGTCGACAGGCCGAGTCCGGTCCCCTTCCCCACTTCCTTGGTGGTGAAGAAAGGTTCGAAAATCTTGGGCAGGATATCGGCGGGGATACCGCTGCCGGTATCGGCGATCTCAAGCGCGATGTAATCGGCGATCGGCAGGATATCGGATCCCATCTTGCGTACATCGGCGATGGAAACCGATTTTGTCTGGATCGACAGCGTGCCGCCACCGCGCGGATCGCGTGCGAGCATCGCGTCGCGCGCATTGACCGCGAGATTGACGACCACCTGTTCGAGTTGGCCAGGATCGGCGCGCACCGGGCCGAGATTGCGGCCATGCTTGACGGTAAGCGCCACCGTTTCCCCCAGCAGCCGCTTGAGCAGGTTCGACACCTCGGAAATGACGTCGGGCAATTGCAGTACTTGCGGCCGCAAGGTCTGCTGGCGTGAAAAGGCGAGAAGCTGCCGGGTCAGACTGGCGGCGCGGTTCGAATTCGCGCGAATCTGCTGGATATCGTCATAATCGCTGTCGCCCGGCGTGTGGCGCATCAGCATCAGGTCACAATGCCCGATGATCGCGGTCAGGATATTGTTGAAATCATGCGCGACGCCCCCGGCGAGCTGACCGACTGCCTGCATCTTGGTTGCCTGTGCGACCTCGCGCTTGAGGCGGGTCTCCTCGCCATTGTCCTTCAGGCTAAGCAATACGGCAGCATCGCCCAGCCCGCGGGCGCCGGCGATCGACAGCGCAACCGGCTCATCGGGATGATCCTTCAGCCGAACCGCAAGATCGGTCGAATGAGTCGCACCATTGGCGAAGCGGCGGATCGCGTCTGCGACCACGCCCTTGTCCTCGCGCACCAGCAAGTCGCCGGGATAGAGCGGTGGAGCGGCGGCATCGACCAGAGCGGCACGCGCAAAGGCATCGTTCATCTGGATGAAACGGCCATCACGATCGACCAGCGCCATGCCGAACGGCATCAGGCTGACCAGGCTGCGCACATGCGCCGAGGCACTGGCACCGATCGCCGGGGTTTCACCACCACCTTCATCATCGAGCAAGGCGATCAGCATCGGTGCGTCCTCGCCCTCGAGGAAGGGGATCTGCAGGACGCGCAAGGGGGTGCCGGTCAGTCCCTCACGTTCGAACCGCACCAGCCCGTGGCTGTCGGTGATCAAGAAGCGCGCGAAGTCGCGCCCCGTGATCGCGCCCTCCTCATGCCCCATGGCGCGAGCGCGAAACACGCGGTTAGCGGCGCGGATACGACCATCGGGACCGATCAACGCAGTCATGATACCGGCCGCTGCGAGGCGGTCGCCGGTGCCGCCACCGATCATTCCCTCAACCGAAGAGGCGAGATCGAGTCCCTCGGCGCCACGGAAGCGCCACACCAGCAAATCCTCGTCGCGCCCCGCCCGCTCGACATGCGCCATGAGCGGCGTGCCCCGGGCGAGCAAACGGTCGACTCCTGCTTCGCCATCACGCCACGCAGCGCGCCCAGCCGCGCTGAGGCGGTCGATGCCCGCATCGTCGACCGGCAGGCCGGGCGGAGTCGGAAATCCGGCGAACAATGTTTCATAGCGGTCATTGGCGCAGACCAGGCGACCGGCGCGGTCGGTGATCGCAATGGCATCGGCACTGCTAGCGGCAAGCGTACGCGCGACGGTCCAATCGGCCTCGACCTCACCGGGCCGGGCCGGGGGGAACAAGCGCCGTGCGGCGACAAGGCCACCTGCGATAACCAGGCCGGTAGCAAGGAAGGCACTCGCGATCGCAAGGCTGCCGACCAGCCCGAGAATAATCAGGGCGGATGCCGCGCCGCACCCGCCCGCAATCAGCGCCGCGGTGCGTGCGGGACCGAATGAAGCAGCGGGAGAGGTGGGAAGACTGGCCATCGTCCGCCCCTCTTTGGCCGCGCTCGGAGTCGCGTCAAGCCGATTACC
The DNA here is from genome assembly GCF_050725575.1 of Sphingomonas sp. GTDB lineage: Bacteria > Pseudomonadota > Alphaproteobacteria > Sphingomonadales > Sphingomonadaceae > Sphingomonas. The sequence continues at coordinate 73,092 of NZ_JBOHHW010000008.1, read as the reverse complement.
AGATCCGCACGCGCTGTTCCGGCGTCAGATACAGCTTTTCGCCCGCCTTGGGCACGAATGCGCCGTACCAGGGATCAAGATTACGCACGATCCAGGCCCGCTGTTGCGACGGGGCGTGTGGATCGGTCTTGAGCCGCTGGATCAAGTCCGCCTCGCGGTAGCTGCGCCGCCAGACCTGCGCCCAGCCGAGATAGAAACGCTGGTCGCCGGTAAAGCCGTCGATCACCGGCGCGGGCTTGCCGCCGAGCGACGCATGATAGGCATCGAACGCCGCGCTCAGACCGGCTAGGTCAGCGGTGTTCTCGCCCAGGGTGAGCGTGCCGTTGACCTTGCGGCCGGGCAGCGGCTCATAAGCCTCATACTGCGCGACGAGATTGCCGGTCAGCTTCTTGAAGCTTTCGACGTCCTTGGGTGTCCACCAGTCGGTAAGCTGACCCTTCAGGTCGTACTTGGATCCCTGATCGTCGAAATGATGGCTCATCTCATGACCGATGACTGCGCCGATGCCGCCATAGTTGATCGCGGGGTCGGCATTGGGATCGAAAAAGGGCGGCTGCAGAATCGCCGCCGGGAAAGTGATGGCGACCAAAGTCGGGTTGGCCTGGGCGTTGACCGTCATCGGTGCCAGTCCCCATTCCCAACGATAGATCGGCTTGCCGAGCTTCTCGACATTATACTGATGCGCCCATTGATTGGCGCGCAGCGTGTTGCCGAACGCGTCGCCGGCAACGATGCGCAACGCGGCATAATCGCGCCATTTGTCGGGATAACCGATGCGCGGCGTGAAAGCGGCCAGCTTGGCGTGCGCCTTCACCTTGGTTTCCGGCGCCATCCAGTCGAGCTTGTCGATCCGCACATTCATCGCTGCGATGATGTTCTTGACCAGTGCATCGGCAGCCGCCTTGGTTTCCGGCGGGAAATACCGCGCGACATAAAGCTTGCTGACATCGTCGGTCAGTATGCCGCTGGTGTAATCGACTCCGCGCTTCCATCGCGCCGGCTGTTCGGGCGTGCCCGACAGCACGGTGCTGTACATCGCAAAGGATTCCTTGTCGAAGGCCGCCGGAAGCACGCTCGCGAAACCGTCGAGCGAGCGGATCAGCAATTGGTCCTTGAGCACGCTCACCGGTGTCTCGCCAATCAGCTTCGCCGTACCGGTGATGGCACTTGGCTGGCCGACGACCACTGTCGCGGCAGGAATACCGATACCCTTGAAATAGGTCACGAAATCGAAGCCCGGCGCAGCCTTGGCGAGATCCGCGACTGTCATCTTGTTATAGGTCTTGTTGGCGTCGCGGCTTTCGGCACGAGTCCAGCTGATCCGGGCGATGCCGGTTTCGAAATTGACGATCGCCTTGGCGCGCGCATCCGCATTGGATTCGCCGGCCAGCGTGAACATCCTGGCGATATGCGTCTGATAGGCCGCCTTCGCCGCAACCAGTTTCGCGTCGTTGGCGTCGATATAGAAATCGCGATCCGGCAGACCCAGGCCGCCCTGACGCATCTGCAGCACATAATGCTCCGGATCCTTCTGATCCTGCGAGACCCCGGCGCTGAACGGCACACCGACGCCGTTGCGATCGGCCTCGGCCACCAGCGCGGCATAGCCCGTACTGAATTTCAACGCCTTGATCCGGTCGAGCCAGGGCTTGATCGGGGCCAGCCCTTTCGCCTCGATCGCGGCTTGGTCGAGATAGGCGGCATAAGCAGCGCCGATCTTCGATCCCGGCTTGGCCGCCTCGGCTTCGAGAATGCCCTTGGTGCGATCGCGCGACAGATCCTGCAATAGGTCGAACGCGCCATAATTGGCCTTGTCCGCCGGGATCGGAGTGTTCGCCGCCCATCTGCCGTTGGCAAAGCCGTAGAAATCGTCGCCCGGCCTAACGCTGCGGTCCATGCCGGTTTCATCGAAGCCAAAGCTGCCGAGCGCCGGTTTTGCCGCCGTTGGTGTTGGCGCCGCTTCCGCCGTCGTGCCGGGCCCGGCCACCGGCGCGCTGGCGGTGCAGGTGGCAAAAATGGAGACAGACAAAAACAAGGCTGTGAGCGGCGATCTGGACATGCTGGCATCCCTGGGGACAGGAGGAGGATGCCGTGTTCTAGTCAAACAATACGCCGCGTCAATTTGCCGGTTCGAGGAGGTTGGACCGGCGGCGATTGCGCCATTTGCGGGCTATCCACAGCCGCCAGCCGAGTGCGCTGCCAAAATAGCCGACAACGGCAAAAACAATCGTGATCACGAACAACCCGACGATCGTCGCTGGCGCGGCTTCGGACATAATCCAGCTCAGCCAACTCGCATTGGCCGCAACCGTGTCGGCGATCGGGCTTCCCGGCACGTGCGAGTCCAGCCGCAACACCCAGCGCCCGATCCAATAGGCGGCAACCCAAAGTGGCGGCGTGGTGAATGGATTGGTGATGAAAGTGGTCAGTGCCGCCGCCGGAATATTGGCGCGGAACGGCAGCGCAAGGACGGCCGACAATGGCACCTGTGCGACTGGCGCAAGGATGCCGGTTACCATGCCGAGCGCGACGCCGCGCGGTACCGACCGGCGGGTGAAGCGCCATAGCTCGGGCCGCAGCACGCGGTGCGCGACGGGCTTGAGAAAGCGGTTGCTCTCCATGCTTTCGCGCGTCGGCATGTTGCGGCGGCACCATGCGACGAACTTGGCGAACACCCCCTGCTCAGCCACGATCACGCATCAATCTTCCCTGCTCGCGCTTCCAGTCGCGCTCCTTGATCGTCTCGCGCTTGTCATGCGCCTTTTTACCCTTCGCCAACGCCAGCTCCACCTTCGCCTTGCCCGACGAATTGAAATAGATCGACAGCGGCACGAGCGTCATGCCCTCGCGCGCCACCGCCCCGTGCATCTTGTTTATCTCGCGCTCATGAAGGAGCAATTTACGGGGGCGTTTCGGCTCATGGTTGAAACGATTGCCGTGGGAAAATTCCGGCACATTGGAATTGATCAGCCAGACCTGGCCGTCATCGACCTCGGCATAGCTCTCCGCGATCGACCCCTGGCCGGTCCGCAGGCTCTTCACCTCAGTGCCGGTCAGCGCGATACCTGCTTCGTAGACCGTCTCGATCGCATAATCGAACTTGGCGCGCCGGTTCTCGGCGACGATCTTGGTCTTTTCGAAGGTAGCGGGTTTGGGACGTGCCATGGGAGGTGGGCATGTAGGCGCGAGCGCCGCAGATTGGAAGCGCAGCGAATAACTTCACGCCCAATACAAACGGCAACTATTCAGAGCGCCGCGCTCAGCGCCGCATCCACCGCCCGCTGACTCGCTTCATTCGGCCAGGTCATCGGCAGACGTAACGCCACCGGCCATTCCGGCCGCAGCTTGCCCAGCGCGTATTTCACCGGCCCCGGTGACGCATCGGTAAACATCGAGACGTGCAGCGCATATAGCCGGTCGTGCAATGCCAGCGCGCCGGCAACATCACCGGCCGCCCATGCCGCCTGGAAATCGGCGCAGAGCCGTGGCGCGATATTCGCGGTGACCGAGATGCAGCCGACTCCGCCCATCGCATTGAAGGCCAAAGCGGTCTCATCATTGCCGGACAATTGGACAAACGACGCTCCGCAGCCGGCGCGCTGTTCGGTGACGCGGCCGAGTGAACCGGTCGCGTCCTTCACGCCGATGAAGATATCCGGAAATGCCTGAACGATCCGCGCCATCGTCGCCGGCTGAATATCGGTCACGGTACGGCCCGGGACATTGTACAGGACGATCGGCAGCGGCGTTTCCTTCGCCACGGCTTCGAAATGCCGGAATATCCCTTCCTGGCTCGGGCGATTATAATAGGGCGGCACCATCAGCGCTGCATCGGCACCCGCTTCCTTCGCTGCCTTCACATTGGCGATTGCCACGCGCGTGTCATTGGATCCCGCCCCCGCCAGGATCGGCACCCTGCCCTTCGCCTGATCGACGCAAATGCGCACGACATGGAAATGCTCTTCCGCGCTCAGCGTCGCGGCCTCGCCGGTCGTGCCGCACGGCACCAGCCCGGCAGAGCCCTCCGCGATCTGCCACTCGACGAAATTGCGATAGGCTTTTTCCGCAAAGGAGCCGTCCGCCTCGAACAGCGTGACGAGCGCCGGGATCGATCCCGAAAACATGGTTGATTTGCTCCCGCGGGGCGACGAATCCCCACTTTTTCGTGATTTGTGGGGGACAAATAGGGACCGATCGCCTATTCTGTCCACATGATAGCATCGGTCTTCAAATCGGCAGTGTTTTTTGCCGGCGTATCCGGACTTGCCGTCGCGTCAGGCGTACCGCAGGAACAGCTCGGCTGGGGCCGCGCGCAGCAATTGCTTCAGGGGCAGACGCCCCAGAGCAACGCAATGGCCGCGGCGATCAGTGAATGGAATTCGCTGCGTCAATCGAGCAGTTACCCGTTCGATAGTTATGCCCGCTTTCTGATCGCGCATCCCGGCTGGCCCGGGGAAAATGCACTTCGCCGTACCGCCGAACGCTCGATGGAAACCGGCAACTGGTCGCCCGCGACCGCGGTCGCCTTTTTCCGCCGCCATCCACCGCTGACCGGAACCGGCAAGACGCGGTTCGCCGAAGCGCTCGCGCTGACCGGTGCGCGCGACGAAGCCCTGTTCGCGGCGCGCAAGGCATGGGTGTCGGGCCCGCTGTCCGTCACTGACGAAGCGAAGCTGATCTCGGGCTTCTCCGGAGCGCTCCGCCCCGAGGATCATGATGCCCGCATGGACGAGTTGTTGTGGCAGAGTGCGACGCAATCGGCGCAGCGCCAGATGGCATTGGTCAGCCCGGGCAAGCGTGGGCTGTACGAGGCGCGCCTCGCGTTCCGCACCAATGCCGCCAATGCGTCGGACCTCTCCGCTGCGACCCAGTCGGCGGGCGCCAATGATCCCGGCTATATCGCCGACCGCGCGATCTGGTTGCGCAACAATAATGCCGGGCCAAGCGCACGATCCTGGCTGGCACGGCCGCGCTCGCTGACCAGCCGGCCCGGCGATGTCGAGAAATGGTTCGAGGTGCTGCTGACCAATGCGCGCGGCGCGGCGAACGACAGCCAGTATCAGACTGCCTATGACATCGCGAGCAAGGTCGATGACGCCTATCCGGCCGGCACCGATGTCAGCCGCACACCGCTCGGCGAGCGTGACGATTACACCAGCCTGGTATGGCTGGCGGGGCAGACTGCGCTCAAGAAGCTCTACAAGCCGGCCGATGCAATCGGCATGTACGAACGCTATGCCCTGGGATCGCTGACGCCGCAGTCGCAGTCCAAGGGCTATTACTGGGCTGGCCGCGCCGCCGAGGCGGCCGGGCGCACGGCGGACGCCAATGCCTTCTTCACCCGGGCCGCTGGCTATCGCGACCTGTTTTATGGCCAGCTGGCGATTGAACGCCTTGGCTGGCCGATGACGCCGCCGGCCAGTACCGCGCCACGCCAGGTGACTGATGCGGTGAGCAACGCTTTCTATGCGCGGGAGACGGTGCGTGCCGCGCAATATCTCGGCACGGTCGGGCGCTGGGAGGATCAGACCGCGTTCGTGCGCCAGATCGCGATCGACGCGAAGACCGACAGCGATCACATCCTGGCGACCGAATTGTCGCGCACGCTCGGCCGGCCCGATCTCGGCGTGATGGTCGGTCGCAGCGCGCTGCAAAACGGCTTCACCGATTACACTACGGTCGCCTTCCCCAATGTGCGCGTGCCGGAGACTCAGGCCAGCAACTGGACGATGATCCACGCGATCGCCCGGCAAGAAAGCCAGTTCGACCGTGCTGCGATCAGTCATGCCGGCGCCCGCGGGCTGATGCAGTTGATGCCCGGCACGGCGCGCGAGACGGCGGGGAAGATGGGCCTGTCCTATGACGCCGGCGCGCTGACCACCGACACCGATTACAATATCCAGCTTGGATCGACCTATTTCCAGCGCATCTACAATAACTACGGCAGCTATCCGCTGGCCGTCGCGGCGTACAACGCCGGGCCGGGTAATGTTAACAAATGGCTCCGCGCCAATGGCGATCCCCGTGGCGGCGGGGTCGACATGGTCGATTGGATCGAAGCGATACCGATCCAGGAAACGCGCAATTATGTGCAGCGCGTGCTGGAAAATGCGGTCGTCTATGACCTGATGAACCCGGCGCGGTCACGCTCGTCCGGCGCGAACCGGATCAGCTGGTATCTGGGCAAGCAGCGCCCGGGCTGACGCCCATGGACCAGCCCAACTACATCACGCCCGCCGGCTATGCCGCGCTCAGCGCCGAATATCGCCAGCTGCTCGGTGAGGAACGGCCCAAGCTGGTCGATGTCATTTCCTGGGCCGCCGGCAATGGCGACCGGTCGGAAAATGGCGACTATATCTATGGCCGCAAAAGGCTGCGCGAAATCGACCGGCGGCTCGGCTGGCTCGCCCGGCGGATGAAAGCGGCCAAGGTGATCGACCCGGCAGCACAACCCGATCGCAACCGGGTCTTTTTCGGCGCAACCGTCACCATCGCCGATGAGGACGATGCCGAACGCGTCCTGACCATCGTCGGCGATGACGAGACCGAAACCGGATCGGGCAGGATCGGGTGGGGGGCTCCGCTTGCCCGTGCGCTCCGCGGTGCGGCGGTCGGCGATGTGCGTCGCGTGATTCTGCCTAGCGGCGAGAAGGAGTATGAGGTCATCGCGATCGCCTATCCGGCAACCGAGCGTTTCAGCGCGATCGATTGACCCGCCGACGGGTGCGTGAAACGATGCGGTATCGAAACAAGAGGATATCCGTCATGCCGATCCCAGCCACCTGGTCGCCCAGATTGCTCGCCTTGCTCCGCATCGTTGCCGGCATCACCTTCCTGCACCACGGCGTGTCGAAATTCTTCAACATCCCGCCCTTCCCGATGCCGCTCAATCCGGTGCTGTATGCCGCGGGCACGCTGGAGCTTGTCGGTGGCGCGCTGATCATCATCGGCCTGTTCACCCGCCCGGTCGCATTCATCCTGTCGGGCATGATGGCGGTAGCCTATTTCATTGCCCACGCACCGAAGGGCTTTTATCCATCAGCCAATGGCGGTGAAGCAGCGATCCTCTATTGCTTCATCTTCCTGTATCTCGCGGCAGCCGGCGCCGGTGCCTGGAGCGTCGACGCGGCCCGCAACCGCGCCTGAGAACGTCGCAGCACGACCAAGGCTGCCGAGAATACGACGGATTCCCGGCGGCTTGTGCTCCAACGCGTTTACGCTGTGCTAGCCTGTCGCAGCGGCGATCCTCACGGTTGCTCGCTGTCAGATGGGGGGTGCAATGGCGTCGACGCAGCGTGTCTTCATCAGCGGCAAGGTTCAGCATATCGGCTTTCGCGACTGGATCGTGCGCAAGGCGCATGACAACGGCGTGACCGGCTGGGTCCGTAACCTGCGCGACGGTCGGGTCGAGATGCTGGTGATCGGCGAAGCGGATGACGTCACGGCGTTCCTCGATGCCTGTCGCCAGGGCCCGGAGCTTGCACGGATCGACAGCCTTGAGGCACGCCCCGACACGGAACGGGCGCCCAAGGGCTTCACCAAGCGATTTACTGCCTGAAACAACAAACGCAGGGTGACGCCATCGCTTACCCAGTGCAGGATGGCGCGATGACCGATACTCTTCCCACCGGCAATGTTGCGCTGCTGATCGACGCGGACAATGCCTCACCCGCAGCGATCGACCCGGTGCTGACCGCACTCGCTGATCTCGGCACCGTTAATGTCCGGCGCATCTACGGCAATTGGAACAAGCCTGCCCTGAAAGGCTGGGAGGCGGTCGCGCTGCGTTACGCACTCGAGCCGCAACAGCAATTCGACCTGACCAAGGGCAAGAACGCGACCGACATGAAAATGACGATCGACGCGATGGATCTGCTCGCCAGCGGCCGCGTGACCGGGTTCGGTATCATGTCGTCGGACAGCGATTTCATGCCGCTGGTGACGCGTATTCGTCAGGACGGGCTGAAGGTTTACGGCTTTGGCCGCGCGACCACACCCGAGGGCTTTCGCGCGGCCTGCAACCGTTTCATCGACGTGGCGGAGTTGATCGCCCGCAAGGAGCCAGCCCCCCCTCTCCCGGTCACTGCAGCATCGGGCAAGGTGCGCGACGGGATCGAGCCTGACGTGGTGAGCATGCTGATTGACGCCTATAACGCATCGAAACGCGACACAGATGGGTTCGCCTCATTGAGCGAAGTGGGCCTGCGCGCCAGCAACCGGTCGAGTTTCGACGTCCGCAACTACGGCTATGGCCGGCTGTCGGACATGTTCGAGGCAGTACCCGGCTTCATCGTCGATCGCCGTGATGGCGGGGCGTTCGTCAAACTGAAGAAATAAGGAGGTCGCCTTGCGCGGACTGATTATCGCCACCGGAGCCCTTTTGCTTGCGGCCCCGGCATTGGCCCGGGATGCAGCACCACCGCGTGCCACGGTCGATCCCGCGCGGCTGTCGGACATCGTCAAGACACTCGCATCGGATGAATATGACGGGCGTGCTCCGGGGACGGCCGGAGAGCGCAAGACGATTGATTTCCTGATCGCGCGTTTCAAGGCGATGGGGCTTGAGCCGGGCGGCGACAGAGGCGGCTGGACCCAGGCTGTTCCCTTGATCCACACCCGGATCGGCACCGGCGGATCGGTCTCGCTGACGGTCGCCAGTGGCCAACCCATCTCGCTTACCCAGTCTACTCAGATCAACCTGACCACAGTGCGCGATGCGCCGCACATCGACATCGCCACGGCGCCGCTGGTGTTCGTCGGTTATGGAGTCAGCGCGCCGGAAGCCGGCTGGGACGACTTCAAGGGTCTGGACCTGAAGGGGAAAGTCGCGATTTTCCTGGTCAACGATCCCGATTTCGAGGCGGTCGCCGGCGAAGATGCAGTCGGCCGGTTTGGCGGGCGACGCATGACCTATTACGGCCGCTGGACCTACAAGTTCGAGGAGGCGGCGCGGCGTGGCGCCGTCGCCGCACTAATCGTCCATGATACCGGGGGCGCCGGGTATGGCTGGAGCACCGTAGCGGCGTCGAACGGCGAGAATTTCGATATCGTACGCTCTGCCGACGATCCACGCGTTCCGCTGCAAGGTTGGATCGAACATGATACTGCGACTCGCATCTTCACGGCCGCCGGGCTCGATCTTGCCGCGTTGCGCATCCAGGCGCGTTCGGCCGGCTTTCGGCCAGTAGAATTCAAGGGGCTGAGCTTCAACGCCGCCCTGCCAGTCAATGTCGAGCGGATCGAAAGCGCGAATGTTCTCGCCGCTCTACCTGGCCGGACGCGCCCAGACGAAAGCATCATGTTTGCAGCGCACTGGGACGCTTATGGCGCAGGGCCGGCCGATGCGCAGGGCAAGACGATCCGCCCCGGCGCGAACGATGATGGGCTCGGCGTGGCCGGCGTGCTCGAACTGGCGCGCGTGTTCAAGGCAGCACCGCGTGCCGACCGGACCATGGTCTTCGCACTGTGGACGGGTGAAGAACGCGGCCTGCTCGGTTCGGAATATTACGCCACCCATCCGCTTCGTCCACTCAGCAAGACGGCAGCGAACCTGACCCTGGATATCCTGCAAACCGCTGGTCCAGCGAGCGATGTGATTCTGGTCGGCGCAGGCAATTCTTCGCTCGACACCGACCTCACGGCCGCCGCGAAAGCGCAGGATCGCGTCATCACGCCGGAGACCTTTTCGGAACGTGGCCTATTCTACCGCGCCGATCATTTCTCAGTCGTTCGCCGGGGCGTGCCGTCGCTCCTGCTGATGGCGCTGGGCGGTGCTTCAGACCTGAAAGCGGGTGGTCGTGCGGCCGGTCAGAAATGGCTCGACGACTATATGACCTGTTACCACAAGACCTGCGACGCTTGGTCCTCCGGCTGGGATCTGCGCGGCGCGGTGGCGGATGTGGCGCTGTTCCAGACAATCGGCGGTTTGCTCGCCAATTCACGCAGTTGGCCGGCGTGGAGCAAGGGCTCCGAATTCGAAGCGATCCGGGCGAAAACGGCTACCGAGCGCCGCTAAGCGCCTCTGGCCATGGCCCCGACCGACTGATCATCGGCCGGGGCCCTTCACGCCATCAGCGCGTGAGCTTCTTGTAAGCGAGGCGCGTCGGGCGGTCGGCCGCATCGCCCAGGCGGCGGCGCTTGTCCTCCTCATAGCTCTCGAAATTGCCCTCGAACCATTCGACATGGCTGTCACCCTCGAACGCGAGGATGTGAGTGGCAAGGCGATCGAGGAAGAAGCGGTCATGGCTGATGACCACGGCGCAGCCGGCGAAACTCTCCAGCGCCTCTTCGAGCGCACGCAGCGTTTCGACGTCGAGATCGTTAGTCGGTTCGTCGAGCAGCAGGACGTTGCCGCCCTCCTTCAGCATCTTGGCGAGATGGACGCGGTTGCGCTCACCGCCTGACAGCTGGCCGACCTTCTTCTGCTGATCCTGGCCTTTGAAGTTGAACGCGCCGACATAAGCCCGCGTGCCGATCTCCTGCTTGCCGAAGCGGAACACGTCCGAACCGCCGGAAACTTCTTCCCATACGGTCTTGGTCGGGGTCAGGTCATCGCGGCTCTGATCGACATAGCCGAGCTTGACCGTCTGGCCGACCTCGATCTCGCCGCCATCGGGCTGTTCCTGGCCGGTGATCAGCTTGAACAGGGTCGACTTGCCCGCGCCGTTCGGACCAATCACGCCTACAATGCCGCCAGGCGGCAGATTAAAGTCGAGATTCTCGAACAGCAGCTTGTCGCCATAGGCCTTGGTCAGGCCCTTGGCCTCGATCACCCGGCCGCCGAGGCGCTCGGGCATCTGGATCAAGATCGCGGCCTTGCCGACGGTGCGATTCTCCTGCGCGGCGACCAGTTCGTCGAACGCGCGGATACGCGCCTTGGACTTGGTCTGGCGCGCCTTGGGCGTCTGGCGGATCCAGGCCAGTTCGTCCTGGATCGCCTTCTGCTTGCCCTGCTCCTCGCGCTCCTCCTGTTCGAGCCGCTTGGCCTTCTTTTCGAGATAGCCGGAATAGTTGGACTCGTAGGTGTAGTAGCGTCCGCGATCGAGCTCGAGCACCCAGTTAACGACGTTATCGAGGAAGTAGCGGTCATGGGTCACGAGGATGACGTTGCCGACATATTCCTTGAGGAAATTCTCCAGCCAGGCGACGCTTTCGGCATCGAGATGGTTGGTCGGTTCGTCGAGCAGCAGGATATCGGGCTTTTCGAGCAGCAGCTTGCACAGCGCGACGCGGCGCTTCTCACCGCCAGACAAGTTGGTCACCGGCGAATCGCTCGGCGGGCAGCGCAGTGCTTCCATCGCTTGTTCGAGCTGGCTGTCGAGCGCCCAACCATCCACCGCGTCGATCTTTTCCTGCAGCTCGCCCATTTCGTTCATCAGCGCGTCGAAATCGGTCGTATCGGTCGGATCGCCCATCTCGGCGGTGATCGCATTGAAGCGCTCGACCATCTGCGCGACGGGACCAGCGCCCATTTTCACATTTTCGATCACCGTCTTGGTCGGGTCGAGTTGCGGCTCCTGCGGCAAGTAGCCGACCTTGATCCCTTCGGCGGCCCAGGCCTCGCCGGTGAAATCGGGGTCGATGCCGCCCATGATCTTCATCAGGGTCGACTTGCCCGATCCGTTCGGCCCGATGATCGCGATCTTCGCGGTCGGGAGGAACTGCAGGTGGATATTGTTGAGCACCGGCTTGGCGGCACCGGGGAAGGTCTTGGTCAGACCCTTCATCACATAGCTATACTGGACGGCCATCGGGGGTCGTGCTCCGCGAGATTGAATGTTCGAAATGGATGTTCGAAAAGGTCGGGGCGCATGTAGTGGGCGTTGACGCGGTTGGCAAACGTCGCCCGCCGCAAATTCAGTGCGTCCTGCGCTTGTGGAACCCCCGCCCTTGGCTCTAAGCCGCTGGCCATCACGAAAAGGCCGTTGAGCGACGCTCGTCTTGCGAGCCGACAGGCTCGAGGCAAATGGAGATCCTATGTCGCGCACCACAGCCCTGATCGCCGCACTCGCCGCCACCACCCTGACCACCCCGGTTCTGTCCCAGACCCGCCCGACCACCGCGGCCGCTGCATCGGTCGCCGCCGATGTGGCAAAGCTGCGCGATACTGCGCTGAAGGATGAAGTGGCGTACAATATCATCGAAGGGATCACGACCGAGGTCGGGCCGCGTCTCGCCGGCACCGAGGCCGAAGCGCGGGCGCGGACCTGGAGCCTGGCGAAGCTGAAGGCGCTGGGCTTCAAGAATGTCCGGATCGAACCCTATCAGATGCCGGTCTGGGTGCGCGGCGAAGAAACTGCCGAAGTGATCTCGCCCTTCCCGCAGAAACTGCGCCTCACGGCGCTCGGCAATTCCAGCGCGACTCCACCGGAAGGGCTGACCGCGGAGATCGTCTATTTCCCCAGCGTCCAGGATCTCCAGGCCGCGCCGGAAGGCAGTCTGAAGGGCAAGATCGCCTTTGTTTCGAACGCGATGGTCGCGACTCAGGACGGATCGTCCTACGGCACGTTCGGTCTCGCACGCTTTGCCGGGCCGAACATCGCCGCGACCAAGGGCGCGGCAGCGATCGTCATCCGCTCGATCGGCTCCGATCATGGCCGCGGCCCGCATGCAGGCCTCACCAATTTCGCCGCCGGCGTCACGCCGATTCCATCGGCGGCACTATCGACCGCGGATGCCGACAATCTCTCGCGCATGGTCGCGCGCGGCAAGCCGATCATGCTTAAGCTCGTGCTGACGCCACGCCAGATCGGCACGCAGGAATCGGGCAATGTCGTCGCGGAAGTGCCGGGTTCAGACCCGGCGGCCGGCGTGGTGCTGATCGGCGGCCATCTCGACAGCTGGGATCTGGGCACCGGCGCGATCGATGATGGCGCGGGGATCGCGATCACCGCGGCTGCCGCGAAATATTTTCTCACCGGCCCCAAGCCGCGCCGGACGATTCGCGTGGTGTGGTTCGGGTCGGAAGAAGTCGGCGGTTTTGGCGGACGCGCCTATGCCGAGGCGCATGGCAAAGAACGCCATGCCGCCGCCGCCGAATCGGATTTCGGCGCCGATCGAGTCTGGCGAGTCGAAACCAATTTGCCGGACAGTGCGAAGGCGGCAGGCGACCGGCTCGCCGCGGCGCTTGCGCCGCTCGGCATCGTGCGCGGCAAGGAACTAGCCGGAGACGGCGCCGATGTAGGACCGATGATGAAGGCCGGAGTCGCCGCAATCGACCTGAATCAGTCGGGGCAGCGCTATTTCGATTATCATCACACGCCCGAGGATACGCTGGATCGGATCGACCCGGCGCAGCTCAGCCAGAATGTGGCAGCCTGGACCACGATGCTCGCCGTGATCGCCAACGCACCTGAGGAAATTGGGGCGGTAACCCCGAAATAAGCGACGAACCGAGTGACCAGAACCTTGCGGCAAGCTGAATTAAGGCAGGATCGTGATCAAATTGCGATTGACGGTGCGATATTCGCCGCTATTTGCTCAAGCTTCGTGACAGCATTCGGGCTGGCCGCGAATATTGCTATGCTTGGGAGCAACCGCATGAAGAAAATCGCCTTTGTTCTCGCCGCCGCCGGCCTGATGTCCGTGGCAGCCTGCACCAAGTCGCCGGAAGCCGCAGCCGTTGAAAACAACGCTGAGATGGTTGCCGACAACCTCGAAATGGGCGCTGACAACCTCGAAGCAGCTGCTTCGAACACTGCCGACGCGATCACCGAGAACGCCGGCAACGTTGCTGACAACCTGAACGCAGCAGCCGACAACGTTCGCGAAGCCGCGGACGCCAAGGTCGACAACATGTAATCAGCTCGGTCGGGCTTCGGCCCGATCGGTTTGAGCAGACAGGGCGTCCCCTCGGGGGCGCCCTTTTTGTTGCGCCTGGCAAAACGATAGAAAGCTATCGCGCGGCTTCAGGCACAACCAGTTGCTCCTATCCCTCGATATAATCCAGATAGCTCACGACATCATCGCTGGTTTGCAGGAACAGCCCGTCCTGCACGTCGTCAGGCTGCGCCGCGGCAAGCGCCAAGGCTTCGCTCAGCGCCCCGTACAGCAGCGTCACAGCGGCGCCGTCGTCGCCCAGATGATAGAGCCTGACCGCGACATCGTCGGAAATGGTGCGCATGATGAGTCTCGCCTGCAGGTTTACCGGACGGCGAAGACAATATTCACGATCGCAGCGCAATCATCATCGCATCAGGCACATCGAATATAGATCGGATTCCCGATCAACTTCGGATGACTGCCCGTCAACACGGTTGCGCTGATCCAGCCACAGGCCGAGGCTCGATCCAGCGTGAACGAACTCCATTGATCGGCCATCGTCACCGGCGCCTGTAACGGCTCCAAGGGGCTCCCGTTGGAGATTACCTGGATGTTGCCCCCGGACATGCCGACAACATGCACCTTGAGCTCGAGCGCCCCGCTCAGCGGCAAGGTCTGACCCATCACGGCATTGATAGTGCCGGAAACGGCCTGCAGTTCGAGGAGCCGGTCATGACTCCCCTCGACGTCGATAAACACGTTCCCGGCACGAATACCCGCCAGGATCGCGGGCGTAGATAACGCCTCGGCATGCACGACGGTGGTCGGCCGGCCGATCGGCGCCTTGCCGGGTGGCGCATCGGGATCGTGATTGTCACTGCCGCCAATGCCGGTCAGGCGATGCCCTTCGTTGAGCCGGGCATACCAGAAGCCGACCCCTGCCAAAGGGCCTTCCGCCATGGCGCCGTTGACTGCTTCGATCGCGGTGACACCGGCATAGTCGGTCGCCGGCCATGTCCAGCCGCATCCCATGCACAGCTCGCCCGAGGGCAGCGCGGGATGATTGATCGACATGATCGCGCCAGCCTCGGCGACCTTGCGCTCCAGCGCCCCAACATTCGGCACATCCTTGCCGCCAACCCGGAAGTCCACGAAATGTGATGGCGCGAAAATATTGGCGTGACCGCTAAAGGTGGTGACCTCCACGCCGGGGATCAACAACAGCCGGTCGAACCAGGGCTGGAGCTCGCGCAAGCCCCCGAAATGGGCGACCGTATTGTGATCAGTGACAGCGACGAAATCGAGTCCCGCCTTCGCCGCCGCCTCGACGGTACGGAACAAGGGACAAGGTACCCGCTTGCCCGACTGGCTGAGGCAGCTGCCATCGCTATTGGCGTCATGCATGTGCAGGTCGCCGCGGTACCAACCGGGCGCGTCCTTCAATGGCGGGTCGGCAATCGCAGCACTTGCCCTGCGCGCCTTGCCGCGGTCGAAGAAGACGCTGACGGTATAGGTGCTGCGGCTCCCCCCCCGGGCATTGGGTACGCCAAGGATAACACGCCAACGGCCGGCGGGAATGACCCCCGCAAGATAACCGGGAGATGCGTCGCTCGGGCTGATCGTAAAGCGGTCGCGCGTTCCTCCACTCCATCCACGGAAGACTGCAGGGTCCCGCACGCCCATATCGATGACCGTCTTGTTGGTTTTGTCATAAGACAGGATCACGGTGACCCGTTCGACGCCCGTCGGTACGTCGAACGGCACGTCCCTATAATGCTGGTGATCCGCCTCGGTCACGACTCCCTCAACGCGAAAATCGGCGGCTGGCGCCGATTCGGCAGCCGCGGGAGAAGCGACCGCCATAAGGCACAGGAACAAAGGCAGGAACCGAACAGGCATCATCAGAACTTGAAATCCACCGCGAACCGGACGTTGCGCCCGACGATCGGCCGCCCGATGAACAACTGATCGTTCGCCTGACCGCTGGTCAGTTCGCCGGCGCGAGGGTTGCCCTCGGTCAGGCCAAGCTGGTTGGTCAGATTGTCGCCGTAAGCCCAGAGCGTGATCTGGTCGGTCAAGCCGAACCGGACGCTGGCGTTGATCACGGTATAGGCCGGCAGCTTCGAAAGGTTTGCGGCATCGGCATACCGATCCGAATAATGTTCGACATCCATTTGCGCGCGGAAGCGCTTGTCGAACAGATTGACGCCCGGCGTCGCCCGAAGCGCGAGCTTCGGCACGCGAAGCAGCTGATTGCCCGAATAATCGCGTGGGGTCAGCGTCGTGCCGGACAGTTCGTTAAAACGCAGGTTGCGGAAGGTCGCTTCCTGCACCGTCGCATTGATCGTGAAGTCGAACCAGTCGATCGGCCGGATCGTGCCCTCCAGTTCAACGCCATAAGCGCGCGTGTCGGTATAGACGGTTTGCGAGGTATAGCCGCCGGAGACGCTGTCGAACTGGAAGTTCGAGATCGAGAAAGAATCGAAATCGGTCAGGAAGCCGGTGGCATAGGCGCTGAACAACGGAGTCGAGGCCTTCACTCCGGCTTCCCACATGCGAATGCCCTGAATGACCGGTACCGCCGTGGCGCTGGTGATGAAGCTGCCGACGCTGGGGAGGCGGAAGGTGGACGTATAGCGACCGAACGCCCCAGCCGAGTCGCTGAACTGCCAATTGGCGCCGATCGTGAAGCCGACATGATCGAAACGCCGGTTGAACGGCGTGAAGATGCCGTTTCCGGTCAGCACGCTGTTATCAGCGAGCGTCGAGGCATCGCCGAGATCGACCGTCTTCGTCCCCTCCTGCGATCCCTTGGTCGTGACGCGCTCATAGCGGATGCCTCCATCGATCCTGAGTTGCGGCGTCAGCTGCCATTCGTCCGATGCATAGACCGCGATGGTATCCGACGAACCCGAGCCATTGGCAAATTCCGATCCGTAGCGTGACACGCCATTCTGCGTCAGCGACCCGACCACCTGGCCGGCGGCGTTGATCGCGACGAGATCGAGCAGGCGCGAATTATCCGATACGTCCTGCAGCGTGGTTGCCGAATAGCGGCGGAACGTCTCGTCGATATGCGCGAAATAGACGCCGAACGCGATGTCGTGCGTCTGGCCGAACAGGTCGAACTTGCGGGTCAGGCGCAAATCGTCGAGAAATTCGCTCTCATCAACCGTCACCGGCCGGGCACTGTTCTCAAAGATCAGGCCATTGCCGTTCTGGCCCGCGAGATCGAACGCCTGTCCAGTGTCGGTGTAGCGCAGCACCACGCGCGTAGCATCCGGATGGGCCTTGAGCAGCGCGGTCTGTTTCGAGCCGACATAGGCCGCACCGGTATTGATCGCAGCCGGGTAGACGCCGTTGCGCACGGTGTTCGAATCGCGATAGCGCGCCTTGTTCGACAGCGTCCAGCCATCGCCGAAGTCCCAGTCCGCCATCGCCGAAAACTGATCCAGGCGAATGCTGCTGCCATCGGTATTATCGAACGACACCGGACCATTAGCGCTGCGCAGCGTTAGGAAGGCGCTCGCCCGGCTCGCGGTGGTGCCATAATGCGGGTCGAAGCCGGCAATGCCGACGATATCGCCCTTACGATCCTTAGTCAGCGGGATACCGGTATAGAAGATCGCATTGTCGGAGAGCCGCTTGTAGCTGAGGCTGACATGGCCATTGCCGAAGTCGCGCGACAGATCGGCGCGAATCTGGCCGCCCTTGTTCCCGGTATAGCCGGGATCGCGCACGCCGCGTTCATTGCGATAGAACCCCCCAACATCGAACTTCCAGCCCCCGCCGATCGGCCCGCCGACCCAGCCGTCGAAGCGATACAGGTCAGCGGTCGGACCGTAGAGGATCCGCGCATTGCCCGACAGCGACTCGCCTGGCCGCTTGGTGATGAAATTGACCACGCCGCCCGGCGCATTCGGCGAAAAGACCGACGACGGACCACCGCGCACGACTTCGATCCGATCGATCGATTCGTCCATGCGGAATGCCTGGTCGGCGTTGAGATAACCCAGCGCCGGATCATGCTGCACCGGCAGGCCATCCTCAAGCAGGTTGATCGACCCGAACCCATCGACCGGAATGCCGCGCGCGCGGACATTGCCGCTGCCTTCACCACCCGAGGCCTCGACCCAGAAGCCGGGCACGGACTTCAACGTCTCGGTCACGCTTGACGGCGCCCGCGACCGAAGCGACTCGTTCGACAAGGTGGTAACCGCGTAGCTGGTTTCGAGCTTGGTGCGCTCGCCACTACCGGCACGCCCGGTCACGATGAT
The DNA here is from genome assembly GCF_050725575.1 of Sphingomonas sp. GTDB lineage: Bacteria > Pseudomonadota > Alphaproteobacteria > Sphingomonadales > Sphingomonadaceae > Sphingomonas. The sequence goes on along the minus strand of NZ_JBOHHW010000008.1, from coordinate 55,054 downwards.
GTCCTCATCCGAATTCTGGGTGTCTGCCAGCGTGGTTTCCGCGACCGCCTGGGCGAGCGCCGAGGTACCGCACATCATCGACAGGACGGCCATGCCCAGTCCGGCCATCTTGGCTTCCTTCATCATTCGCGCTTCCCTTTAATCTCTGGCGGATCTGGCGATCCCGCTAGGATCGGCGCGTTGCGCTTTCGCGATGATCGGGCGACGGAATGATGACGGAACCGGTGACTTAATTTGACAGTCGCCGGATCCAACGCGTGGCGGTAGAGGCGCACGGCCCGCCGAACCGGCACATGGCTTTCTAGTATCGATCGGTCCGAACCGCCCCGCGAGCCGGCTTTCGTCATCAATTTAAGCGCCCGGCCATCTGGCAGAATACGCTGCTCCGTCGTTGTTAAGTCGGAGAATCTGCAAGGAATCACGCTTTATTTTCAGCGTGTTGATCCCGATTACCGCTGTTATGGATAACAGCGCATAACAGCGGATGCGGCGTCGCAGACGTCCGATCATATCACGATGAGAAACAGCGCGGCGCAGCCGGATAAAGCCTTGCCCGGCTCGATGCCATGACAAACGCCCGGGTCGAATCGGCGTGCTCTCAATCCGATGCGATGCATCAGAGATCAGGCAATCGGCAGCGTTCGAGCGTTAGTGAGCGGTAGCCGCAATGCGATTTCGCGACCCCAAACATCGTTCTTGCACCCAGTAACCTGATGTCAGAGCGCGCCGAATACGGCCAGATGGGGGGCTTGCCGATACAGGCTCGGCCCCTGCGATGCCATCGTGCTCATGAAGCGCAGCGTCGGGAACTTGGCGCGGATCACCGGCACGTCATTGAAGACCGAATAGCTGTAGAAAATGCCGTCACCGGGCGAATAATGATACCCCTTGCCGCGCGTCATCGCGAGATCGAACAATTGCCAGAGTCCGACCGCGTTGATCGCTTGCTTGATCAGGCGATTCATCGTGCCGCCCTGGCCGAAATTGTTCGAATCCGAGATGAAGACGCCTTTTCTGGCGACCCGGCACATCTCAGCGACGGCGCGGCGGTGATCCTTGATATGGTGCAGGACGCCAAACTCGCACGCAATGTCGAAGCTGTCGTCGGGAAAATCCAGTGCAAGCGCATTCCCATCGACCAGCTCTTCCGGTGCCAGGCCCTTGCGGTGCCCCTGCTCGCGAAGAGCGCCGACCGGCTCGACACCGACGAAGCGAATATCGTGCCGTTCCTTCAGATACCGAATGCCGCGGCCGGTGCCGCTGCCGATGTCGAGAACGGACGTAATGCCTTGCTGCCGTATAATGTTGGAGAGCCAATCCAGTGCGAGATAATGTTCGTCGCCGTCGGCAATGTGCATCTCGTCATAACGCTCGGCCGTTTCCTCATAGTAACGGCGCTGCGCATCGACTTCTGACAATGTTCTTCCCCGTTCAACGGCCGATTCAACCGAAGGCCTTGGTAGCTGCATCAAGTGGCACCCGCAACGGGAGCAGCGCGCTGAGCCGCCTCATGCTGCAGCCAGGCACCCTGGAATGTCGAACTGGTTGCCGGCTTGAACAACATGTCACGTTTCGGATTGGACCGATCCAGGATGCTTGGAAAACTGCTGAAAACCGGTGATGGTCGGGGAGACAGGATTCGAACCTGCGACATCCTGCTCCCAAAGCAGGCGCGCTACCAGACTGCGCCACTCCCCGACGAATGGGGGCCTCTACGCGGGTTAATGGGGCGGATGCAAGCGGCGTGGTCGGCCAACCGCGCTTTTTACCGGGAGGAGGCTTGCGGCACCTCCTCCTGCAACGGCGGCGGCGCATTGCCGCAACGCCGTATTGGCCCTATCAAAAGAGTATTGAAGAGTTGAGACGAAGCGTTGGTGGGCCCGGCAGGACTTGAACCCGCAACCTACCCGTTATGAGCGGGCAGCTCTAACCAGTTGAGCTACAGGCCCCACCATCTGCCCCGTTAGCGGAGCGGCAGCGCCGCTGGCAAGCCGCGCTTTACCGCCGCGTGCCCGCAGCAATCAGTTCGCCGAGCGATGCGGGACGAATGCCGCGCCGATCGAGATCGGCGAGGACCTTGTCCCACCAGTGATGGAACGCCACGAGATCCGCCGCATCGCGGACATAGGGCGTGTGCCCAACCGCAAGCGAGGGTGAGTGGAAGGAGAAGTTGAGCACCCGCACCCCCTGCCCCAACGCCACCGCGATCGCTTCCAGCGCGTCGGATAGCGGCATGTCCTCCGGCGTCAGGGCAATGCGCGACAAGAGGCCCATGCGAGCGGCCAGGCCACGACCTTTCGGAACGCGGCCAAGCGCAGCGTAAAGTCCGGCCCCGCCATGACGGGCCGCGCCAGTGAAGACGGTGGTCAGCGGCAACTCCATCATCTCGCCGACATGGAATGCGTGATTGCCGATCGCCCGATAATCCGGGCCGCCTTCTGCGCTATAGTCATAGGCGGCGCGCATCGAGCTATCGACCCGATAGCCGCGCGATGCCAGCAGCGCGACAGTCGCAGGGCCCAGGCCATAACGCCCGGCGCGATAGACTAAAGGCGATACACCGAACGCGTGAGCAATGGCGTCGGTAAGGACGCCAAGCTTTGCCGCTTCCAGCGTTTCCGGCAAATTGCCGGCAAAACTATTGGCCGGAGTCAATACTTCGTCGAACGGCGGATTGACCCAGGGATGGAGCTGCGTGCCGATCGCCGAGCGGCCATCCGTCAGCACGCCGCGCAAGATGTCGATCGACAAAGGGTCGGTCGCGACCGGGTGATCGATCAGATAGGTCAGGGGCACGCCGCGGTCGGCAAAACGGCGATGCCCTTCGGGCAGCGCGCCGATCGCCGACACATTGCGCGAGTCGCGCGACAAGGGCGCGCTCCAGTCGAATTCTTCCTCGGTATCGACCATGATCGTGAACCGCGTGCCGAAATCGTCGGGCCATAAGACCCGGTCCGCGGCGGCCGGTGGCGCGGGGCGATGGATCGACCCGATCGAGGGCGAGGCAATCCCTGCCACGCTCAGCTGGAAGAAGCCTGCTCCACAGGGGCAATAACGGCGGCGGGAAGGTGCAAAGTCAAGGCCTGCTCACCAATCACCAGCGCACCGCCAAGCTCATTGGCGAGATTGCGCGCGAGCCGGAGCGCAAAGCCCGTCCCGAGCAAAGGTGCGCCTTCGGCCTCGGCTTCCGCTTCGGCATCGATTGTCAGGATGCTCTCGACGCCATAAGCGGCAAGCGCCTGCGGGCGATCGAAAGTCAGCACGACCTGTGCGTCGGCACCGGATTCGGCGGTGATCTCGATCTTTTCGCCCTTGCTGCCCGACGCGACCAACGTCGCCATCAGCCGTGCGATCAGCCGCTCAACGGCACGGTCGTCGCCAGCAATGGCCAGTTCCGGTGCACTGGATCCGATCGTCAGAACGGTACCACGCAACCGCGCGAGCGACGTCAGATCGTCCGCGATCTGCGTCAGCAGGGATGCAACGGGAACCGTGCCCGGCCGCAGGTCGAGCGCGTTGGATTCGATCCGCGCCGCAAGATCGATATCGTCGATCGCCGTCAGCAGGTCCGCCGCCTGGCTACGGATCTGGCTGGCATGGTCGCGATAGGGCTGCGGGACGGGCCCGAGCAATTGCGTCTCGATCATCTCGGCAAAACCGGCAATGGCATTCGTCGGGGTGCGCAGTTCATGGACGAGCTGGCGCAGCGCGTCCGATTGCGGATTGCGCGAGGGCCGCGCCGGCTCAGCGCTTTCGTCCGCACGGGGACGACGGGCGGTGCCGCGATAGCCGGTGAACCGTCCGGTTTCGCGGTCGAAGACCGGAATGCCGGTGATCCTCCACTGGCCCGCGGCGTCCGAATTGCCCTCCACAATCAGGCGGGCATTGGCAAATCCGGCACGACGGCGGAACGCACCTGCCGCGACGCCGTCGACGCGCGACCCCGCGGGCAATGCCGCGAAATCGAGCGACAAGCCGATCAGCGGTGCGCGCGCCGCCCCCTCGATCCAGCGGACCAGTCCCGCCGCATCGGTTTCGAACCGGAAACTGGGCGACTGGACAGGCTCGAGATCGAACAGCGCGGGCTGGTCGTCATTGTCGCCATAGTCGCTCCGCAACAGGGGGACGCCGGGCTTGTCCTCGCGCTGACGCTGATAGGCGTCGATTCGCTGGAGCAGTTCGTTGATCTCGAAGGGTCCGGCGGCCTGGCTGTCGAGCGGGTTGGTACCCGGCGAGGTCGCATCCTGGCCTTCCGCTTGACGAAGTGCCTCGGCGACGACCGGCAAGCCGAGCGCGACCGACCCGAGCGACACGAATGGCGATTCGGCCGGGACAGGCTGCATCGGTAAGATGACGGACTCAACCGGCGCGACGGGTTTCAGCTCCGTCACTGCGGCCGATGGGCGCTCAGGCACGTAAGATTCGTTCCCTGACAGTCCGGCTTTGGCGTCGGGCAAGACCATTTTCGGAAGTTCAGGCTCAGGGGCGATCCCGTCCGGCACGAAAAACGCTTCGCTACCAGCGGCAGACAGGCGAAAATCGACCGAACCGAAGCTCTCCAGGGCACGGCGGACCTCAGGCGCAAGGTCACGCCGGTGACGCAGGACCGACCGGCCGGCCGGTGACAGGCCGGGCAGCATCTCGATCCATTGGCCGGCACGCATCCTGGCAATGCGCAACACGGGCGCCGCGATCGTGATGTCGTCCTCTGCAAACAAATGCACCAGCTCGGCCGGCGGATCGGCATAGGACAACGACCGGGCACTCGCGGCGCGCACCGGCGGCGGCACCTGTGTGCGAATCATTTTGAGGCGCGTGATCGCTGCCGGGCTGACCGGCACCCGGCGCCGCCCGATCAGATCGACCAGCTGACGCCACGCCGACTGCGCGCCGAACGGCGTCGACATGTCTGCCGAGAGGACCGTTTCAAGGCTATCGTCGAAGCGCAAACCGGTACCCCTGTGCCGACGCGCGAAAGGGCGCGCCGTAATAATTTCTTAACCGGCATACGCCGCTTGAGGAACTGTTGATTTCGGGACGTAGCAATGTGGGACAATTGCGTTCCCCCGCAATTATCTTATGCTGAACCACAGAGACGCACGCGAAAATTCGCGTCGCGCGGGAGTTGTACGCAATGGCGTTTGATCAAATCGACCGGCAGATTTTGGGATTGTTGCAGGACGATGGACGGATGACGAATGTCGAGCTCGCCGAAAGGGTCGGTTTGACAGCCCCGCCCTGCCTGCGCCGCGTCCGCGCGCTTGAAGATGCCGGCGCGATCAAGGGCTATCATGCCGAGCTCGATGCAGCAGCCCTGGGATATCCGATCACCGTCTTCGCGATGGTCAGCTTGCGCAGCCAGGCCGAGCACGATCTCGCCGCGTTCGAGGATCATGTCGCGGCGATTCCTGAGATTCGCGAATGCCATATGCTCAATGGTGAAATCGACTTCATCCTGAAGATCGTTGCCGGCGATTTGAAGAGTTTTCAGGACATATTGACGACGCATCTCACCCCGGCCCCAAATGTCGCGAGCGTCAAGACCTCACTGACCATCCGGACCGCCAAGTCGGTCCCCGGGATCCCCGTCCGCTCCGCCTGAAGCCCGGTCCCTAAAGCGAAAAAGGACGGCATTGCTGCCGTCCTTCTCGTTTTCGGAGCAGGCCAGACCGCTTAGGCCGCAGGCGCACCCGCCGCCGGCGCATCGATCCAGGTCGTCCACAGCGTTGCGATCTCGTTGCGCGGCGGGTTCTTGACCAGAGCGAACGCTTCCTTTGCACCGGGCTTGTCGCCCGTTGCGGTCAGCGCGATGCCGAGATGGGTATTCACTTCATCGGCATCGACCGATCCCTTGGTCAATGCGAGGCGGTACATCTCGATCGCCTTGGCATAATTGCCGCTGCCCAGGCAGAAATCGCCGGTATCGGCGGCCACAGTGCCGGTCTTCGCCGCATTCGCCTTGGTCTCCTGCGCGGCAAGCGACCCCTCGGTAGCGATCTGCTTGACGGCGTCGGCACGGAACTGGGTCGCGGTCGCGCTCGATGCCGGGATCTTGCCGTTCTTCTTGCCCTCGTCGAGCACGGCGATTGTCTCGCTGCCAAGGCCGATCGAGAAGGTCAGCTCGGCATATTCGAGATAATCGTCCTGGCCCGCCAGGCCATTGGTCGCGCGCATCAGGCGGAACAGATCGACGCGCTGCTTCTTGTCGATGCGCTTGGCGCCCGCGCCCTGGAAACCGAACACATAGATCGCGGTACGCCAGTTCTTCGGCGTGCCATAGGCGTGCAGCCAGTTGCGCGTCCAGCGCTGGACCGCGGCATTGTCGTTCGTCTTCTGCAATGCCGTGATGGCATAGGTGTAGAGATCTTCCGCCACTGGCTTGCCGGCCGCCCGGTCCGCCGTCACGGCGGTTTCGATATCTGCGATCCCGCCAACGGGGTCGCCGCCAAGGACCTTCGCCTTTGCCATCAGCAACGGCAGATCGGGGTTCGTAAAGCCGGCTTCCTTCGCGCGGGCATAATTGCTCAGCGCGACCGGATATTGCTTGGCGTTGAAGGCGATATTGCCGCGCGTGAACGCATAACGGCCGATCGCTTCCTTTGGCGTCTTGGGATTGGCGAGCAGCGCATCGAGCGGAGCGGCCATGGCATTGTCGTTGCCGCCGGACCCCATCTTGATGACTTCGTACTGGAGACGATAGGCCTGGGCGAGGTAGCGCTCGTCATCGTTCTTCGCCACGCCCTCAAGACCCGGCAAATTGGCTTCCACAGCGGCGGCATAAGCCGCATCGGCCTGGGCCTTGCCCTCTGCCGGCGCCGCTTCGCGCGCGCGCGCGGCCTCGTCGATCTTGATCGCGAATTCGCGCGCTTCCTTGCTGAGCTGAAGGCCTGGCGCCTTGGCTTCTTCTTTCTTCTTCGCATAGGCCGGCGCCACGATCGCGACGCTCGAGGTGCTGGCGATCAAGATGGCCGCCAGTGCGGCCCGGGACAATGTCTTCACGATGAAACTCTCCTTTTGGCGGCGCGCAGCGCCATCCTGGCCCGGCCGCTGTAGCCACCCCCGGGCTCGGGTTCAAGCAAGCCGCATGAGGAAAGGCATGACCCGCACGCACCACACGACGATCAACCATGCCGATCGGTTCCGTGCGTCGAAGCATCGCTTTGACCGTGATCGATCGCGCCGCTAACCGGGCGCGATGATCGCTGTGCTCTCCCCTGCAAAAACCCTGGATTATACCAAGCCGGTTCCGGCCGTGACGCCAACCGAGCCGCGTTTCGCGGTGGAGGCGGGGGGACTGGCTGCGTCGGCGGCCAATCTCAGCCAGAAACGGCTGGCGGCGCTGATGGATATTTCCAAACCATTGGCGAAACTCAACGCGGACCGGTTCGCCGGATTCGGCGATGCGCCCGATCGCCCGGCGATCTTCGCCTTTGCCGGGGACGTCTATACCGGATTCGAGGCAAGAACCGTCGATGAGGCGGGAATCGCTTTCGCCCAGGACCATGTCCGGATGCTGTCCGGCCTGTACGGCCTGCTCCGCCCGCTCGATGCGATGCGGCCCTATCGCCTGGAAATGGGCACGCGCTGGGCACCGCGGCGCAAGAGCCTCTATGACTGGTGGGGCAACCGGATCGCCGACCTGCTCGCCGGCGATGTCGCTGCGGAAGGGTCGGGCATCCTGCTCAATCTGGCCAGCCAGGAATATTGGGCCGCGGTCGGCGGCAAGCTACCGCGGGATATTCGCGTCATCCAGGTCGACTTCCGCGAGCCCGGCCCGAATGGCCCGCGTTTCGTCAGCTTCAACGCCAAGCGCGCACGCGGGATGATGGCGCGCTGGCTATGCGAGCACCGCATCAGCGATGTCGAGGCGATGAAGGGCTTCGACACCGACGGCTATCGCTTCGACCCGGCCGAGAGCAACGACACGCTATGGCGTTTCATGCGGACCGCCGCTTGACCGGCGCGGCGGTCGTCATTGGGGCGTCGGGCGGGATCGGTGCGGCGTTTGAAGCGGCGTTGATCGAGGAGGACGCATTCGATGTCGTATATGGCTTTGCCCGACGCGAGAACGGCAAGCGGCATATCGACCTGACCGACGAGGCGAGCATTGCCGCTGCGGCGGCGATTGTCGCAACGGGGCCAGCGCCAACGCTGATCTTCGTCGCGACCGGCCTGCTCCACCAGGGCGATCATGGTCCCGAAAAGGCCCATGGCGAGATCGACCCCGACTGGCTCGCCCGGACCTTTGCGGTCAACACGATCGGCCCTGCCCTGATTGCAAAGCATTTCCTGCCGCTGATGCCCAAGACCGGCCGCACCGTCTTTGCCGCCTTGACCGCGCGGGTCGGCAGCATCGCCGACAACCGGCTGGGCGGCTGGTACGGCTATCGCGCCTCCAAGACCGCGCTCAACATGCTGATCCGAACGCTCGCGATCGAGGAACGGCGCCGCAACAGCAGCTCGATCGTGGTCGGCCTGCATCCCGGCACAGTCGATACGGCCCTGTCCCGCCCGTTTCGAGGCAATGTGACGCCCGGCAACCTGTTCGCCCCCGACCGCGCCGCGGTCCAGCTGCTCGACGTGATCGACGGGCTGCGCGTGCCGGACAGCGGCAAGGCTTTTGGCTGGGACGGTGCCGAAATTCCCGCATGACAATCATTTCACCTGTAGGTCACATCGCCGACACCCGCCCTGGCGCACTACCCTGATCAGTGGCGCGATGACGCGCTGCACTGGACAGGAGTTGTTCCCATGTCGAAGACACTGATCACCTCGATCCTCGCCGCATCGGCGCTGTTTGCCGGTGCTGCCGGCGTTGCAACCGCCCGGCCGGTCGCGAAAACCGCTGCGGTCAAGACCGTGGCGACGACCAAAACCGCCGTCACGCCGACTGCGCGTACGCCCGCGGTGAAGACTCAGGCTGCCGTCGCCACGCACCGCACCACCAAAACCGCGGCAGCGACCCCGGCGGGCCGCATGGTCACGACCAAAACCACCACCGGCAAGCAGATCACCTATAATTGCTCCAAAGCCGGAAACGCGACCAAGAAAGCCTGCAAATAAGTCCCGGACCAGCCACCCCCTCGCGCGCGCCCGTACGCGTGCGGGGGTGGTCAGCGCAAAGCGGATCGGCTAGTGACGTAACCACAACGTCACACAACCCGAAAGCTTTGAAATTTGACCGACGAGACACTCCTCGCCGACCCTTCGGACGTCTCCCCCATCTCGATCGTCGACGAGATGCGTTCGAGCTATCTCGATTACGCAATGAGCGTCATCGTCAGCCGCGCGCTGCCCGATGTCCGCGACGGCCTGAAACCAGTGCATCGGCGCATTCTCTATGCCAGCCAGGAGGGCGGCTTCGTCCCCGGCCGGCCGTATCGCAAATGCTCCAAGATCGTCGGCGACGTGATGGGCAATTACCATCCGCACGGCGACAGCTCGATTTATATGGCGCTCGCCCGCCTGGCCCAGGATTGGGCGATGCGCGTGATGCTGGTCGACGGCCAGGGCAATTTCGGATCGATGGATCCCGACATGCCCGCCGCGATGCGCTACACCGAGGCGCGCCTGACCAAGGCAGCGATGACGCTGCTGCAGGATATCGAGAAGGACACGGTCGATTTCGCGCCGAACTATGACGGGTCGCGCGAAGAGCCGACCGTATTGCCGGCGCGTTTCCCCAACATCCTGGTCAATGGCGCGGGCGGCATCGCCGTCGGCATGGCGACCAACATTCCGCCGCATAATCTCGGCGAAGTGATCGATGCCTGCCTCGCCTATATCAACAATGGCGGGATCAGCATCGAAGAACTGATGGAGATCGTGCCCGGTCCCGATTTCCCGACCGGCGCGATCATCCTCGGCCGTTCGGGCTGCAAATCGGCCTATACCGAAGGGCGCGGTTCGATCCTCGTCCGGTCGCGGCACGTGGTCGAGGAAGGTCGTGGCGACCGCCGTTCGATCGTGCTGACTGAAATCCCCTATCAGACCGGCAAGAATGCGTTGGTCGAAAAGATCGCCGAAGCCGCGAAGGACAAGCGGATCGAGGGTGTGAGCGACATTCGCGACGAATCGAACCGCCACGGCGTTCGCATCGTCATCGACCTGAAGCGCGACGCGACGGCCGAGGTCGTGCTCAACCAGCTGTGGCGCCACACGCCGGCGCAATCGAGCTTCCCGGCTAATATGCTCGCGATCCGCGGCGGCCGGCCCGAGACGCTCAATTTGCGCGACATCATCGAGGCGTTCGTCAAGTTCCGCGAGGAGGTCATCACCCGGCGCTCCAAGTTCGAACTCGCCCGTGCGCGCGAACGTGCCCACATCTTGCTCGGTCTGGTCATCGCGACGACCAATCTCGACGAAATGGTGCGTATCATCCGTGGCTCGTCGAGCCCGGCGGCCGCACGCGAAGCCTTGCTCTCCCGCGACTGGCCAATCGCCGAGATCGCGCCCTATATCCGCCTGGTCGAAGCGGTCGAGGCCGAGGTCACCGGCGACACTTATCGCCTGTCGGAAATCCAGGTCCGCGCGATCCTCGACCTGCGTCTGCACCGCCTGACCGCGCTTGGCCGCGACGAGATCGGCGACGAGCTCCGCAAGCTCGCCGAGTCGATTACCGAGCTGCTCGCGATCCTCGCCGACCGCGCCAAGCTCTACGAGGTGATGCGCGAGGAACTGACCGCCGTGCGCGAGCAATTCGCCACGCCGCGCCGGACCGAAATCGCAGCGGCAGCCGACGGCATCGACGACGAGGACCTGATCGAGCGCGAGGACATGGTCGTCACCGTGACCATGCAGGGCTATATCAAGCGCACCACGCTCGACACGTTCCGGGCGCAGGCCAAGGGCGGCAAGGGCCGCGCGGGCATGGCCACCAAGGACGAGGACGTCGTCACGTCGATGTTCGTCACCTCGACGCACACGCCGGTGTTGTTCTTCTCCAATCACGGCAAGGTCTATCGCAAGAAGGTCTGGCGCCTGCCCGAGGGCGGCGCCGCGACGCGTGGGCGGCCGATGGTCAATCTGCTCCCGCTGGCCGAGGGCGAAACCATCTCGACCGTGCTGCCCCTGCCCGAGGACGAAGCGGAATGGGGCGCGCTGCACGTCATGTTCGCGACCGCCAAGGGCAATGTCCGCCGCAACTCGATGGACGCGTTCACCAACGTGCCGACCAACGGCAAGATCGCGATGCGCTTCGATGACGAGAGCGAGGATCGCCTGATCGGCGTCGCGCTGCTTAACGAAACCGACGACGTGCTGCTCGCCACGCGCAAGGGCAAGGCGATTCGTTTCGCCGGCGATGACGTGCGCGAATTCCAGAGCCGCACCGCGACCGGGGTGCGCGGCATCTCGCTCAAGGGTGATGACGAGGTCATCTCGCTGTCGATCCTCCACCGTGTCGGCACGACGCAGGAAGAGCGCGAGGAATATGTGAAGTTCGCCGCCTGGAAGCCGGAGAAGGAAGGCGAGCCGACAATGAGCGCGGAACGCTTCGCCGAACTGCGCGCACGCGAGGAATTCATCCTGACGGTCTGCGCCAACGGCTATGGCAAGCTATCCTCGGCCTATGAATATCGCCGCATCGGCCGCGGCGGCCAGGGCATCACCAATATCGACAATCTCGCCCGCAACGGCGACGTCGTGGCGAGCTTCCCGTCGAAACATGGCGAGCAGCTGATGCTGGTCACCGACCAGGCCAAGCTGATCCGCATGCCGATCGAGCTGCGCCATGAGCGCGGCGACGATCAGGGCTTCCGCATCATCAGCCGCGGCTCGGCCGGGGTGAGGCTGTTCGATGTCGCCAAGGACGAGCATGTCGTTTCGGCCGCCCGGATCGAGGAAAGCGAAGAAGAGCCCGAGGCCGACGCCGCAGATGTGGCAGCATTGCCAGCACCGGATACCAGTGCGGCCGATGACAGTGCGGCCGCGCCGAAGGATGGCGAATGAGCGAGCTTCCCGTCACGGCCTATAAGGTCCTGACCGCCGATCAGATGGCGGTGCTGGAACGTGACGGGATTTTCCTCGGCGCGCCGATCGACCTGGCCGACGGCTATATCCACCTCTCGACCTGCGAACAGCTGACCGAGACGGTGGACAAGCATTTCGCCGGCCAGACGGATCTGCATGTCGCGGCGGTCGATCTCGGATCATTCGGCGCCTCGCTGAAATGGGAAGAATCGCGCGGCGGGCAGCTGTTCCCGCATATCTACGGCCCGCTGCTGCTTGAGGCCGTCTTTGCCTATGGGCCGCTGGAGCGGCTCGCCGACGGGTCGGTCAAGCTTCCGGTGGCTGGCTAAGGCGCTCGGCCGCCCACCGATTCACGGCAGTCTGTTTTCCGACACTGAGAAAGAGCGCGCCGGTGCGAGCCCGGTACGGGATGATATGCCCGACCTTGCGCCATGCTTGAATCGCTGAGGGCAACCGCGCGAAGCCCACCGACGGCGGGAGATATGGGACACCGGTAATGTCCGATATCTCCCGTCACCATTTCCGCAATATTCTGAAATAAATCATTATATATCAAATATTTATATGAAACTTCTTAGACGGAGCCCCCACTGTCATCCTCGCGAAAGCGGGGATCCCGCTTCTTTTTTGAGCGCGGGCAAGGCAGCGGGATTCCCGCTTTCGCGGGAATGACGATGGTGGTTTATCTCAGGCGCTGTCAGCGCGGCGCCATGTTCAGCTCGAGCTGGTTGAACGACACCGCGCCCTTGCCGGCGGCGTCGCCAATGATCTTGCGGGCGATCACCGTCGTGACCGGCGCGAGGATGCTGAAATGGGTGCGTCCCGGCACCTTGAAGAAATGCAGTTGCGGATTGCTGGATTCGGCGCTCAGCGCGTCGAGCGAGTCGCCATTGCCCTGATCCGCGCCCTCGAACACGAATGTCGGGCTTGTCACTGACCCGAGCCAGCGGATCGGTGAGCGCAGCTTCACCTCAGTCGCGTCGTTCAGGTCGGCATAGAAGAACTGACCGCCATAATCGCTCGCCTCGGCGACCGGGCCAAAGGCGAATATCCCGCGGAAACGCTTGCTCATCTCCGCAGTCAGCAGGACCAGTGTACCGCCAGTGCTGTGCCCGCCGAGATAGATGCGCTGCGGATCGACATAATCCTGCGTCGCAAGATAATCGGCCGCCGCCAGGATATCGTCGACCTCGCCGTAAAACCCTTCGCGATAGCCCGGATTGTCATTGCCGCCGCGCAGCGAAGGATACATCGTCACGATCCCGGCATCGCGAAACGCCGCGGCGGTCTGGTCATTCTCCGGATCCGCCTTGTCCCACAGATTGCCGATCGAATTGCTGTCGCCGCCGGTAATCCAGATGATCGCCGGGTGGCGGCCACTGCCCGCCGGGCGCGGCGTGATATAGGCGGCGAGTTGCCCCGCGGGCGATTTGTACCGGATCAGGTCGAGCACGCCTTTCGGCGGCTGCGGTACCGGCGTGCCATCGCGGGTCTGTTGCGTGAGGTGCGTCTTGAACCCGGTACGAGCCGCCGCCAGGTTTTGAGCCGTTTGCGCAGTGTCCTGAGTGCCGCCACAGGCCGCCAGTGCGATCGGCATGCACAAGGCCGCCAATGCCAATATTCCCCGCTTGTGCATGTCGTCCCTTTCGCTATTCGCCGCCAACAACTCGTCAGATTGGCCAAGGTTCACCGCGTCGGCCATGCCCAGCGCGGCGGATCGTCCTGTTGCTGCGCATGGGTCTCGCCAAGTTGCTTCCGCAGGATGATCTGCCGTGTCAGGTCATGCTCGACCAGCGCATCGACCAATGCGGCCGCATGCGACACGACGATGATCTGGCAGTGCCGTGCGGCAAGCGCGATCAGCCGTGCGAGCGGCGCGAGCAGGTCGGGATGGAGGCTCGCCTCGGGTTCGTTGAGAATCATCAATTCGGGCGGTCGCGGCGATAGCAAGGCGGCCGTCAGCAACAGATAGCGCAGCGTACCGTCCGACAATTCGGCACCGCGCATCGGCCGCAACAAGCCATGCTGATGCATCTCGACCTCGAAATCCGCCCCGACGCTGATCCGCGCGCCGGCAAAGGCGTCGCCGACCGTTTCCTGCAACGCATCGCCGTCGCCGATCTCGATGATCGTCTGGATCGCGGCGCCGATATCGCTGCCGTCGCCGGCCAGCACCGGCGTGAAGGTGCCGATCTGCGGGCGGCGCGCAGGTGCGGCGCGATCGGTGCGCAAATCGTCATAGAAGCGCCAGCGGCGCATCCGCTCACGCAGCATCAGCAGTTCGAGGCCGTCGCCCGGGTCGGCGCATTGCGTGACCATGCTATCGAACGACGACAATCCCGTGCGGCTGTCATGCCATTGGCCGCTGCGTTCGCCGCGAATGCGTGCGGTCGGCCCACGGCGTTCGGCCACCAGCATGGCCGGCCGCAGCACGGCCCCATTCCACACCGCCTCGACCTTGATCTCGGGATCAGCGGCAAAGCGTGACAGCGATGGAACCGGCAGGCCGAGATCAATCGCATAGCCGAGATCGTCCCGGGCAAAACCGAGCTTCAGGCTGACCGGCCCGTCACGCACCACACCCTGGACTGGCTGTGTTCCCTGCTTCATCTCGCGGCTGAAGCGTTCCGGCCCGGCCCATAAGGTCGACGCCAATCCGCCTTCCGCCGCCAGCGACGCGATCACCCGCCCCTGTGCGACATCCGACAACAGGCGCAGCGCACGATACAGGCTCGATTTGCCGCTGCCATTGGCCCCGGTAACGACGGTCACGTCGCCCAATGCCAGCGTCACATCGCGCAGCGAGCGATAGCCGGAAACCGCCAGCGTGTGGATCACGGATACAGGTCTACCACCTCTGCGCCGTCACCCACCGCAGCGAGCAGCAAGGTGCGGTGACAATGGCAGGGATCGCGCTCGAAACACAGCAGGGCCGAGGGTTTCTCGGCGGCAAGCTCAAGCATTTGCGCCGCCTGGACCTGCGCTTCGGGCAAATCGAGCTGCGCCGCATAGACCGCCTTCAAGGTCGCGACATCGCCTTTCTTGGCGGCATCGCGGCCTGGCTTGGGCGTGCCCAGCGCCTTGAGATGGACATAGCCGATGCCCGCCTCGGCCAGCGATGCGGCGAGGATATTCTTCGAAAAGCCGGGGCGCCGCGACAACGGCAAGGCCCGCACATCGATCACCCGCTCGACCCCGGCACCGGCCAGTGCCGAAAGGAAATCGGCCATCGTCGTCGCTTCATAACCGATGGTGAAAATCTTCATGCCGGCCTCTTTCGATCGAGTGTCGCCACCACGCCCCAGGCGATCAGCGCCTGACCGCCGAAATAGGTCGGCCAGATGAGGAGATTGGGAATGGACGATGCCGACAAAGGACCGATCCGGGAGAAGATCAGCAGGTCGGATATCACGAACAGCAACGCGCCCAGTCCGACAGAGTTACGCGGGAAACGGCTCAGCCTGGCGCTCGCCGCCATCGCGCCCAGGCCAGTTGCATATAGCGCGACCCCGGGTGCCGCGCTGCGATCGGTCGGCAGCAACCATGCCGCGACCGGCGTGCCGATCAGCACCAGCGCCGCGACCGCCCAATCCGCCGCACCGGCCGCACGGCGGTTGGCGAGATACAGACCGACCGCGACGAGATGCCCGGCAAGGAACGCCAGTGCGCCGATCGTCAGCCCCGCCACCTCAAGCAGCACATCGCCCAGCGCGCCGAGCGCCAGAACCGCGGCAATCAGCCAGCCGGCACGATCGCGCGCCTGCGTCGCCGCCCATAAGGCAAGCAGGCCGACCCCCGCTCCTTTCCAGACGATCGCGGCGGTTCCGGGGGCCAGGACATGGTCGACGACATAATAGCTGGTCCCGGCGATCAGCGCGGCGATGAAAAGAAGGCGGTTCGACATGATTGCCTTGTATCGCATCGGACGCCGCTGTCAGCCCATCCTTTGGCGCCGCTCAGCTGTCGGCCAGATGGCAGACCGCCTCAACATTGATGCCGTCGGGATCATGGACGAACGCGGCATAATAATCGGGATGATATCTCTTCCGGAGACCGGGCGCGCCATTGTCACGCCCGCCGGCGGCCATGGCGGCAGCATAAAAGGCATCGACCTGGTCGCGGGACTTTGCGCAGAACGCGACATGAGTCCCCTCCCCGACGGCTTCATTGTCGGCGATGACGAAGAAGATGCCGTCATCGCCCATCATCACCGCCGTCCCGCCGCTCTCGGTCTGGCTGGGGTCGATCACTTCGATCGTGCGGATGCCCAGAGGCGCAAGCGCCGCTTCGTAAAAGGCGCGCGACCGGGCAATGTCGGTCACGGCAAGGCCGATATGGTCGATCATGTTGCTCTCCCTTGGCTGAGTTTCAGGCAGAGAATAACGCACAGAATCCCCATCGGTTTAGCCGCATGGCGAATCCCTGGGCGAATCCCTGGGCGAAACCCTGACGGATCACGCCATGCGGCATAGCGAGGGGTCAGCGGCCGAGCAGGCGCTCCAGGATCTGGACCGCATTCAGCGCAGCGCCCTTCAGCAACTGGTCACCCGATACGAACAGAGCGAGCGTATGGCCGGTCGGATCGCCCAGATCGGTACGGATCCGCCCGACCAGCACATCGTCGATCCCGCTCGCCTCGGACGGCATCGGGAAGTGATTGGCGGCGCGGTCGTCGACCACCCGCACACCCGGCGCGGCGGCAAGAAGGTCACGCGCTTCTTCCGGTGAGACGGGCCGCTCGAACTCGATACTGAGCGCAATCGAATGCGCGCGCAGCACCGGCACACGGACGCAGGTGATGCCGATCGGCAGGTCCGGCGTGTCGAGAATCCGCCGCGTCTCGGCTGCCGCCTTCAGTTCTTCGCCATTATAACCGCTCTCGCCATCGACATCGGCATTATGGCTGAACAGGTTGAAGGCATAAGGATGCGGCAGGACCTTCGCTTCGAATGGCCGATCCTCCAGATGTGCGGCGGTCGCCTGGCGCAGTTCCTCCATCGCCGCGGCACCGGCGCCCGATGCGGATTGATAGGTGGCGGCGAAAATGCGCCGGATCGGCGCGGCGCGGTGCAGCGGCGCCAGCGCCATGGTCATGATCGCCGCGACGCAATTGGGATTGGCGATGATGCCGCTATGCCCGGCCAGCGTCGCGCCATTCACTTCGGGCACGACCAGCGGAACATCGGCCTGCATGCGAAACGCCGAGCTGTTGTCGACCACCATCGCACCGGCGGCGACCGCAAGCGGTGCATAGCGGCGTGAAATGGTGGCGCCGGCCGAAAACAGCGCCACATCGACGCCGGCAAAACTGTCATCGCGCAGTTCCTCGACTGGCACCTGGTCCGCGCCATAAGGGAGCGTGCTGCCGGCCGACCGTGCCGATGCCAGCAGGCGCAGCGCACCCACCGGGAAGCCGCGCTTTTCCAGGCACTGCATCAGTTCCACACCGACCGCGCCGGTCGCACCGACAATGGCAATCACCGGGGCAATCACCGGGGCAATCACCGGCGCAGCGGCAGACTCGTCCTGGCGGCGGAGAGAATTGGGATTGGATAATGTGTTCGGCATAACGCTTCCTTCCATGGTGCGGAGGACGGCGCTGTCTGGATCGACTGGCCCCGTCCGTTTCCGGCGGGGCCTCTGTTGCTATGTCGTGGGGATCACCACGCGCACCAGAGAACGCCCGCTTTCGCGGTCGTTTTAATAATGCTCATGGTGCTGATCTTCATCGACATGCGCGCCGGCTATCAGGCGGCAATGAATATGGCAATAACGTCGTTGCCGGCTTCACGCGACCGGCCCTTGACCCGCCCGTTCATATCCTGTATTTCTGAAATAACAGAAATGAAAGACACATGCAGATCACCAAACCTTCCGACGTCAAGGCTTTCATCCTGCATTGGGGAGAGATGGGCACGCATTGGGGCGTCAACCGCTCGGTCGCGCAGATCCATGCCCTGCTCTATCTGTCCGACCGGCCGATGCACGCCGAGGAGATCGTCGAGACACTGGTCCTCGCACGGTCCAACGTGTCGACCGCGCTCAAGGAGCTGCAGGGTTACGGCATCGTCCGCCGTGTCCATGTCGAGGGAGACCGGCGCGATCATTTCACCGCCGAGACCGATTTGTGGGAAATGCTCATGCGCATCGCGGCCGAGCGCAAGCGGCGCGAGATCGACCCGACGATCGAGCTGATGGGGCAATTGTCGGCGCGGCTGAAGGCCGACGGCAAGGCGCCCGAGCATGTCCGTGACCGCATCACGCGGATGCATGAATTCCTCTCCACGCTCGGCACCTGGTACGATCAGGTCCGCGTCCTGCCCAAACCGACGCTCGTCACGCTGATGAAGCTCGGCGGCAAGGTCGCGCGCTTCATTCCCGGCAAGTCCAAGGACTGAGGAGACAATGATGCTCCCTCTTCCACCTTAGCTGCGCCCGATTACTTCTTAAATTACAGAAATTTCAGATACAAAAAGGAACGAACCATGGTCGAGACCGTCTATGCCCTGTACTTCGTCATCACGATCGCGATCACCATCTGGGTCGCACGCACGCTGTCGAGGAATGGCGTCGTGTTCCTGATCCAGTGCTTCGGCCAGAATGAGGTGCTGGCCAAATCCACCAACCATTTGCTGGTGGTCGGCTTCTACCTCGTCAATATCGGCTTCATCACCCTGACGCTCAGTCTCGGCAACGAACCCACCACGCTGACCGGTGCGATCCGCTTCCTCAGCGGCAAGGTCGGCCTGGCGGTCGTGGTGCTGGGCGCGATGCATTTCTTCAACATGGGCGCGATCGCGCAGTTCGGCCGCAAGGTGAATGGCTGGCTGAACGAACAGGGAGATTCCGCGCAGCTGGCGGCCTGAGCCATCCGAGCGGGGCGGTCGTACCGCCCCGCCTCTTCAGATCGGGAGAATGATGATGCCCATTCGCCATCGTCCAGCGACAAGCTATCGCGGCTTTAAACTGGCGACCTTCCTGGCCGGCCCGATCTACGTCGTCAGCATTGGCATCACCGCCTGGGCGACGGATATGAGTGCGGCCGTGCCGCTGCCGGACGACTGGAACTGGGTTATCGCGCTCCTGCCATTGACGATGTTCACTATGGTCGGCGGCGCGTTCTTCTCCATCCTCCCGAACCTTATCGGGCTCCAGGCGATGATGTGGCTGGGCAGCCACAATACGGGCATGCAATTACCGATCAGTTGGGCATTGGCCGGCGCATTGTCGATGGCGTTCGTCACCACGCTCGCAGAACCCGATGGTGCCGTATCCATCCCCGGAATCGCGCTGGCGATCACCGGCACGGTGTGTGCACTACTCTGCCGCCGCGGCGTCAGCTGGGAAGAATGTTCGTTGGCGCCTGATCGATAGCGACGAAGCTTCTTCGCGCTCTACCTGGAAGTCCTCGCCTCTCTCGCTGCTTTCGGGCAGCAGATGCACCGCTGAGGCGCGGGCATTCCATAGCCCGTCACTCCACCGCCTCCGCATTTGACTCCAATCGAAATATGATATCGTCAAAGTCGTCATTCGGATTGCCATCATTGCAACGATATCGGCGACCAAATTCGGTCTCTTCGATGATCATTGCCGCGCCATTATGCCAGGAATGCATGGTTCCATCGCCGGTGTCCCACACATTCTTGACCTGGCAAACGCCGTCATTCGCATGAACTTCGAGAATGACAATCCGGGGCGCAGTGTCCGCCCAAAGCACTATTGCTTTGGGAAAGGTTTCGCTGCCGATTTTGAAATGGCCTTTGGTGGCCAGATGAACCCCCCTGCCGCCACCTGGTATTTTTGCTGCTTTCGCGCACGACCCGAAGATTGCCCCCGGGTGGCAAGGGGAACGTGTCGCCAAGGTGGATCGTGTTTCCTTCATATTCGACCGGGCGCCCCCGCGAGGCAAAGAATAGGCGCGCGAACTCAACCACCGCTTCCATTAATCCTGTGCCCAAGGTCCGCGTTCTATGGCGGCCGATTTCCCTGACCTCACCTTATTTGTCGCGAATGATATTCCGGTCCGACCCCAGCGTCCATCGAGCAAGAGGCGCGGCCCCTTTGGACAAGAAACTTTGTGTTGGTCGACGCCCTCGCTATCTGACGCGCATGACTCATGACATTCAGATTATCGGCGGCGGTCTTGCCGGTTCCGAAGCCGCCTGGCAGCTCGCCCAGGCAGGCTACACTGTAAAGCTCTCCGAAATGCGCGGTTCGGGCGAGATGACCCCGGCGCACCACACCCACGGCCTCGCCGAACTGGTCTGCTCGAACAGCTTTCGCTCCGACGACGCGACCAGCAACGCGGTCGGCCTGCTTCATGCCGAAATGCGCGCGCTCGGCTCGATCATCATGCGCGAGGGCGACACGCACAAGGTGCCGGCCGGCTCCGCCCTGGCGGTCGACCGCGACGGCTTCTCGGCCGGCGTGACGGCGGCGCTGGAGGCACATCCCAATATCACCATCGTGCGCGAACGCGTCGATGCAATCCCCACCGACGGCCCCGTGATCATCTCGACCGGCCCGCTCACTGCCGCGGGCCTCGCCGAAAGCATCGGCACCGCGACCGGATCGGAAGCACTGGCCTTTTTCGATGCGATCGCGCCGATCGTCCATTTCGACAGCATCGATATGGACACCGCCTGGTTCCAGTCGCGCTGGAACAAGGGAGAGGGCAAGGATTACATCAACTGCGCGATGGACCGGGATCAATACGCCGCCTTTCATCAGGGGCTGATCGACGGGGAGAAGACGCCGTTCCGCGACTGGGAAATGGACACGCCCTATTTCGAGGGCTGCATGCCGATCGAGGTGATGGCCGAACGCGGATTCGACACGCTGCGCTTCGGGCCGATGAAGCCGGTCGGGCTCGACGATCCAAGGACCGGGCGCTGGCCGCATGCCGTGGTTCAGCTGCGCCAGGACAATGCCTCGGGCACCTTGTGGAACATCGTCGGTTTCCAGACCAAGCTGAAACATGCCGAGCAGGTCCGCCTGTTCCGCACCATTCCCGGGCTTGAGAATGCCGAGTTCGCGCGGCTTGGCGGGCTGCATCGCAATACCTTCATCCGCTCGCCGATCCTGCTCGACGAGACGCTCCGGCTGAAGGCGCGTCCGACCGTGCGCTTCGCCGGGCAGATCACCGGCTGCGAAGGCTATATCGAGAGCGCGGCGATCGGCTTGCTGGCCGGGCGCTTCGCGGCGGCGGAGCTTGCCGGCGCGACGCTCGCGCCGCCCCCGGTCGAAACCGCACTTGGCGCGCTGCTCGGTCACATCACCGGCGGCGCTGAGGCCGACTCTTATCAGCCGATGAACGTCAATTTCGGCCTGTTCCCGCCGATCGAGGGCCGCACCAAAAAGGCCGATCGCAAGAAGATGTATACGGACCGCGCCCGTGCGGCGCTGGAGGAATGGGTCAAGGCCACCGGCAGCCGCGCGGCCTGAGCCGATCCCGGATCGATTCAGCTGTCCTCGTCGCGCGGCGCGGCAGCGGGCGGGCAGTCGCCCTTTGGCCGAGCCTTCCGCTTTGGTGCGGTGGTCGCGAATTCGGCCGCGTTCATGCTGCCGGACTTGTCCTTGTCGGCCTCCGCGAACTTGGCGGTCGCCCGGGTCGCCCATTCGTCGAACGACAATTGCCCGTCATGGTTGGTGTCGAGCTTCGCATAGGCCTTGCGGCGCTGGGCGAGATATTCCTCGCGCGCGACGATGCCGTTGCGATCCTTGTCGTAACGGTTGAAGCGCTTCTCCTCGCGCGTCTTCGCGCCGGCCTCGGGGATGGTGTCGGGCATTGCCTCTTCATCATCGGCGCTCTGTTCGGCGCGCGGCGGTACCGCCGCCAAGGGAGAAACCGAACGCGCCGGGCCGTTGAACAGCACGATTCCCGCCCCGATCAGCAGCAATGCCGCCACGCCGCCAGCCACATAGCGCCACATCGCCCGTTCTCCCCATCCGCCAATCCAGCCGGCGTTATCGCTCAGCCGAGATGAACGGAAGCTAACGTCCCGACAGGCGATGAATCAAGATGCGCCACACCCGCCGCGGCGCGCCGCGTGCGATCGGCTCGCTGAGCGGCGCCGCAAGGTCGAGCCGCGCCAGATGGGCGAGCGCACCAAGCGGGCGCCCCGCCCTGCTCCACCGCGCCATCGTGGCGGCCGTCAATGGCCCCTGCGCGAGGCCGAGCGCGCGCCGCGCAACGTCACCGTCCTGAACATGCCGCGCGAGATCGGCCAGTGCCCATCCCCGTCCGGCCGGCGCGACCGGATCGGATGGCGGCGTGCCGAGCAGGCTTCCCGCCGCGCCGAACAGGATCACGCCGCGCGCGGCATAATGTTCCAGCGTGGCGTCATCGGGCAGGTCCGGATCGAGCAGCACTTCCCAGGCATCGATCATATTGGCAAGCCGGGCGCCGGAAATGCCGTGCGGGATGGCCTCGGCCGCAAGTGCCGCCAGCACCGGTTCGGCCGGCACGATGCCGCTATCCAGCCGGTTCAGCGCCTCGTGCCACCAGGTGAGCCGCATCTGGCCGATCATCGGCTCGCTGGTGGTGCGAAGGATAGCCGCCAGCGCATCGTCGAGTGCAAACAGCGCCGACACACCCGCGCGCTGCGCAGGCGGGGCGTAGGACAAGGCCAGGCTGCGTTCGGGGTCGGCCGTCACCCCGCGCACCCTTCACATCGTGAGCGTAACATTAACCACATCGCTTGAGCCGCGATTATCCCTTCTCCCCGCATAGCCCCCTGGTTGGGACCAACACGATTATTGCGGGGCGGCTGGATGTCGGGGATCAGGGCGATCGAGCGAGCGGTGGCGCGTGGCTTTATGGGGCGGCTTGCCCGCGATGTTCGCGGCAACACGCTGGCGATCATGGCGGCGGCATTGATCCCGCTCGCGGGAATGGTCGGAGGCGGTATCGACATCAGCCGCATGTACATCACCAAGACGCGCCTGCAACACGCCTGCGACGCGGGCGCGCTCGCTGGCCGCAAGGCGATGGGCGGCGGCAATTGGGGCACCGACGATAATGCCGTGGCGCAACAGTTCTTCAAGGCAAACTTCAAGCCCGGTTCTTACGGCGCCGGCACGGCCACGCCGGTATTTACCGAGAGCGCCGGAAAGGTCACGGGCACGGTATCCACCGCTTTGCCGATGACGGTGATGAAGATTTTCAAGAAATATTCCGAGACGCTGACCGTCACGTGCGACGCCGATATGCGCCTGCCCAATACCGATATCATGTTCGTTCTCGACACAACGGGCTCGATGAAGTGTGACAGCAACGGCAACAATTGCAACAATGGTTCCGGTTCGAAAATGGCCGGCCTGAAGGTTGCGGTCAAATGCTTCTACGAAATCGTCGCGCGGCTCAATACGGACGTCAATTGCGATGCCGGTGTACCGAGCGGGGGTACGGGAAACCAGACGCAAATCCGCTTCGGATTCGTTCCTTATTCGACCAACGTCAATGTCGGGAAACTATTGCCCAATAGCTATATGCCCGACAGCGTCGAATACCAGACCCGCGTCGCCAACTGGACTATTCCCAGCCCCGTCACCACCACCAATGGGCCCTATTGGCAGACCTATACAGACTCGATTTCTCAAGACAATTGCTTGAAATATATGAAGAATCAGTCGTTCAGCGGATTCACGCCGACGCCGTTGAACTCAGGGGGGCCCGCGCCGACCCCGACCGTCGTGACATCCTTTTCCGACGACGGCGTGGCAACGGCCGGCGGCACCGGCGAATGGGGCTGGACTGGCGCAGGCGACACCAGCGGCACGTC
This sequence comes from Sphingomonas sp., assembly GCF_050725575.1. Taxonomy (GTDB): domain Bacteria; phylum Pseudomonadota; class Alphaproteobacteria; order Sphingomonadales; family Sphingomonadaceae; genus Sphingomonas. The sequence goes on along the minus strand of NZ_JBOHHW010000008.1, from coordinate 31,301 downwards.
GCGCAGCTGCCGGCGCTCGCGGACCGATGTCACCACGACATATCCGACCTTCAAGGATTGGGATTACAAGCCTTCGCAGATCGATATTTCCGGACTGAAGGCTGGTGAAAGCAACTGGAACAATTCGATTACCACGCAGACGGGTAACAACGGGACCAATGCCACGATCACCTGGGATGGCTGCATCGAGGAACGCAAGACCGTTCAGGCAACCAGCTACAGCCCCATTCCGAGCGGCGCGAGGGATCTGGACATCGACTCGCCACCAATACCGGGGAACGCCGAGACGCAATGGAAGCCAGCGCTGCCTCGCCTCGTCTATCAGCGCACGACCGGCAACGGGACGAGGACTCGCAATGCCGTTACGCAATCGAACAGCAATTTTTCCACCATTGCGTCATATTATTTCTGTCCGAGCCCGGCAAAGAAGCTGCAGCCATGGCCCGATCCGGTAGCGTTCGATAATTATGTAAACGACCTGGTACCGGACGGTAACACCTATCATGACATCGGCATGATCTGGGGCGCACGGCTGATGTCGCCCACTGGAATCTTCCGCTCCGAGAATGAATTCACGCTGCCGACCCAGTACACTCAGGGTGGTGCGGATATCGAGCGTCACATGATCTTCATGACCGATGGCGACGCGGTATCGCAGGCTTGCGACTATACCGCCTACGGCACGGCATTCTGGGATAGGTTTACGACAGACGATGTCGGAACAAGCGCGGAATGCCCCGGTATTGACGGCGGGAGGCCCTCGCTCAACACGCAGGTCAACCTTCGTCTCGCGGCGCTGTGTGCGGCGGTCAAGAACAAGAACATCACGCTATGGGTGATCTCGTTCGGCAATGGCTCGAATACCGACACCGAAAGCCGGCTCGCAACCTGTGCATCGCCAGACCGCTTTTTCACGGCGCGCGATTCCGCGGCGCTTCAAAGAACCTTCGCGTCGATCGCCAACCAGATCTCGCAGTTGAGGCTGACACGATGAAACGGTCATCCCTGCCTCGCCCCAGCCTTGCCTGTGCCAGCCTTGCCTGTGACAGACGCGGCGCGACGATCATTGAATTCGCCATCATCGCGCCGGTGCTCGGGCTGCTTCTGCTCGGCGCATTCGACACCGCGCACTCACTCTACATGCGCGCAACCTTGCAGGGCATCGTGCAGAAGGTCTCGCGCGATTCCGCGCTTGAATCGGGCGCTACAGGCGCCCAGCAAAATGCCCTCGACAACAAGGTCCGCACGTCGGTGAAGGCGATCGCCAACAACGCGACGATCGAATTCACCCGACGCTTCTATCGCACCTTCTCTTCGGCCGCCGCGGCGCTGGCCGAGCCGTTCCCAGCGGCAAACGACACCAATCACAATGGCATTTGTGATAATAACGAGATTTTCCAGGATGATAATCGCAACGGCGTCCGTGATATGGACGGTGGCGATTCCGGTCAGGGCGGCGCGAAGGACAGGACTCTGTATACGGTCTCTGTCAGCTATCCGCGCTTCTTTCCATTGTACGGGATCATCGGCGGATCGAATATGACCCGAATTTCGGCCGAGACCGTACTCCAGAACCAGCCCTATAGCGACCAGGGAAGCTATGATGGCTCCCTGGAAGGGCATTGCAGGCCACCGCCAGAGCCGGAGCCCCCAGCCCCATGATCCGCATTCCCATGATCCGCATTCTTCGCCTGTTCACCCGGCTTCGCAACGATCGTAGTGGCCTTGCGCTGCTCGAATTCGCCTTCGGGTTGCCGATCTTCCTGGTCATGACGCTGACCGGCGCGGAAATGATCAATTATATCACCGTGAAGATGCGCGTGGGCCAGCTTGCCTTGCATCTGGCGGACAATGCCGCGCGGATGGGCAATGGCAGCCTGCAGTCGGCCAAGACGGTCAGCGAGAATGATATCAATGACCTGCTGACCGGCGCCGGACTCCAGGCAGGCGAACTGAATTTATTCGAGCGGGGCCGCGTCATTGTCTCCAGTCTTGAGGTCGATCCCGCCAATGCCGGTAAGTATCGCATCAGATGGCAGCGCTGCCGCGGCGCCAAGGTCGCGCACACGTCGGGGTATGGCGTGGCGGGCAACAACAATCTCGACGGCATGGGTCCAAACGGGCGCAAAGTGCAGGCGCAAGACAATAATGCCGTGATGTTCGTTGAGGTCTATTATGAATATTTTCCGCTCATCGGCCGCGGTTCCCTCGCGCCGACCGCCGACTTCACAGAAATAGCATCGATGTCGGTCCGTGACCGGCGTGACACGAGCGACGACAGTAACGCCACGCCCTCCCTTCACCCAAACGGTGTGTACAAGGTCGACGGCGTGACGGCCTCGACCTGCTAGAGTCTGCGCCCGGCACCCAGAAGGTGCCGGGCATGACTCCAGTGACGGGACATCAGCGCCGGTACGTCACTTTCTTCACTGCCTCGACGATCTTGGCCGAGCTGAGCAGCGCAAGCTTTTCGAGATTGGCCGCATAGGGCAGCGGCACATCCTCATTGGCGACGCGCAATACGGGCGCGTCGAGGTCGTCAAACCCTTCCTCCATGCAGATCGCGACGATTTCCGACGCGATCGAGCACGTCGCCCAGCCCTCTTCGGCGACCACCAGGCGGTTGGTCTTCTTCAGGCTCTTGAGCACGGCCTGCTTGTCGAGCGGGCGCAGCGTGCGCAGATCGATCACCTCCGCCTCGATGCCCTGCTTGGCCAGCTCATCGGCGGCTTCAAGCGACAGGCCGACGCCGATCGAATAGCTCACGATGGTCACATCCTTGCCCTCGCGCATGATCCGCGCCTTGCCGATCGGCAGGACATAGTCGTCGAGCGCCGGGATCTCGAAGGTGCGGCCGTAGAGCAGTTCGTTCTCGAGGAAGACAACCGGATCCTCGCTGCGAATCGCGGCCTTCATCAGGCCCTTCGCGTCGGCCGCGTCATAGGGCGCGATGACGATCAGGCCGGGAACGCTGGCGTACCACGGGCCGTAATTCTGGCTGTGCTGCGCGCCGACCCGGCTTGCCGCGCCATTGGGGCCGCGGAACACGATCGGACAGCGCATCTGACCGCCCGACATGTAATTGGTCTTGGCGGCCGAGTTCACGATGTGATCGATCGCCTGCATCGCGAAGTTGAAGGTCATGAATTCGACGATCGGGCGCAGACCGCCCATCGCCGCCCCCGTGCCGACGCCGGCAAAGCCATATTCGGTGATCGGTGTGTCGATCACGCGCTTGTCGCCGAATTCGTCGAGCAGGCCCTGGCTGACCTTGTAGGCGCCCTGATATTGCGCGACTTCCTCGCCCATCAGGAACACGCGGTCGTCGCGGCGCATTTCCTCGGCCATCGCATCACGCAGCGCTTCGCGCAGCGTCAGCTTGACCATCTCGGTCCCGGCCGGGATCGCCGGATCAACCGGGCCGTCATATTTGGTCGCGTCATGGTGTGAACCGGTCGCCACCTGCGGCTGCGCCGCCGGCGTCTCGGGCACCTTTTCCACCGGCTGTTCAGCCTTCGGCGCCGCTTCGGCAGGCGCTGCCGCGGGCGCGGCAGGCGCAGGCGCCGCGGCCTCCTCGCCTTCGGCGTTCAGCGTTGCGATAACGGTGCCGACCTTCACATTGTCGGTGCCTTCGGCGACCAGGATCTTGCCGATCGTGCCTTCATCGACCGCTTCGAACTCCATCGTCGCCTTGTCGGTCTCGATCTCGGCCATGATGTCGCCGGACTTGACGGTATCGCCTTCCTTGACGAGCCATTTGGCGAGCGTGCCCTCCTCCATCGTCGGGGAAAGCGCGGGCATCTTGATTTCAATCGGCATCAGTAGGTTTCCACCAGCACGTCGGTATAAAGTTCGGCGGCCTCCGGTTCGGGCGCGCTCTCGGCGAAGTCGGCGGCTTCGTTGACGATCTTGCGAATCTCCTGCTCGATCGTCTTGAGCTCGTCTTCCTTGACGCCCTCAGCTTCCAGCAGCTTCTTGCAATGGTCGATCGGGTCGGACTTGTCGCGCACCGCCTGGACTTCGTCACGGCTGCGATATTTCGCCGGGTCGGACATGGAATGGCCGCGATAGCGATAGGTCTTCATCTCGAGGATGATCGGCCCCTTGCCGGCGCGGACCCAGGCCAGCGCCTCTTCGGCGGCGCCCCGCGCCGCCAGCACGTCCATGCCGTCGACCTGGATGCCGGGAATGCGGAAGCTTTCGCCGCGGCGATAGAGCTGGTCTTCCGCCGAGGAGCGGTTGACGCTGGTGCCCATCGCATACTGGTTGTTCTCGATCACATAGATGACCGGCAACTTCCACAGCTCGGCCATGTTGAAGCTCTCATAGACCTGGCCCTGATTCGACGCGCCATCGCCGAAATAGGCGAGGCACACGCCGCCATCGCCCTTGTACTTATGGCTGAAGCCAAGGCCGGTGCCGAGCGAGACCTGCGCGCCGACGATGCCGTGGCCGCCATAGAATTTATGCTCGACGCTGAACATATGCATCGAGCCGCCCTTGCCCTTGGAGATGCCGGCCTGACGCCCGGTCAGCTCTGCCATCACGTCCTTGGGCGGGATGCCGCAGAGCAGCATATGGCCGTGATCGCGATAGCCGGTGATCACGCTGTCCTTCTCCGACAGCGCCGATTGCAGGCCGACCGCGACCGCTTCCTGGCCGATATACAGATGGCAGAACCCGCCGATCAGGCCGAGTCCGTAAAGCTGCCCGGCCTTTTCTTCAAAACGGCGGATCAGCAGCATCTGCTTGTAGAATTCGAGCAGCTCGTCCTTCGACGCCTTGTAGAGCTTGGGCTCGTCGGGGCGTTCCCGGTTCGGCACCGGCGGTTCAGCTTTGCGAGCGGCGGACTTGGGAGCGGCGGGGGCTTTTGCCACGATGGGAAAACCTCGTTTCCGTAGGGGAGGAAGCGGTGCCTATAAGCCGCTTTCGGGCCGGACATCAATCGTCTGAGGAAACAGGCGAAGTTTGCGCCCCCAAAGCAATCGACGATTGCCCCGCCGCGATCACCATGCCTAAAGCTTTCGGCAATGGCCTTAGCCCCGCACCCATTCCGCATTGCCAATTTCCGCGCCTATTGGGCGGCGCGCTTCGCGATGACGATCGCACAGAACGCGATGATCATCGTGATCGGCTGGCAGACCTACACCATCGCGCGCCAGACCATGTCGCCCAGCGCCGCTGCGGCGCAGCTCGGGCTGATCGGCCTGTTGCAGTTCGTGCCGCTGTTCGTGACCACGCCGGTCAGCGGGTGGGTCGCCGACCGCTTCGACCGCCGCTGGATCACCCGCGTGACGGTGACGATGCAGCTCACTTGCGCACTGATTCTCGCATCGGTCACGCTCGACGGCGCGATGACCCTGCCGGTGCTGTTCGGAGTCGCGGTGCTACTTGGCCTTGCCCGCGCCTTTTCCGGCCCTGCCTTCAGTGCGCTTGCGCCAAACCTCGTGCCGCGCGAAGTGCTGCCGACGGCGATCGCGCTCAGCTCGATCTCATGGCAGGTCGGGACGATCATCGGCCCGGCAATCGGCGGCTTTGCCTATTCGATCACGCCGTCGGGCGCGTATTGGCTCGCCAGCGCCTTGTTCGCCATCGCCTTGGTCTGCGTGTTCCTGATCGGCAAGGTGCCGCGCTCGATCGCGGTCGGTAATGCCCATCCGCTGAAGCAGATCGCCGACGGCCTGACCTATGTATGGCAGAACAAGATGGTGTTCGGCACGATCACGCTTGACCTGTTCGCGGTGTTCCTCGCCGGCACCAGCGCGCTGCTGCCAATCTATGCGCATGATATCTTGAAGGTCGGCCCACAGGGACTGAGCGCACTTGCCGCCGCCCCCGCCGTCGGCGCCTCGGTCGTCGCATTGTTCTTCTCGTTCCGCCCGCTCAAGACCAATGTCGGCCCCAAGATGCTGGTCGCGGTGCTCGTCTATGGCACCGCGACGGTCGTTTTCGGCCTGTCACAGATCATGGCACTGAGCCTGATCGCGCTCGCGGTGGCCGGCGCGGCCGACATGTTCTCGGTCTATATCCGCCAATCGCTGATTCAGCTCTACACGCCGGATGACAAGCGCGGGCGGGTCGGCGCTGTCTCGCAATTGACCATTTCGGCCTCCAATGAACTGGGCGAGGCCGAATCGGGGTTCCTCGCCGCAGGGCTGGGGCCGGTCGGCGCAGTCCTGGTTGGCGGCGGCGGGGCGATTGTGGTGACGATCCTGTGGACCTATCTGTTCCCCAGCATCCGCAACGCAAAGACATTCGATCCACCCGAGACGGCGCGCGACGCCGCAGACATTGAGATGGAGGCAGCACGATGAAAGCCAACACGATCCTCGAGACGATCGGCAATACCCCGCATATCCGCGTGGCGAAGCTGTTCCCCGACCGCGAAGTGTGGATCAAGTCGGAGCGCTCCAATCCCGGCGGATCGATCAAGGACCGCATCGCGCTCGCCATGGTTGAGGCAGCCGAGGCCTCGGGCGACCTGAAGCCCGGCGGCACGATCATTGAGCCGACCAGCGGCAATACCGGCGTCGGCCTGGCGATGGTCGCTGCGGTCAAGGGCTATAAACTGGTGCTGGTCATGCCGGAAAGCATGTCGCTCGAGCGCCGCCGCCTGATGCTCGCTTATGGCGCGACCTTCGACCTGACGCCGCGCGAAAAGGGCATGAAGGGCGCGATCGAGCGCGCGCTAGAACTGGTCGACCAGACCCCCGGCGCGTGGATGCCCCAGCAATTCGAGAACCCCGCCAACATCGCGGTCCATACCCGCACCACAGCACTGGAGATCCTCAATGATTTCCGCGACACGCCGATCGATGTGATCATCACCGGCGTCGGCACCGGCGGCCATATCACTGGCGTCGCCGAGACGCTCAAAAAGGAATGGCCGGATCTCAAAGTCTATGCGGTCGAGCCCGAGGCCTCGCCGGTGATTTCCGGTGGCCAGCCCGGCCCGCACCCGATCCAGGGTATCGGCGCGGGCTTCGTGCCGGCCAATCTCCACACCCAGGCGATCGACGGCGCGATCAAGGTCGAGGCCGGCGCCGCCAAGGATTATGCCCGCCGCGCCGCGACCGAGGAGGGGATGCTCGTCGGGATCAGCTCGGGCGCGACGCTTGCGGCGATTCGCCAGAAGCTTGCCGATCTGCCGGCGAATGTCCGGGTGCTCGGCTTCAACTATGACACCGGCGAGCGCTATTTGTCGGTCCCGGACTTCCTGCCGGAAAGCTGAGCGCGATAGCGGCCGGCGGGGCGGGAGCGGATTCCTGCCCTTGCCGGCGGCCCGGGTGGTCGCATGGCCGATTTCTCATTCGCGGCATTCTGCGCTAAAGGCCGCTGCCCGATCCGCCAGGAGCCGACCGTGATCCCCTTCCAGCTCCCGACTGAAGGCCGCTGAGCCGTTTTCCGTGATTGAATCTTCCGCCATCACCGCTGTGAGCAGACCTGCGCGTCCGGGTGTCGTGCTGCGGCTGCTGCTTGCCATGCTCGCCGTCGCCGCCATTGCGGTGCCCGCGCTGATCGTCACCTTTGCGCCGCCGATCCGGCCGTATCGCCACATCGTCGTGCCGCCGCAGCGCATCGTGCCCCAGGCCGAGCTACCGCCGGTCGAGCCGCTCAAATACCAGGACCTCCCGCCCGAGGATGCGCGCAGCTTCAACGGGACGATTCCCTATTCGACCGCGCCCAACCCCGCGGCACGCCCCTTTGCGCTGGCCGGGACCGACGAAGACAAGGCGCGCGCGATCGACTGCATGGCCGCCGCCGTACTGTACGAGGCGGGCGACGACACGCTCGGCCAGCGCTCCGTGGCGCAGGTCATCATCAACCGCACCCGCCATCCCGCCTTTCCCAAGACGATCTGCGGCGTGGTGTTCCAGGGATCCGAACGGTCGACCGGGTGCCAGTTCACTTTCACCTGCGACGGCGCCCTGGTCCGGCACCGCTGGTCGGACGTGGCATGGAAGCGGGCGCGCGAAACCGCGACCCTGGCGCTGACTGGCTCGGTGTTCAAACCGGTCGGCTATTCGACGCATTATCACACCGACTGGGTGGTGCCTTATTGGAGCTCCAGCCTCGACAAGGTCACCAAGGTTCGCACGCATCTGTTCTTCCGCTGGACCGGCTGGTGGGGCACCCCGCCCGCCTTCGGCCGGCGCGTCCTGTCGAGCGAGCCGGTGATCGCCAAGCTTGCCGCATTGTCCGACTCGCACCGCATGGGCGCGGCGCTGGAAGAAGCGGCTGCGGCGACGATCGAGGGCGCAACCCTGGCCGGCACCCTGCCCCCGCCAATCGTGACCGACACCAACAGCTTTCTCATCACACTCGATAAGAAGATGCCGCCGGAAAACTTTGCCACGCTTGCGTCCGCTACCTGTGGCGAGCGGCCCTATTGCAAGGTCATGGCTTGGAACAGCAAGGCCAAGACCCCGACCGCGCTGCCGCTACAATCGAGCCAGGTCGCGGCGATGTCGTTCAGCTATCTGCGCGACCGCGCCAAGGGCTATGACAAGGCCTTGTGGAATTGCGCCGAGTATCGCCGCCCCGACCTGAATCAGTGCATGAAGCTGCAGGTGTTCGTCCCCGTGGTTCGCCCGACCATGACCTTCCGGCTCGAAAACCTGCCCGGGTCGCGAGTCCTGCCGCCGCCGCTATCGACCACCTTGAAACCCGCGACGGATGGCCTGACTGGCGTGCGTCGCCGCGCCGAGTTTTCAGCCGCGCCGGTGAAGCCGGCGCCGCAGCCGACCACCGGGCCAGTGACCAAGCCCTGATCCTGTGCACGTTGATCGAGCCATCTTATGACGTAAAGCAGCATGCCGGGACGACCGCTCTCGCACGCCAGCACCTGAGGGGCGCTGCACCCGGGGAGAGCGTGGCGCGAGATCATTCAGAGCAGGATAACATTTGATTGAACCACCACCGTCATCCCCGCGAAAGCGGGGATGACGGTGGGCTGGTCAAAGGTCATACTGCTCCAGTCGCCGTCCGCCGTTCAGGCGGCGACGAACATTTCCGGCGGCAGGGTCATCAGCGCTTCCGCACCGCCCTCGATCTTGCGGCGCAGCGCACCGGCATCGGGCATGATGCGCTCGGCGAAATAGCGCGCGGTCACCAGCTTGGCGTCGAGGAAGGCGGCATCGCCCTCGCCCGCAGCCTTCAGCGCCGCCGCGGCCTTCGCCATGCGCAGCCACATCAGGCCGGTCGCGACAATGCCCATGATGTGCATATAGCTGTGCGCGCCGGCGCCGACATTGTCGGGATTCTGCATACCGTTCTGCATGAACCACATGGTCGCGGCCTGCAGCTCGCCGGCGGCCTTTTCGAGCGCGGTCGCGAACGCGGCGGTCGCCGGATCGGCCTTGCCCGCCGCGACATCGTCAGCCACCACCTTGAAGAAGGCCTGCACCGCACGACCGCCATTCTGGGCGAGCTTGCGGCCGACCAGGTCCATCGCCTGCACGCCGTTGGTGCCTTCATAGATCATCGCGATCCGCGCATCGCGGACATATTGCTCCATGCCCCATTCGGCGATGTAGCCATGGCCGCCATAGACCTGCTGCGCATTGGTCGCGATGTCATAGCCCTTGTCGGTGCCATAGCCCTTGATCACCGGGGTGAGCAGGCCGATCAGGTCGGCGGCAAGCTGCTTCTCCTCATCGGTCGCGGCGGCATGTTCGAGATCGACCTGCAGCGCGCCCCACAGGCAGAGTGCGCGCAACCCTTCGGTCAGCGCCTTGGCATCCATCAGCATGCGGCGGATGTCGGGGTGAACGAACAGCGTATCGGCCTTCTCGTTCGGCTCCTTCGGCCCGGTGAGCGCACGGCCCTGACGGCGGTCATGGGCGTACTGCACCGCATTCTGATAGGCGGTTTCACCGACCGCCAGGCCCTGCAGCCCAACGCCGAGGCGCGCGGCGTTCATCATGATGAACATCGCGGCGAGGCCCTTCATCTCGTCGCCGACCAGCCAGCCGATCGCCCCGTCATAGTTCATCACGCAGGTCGAATTGGCGTGGATGCCCATCTTGTGCTCGATCGAGCCGCACGACACCGCGTTGCGCGCGCCCAGCGACCCATCGTCGCCAACCATGAACTTCGGCACCACGAACAGCGAAATGCCCTTCGAGCTGTCCGGCGCGCCCGGCGTCTTGGCCAGCACGAGGTGAATGATGTTCTCGGTCAGGTCATGCTCGCCCGACGAGATGAAGATCTTGGTCCCGGTGATCGCATAGCTGCCATCCGCCTGCGGCTCGGCGCGAGTGCGGATCAGGCCGAGATCGGTACCGCATTGCGGCTCGGTCAGGTTCATGGTGCCGCCCCATTTGCCAGACACCATGTTGGGAACATACTTCTGCTGCTGCTCGGGCGTGCCCTTGACCAGCAACGCGGCGATCGCCCCGTGAGTGAGGCCAGGATACATGGCGAAAGCCATGTTCGAGGAGATCATGAATTCCTGGAACGCAGTCGACACGACATGCGGCATGGCCTGGCCGCCGAATTCCTCCGGCGCGGACAAGGTGCCCCAGCCGGATTCGACGAATGCCTGATAGGCTTCCTTGAACCCGGCGGGCGTGGTCACGCTGCCGTCGTCATGGCGTTTGCACCCTTCCTGATCGCCCGAATGGTTGAGCGGGAACAGCACTTCGGCAACGAACTTGCCGCCCTCGTCGAGCACCGCATCGACCACATCGGGGGTCGCATTCTGGAAGCCGGGCAAATTGGCGTAGCGGTCGAGCCCGACGACATGTTCGAGAATGAAGCGCACGTCGCGAACGGGGGGCGTATATTGCGGCATTATAAGTCCTTCAGCCTTGCTGGAATTAGGGAATCTGGGAGCGTTCGAGGACGGCGACGAACTCGGTGAGTTCGGCGATCGCCGCGTCGATATCCTGCTTCTGCGATGCGAGCAGCGCGACGCGTTCGCGGCAGCGCTCGATCGTCACTTGGCGCTGCGCCTTGCGGCCATCGCCAATGTCGTAAAGGTCGATCATCTCGCGAATCTCGGTCAGCGAGAAGCCGACTCGCTTGCCGCGCAGAATCCAGGCGAGCCGCGCGCGATCGCGATGCGAATAGATACGGGTCGTGCCGCGCCGTTCCGGGGCAATCAGCCCTTCATCCTCATAGAAACGCAGGGCGCGGGCGGTCACGCCGAACTCGGCGGACAGATCGGAGATCGAAAAATGATCGCGATCTGAACGTTGCGGAACGACGGCATAGGCGGCGACGGTCGACATGCCCGCCATTCTAGTGCCGCTTACGTGAACGTCAATGTCAATTGGCGCCGCCGCAGAGCGCCTTACCTTTCGCGTCGCGCAGCGTGGAGGCTTCCGAGATCGATTCGCTCAGCCGATCGACATTGAGCGCGGCGATCGAGGCGCGCTGTTCGCACAGCGTCGCGCAAGCGTCGGGTACCTTGCCCGGGAAGGCGATTCGGTCGCCTTCGAACCGCGCATCGAAGCTGCACCCCGGCGCCGAGGGGAAATCGAGCGTCAGCGTCTCGCCGACTCGCGTGACGACCCCGCTGCCGCCGCAATGCTGATCGCCATAATCGACGAACACGCCGATCCGGTACGCGCTGGTGGCGGGAACGATGCACACCCGGTCGGTATCGCGGGCATAGAGCCCGGTAATGTCACTGCTGTCGGGATCGGGAATCACCCCCGCTTCGATCGCCGCCGCCTCGAGCCCGTTTGCCGGTGTCCCCTTCGCCTTGGCTGGTGCCTCAGGCTGGCGCGAACAGGCACTCAGCGCCAGCAACAGCAGGATCAGGCCGGCTTTCACTCAACCGGGCTCAGCGCGCCGCCATCAATGCGGCGGTAGAAGCAGCTCCGCTCACCGGTATGGCAGGCAGGACCGGCGGGATCGACGATCAGCCAGATCGCGTCCTGATCGCAATCGATGCGAATCTCGGCGACGTGCAGAATATGCCCCGACGTCTCGCCCTTCTTCCACAGCTTGCCGCGGCTCCGTGACCAGAAATGCGCCTCGTTTGTGGCGATCGTCGCGGCCAGTGCTTCGGCATTCATATGCGCGAGCATGAGCAGCTCGCCGCTCGCACGGTCGGTCGCGACGGCGGTGATCAGGCCGTTCGCATCGTAATTGGGGTTCAGCTCAAGGCCGGTGTCGCGGGAATCAGGCATGGCCAAGCCATACGCCGGCCGCGAAGCCGGCGAAAGCGGTGGCGATCTCCCAACTCACCCTTTGCGAATCGCCTTGACCAGCGCACCCTTGTCCATCGTCGAGCGGCCTTCGATTCCGATCTCGCGCGCTTCCTTTTCCAAATCGGCCTTGCTGCGATCCTCCAGCTGCGTGCTGCGATGGTCGAGCGTGCCGGCCGCCTTGGCGTTGGCGATGCGCGCGGCCTTCTCCTTCGATGCGCCGTCGCGGCGCAAATCCTCATAGAGTTTGTCGTTCTTGACCGTCGGTCCGTGATCTTTGGCCATGATAAGTACCTCCTGAACCACGAAAAACCGCCGATGCGGCAGATTGCTCCCGATTGATGTGACAAAAACGCGACAAACGCGGATCGCATGCCTATATGGCGGGCGCCGCTTACTCCCCCGAAGGGCGCCATGCTGACAACCAATCCGTTCGACCTCCCCGATGCAAATGGGGACAAGCTGCGCGAAGAGTGCGGCATCTTTGGCGCCTCAGGCAGCGACGGCGCCGCCGCGCTTGTCGCGCTCGGCCTGCACGCGCTGCAGCACCGCGGCCAGGAGGCGGCGGGAATCACCAGTTTCGACGGCGCCGAATTCCATACCCACCGCGCGATGGGTCATGTCGCAGGCAATTTCGACAGCCCGGCGATCATCGCCCAGCTGCGCGGCAATGTCGCCTGCGGCCATGTGCGCTATTCGACCACCGGCGAGACTGCGCTGCGCAACGTCCAGCCGCTCTATGCCGATCTCGCCTCGGGCGGCTTCGCGATCGCCCATAACGGCAATATCTCGAACGCGATGCGGCTGCGGCGCGACCTGGTGCGGCGCGGATCGATCTTTCAGTCGACCTCCGACACCGAGACGATCATCCATCTCGTCGCGACCTCCAACTACCGCACCTTTGTCGACAAGTTCATCGACGCGCTGAAGCGGGTCGAGGGCGCCTATTCGCTGATCGTGATGACGCCGGAGGGCATGATCGCCTGCCGCGACCCGCTCGGCATCCGCCCGCTGGTGATGGGCAAGCTCGACGATGCGGTGATCTTCGCCTCGGAAACCGTCGCGCTCGACGTGGTCGGCGCGACCTTTGTGCGCTCGATCGATCCGGGCGAGCTGGTCATCGTCAAGGGCAGCGAGGTCTCCTCGCACCGTCCCTTCGCGCCGACCGAGCCGCGCCCGTGCATCTTCGAATATGTCTATTTCTCGCGCCCCGATTCGATCTCGGAGGACCGCAGCGTCTATACCGTACGCAAGGAAATCGGCGCGCAGCTGGCGATCGAGAGCCCGGTCGATGCCGACCTGGTCATTCCGGTGCCGGATTCGGGCACGCCCGCCGCGCTTGGCTATGCCCAGCAATCGGGCATTCCGTTCGAGCTCGGCATCATCCGCTCGCATTATGTCGGGCGCACCTTCATCCAGCCGAACAACGAGGTCCGGCATCTCGGCGTCAAGCTGAAGCACAATGCCAACCGAGCGCTGATCAAGGGCAAGCGAATCGTGCTGATCGACGATTCGATCGTGCGCGGCACCACGTCCTTGAAAATCGTGCAGATGATGCGCGATGCCGGCGCGGCCGAAGTGCATATGCGCATTGCCAGCCCGCCGACGCGGCACAGCTGCTTCTACGGCGTCGACACGCCCGAACGCGCCAAATTGCTCGCCGCCAACATGAACATCGCCGAGATGAACACCTATATCCAGGCCGACAGCCTGGCGTTCGTATCGATCGACGGCCTGTACAAGGCGCTGGGCGAGGCGAACCGCTCGGACACCCGCCCGAGCCATTGCGACGCCTGCTTCACCGGCGATTATCCGACCATGCTGACCGATCATGACGATGTCGCCTCGGTCGATCAGTTCGCCCTGCTCGCGGAGCGAGTCAGCTAAATTGCTCGCGGAGCGAGTGAGCTAACCAACAAAATAACGTCATGCTGAACTTGTTTCAGCGTTCGGACTTTGGTTTGCCCCCAGCAAACCAAGATTGTATCCGGGGGATACAATCTCGTCCGAACGCATGCGCGGTCATGGACCCCATGAGCGTCGCCCGTTTGACGGGCGATCGCGCCTGGACGCTGAAACAAGTCCGGGGTGACGACGTACGATGGAACCTCTGATGACCGACAAACCATTCGCCAACCAGATCGCGCTCGTCACCGGCGCCAGCCGCGGGATCGGCGCAGCGACCGCCAAGGCACTGGCCGCGGCCGGCGCGCATGTCATTCTCACCGCGCGCACCGCCAGGGATCTGGAAGAGGTCGAAACCGCGATCTTCGATGCCGGCGGCAGCGCGACGATCGCACCGCTCGACCTGACCGAAACCGACAGCATCGCCCGGCTCGGCGCGGCGATCGGCGAGCGCTGGGAACAGCTCGACATCATGGTGCTCAACGCCGGCATGCTCGGCAGCCTCGCGCCGGTACCGGCGATCGACGCCAAGGAACTGGCCCAGGTCCTGACGCTCAATGTCAGCGCTCAGGCCGCGCTGATCGCCGCGTTCGACCCGATGCTGCGCAAATCGCCGCGCGCCCGTGTGCTCGGCATCACCTCCAGCGTCGGGCGCAAGCCGCGCGCCTTCTGGGGCCTTTATGGCGCGTCAAAGGCGGCATTCGAAACGCTGATCGCGGCTTATGGCGACGAGATGCAGCGGATCAGCTCGATCCGCACCGCGATCATCGACCCCGGCGCAACCCGCACCGCGATGCGCGCGCGCGCCTATCCCGGCGAGGATCCGGCCTCGGTGAAGGAACCGGAGGTGGTGGCCAACCGGATCGCCGCGCTGATCGCCGAGGATTTCGACACCGGGCATGTCGAGCGGATCGACTGACGAAAGGAACTGCTTCTGCCCCGGGGCGGTGCAGTTACCGTGCGGATGACGGCTTTCTCATGGCTGCAATAGCATAGATATAGGTCAAAGCTGCGGCACCGGCGATGGTCGCACCGCGGATCGCTTCAGGGGCCAACAGATAGGCGGCGTAGCAGAGTACCGCTCTTATCACGAAATGGATGAAGCCGGCCGGATCGTCCGCGCCCCATCCATGCGGGACCCACATGATCCCGGCGAAGATTGCGAGACCGAGTATCAATATGTCGAGATTGCCGGCAGCCTGCGCCGCGATTGCAGCGAACGGAATCAACAGCCCGACGACGGTAATGAAGCGCATGAACAGCTGGCTCACCGGATTGTCCTGACCTTCCGCCCAAATGCCCAGTTTTCCGCGCAATTTGTCGATGATCAACGCAAGCGGGACAGGGCTGGCAGCCGCAACGAAGGGCGCGAAAATCGGGAGATCTTTACCGAGGCTGTAAGAAGCCAGGGCCAGCGCCGTCCATGCAATGAGTCCGCCGATCGGCATGGCCGTGGTGCAGGTCGCGAGGTAATCCCGTCGCGCATCGGCAAGCGTCATCGTTGAATAATCCACCAAGTGCCGCCCCAATCGATTGCAATGACCTATGCTCGGACGCGGAAGGTGTAGCTCGCGACCTATGTCGCGTCACGCTCCGATCGCTGTACGACCGTTATCGTGACAGGCCTTCTCAATGCCCCATTCGGCGTCTGGCTTCTGGCTCCCTCAATCCGGCGACCTTACTTCCCCGCCGCCTCGATCACCTGCAGCTGGAACATCGCCCGCTCTGCCTTCAGGTCATCGCCGGTCGCCCTTGGCCAGGCACCCGACGCAACAATGACGATCTTCTTCGCCGGGTCGATGAAGATGCTCTGGCCGAAAATCCCCTGCGCGCCGAAACGGCCATAGGGATAGGTCCACCATTGATAGCCATAGCCATAAGCGGGCGAGGTCTCGACCTGCGCGCGGGTCGCATCGGCGAACCAGCCGGCCGGCACGATCCCCTTGCCGCCGTCGAGCACCAGCTGGCCCATCCGCGCATAATCGCGCAGCGAGACCGACAGGCAGCAGCCGCCGATTTCCTGGCCTGACTGGTCGATCATCCAGAACGCGTCGCGCTCCATGCCGTACGGCTTCCACACTTTCTCGCTGAGATAGGTCGCCAGCGGCTTGCCGGTGGCCTTTTTCACCAGCACCCCGATCAGATTGGTCTCGCCGGTTTTGTAGACCCATTTCTCGCCCGGCGGGCTTTCGCGCGGCAGGGTGCGCATATAGGCGACGGTCGGATCGACACCGGCCGGCACCGGCTTGGCATACATCGTCGCGACATCGGATTTCGGATCGGTGTAATTCTCGTTCCATTTGACGCCCGAGGTCATCGTCAGCAGCTGTTTGATCGTCACCCCGTCATAGCCGCTGCCGGCCAGCTCGGGGATGTATTTGGTCACCGGCTCGGACACCGATTTGATAAACCCGTCGCGGATCGCCGCGCCGACCAACGTCGAGCTGAACGATTTGGCGACCGAGAAGGAGGTGTAGCGCCCCTCCGCCGAATAGCCGCGGGCATAGCGTTCGAGGCGGATTTTGCCGTCCTGCAGCACGATCAGCCCGGCGACATTCTGCGCCGCCATATAGGCGTCGACCCCCGCGGCATCGAGCGGCAGCGGCTTGCCCTGCGGCAAGGGATGGACCTTGCCGCCTGCGCTGACGATATGGCCGGGAAAGAGCTTCTCCATCGCCGGGAAATTCTGATCGCGCTGCGCCTGCGACCAGAACAGGATCGTCGCCCCCGCGCTGCGTATCTTGTCCGTATCGCCGGTCGACAGGCGAACTTCAGGCGATTGGACCGCTTGCGCCCTGCTTTGCTCGACATGAGTTGCGATCCCCGCCAGCGCCACCGCGCCCAATATCGCCAGCCGCCGCATTCTCGTCTCCCTTTATTGTTTGACCAGCGTCACCTGCGCGACATCGATCCCACCGCCGCGAAAACCGCCTTCACAGTACATCAGATAATAACGCCACAAGTCCACGAAATCCTTATCGAATTCCGGCGGAAGCTGCCCAGCCTCGACCACCGCATCGAAAGCCTCCCGCCAGCGCCGCAGCGTCTCGGCATAATGCAGGCCGAAGCCGACCCGGTCCTGCCACGCCAGCCCGTTGCGTTCCGCCAGCGCGCGGAAACGGCTTTCCGAGAGCAGCATGCCGCCCGGAAAGACGAAGCGCTGGATGAAGTCGACATTGCGCGCATAGCCCTCGAACAGCGCGTCATCGATGATGATATACTGGATCGCCGCGCGTCCGCCGGGCTTCAGGGCATGGGCAATGGCGCGAAGATAGGCCGGCCAGTAATGCTGCCCGACCGCCTCCACCATCTCGATGCTGACCACCGCGTCATAGGTGCCGGCGACATCGCGGTAATCGGTCAGCGAGACGGTGACGCCGTCCAGCCCGGCATCGGCGATGCGCTGCTCGACCATCGCCTTCTGCTCGGCCGACAGCGTGATGCCATGGACCTTGCGCCCCGCCCGCGCGGCGCGTTCGGCGAATGAGCCCCAGCCGCTGCCGATCTCGAGGATCGTATCGCCCGGCTTGGTCGCGGTGCGATCGAGCATCGCCTGCAGCTTGGTGCCTTGCGCCGATTCAAGCGTCTGGGCCGGGTCGATCGGCTCGGCGAACAGCGCGCTCGAATACGTCATGCCGGGGTCGAGCCACAGGCGGTAGAAATCATTGCCGAGATCGTAATGGAATTCGATATTGCGCCGCGCTCCGGCCTTGTCGTTGCGGCGCAGCCAATAGCCGATGCGCCGCGCGAGCCGCGCCACGCCACTGGCCCGCGCCGTATCGCCAAGCGATCGCCCATTGCGCATGAACAGATCGAACAGCGGCACCGGATCAGGGCTCGACCATTCCCCCGCGACCCAGGCAGTGTACCAGCCGGCCGATCCGTTACGCACCAGACGGAGCAGCGCGCGCCAGCTGCGCAGGTCGACGATCGACACCGGTCCCGGCTTTCGGCCGCCGAGCAGGCGCCGCGATCCATCGGGCAGCGACACCTCGATCGCGCCCTGCTCCAGCCCCCGGTCGATCCGGTCAAGGACACGGTGGAACGCCCACGAAAAGCGGTTGAGCAGCCAGCCGGCGCCTCCCTCTCCCCGCGCCGTTCTTGCCCCGAACCGGCGTCCCCTGTTTGGCACGGTCGCACTCATATCCGCAGCCTCATGCACCCGGTACGGGGCGGCGAAAAGCGATTCTTGATGGCACGGTCACGTCACTGCCTCACCGCCGCCAGCGCGCGTTCCCGCGCTTCGCGGTGGCCAATGATCTTTGCGGGATAGGTTTTCGGACGGCACCCCGCCGCCTCGGGATCATGGATCGCAGCGTCGCTCAACGCGGCGAGTTCAGGCACCCATTCGCGGATATAATCGCCCGCGTCGAACTTCTCCGACTGAGTGAGTGGCGCCATGATTCGCACGAACATGTTGGAATCAACGCCCGTGCCGGCGGTCCATTGCCAGTTGACGCTGTTGCTGGCGTAATCGGCATCGACCAACGTGTCCCAGAACCATTGCTCGCCGATGCGCCAGTCGATCAGCAAATGCTTGATCAGGAACGACGCCGCGATCATCCGCACGCGATTATGCATCCAGCCAGTAGCCCAGAGCTGGCGCATGCCGGCATCGACGATCGGATAGCCGGTCCGTCCCGTCTGCCACGCACTCAGATCGGCATCAGCCGCTTTGCCGCTCCGCCAGGCCAGGCCGTCCAGCGCCGGCCGGCCATTGGCTTTGCCATAATCGGGATATTGCAGGATCACGTTCTGCGCATAATCGCGCCAGGCGATCTCCTTCAGGAAAACCGTCGTATCTCCCTTCGCCTTGAGCGCGTGGTGCCACACCGTGGCAGGGGAAATCTCGCCGAAATGGAGATGCGGCGAGAGGCGCGAACTCGACTCTTCGGACGGCAGGTTGCGGCCGACATCATAATGCGCCGCCTTGGGGATGAAATCGTCCAGCCGCTCGATGGCTCCCGCTTCTCCTGGCGTCCATTCCTTGCGAAAGCCCCCTGCCCAGTCGGGCCTGTCGGGCAACAAACCCCAGTCGTTCAGGCGGTCACTCTCGGGCCAATGGTCCGGTGCCGGAATCTCATGCGGCGCAGGCGCAGGTTCGGGCGGCGGCATATGCTCGTTCAGCGCCCGCCAGAACGGCGTATAGATCTTGTAGGGCTGGCCCGCGCCAGTGGTCACCGATCCCGGCGGCACCAGATAATTGCCGTCATGGCACACCAGATCGAGCGATGTTGCGACGGCCTTCTCGGCATTGCGCCACCAGGGTTCGTAATGGCGCAGGCAATGCACCCGCGTCGCGCCGGTTTCCGTCGCCAGTGCGGCAAGAACCTCGTCCGACTTGCCGCACCGCAGGATCAGCTGGGAGCCCTTGTCGCGCAGATCGGCGCCAAGCGACTGGAGGCTATGGTGCAGCCACCAGCGCGAGGCGCCGCCCATCCTGCGGTGCCTTGGGGTCTCGTCGTCAAGAATATAGACCGGAATGACCGGCCCTTCCCCCGCGGCGGCGGTCAGCGCGGCCTGATCGCCCAGTCGCAGATCCCGTCGCAGCCAGAGGAGCGTCGCGCCCCTCATGTCAGGCGCTGGATCAATCGCCCTCGCCCGGCAAAGCGGAAAAATATTTCTCGTATTTTCCGGCCTCGCCCTTGTGGTCATCGGCATCGGCCGGCGTCTGGTTGGCCTTGTTGCTCACGATCGGCCACTGCGCCGAGAAGGTCCGGTTGAGCTCAAGCCATTGCTCGAGCCCGCTTTCGATATCCGGGACAATCGCTTCGGCCGGGCATTCGGGCAGGCACGCCGCGCAATCGATGCACTCGTTGGGATTGATGACCAGCATGTTTTCGCCTTCGTGGAAACACTCCACCGGGCAAATTTCCACGCAATCCATATATTTGCACCGAATGCAGGCATCGGTGACGACGAACGTCATGATCGCTTCCTCAAGCCCTCACTCACATCGCGTGCGGCTGTTTTTCGACCTGCCAGGTCTGGCCCTGCGACAGCAGCTTCTGCAAATCGGGCTTCTTGCCCTCGGACGCCTGCTTGTTCTGCGCGACCACCGCGCTTTCGAAGGTCGGTGCCGGGTCATTGTAGATCACGCCGAGCGCGACCGGGAAGGTGCCGAGCGGCAGTTCGACCAGCATATGCGCGACCGCGCGGTTGGTCTGGTCATGCACGATGACCTTCGCCGCGGCCCAATCGCCATCGACGACATCGACGATCTTGAGGATCAGCCGCTCCTGGTCGAGCGCAATCCCCTTGGTCCCGCCGGCGAACAGCAAGGGCTGGCCATGCTCGACCCATAATTGCCCGGCCTGCGCCTTGTCCTTGTCAGTGAAGCTGGCGAACACATCGTCATTATAGACGATGCAATTCTGGTAGATCTCGATGAAGCTCGCGCCCTTGTGCGCGTGCGCCGCCTTGAGCACCGTCGGCAAATTCTTGTTCACGTCGATCGCGCGGGCAACGAAGCGCGCGCCCGACCCGAGCGCGAAAGCGCAAGGGGAAGCCGGCCGGTCGACCGACCCGAACGGCGTCGACGGCGAACGCGTGCCGACCCGGCTGGTCGGCGAATATTGCCCCTTGGTCAGGCCGTAAATCTCGTTGTTGAACAGCAGCACCTGGCAATCGAGATTGCGGCGCAGCAAATGCATGGTGTGGTTGCCGCCGATCGACAGCGCATCGCCGTCGCCGGTGATGATCCACACGTCGAGATCGGGATTGGCCAGCTTGACCCCGGTCGCCACCGCCGGCGCGCGGCCATGGATGGTGTGGAAGCCATAGGTTTCCATATAATAAGGGAAGCGCGACGAGCAGCCGATGCCGCTTACGAACACGGTGTTTTCCGGCCGCACACCCAGTTCCGGCATGGTCCGCTGCACCGCCTTCAGGATCGCATAATCGCCGCATCCCGGGCACCAGCGCACTTCCTGGTCGGTTTCCCAGTCCTTCGGGGTGGTCTTGGCGATGGGTGTCATGTCGTTCATCGGTCAGGTCTTTCAGTTCGACTTTGCCGCAAGCGGCGCCTTGATCATCACCGCTCCACCGAGCAGCCGGGCACGGATGTCGTCAAATACGCGACGACGATCCTCGGTACGGAAGATAGTCACCGAAACCATGGTCCGCTGCCCCCCACGCTCGAGCAGCCAGGCCTGTTTCAGACCTTTATTGGTCAGATACTCACCAAAAAACGTCACTGCGTCGGGGTGCCCCGGCACCGCGAACCGGCCTTCGAACAGGATCTTGATCAGGCCGGCCACCTTGGCATCGCCCCGCCCGAGCGTCCGTGCGGTGTCCGGGCTGCTCGGCGTGCCGATATCGGCCATCGCCACGGCAATCAGCGGGCTCCCGTCGAGTTGACCGCCATAGACCACCAGCGGCTCACCCGGCTCGCGTGGCCGATGCTGAACGCCGGCAATATCGGTCGGCAATGCATCGAGCGCAGCCTCCAGCCGATCGCTCGTCACGGGCTGAGCCTGTACGGCCGGCGCGACAGTCGCGGCGAGGGCCACCAACAGGGTCAGCGAGCGATACATTATGCCAGCGCCCCTTCGATCGCGGCTTCGATCTCGGAGATCATGAAGGGCTGGCCGGAAATCTTGTTGAGCGGTTTCGCATCAACCAGGAACTGATCGCGCAGCACCGTCTTGAGCTGCCCGGTGTTCATTTCCGGTACGATGATCTTGTCATAACCCTTTAGCAAGTCACCGAGATTTCCCGGCATCGGCCAGATATGGCGGATATGGATGTGCGACACGTCATGCCCCTTGCGGCGCATGCGCCGCACCGCCTGATGGATCGGGCCGAAGGTCGATCCCCAGCCGACCAGCGCCAGCTTGCCGCTCGTCTCGCCAAGCTCGACCTGCTGATCGGGCACCGCGATGTTCGCCACCTTGTCGCGGCGGATCTCGGTCATCTTCTGGTGGTTGGCGGCACCATATTCGATATTGCCGGTGCCGATCTGCTTCTCGATCCCGCCGATGCGGTGGAGCAGGCCGGGCGTGCCGGGCTTGACCCAGGGCCGCGCCAGCTTCTCGTCGCGGCCATAGGGCAGGAACCCGCCCTCCGGCACATGGTCGAAATAGGTCACCGGGAACGGCGCGTAGCTGCTCATGTCCGGCACTTTCCACGGCTCGGCGGCATTGGCGATATAGCCGTCGGTCAACAGCATCACCGGCGTCATATATTGCACCGCGATCCGCACTGCCTCGATCGCGCAGTCGAACGCGTCGGCGGGCGAGCGCGCCGCGATCACCGGCATCGGCGCATCGCCGTTGCGGCCATAAACCGCCTGATAGAGATCCGACTGCTCGGTCTTGGTCGGCAGGCCGGTCGACGGGCCGCCGCGCTGCGAATTGACCACCACCAGCGGCAGCTCGGTCATGATCGCCAGGCCGATCGCCTCGCCCTTCAGCGCGATGCCGGGACCGGACGAGGAGGTGACGCCAAGCTGCCCGGCATAGGACGCGCCGATCGCCGAGGCGACCGCGGCGATCTCGTCCTCCGCCTGGAAGGTGGTGATGCCATATTCCTTGAGCCGCGACAGGTGATGCAGGATCGCCGAGGCCGGGGTGATCGGATAGCCGCCGAAGAACATCGGCACATCGGCGAGCTGCACGCCGGCGACCAGGCCCAGCGAGATCGCCTCGGCGCCGGTGACAGTGCGATACAGGCCCTCCTCCGCCGGTGCCGCCGCGATGTGATGCTGCTTCATCGGCCCGGCGAGCTCGGCGGTCTCGCCGTAAGCATGGCCGGCATTGAGCGCGGCGATATTCGCCTCGGCCAGCACCGGCGCCTTGGCGAACTTCGACTTCAGCCAGTCGATAATCGGCTGGCGGTCGCGATCGAACATCCACAGCGCGAGCCCCAGCGTCCACATATTCTTGCAGCGCAGCGCTTCCTTGTTGCCGAGCCCGAACGGCTTCACTGCATCGAGCGTCAGCTGCGAGATGTTGAAGGCGAGCAATTGCCATTTGGCCAGGCTGCCGTCGGTCAGCGGGCTGACCTCATATTTCGCCTTGTCGAGATTGCGCTTCGAGAATTCGCCTTCGTCGGCGATGATCAGCCCGCCGGGCTTCAGCGCCTCGACATTGGTCTTGAGCGCCGCCGGGTTCATCGCGACCAGCACATCGGGCGCATCGCCCGCGGTCTCGATCGCGGTCGAGCCGAAATTGATCTGGAAGGCGGAAACACCGAACAAGGTGCCCTGCGGCGCGCGGATTTCGGCCGGGAAATCGGGGAAGGTCGCCAGGTCATTGCCCGACAACGCTGTCGACAAGGTGAACTGGCCGCCAGTCAGCTGCATGCCGTCGCCCGAGTCGCCGGCGAAACGAACCACGACGGATTCTGCAAGCGGGTGGGCGGACGCCTCTTCGGGTGTCACCTCATGCACGGCGGTCGCCATTGTCATCTTCCTGTAAACTTCAGTGTGCGTCGTCTAGGCCCGCGACGCTGCGAGCCCAAGGTAGAAAATGCGCGGGCGGGTGCAACTGCTTCTTTTCAAAGGCGCGTCCCAGCGCGAGGATTGAACTGACATGGCGGCGCGCAACCTCCATCGCATCCAGCCCATAGCCCCCACCCACGGTACTGGCGAGCGCGATACCGCGATCGATCATCAGCCCGGCGATCAGCGCCTCGCGCCGCGCCAGCCCGTCCAGCGTCAGGCTGAGCCGGCCAAGCCGGTCGCCCGCGAACGGATCGACCCCCGCCTGATACAGCACCAGCGCCGGCTGGAACGCGTCGATCAGTGGCGTCAGCGTTTCGCGCAACGTGTCGAGATAGGCCTCGTCCCCGACCCCGTCGGCGAGTGGCACATCGAGCGTCGAGCGGGCTTTGCGCACCG
Organism: Sphingomonas sp.; assembly: GCF_050725575.1. Classification (GTDB taxonomy): domain Bacteria; phylum Pseudomonadota; class Alphaproteobacteria; order Sphingomonadales; family Sphingomonadaceae; genus Sphingomonas. Next base: position 7,397 of record NZ_JBOHHW010000008.1, on the reverse strand, counting down.
GGAAATTCTTCTCGGCATGGATCGAATAGGTCGCGATATCGGGACGCCCCGCGGTCAGCGCCGCGGTCCCGTCGCCCTGATGCACGTCGCAATCGACCACCAGCACCCGCTCGACACTGCGTTCCTCGACCAGCCGGATCGCGGTGACGGCCAGATCGTTGAACACGCAGAAGCCCGCGCCGGTATCGGCCAGCGCATGATGGCTACCGCCCGCGGTATTCGCCGCAAAGCCGCGGTCGAGCGCCAGCTGCGCCGCCAGCCAGGTGCCGCCCGGCACCACCGCCGCACGCCGCGCGACCAGCGGCGTGACCGGAAAGCCGATCCGCCGCTCCTTGCCCGCCGGCACGCGTGCCTCCAGCACTTCGGCGACATAATCGGCATCATGCGCCGCCTCGAGCCAGGCGACCGGCATCGGCTCGGGCTCGAACCACTCCAGCTCCGCCTCACTCGCCTTCAGCAGGTCGCGGATCAGGCCGTTCTTGTTCCACTGATAGGTGCTGCGCGCCGGGGCCGGCGCGACATAATCCGGGTGATGGACGAGCGCGATCATCATGCCTAGGTAAGCGCGAACGCCGGTCTTCGCCATGCACCGGCCCTGTCAGGAGACGCCATTCATGTCCGATCCGTTCGTCCGCCCCGATGTCCGCGGCTTCCTGACCTATCTCAACAATGTGCCGGGCCCGAAAATGCATGAGCTCGACGCGCCGGCGGCACGCGCGATCTATGTCGCGATGAAGGATGTGGCGGATCTGCCGCTGGGCGACCTGGCGACGGTCGCCGACCTGACGATCCCCGGCCCGGCCGGCGACATCCCCGCCCGCCTGTTCGACGCCCGCGCCGCGCGCGAGCCGGGCCCGGTGGTGCTGTTCTATCATGGCGGCGGCTTCGTCATTGGTGACATCGTCAGCCATGCCAGCTTCTGTGCCGAGGCCGCGCGCGTGCTCGACCTCCCCGTCGTCTCGGTCGATTACCGGCTCGCGCCGGAACATCCCTGGCCGGCCGCGCCCGATGATTGCGAAGCCGCCGCGCGCTGGGTCGCGCAAAGCCCGGCCGAACTCGGCCGCTCGGTCACCAGCCTGATCGTGTGCGGCGACAGCGCGGGCGGCAATCTCTCGATCGTCACCGCCGTCGCGCTGCGCGACGCCCCCGCCAAGGTCCCGGTGATCGCGCAATTCCCGATCTACCCCGCGACCGATTCAAGCCGCGAGCTGCCCTCCTTCGACGAATTCGCCGAAGGCTATCTGCTCACCCGCGACAGCATGAACTGGTTCGAGGCCGCCTATCAGGCCGAACGCACCCATATCCGCACCTCGCCCCTGCTCGGCCCGCTCGCCGGCCTGCCGCCCGCGCTGGTGGTGACCGCCAGCCTCGATCCCTTGCGCGACCAGGGCCGTGCCTATGCCGCCGCGCTGATCAACGCCGGCGTGCCGACCACCTATCGCGAGGCTGTCGGCAATATCCACGGCTTCATCACCCTGCGCCAGGCGATCCCATCCTCACAGGGCGATGTCGCCGGCGCGCTGGCGGTGTTCAGGACCATCATCGCCGAAGCCGAGGCCAACCGCGTCATGGCGCAGGCGGCGAGTTAGGCAGACCAGATCCTCCCCGTGCCGGGGAGGGGGACCATTCGCTTCTTCAGCGAATGGTGGAGGGGGATCTCCCCAGGCGGAACGCTGCTTGGCACACCCCCTCCACCAGCTTCGCTGGTCCCCCTCCCCGTGCCGGGGAGGATCCTGGTTTGACGCAGCGGCAACAGGACGGATAGCCAAGCGGAATCGCACCGATCTCACCGGGACAAAAACCAATGACCGACCCCGCAACCCTGCCCTACCGCCCCTGCGCCGGCGTGATGCTGCTCAACGCCCGGGGCAAGGTGTTCGTCGGCCAGCGGATCGATTCCATGCTCGAGGCCTGGCAGATGCCGCAAGGCGGGATCGATGACGGCGAGGACGCCGAACAGGCGGCGATCCGCGAGCTCGGCGAGGAAACCGGCATCACCCCCGACAAGGTCGAACTGATCGCGACGATCGACCGCGAACTGTTCTACGACTTGCCCGAGGACATGATCAGCAAGGTGTGGAAAGGAAAATGGCGCGGCCAGCGGCAGCGCTGGTTCCTCTATCGTTTCCTCGGCGAGGACAGCGATGTCGACATCAAGACCAAGCACCAGGAATTCCGCGCCTGGCGCTGGGCCGACCCGGCCGAACTGCCCGAGGTCATCGTCCCGTTCAAGAAAGCGCTCTACGATGAAGTGCTGGCCGGGTTTGCGTCCTATCTGGCTTAGGACGGGCCGACCATTTCCTTCAGTCGGTCCAGCTGCGCCGCATGCTCGTCGCTGTCCCAGACCCTGACTTGCACGATCGAGCCCTTCGGCGAGACACCGGCATGAAAATGCAGCAGCCCCGGCAGACGCCTGAGCGCCGGGATGATGTACGCGGAGCTCTTCTTGCTCGCGGCATCGACCGCGGTTGCCGGTAATGACTCGGCCATGGTGAGTCTTTTCGTCATGGGATGTCGACTATCGGTTTGGGGATGAAACGCAGTGGATTGCACCGCTTTCATCCGGATAGTGGATCAAGCCAGCCTCGGCGGTATGGATCATTACGCCTGAGGACAGAGTGCCGCCACCGAGCATTTCAGTCTCGGGCGTGTCCCAAGCCTCATAGCCTTCTGCAAACTCACGGCCATCAAAGTCACAGACGACCACTCCTTTCATGCCATCGGCGATAACCTCGTCGCCGGCCCTGATCTTCTGCCCCGTCGCATATTGCATCGGCTATCTCCTCACAGATCTGGAGTGCCCTCCCGAGTTCAGACACGTCCAATTGAGTGACATTGCGATATTGCCATAGTTTGCTGGGCTGTAATTCGGTGGACAAATTCGGTGACAGTTTACTTAACCCCCTTATTGAAGCCTCCACCACTGGCCCGTCCATCACGCGTCAGGGAAAGCGTCCGGGAAATTCGGTGACGTCGCGTCATTGAGCTTCACGATTGAGGCAGCGCGAAGGGCGCGGTAGAGCGGGGTCGTGCACCCATCGAGCGACCTTTCCGTCACCCATGTTCCGGCGCGCGTCTCGCTCGGCGACGGGCTGGGCGACGTCGCGGCGCATGGGCTGCTCGCCAGCCACCGCCAACATGATGGCGCGGGCAGCTTGCCGCGGCACGAGCATGGCGCGGCCTATCTCTGCGTGGTGCTGGCGGGCGGTTACGCCCAGGCGGCAACGCGTGAGATCGATTGCCGGCGCGGCTCGCTCGTCGCGCATCCCGCCGGACATGTGCACGCCAACCGCTTCGGGGCACAATCGACGCGCTGCGTGAACCTTTATTTCGACGCGCAGTGGCTCGACGATCCGGCACTGGCGGGGTTGTTCGGCGATTATCGGGCGGTGCGGCTCGATCCGGGCGATGCGGCGCTGGGCCGGCTGGAGCGCGAGCTCATGACGCGCGATTCCGGCGCCGCGCTGGGCGTGGTCGGCGCGGTGCTCGAGATCGCGGCGCGCGCGGTGCGCGGCGCTGACCTCGACATGGCGCCTGCGTGGTTGGGGCGCGTGCGCGATGCGATCGCGGCCAGTCCGGCGCGGCCGCCCGACCTGTCGGCGCTGGCGGCCGAGGCAGGAGTCCACCCGGCGCATCTGTGTCGCGCGTTCCGGGCGGCGACCGGCGAGACGATCGGGGCCTATTCGCGGCGCATGCGGCTGGCGCTGGCGGACACGATGATCGCCGGCGACCTGTCGATTGCCGAGATCGCGGCGGCGACCGGCTTTTACGACCAGGCGCATTTCACGCGCTGGTTCCGGCGGCACTATGGCGTGGCACCGGGCACGCGGCGCATGCAACGCGCGTCCTGATCGCGCTAACGCCGTCCAAGACCGGACGGGAGCGCCTGCGCTAACCTGTCCACAAGGAGACGGCGATGGTGCGGACGAAATGGATCATGAGCGGGGCGGCGTTGCTGCTGATCGGGAGCGCGCCGGCAAGCGAATGGCAACCGCGCGAAACGCTGGTCGCGAGTGGAAAGATCACCGCCGCCGGGCTGGCGGGAACATGGCAATCGGTCAACGACCTGGGTGACGGACGCTTCGCGACGCGCACCGACCTGACGGCGTTCCGCATTGCCGAGACTTACGACGGACACACGCACTGGCGGGTCGAACCATCGGGCGGCAGCCATAAGCTCGACAGCCCCTTCGCGCAGCGGCGGACGCAGACCAGTGCGTGGCTGGCCCGGTTCGGCTGGCTCCAGGCGGGATTCGGCGGCGCACGGCGCGGCGCGGCGATCGAGCGGACCGAAAAGGGACAGCGATATTCAGTGGTGACCGCGACGCCGCGCGGCGGCGAGCCGGTCGAATTATGGTTCGATGCGGCGACCGGCGATCTGGCGCGCGCGGTGGAGCAGGACTGGTTCCGCAAGCTCGAGACGCGCTACACCGACTATCGCACGGTCGCGGAGCGGCGCTTGCCGTTCGCGGTGGTGCGGTCCGACGGCAACAATGAAGAGCGGACCATCATCGACACCTACCGCCTGCTCCCCACGGCGCCGGCGGACAGCTATGCCGCGCCACGCCAGCCCGACGATCACCTGCTTCCCGCCATGGGCACGACGGTCGCCGCGACGGTCTTTCCGCAGCTGGTGATCGAGGCAAGCATCAACGGCCGGCCGATGCACTTCCTGTTCGACACCGGCGGGCACAGCATCGTTTCGCCTGACGCGGCGCGCGCGCTCGGCCTGACCCCGGTCGGCGGCGTGCGCAGCGGCGGCACCGGCGCGGGCACGATCGAGCAGCAATTCACCCGCGTGAAGGAGCTGCGGATCGGCGATGCGGTGATGCGCGACCAGGCCTTCTCGGTGCTCGATCTCGGTTATTCGTCGCTGGAGCGCGGCGCGCAGCCGCCGCTTGCCGGTCTGCTCGGGCTGGAGGTGGTCGAACGCTTCATCACCCGGCTCGACTATCGCGCCGGCACGCTGACCTTATTGCCGCGCGACCAGAATGTGACCTGCAAGAGCGGCTGGGTGGCGACGCGTTTCACGGACGACATGCCGACGATCGACGCCCTGCTCGACGGCGTCCGCGCGCCGTTCACCATCGATACCGGGAACAACGGATCGACCATGCTCTATATGCATTGGCTGAAGCAGAATGGCCTCGTCGCGCGCTACAATCGCGGCGTCCAGGCGGTGTCCTACGGCGCCGGCGGCGCGTCGCAAAACTGGGTCAGCTACGCGCGGACGTTCAGTGTGGGTGGCACCGTCGGTGGCGGCACGGTGCGCTATCCGATGGTCCGCACATCGGACGACAAGGGCGGGGTCAGCCTGTCGGTCAGCGAGGCCGGCAATCTCGGCACGCATACGCTGGCCAACTATACGATCACCTTCGATTATGGCCGGTCCCGCATCTGCATGGATTATGTGCCGGGATATGTGCCGGTCCCGTTCAGCCGCGCCGGGCTGCGCGCGATCAAGACCGATCCGGAGACGGTCCTGCTCAGCCTCGTGAACGAGGGCGGACCCGCCGCGCAGGCAGGACTGCGCAAGAACGACAAGCTGCTCAGCATCGATGGACGCAGCGCGCGGGCGATCAGCGGCGGCGACCTCACCCGTGTGTTCACGCAGCCGCCGGGAACTCATGTGCCGGTGCGCTACGTCCGCGATGGCCAGGAGCGGGATGCCGAGATCGTGTTGCGCGAAATGCTGCCGCTGCCCGGCAAGCCGCGGCGCAAATGAACCTCGCCAGGGTGAGCATCGATAATTCGGTGACAGTTTACTTAATGACTCGGCTCATAGAGTGCCCCGCCGTCGCGACCTTATTAGGAATAATATCACTAATATTCAAAGGTTTATCGGAGCACCGCCAAGGCCGGCGATGCCGTTCAGCTCATACGACATGACTTCCTGTTTCGGGGACACAATACCAGGTCATACACTCATAAAGCGGTCATTCCGCTTCCGTCCCAAACCGCGCCGTTCAGCGCCGGCATTTCGAGCCCTGATTGCAGACTTTGAGTCAACCAACTAGCATGGGAGTATGCTCATCATTCTCGCACTCCTTGCGCAGGATTACATGCTTCGGGACTCGCAGACGAGTCCCGTCGCTGCTTACGGTGCATTCCGATTGGAGCGCGAAGACTGTGTTGAGAGCAATCCGCCCGTAGCGGTTCTCCACTATGCCGCCTGCGTAGCGAAATTACGTCTGACCTGGTCATCTGCGGACGGAAAGATATCCGCCCTGTACGAGGATGACGGCGAAACGCTCACTCGATCCTATCGATATCCCATTCGCGCAAATCTGCCGGATACGTGCGTACTCGGTGGCTACTACACAGCTTATAGAGCGCGGCCGGGCAGCGCCAGGGATTGGCGATCCGGAACGAAGGCCTTTGGTTTAACCCTCGCGCGTTGCAGCGCGATCGAACCGGAGCAAATCAAGGCCTACCAGGCCGAATTTGCCGATGCAGCTCTCGATTACGAACGCGCTGCCGTTGGCCTTCGCTCCGTCGCTTCCTCTATGTTCAAAAGTTTACGGCGCTGTACCCAGCTGAAATATTCACCCCGGCATGGCGGTCCCGATGCCACGGCCACCTGCACTCGCCGGGAGGGATAGAGGCCGCTTACCTCAACTATCTGCCAGAAGCTGCCAGTCGCCTGATCACGAATTTTGCCGTTCAACCCCATATGTAAGTGGCTCCCATTTTATGGGTTCACGGCCTGCTTCGCCGTGCCGACGGTCTGCCCTTCCTCGCGCCCGCTATGGTATTTGCTGTCGTGGCCTGGCTGGCGATCCGGGCATGGAAACGGGGCGCCCATACCGCGCCGCTCGGCCCCGTCGGCACAGGCATTGCGCTGGTCGTGACTGTGCCCGTCATGCTGCTCCTGATCTGGATTGCGATACTGACCACGATATGCCGCCTCTATAATAATCACCTATATTCAGTGATTTACTTCAAATTTCCAACACATCGTCGCACCGAAATACGGCACAACCGGTGTAACATATCTCCCCTGCGCACTTTATCGTGCCCTCGATTCAAACCCCATGAAACCCGCGTTATCCCGGCAGCATGGAAACACGTCCTTCAACTTTCAAAACCGATTATATCCGCCAGGCGCAGGAGCTTTATGCCCAGGGCCTGACCGATCGCGAACTTGCCGCAGCGTTCGGCGTCTGTCGCATGACGATCTTTCGCTGGCGCGCCGCCTATCCTGAGTTCGCCGAGGCGACCCGGCTCGGGAAAGAGGTCGCCGACGACCGGGTCGAGCGCGCGCTGTACGAGCGTGCGATCGGCTATGAGGAGGAGGCGGTGCGCGTCTACCACCCGGTTGCCAGCGAAGCGCCGGTGATCGTGCGCTACAAGCGCGAAGTGCGCCCCGACATCACCGCCGCGCTGCAATGGATGCG